>CAZGGK010000011.1:5741-73057 GCA_964525125.1 uncultured Mycobacterium sp.
GGCGGTTCAGCAAGGCTCGCCGGAGGCGAGGCGAAGCTGGGACCGCCGCATGAACCCGGCGGTTCAGCAAGGCTCGCCGGAGGCGAGGCGAAGCTGGGACCGCCGCATGAACTCGGCCCGGAAATCGGCCCGGTTGCTGGGCGCGGCCGCCGTCCTGTTCGCCTCGACCGCGCTGCTGGGCCCGGTCGCCCAGGCCGACCAGATCGACTGGGATGCCGTCGCGCAGTGCGAATCCGGCGGCAACTGGGCGATCAACACCGGCAACGGGGCCTACGGCGGCCTGCAGATCAAACAGGCGACGTGGCAGGCCAACGGTGGCGTCGGATCGCCGGCCAGTGCCACCCGGGAACAGCAGATCGCGGTAGCCAACCGGATTCTGGCCAAACAGGGGCCGGGAGCCTGGCCGACCTGCATGTCCCGGATCCGGGACGTGCAGCCCCAGAAGACCCAGCAGCCGCCGCAGTACGCGGGGGCGCCGCAGGCGCAGCAGGCGGGCACCGTTCCGGTCGGCACCGTGACCCAGTTCGTCACCTATCTGGTCAACCAGCTGGAGATCGCGATTCCCCGCCAGCCGCGCTGACGGCCGGGCTGGCACGATCGGGTGTCATGACGGTCACCCTGCCCGACGTCGAGATCGCCCCGCGTGCCGAGCGGCGCCCGTTCGGGCTGTACGTGCACGTGCCGTTCTGCTTCACCCGCTGCGGGTACTGCGACTTCAACACCTACACCCCGGCCGAACTCGGCGGCGCCAACCCGGACGCCTGGGTGGCGGCGCTCGGCGTCGAACTGGAGCTGGCCGCCGCCCGGCTGGGCGCACCCGTGGTCGACACGGTGTTCGTCGGCGGCGGCACCCCGTCGCTGCTGGGCGGCGCGCGACTGGCCCGGGTGCTCGATGCGGCGCGGGCGCATTTTCCGCTGGCCCCCGATGCCGAGGTCAGCACCGAGGCCAACCCGGAGTCGACGTCGCCGGAGTTCTTCGAGACGATTCGGGCCGCGGGCTTCACCCGGGTGTCGCTGGGCATGCAGTCGGTGTCGCCGCGGGTGCTGGCGGTGCTGGACCGGATCCATACGCCGGGCCGGCCGGTGGCCGCCGCCCGCGAGGCACGGGCCGCCGGTTTCACCCATCTCAACATCGACCTGATCTATGGCACGCCGGGGGAGACCGACGAGGACCTGGCGCGCTCGGTGGACGCCGCGCTGGAGGCCGGCGCCGACCACGTCTCGGCCTACAGCCTGATCGTCGAGGACGGCACCGCGCTGGCCCGCCGGGTGCGCCGCGGCGAACTGCCCGCCCCGGACAACGACGTGCTGGCCGATCGCTATCGGCTGCTCGACGCCCGGCTGACCGCGGCCGGACTGGACTGGTACGAGGCGTCCAACTGGAGCCGGCCCGGTGGGCGGTGCCGGCACAACCTGGGCTACTGGAACGGCGGGCGGTGGTGGGGCGCCGGGCCGGGCGCGCACAGCCACGTCGGCAATCTGCGCTGCTGGAACGTCAAGCACCCCAACGCCTATGCGCAGTCGCTGGGGGACCGGGTGCTGCCGATCGCCGGTTACGAGGAGCTCTCCGACGCCGACCGGCACACCGAGGACGTGATGCTGCGGGTGCGGCTGCGCAGCGGATTGCCGCTGGCGCTGCTCGATGCCGTCGAGCGCGAACGCGCGGCGGTCGCGGTTGCCGACGGGTTGCTGGTCGCCGAGGGCGAGTCGCTGGTGCTGACCGACCGGGGCCGGCTGCTGGCCGACGCGGTGGTGCGGGTGCTGCTGGGCTGATCCGGGGCCGGTCGGTCAGCGGCGGGGTTCGATCACCGACACGGTGTGGTCGAACGGGTTGCTGACGTAGGCGTTGTGGGTGCTGGGGTCGACGGTCACCGCGACCGGGGTGGCGCCGATAGCGATGGTGCTGGTGACGCGGTTGGTTCGGGTGTCGATCACCGACACGGTGTTGTCGCCGCTGTTGGTGACGAAGGCGGTGTGGGTGTCGTCGTCGACCGCCGCCCCACGCGGATTGCGGCCCACCGCGATGGTGGTGGTGGCGGTGCCGGTCCGGGTGTCGACCACCGCCACGATGCTGTCGTCGCGAATGGCGATGTAGGCGGTGTGGGTGGACGGGCTGATCGCCGCCCCCCGCACCACCTTGCCGACGTTGATGGGGGCGACGGCGGCGTTGGTGGTGGTGTCGACCACGGCGATGGCGTAGCTGTCGAGGTTGGTGATGTAGGCCCTGTGGGCGCCGGGGTTGATCGCCACCCCGTACGGGCGCGTCCCGACCGGGATGCCGGCGAGGACGGTGCCGGTGGTGGTGCCGATGACCGAAACGGTGTCACCGCCGTTGTTGGCGACGTAGGCGGTGTGGGTGCCCGGGTCGATCGCCACCCCCGACGGGCCTTCGCCGACCGGAACGGTTGCGGTGACGGTGTTGGCGGCGGTGTCGATCACCGACACGCTGTTGTCGGCGGAGTTGCTGACGACGGCGACGCGGGCGGTGGGATCGACCGCCACCGCGGACGGGTTTCTGCCGACCGGGATGGCGCCGGTGGTGGTGTTGGTGGTGGTGTCGAGCAGCACCACCTTGTTGTCGTCGCCGCTGACGATGTACGCGGTGTGACTTTCGGGGTCGACCCCCACGGCGACCGGCTTGGGGACGCCGATGGTCCCGGTGACGCGGTAGGCGGGCCGGCGGCCGTCGTAGATCCAGTAGCCGGCGATGCCGGCCGCGAGCGCCGCGGCGAGCAGCAGCACCGCGACGGGCACACCGAACCGCCGGCGGCGCGGCCCGGGTTCCGGGTGGGCCGGCGGCGGTGCGGTGTCCCGGGCGACGGGCGCCGAGAGGCGTTGCGGGGCAGCGGCGCCGGCCGTTCGGGCGACGGCCGGAGCGGCGGTCAGTGCGGCGCGGGCGGCGCCGGCCAGTTCACCGGCGGTTTGGTAGCGCTGGGCGGGATCGCGGGCCATGCCGGTGGCGATGACGGCGTCGAGTGCGGCCGGCAGGCCGGGCCGGGTTCGGCTCGGTCGGGGCGGGGTTCCGTCGAGGTGGGCGAGCATCTGCTGTTGGAGACCCTTGACCGGGTAGGGCGCTGCGCCGGTGAGGCATTCGTAGAGCACGCAGGTCAGGGCGTAGATGTCGGCGCGGTGGTCGATCTGGCCGGTGCGCAGGCGTTCGGGGGCCATGTAGGCGACGGTGCCGATCGCGGATCCGGCGTTGGTCAGTCTGGTGTCGCCGGGTGCGTGGGCGATGCCGAAGTCGATCAGGTAGGCGAAGTTCTTCCTGGTGACGACGAGGTTGGCCGGTTTGATGTCGCGGTGGACCAGCCCGGCGTGGTGGGCCGCATCCAGTGCGGCGGCGGCCTGCTCGATGACGGACACGGCGTGCCCGGCCGCCATCGGCCCGTTGCGGGACAGCAGGGTTGCCACATCGGTGCCGTCGATCAGCTGCATGGCGATGAACAGCCGGCCGTCGATCTCGCCGGCGTCGAAGATGGGCACCACGTGCGGCTCGTTCAGGCCGGCGGCGGTGTGGGCTTCGCGGCGGAACCGCTGTTCGAAAGTGGGGTCGCTGCTGGCCTGCGGGGACAGGACCTTGATGGCGACGTCGCGGCGCAGTTCGGTGTCGTAGCCGCGGTAGACGCGGCCCATCCCGCCCTCGCCCAGCAGGCCGCGCAGTCGGTAGCGGCCGAACTCCTCGTCCAACCGGGCCCTCCCGCGTCGTTGCTGTGAGTCCGCTCAGCTTACGACCTGCCGGCGAAGCTATGTATCCCGTGTGAATGTGCCCGGTACGCGTCCGGGCCGGGCGGGAGCCGGCAATCTCCGGCTAAATTGTTTAGGCGATGTAAGCACTGTTCGGATCACCGGCGCCCGCTGGGAAGTGGAAGGACAACCATGATCGTGAAAGCCCTGGTCGCCGCCGTGACGGCCATCGGAGCCACCGCCGCCCTCGGAGCCGCTGCCGTCGGCGTGACGGCATCGGGGACCACCGCCCCGGCGGTCCAGCTCACCGTCTTCGGTGTGCCGCTGGCCCCGGCCGCCGACATCCCCACCGCCGACCAGCTGACCGGGCTGCTCAACGGCCTGGCCGACCCCGCGGTGCCGTTCGCCGACAAGGCCGGCCTGCTGGAGGGCGGCATCGATCCCACCTATGCCGCGATCGCCGATCACAAACTGGCCAAGGCCGAGAGCAAGGGCCAGTTGCCGCTGGCGTTCGGTGTCGCGAACATCGAGCCGGCCGGCCCCGGCGAGGCCACCGCCGACGTGACCGTGTCCGGCCCGAAGCTGGCGCCGCGCACCATGAACATCGGCTTCGTCGACCAGGGCGGCTGGCGGCTGTCGACGGAATCGGCGACCGAGCTGCTGCGGGCGGCCTCCGGAAAGTAGCCGCGGTGACCGCCGAGTTCGTAGGTTAGGCTACATTTACTAACCGTGACCGATCTCGGCCTCGAAGCGGTATCCGCCAGCGCTCCGTCGGTTCCGCTGCCGGCCGGTGTCGAGCCGGCCGACGTGGCGGCCGCACTGGCCGCCGCGCTGCCCGAATGCGACGGCCGGGACTACCTGCTCTACGAACGCGCCGGGGTCTGGACGCTGGCCATCGGCACCCGGGCGGCGGTCGAGTTGGACAGCGACGAGCTGCGTATCGTCCGCGACGGTGTCACCCGGCGCCAAGCCTGGTCCGGCCGGCCCGGGCCGGTGCTGGGGGACGCGGTGGACCGGCTGCTGCTGGAGGCCGACCAGGCGTTCGGCTGGATCGCCTTCGAGTTCGGCGCCTACCGGTTCGGGCTGGGGGATCGGCTGGCGGCGAAGACGCCGCTGGCGCGGGTGTTCTGGCCCGGCACCCGGATCGTGGTCGGCGCGGATCGGGTGGAGCTGTTCGACGCCGAGGACGGCCACCGGCAGGTGCTGGATCGGCTGCTCGCCGACGGCGTGCCGCCGGTGCCCGCGCCCCGCCGGGTCGAGGTGCGCGCGGATGCCGGCGGTTACCGGGACCGGGTGCAGGGCGCCCTGGGCGAGATCGCGGCCGGCCGCTACCGCAAGGTGATCCTGTCCCGCTGCGTCGAGGTGCCGTTCGCCCTGGACTTCCCGTCGACGTATCGGCTGGGCCGCCGGCACAACACCCCGGCGCGATCGTTTCTGCTGCGGCTCGGCGGCATTCGCGCGCTCGGCTACAGTCCCGAACTGGTGGCCGAAGTCCGGCCCGACGGCGTGGTGGTCACCGAGCCGCTGGCCGGCACCCGGGCGTTGGGCCGCGGCATCGCCGCCGACCGGGCTGCCCGCGACGACCTGGAATCCAACGCCAAGGAGATCGTCGAGCACGCGATCTCGGTGCGCACCTCGGTGGCCGAGGTCGCCGAGGTCGCCGAGCCCGGCACCGCCGCCGTCACCGATTTCATGACGGTGCGCGAGCGGGGCAGCGTGCAGCACCTGGGTTCGACGGTCAGTGCCCGCCTGGGCGCCACGTTCACCCGGATGGACGCCCTGGAGGCGCTGTTCCCGGCCGTCACCGCGTCCGGCATCCCCAAGCCGGCCGGGTTCGACGCCATCCTGCGCCTGGACGAGTGTCCGCGGGGGCTGTACTCGGGCGCGGTGGTGATGTTCTCCGCCGACGGTGGCCTGGATGCGGCGCTGACCCTGCGGGCGGCCTACGAGGACACGGCGCGGGACGCGCGGACCTGGCTGCGGGCCGGCGCCGGCATCATCGAGGGGTCCACGCCGGACCGCGAGTTCGAGGAGACCTGCGAGAAGCTGGCCACCCTGGCGCCGTATCTGGTCGCCCGGCACTGACGTCACCGGGACCGCCCCCGAAGTTATACCCGGTAGGGTATGCTTGCGACGTTGACGGAAGGACTTCACGTGGTAGACAACGACGAGAACGTCAAGGTGGTGCTGAACCGGCTGCGTCGCGCCCACGGCCAGCTCGCCGGGGTGATCGCGATGATCGAGAACGGGCGTAACTGCAAGGACGTCGTCACCCAGCTGGCGGCGGTGTCGCGGGCGCTGGACCGGGCCGGCTTCAAGATCGTGGCCAGCGGGCTGCGGGAGTGCCTGACCGGCGAGGGCGGCGACGGCAAGGGGTCGGTCTCCGAGGCCGAGCTGGAGAAGCTGTTCCTGGCGCTGGCCTGAGCCCCGGCCCGGCCGGCGGCGCTCAGCCGGTGCCGGACCGGAACACGATGCCGGTCGCGCGGGTGAACACCTCCGGGGCGAATCGTTTGGCGTTCCAGCCGAGCTTGGCCTCCAGTTGCGGCATGCAGTACAGGCCGCCGCGATCGTGGGTGTTCAGGCAGTCGCGCGCCACCCGGGTGGCCGACAGGCCGGTCCAGCGCATCAATTTGGCGGCCAGTTCGGTGGACTGCGCGGTGATCCGGCCGGCTTCGACGATGTTGGTCTTGACGAATGTCGGGCACAGCACGGTGACCCCGATCCCGGTTCCGGACAGTTCGGCGGCCAGGGTCTCCGACAGCGACAGCACGCCGGCCTTGGAGACGTTGTAGGCCGCCATGTTGGGTGCGGCGCCGAACGACGCGGCCGACGCGACGTTGATGATGCCCCGGGGCCGGGTGGTGGCGCCGGCCGCGCGCAGGAGCGGCGCGAACACGTGACAGCCGTGGATCGGGCCCCACAGGTTGACGTCCAGCGTCCAGGCCCAGTCCGCGATCGGCAGCTCGCCGATCGGGGTGCCGCCGGCGCCGACCCCGGCGTTGTTGATCACCAGCGTGGGTGCGCCGCCGAACCAGTCCTGAGCGGCGGCGGCCAGCTTTTCGACGTCGTCGAGGCGCGACACGTCGCAGTGCACCGCGGTGGCCCGGCCGCCCCGCGCATTGATGCCGTCGGCGGTGCGCGCCGCGGCGGCCTCGTCGATGTCGCTGCAGACCACCGTGCCGCCGCGGGCGGCGAGTTCGACGGCGAACGCGGCGCCGATGCCGCTGCCCGCGCCGGTCACCACCGCAGAGGCGTTGTGGCTGCGCTTAGGCGATCTGCCGAATATCACGCGCCTCAGTCAACAATCAACGGTGGCACCAGTCAATTTCGGCACCCGGATGACGTCGGTGCCGCACCGCCGGTTCCGGCACCGCCCCTGCGGGGGAGGGGGAGGGCGGCTTCGAGGGTGGCGCCCAGCCGCAGCAGCGCCGCAGCCAGGCGCGCGACCGGCGACGCCGGCAGCGCATCCAGCGCCCGGGCGTCGAGTGCGTCGAGGCGGCCGGCGTACACCGCGGCGACGATCCGCAGCGCCGCGCGCTCGCGCAGGGTGAGCGCGCCGTGCCCCATCGTCGGCAACCGGACCAGCGTCGCCCCCGGGATCAGCTCGGCGACCCGGTCCGCCACGGCCGGCGGCGTGGTCAGGTCGCGGCCGCCGGAGATCACCACCGCCGGCCAGCGAAACCGCGGCAGCTGCGCCACCAGGTCGTAGGGCTCGGCCGCGAAAGCCACCGGGTCGGGCCAGATCTGGCGCATCGCCACCGCCGGGTCCAGGGGCAGACCGTCGGGTGCGGGGGCGTAGTCGAGTTCCCGGAACGCGATGCGGCCGACCAGGTCCGGTTCGTTGCGGTACGGGACCACCCGGGTGGTCGACCTGGCGATCCGGTTCAGGATGCGCCACAGCACCGTCCGGCCGGCCAGCAGCAGGCCGAGTTGCCGGTCCAGCAGGCGCGCACCGCCGAAGCCGTAGAGCGCGCCCGCGACCTGGCCGCCGACCGGGGTCAGGGTTCCGGCGTCGATCAGCCGGGCGACCTTGGGTGCCAGCGCCCCGGTGTCCGGATGGGTGCCGTCGACAAGCAGGCGCCGCACCGCCGCCCGGGTGGCCGCGATGTCGGCGCGCGACAGCAGCGGCGAGTCCAGGATCATCGCGTGCACCCGGTCGGGATGGCGCACGCCGACACCGGCGGCGAGGTAGCTGCCGTAGGAGATGCCATAGACGACAGCGGTTTTCACGCCGGCGTCGTCGAGCACCGCGGCGACGTCGTCGACCACCTGGTCGACGGTGATGGCCGCGGGCGGCAGGTCCGCGCCGGAGTCGGTGCGCCGCGACAGGCCGACACCGCGGTGCTCGATCATGATGACGCCGATGCCGGCTGCGGCGATCCGCCGGCGCAGGCCCCGGCTCACCGCCACCGACGCCACCCCGGGCCCGCCCTGGATGATCAGCAGCGGATGTGCCGACACCGGACCGCTGCGCACGTAGTGCAGGTCGAAGCGCTCGTCGCCGTCCGGCGTGACCGGTCGGCGCACCGATCGCACGCCGGGGCGGGCGGCGAGCCTGGCGCGCCGGGTCATCGCCGCGCCGCGAGGGCGTGCCGGGCAACGGCCTTCTTGTCGACCTTGCCGACCGGTGTCATCGGCAGCGCCGGCACCGGCACCAGTGCGTCGCACCGGGTGTGGGTGGCGA
The DNA here is from genome assembly GCA_964525125.1 of uncultured Mycobacterium sp. Taxonomy (GTDB): domain Bacteria; phylum Actinomycetota; class Actinomycetes; order Mycobacteriales; family Mycobacteriaceae; genus Mycobacterium. Next base: position 14,110 of record CAZGGK010000011.1, read on the forward strand.
CCCCACGCTCGTCGAGGTAGCGATTCAGCTCGGCCAGCGTGACCGGGGCGCCGCGGAACACCACGGCGGCGCAAGCCTTCTCGCCCAGCTGCTGATCGGGCAGCCCGACCGCCGCCACCGCCGCGACCGCCGGATGGGTGAGCAGGTGGTCTTCCAGGTCGGCGGCGGCGATGGTCTCCCCGGCGCGGTGGATGACGTCCTTGACCCGGCCGGTGACCTCGAGATAGCCGTTGGCGAACCGGCGCACCCGGTCGCCGGTGCGGTAGAAGCCGTCGGGGGTGAACGAGGCGGCGTTGGCGGCGTCGTCGCGGAAGTAGCCGTTGAGGGTGTAGGGGCCGCGGGTCAGCAGTTCGCCCTCGGCGCCGGCCGGCACCTCGGCGCCGGCCTCGTCGACCACGCGCAGTTCGTCGGCGGCGCACAGCGGTGCGCCCTGGGTGGTCTCGACCAGTTCGGCCGGGTCGTCGAGACCGGTGAAGTTCAACAGCCCCTCGGCCATCCCGAACACCTGCTGCAGGCCCGGGGTCAGCGCGGCGCGGATCCGGCGGGCGTCCTCGGCGGCCAGCTTGGCGCCGCCGACCTGAAGCAGCCGCAGCGACGCCGGGGTCACCGGCTCCCAGTCGCAGGCCTGCGCCCACAGCCTGGCCAGCGCCGGCACCAGGGCGGTGACCGTGACGCCGTGCGCGGCGATGGCGGCGAACGCGGCCTCCGGGCTAGGGTCGGCGCCGAACACGGTGGTGGCCCCGACGCTGATCGCGCCCAGCAGCCCCGGGCAGGCCAGTGGGAAGTTGTGCGCCGCCGGCAGCACCGCCAGGTAGACGTCGTCACCGGTCATCCGGCACAGCCGGGCGCTGGCGGTGGCGTTGTAGACGTAGTCGTCGTGGGTGCGCGGGATCAGCTTGGGCAGGCCGGTGGTGCCGCCGGAGACCAGCAGCAGCGCGGGCGACGCGGTGTCGACGGCGATCTCGTGGCTCAGCGGCTCCGCGTCGACGTTCACGGCGAGACGGCGCAGCCCCGGATGGCCGGCCGTCAACTGCCCGGCCAGCCCCGGGTGGGCGGTGATCACCCCGGCCGCCTGGCTCACCGCCGCGAAGTGCGTCAGCTCGGCCATCCGGTGCCCGGGCAGGCAGAGCACCGGGATGGCCCCGGCGCGCAGCAGGCCGAACAGCGCCACGGCGAACTCGGCCGAGTTGGGCAGCTGCAGCAGCACCCGGTCCGCGGGCTCGATGCCGGCGGCGGCGAAGCCGCCGGCGGCCCGGTCGGCGAGCCCGTCGAGCTCGGCGTAGCTGTGGCCGGCGGTGTCGTCGATGACGGCCGTCCGGTCCGGCCAGGTCGCCGCGGCCCGGCGCAGCAGCGAGTCGACGCTGCGGCCGGTCCAGTAGCCGGCCGCGCGGTAGCCGGCGGCCCGCTGCGGCGGAAACGGGACGAACCCGGTCGGCGATCCAGGGGCTGGCACATCGTGTAGCGTACAGAAAGTTAGGGCAGCCTGGGCTAAGCGGTAGGGGTGTGGCAGTGGGTGCACGATGACCGGCCGGCTCGCGGTCGTGGGGGCCGGCGCCAAGGCGGTCGCGGTGGCCGCGAAGGCGGCGGCGCTGCGCGAACTGGGTGTCGACACGGTCGACATCGTCGCCGTGGAACGGGCCGGGGTGGCCGCCAACTGGCGCGCCGAGGGCGGCTGGACCGACGGCCGGCAGCGCCTGGGCACCAGCCCGGAGAAGGATATCGGCTTTCCGTACCGCTCGGCACTGGCGCCGGGGGACAGCGCCGAGCTGGACGCGGTGCTGATGCGCTGGAGCTGGCAGTCCTACCTGGTCGCCACCGAACAGTTCGTCGGCTGGGTGGACCGGGGCCGGCCGGCGCCCAGCCACGACACCTGGGCGCAGTATCTGCGCTGGGTCGCCGCGGCGGCCGGTCTGAAAGTCGTCCGCGGCGAACTGGTCACGATCGCACTGGACGGGCCGCGCTGGCTGCTGCACACCCGCGATTCGCGGTTGTCCGCCGACGCGCTGATGATCACCGGCCCCGGCCAGCCGCACCGGGCGATCCTCTGCGGCGACCCGCGGGTGCTCTCGATCGCCCAGTTCTGGCACCGCGCCGCCTGCCAGGACCGGATCGCGGCCGCCCATGTCGCGGTGATCGGCGGCGGCGAGACCGCGGCGTCGATGCTCTACGAGCTTTTCCACCACCGGGTTTCGACGATCACCGCGATCTCGCCACAGGCCACCCTGTTCACCCGCGGCGAAGGCTACTTCGAGAACTCGCTGTTCTCCGATCCGGCCACCTGGCGAGGGCTGAGCCGCGCCGAACGGCGCGACTTCATCGCCCGCACCGACCGCGGCGTCTTCTCCACCCGGGTGCAGGAGTCGCTGCTGGCCGACGAACGGATCCGCCACCTGCGCGGCCGGGTCGCCGGCGTGGTCAGCCGCGACGATCGGATCTTCATCACGGTGCACACCGACCGCGACGGCCAGCGCGACGAGTCGGTGCACGGATTCGACCTGGTGGTCGACGGGTCGGGCGCGGACCCGCTGTGGTTCCGGTCCCTGCTGGACCAGCACGCGCTGGACCAGTTGGAGCTGTGCCTGGGCGGCCCGCTCACCGACGAGCGGCTGGAGGACTCCATCGGCTATGACCTGGCCGTCGCCGGGGTCACCCCGAAACTGTTCCTGCCCAACATCTCCGGGCTCAACGAGGGGCCGGGTTTCCCGAACCTGAGCTGCCTGGGGCTGCTCTCCGACCGCATCATCGGCGCCGACATCGGCGCCACGGCGCCGGCACTGGAGAAAATCGATGAGTACCAATCCATTTGACGACGACACCGGCGTCTTCTCGGTGCTGGTCAACGACGAGGACCAGCACAGCCTGTGGCCGGCCTTCGCCGACGTCCCGGCGGGCTGGCGGGTGGTGTTCGGCACCGACACCCGGGCGAACTGCCTGGCCTACGTAGAGCAGCACTGGACCGACATGCGTCCGGCGAGCCTGCGCGAGGCGATGGCCGGCGACCGGGCCGGGGATTAGCCTCGCGCGTCCAGCTGCGCCAGCAGGTCGGCGACCGACGCCCCGCCGAGCAGGTCCGCGATGTTGAGCTCGTGGTCCAGCTCGGCCTTGACCCGGCGGCGGAACTCCAGGGCCTGCAACGAGTCCAGGCCGATCGCCACCATCGGGACCTCGATGTCGATGGCCCCGGCGCCGTCGACGCCGATCGCCCCGGCCAGCAGGCCGACCAGGCGCTGTTCGAGGTCGGTGGTCACCGCGGGGGCCGGAGCTGCGGCGGGCCGGTCGCTCAGCGGCGCCAGCAGCTCAGCGCGCCCGCAGGTCTCCAGCACCGACACCGCCCGGTCCACGTCCACGGCGGCGACGCCGACATTGCCGTCGAACCGGCGCACCCCGGCGGCCAGGGCATCGGCGGGCCGCATGGGGAGCAAGCCGGTGCCGGCGAGCTTGCCGATCGCCTCGTGGTCCAGATCGGGGATGGTGTCCCACAGCCCCCACTGCACGCTGGTGCAGTCCAGCCCGTCGGCCCGGAGCCGGTGGGCCAGCGCGTCGAGCATCCGGTTGGTCGCGGCGTAGACGATCATGCCGCGGCCGCCGACGGTCGCCGCGATCGAGGAGCACAGCAGCACCCGGCAGCCGGCGCTGCGGGCGAAGTGTTCCAGCACCCGCTGAATTCCGACCACCTTGGGCCGCATCGCCTGCTCGACGGTCTGCGTCGTGATGGCGGCCAGCTCGGTGCCCGAATAGTGCACCGCGGCATGGACGATCAGGTCGGCGGGGGCGTCGCGGTGCTGCCCGGCGACTTGCCGCACCGCGTCGGGGTCGCCGACGTCGCAGGCCACCACGCGGATCTGCGCGGCGGCGCCGGCCCGGATCGGCCGCAGGCGCTCGGTGACCGCGGCGGTCTCGCCGGATCGGCACAAGAGCGTGATGTGCCGGGCGCCGCGGCGGGCGAAGTGGCCGCAGAACTCCAGGCCGAGATTGCCGGTGCCGCCGACGATCAGCACATTCTGCGGGGCGGTGTCGTCGGCGCCGTCGGCGCCGGTTTGCTCGATCTCGACGACCCGCTTGGCGTGCAGGGCGCCCTGGCGCAGCGCGAGCTCGGATTCGCCGGCGGTGTGCAGTGCGGCGACGACGGCCGATGCGGCCTGCGCCGGCGCCAGCCCGGGCGGCAGGTCGAGGTGGCGGAACCGCACACCGGGGTGTTCGGCGCCGATGCTGCGGAAGCCGGCGCTGACGCCCGCGTGCACCAGGTCCGGCGGTGCGTCGCCGTCGGCCGCGGCCTCGCCGCCCACCGTCACCAGCCAGCAGTCGGCGACCGTGCCGGCCAGTTCCGGCCACCAGCCGCGGCCGGCGAAGAACGCCGCCACCGCGGCGGCCGCGCCGGGCAGGTCCGGCGCCGGGTTCGACGGGAGCAGGATCAGCTGGGTATCGAGGGTTGTTGCGGCACAGCCGATCTCCGCGACCGCGCCGACCTCCTGGGCCGCCGCGGACAAAGCGGCGGCCAGGTCCGCGCACCGGCCGGTGTCATCGACGATGGCGATGGTCCGGGGCGGCACCAGGCTGCGGTGCGCCAGCCGCACCCACCGCTCGGTGAGCAGGCGAACCGGCGCCGGCTGGGTGGCCGGCGCCGGCTGGGTGGCCGGGGCCGGCGGGGTGGCCGGGGCTGCGCCGGGCCGGTGCGGCGGGTCGCCGGCCAGCGGCAGCCACAGTTTGGTGTCGTTCATGACGGTGTTGGGGAAGTCGGCCAGCACCGGTGTGACCGCCGGTGATGCGGCGCGCAGGACGTCCCACCGGTAGTCGGGTTGATGCACCGCCACCCGGGCCAGGTTGCGGGTGAACTCGGCCAGATTCCCTGCCGTGCGGTCGGCGGTGCCGACCACCAGCCGCTCGTCGCCGGTGGCGGCGAGGTTCTGCTGGATCGCCAGTTGCAGGGTCGGGTGTTCGGCCAGCTCCACGAAGGTGTCGGCCCCCAGCGCCAGCGCCGCGGCGATCGCCTTGTCGAACCGGACGGTGTTGCGCAGGTTCTGAAACCAGTACTGATCGGCCGGCAGCTCCGGGGTGATCGCCGCCCCGAGAGTCGCACCGACACAGGCGGTCTCGGACTCGGCGAACACCGGATCGGCCAGCTGGGCCGCGATCTCGGCGCGCAGCGCATCGCCCAGCCCGCTGATCGCGCTGGTGTGCGCCGGGTAGCGGACCCCGATCACCCTGGCGAACACCCCGGCCGCGGTGAGGGTGTCCACCACGGCCCGCACCGCGCCCCGGTCACCGGAGATCGCGGTCATGTCCGGCGAATTGATCACCGAGACCTCGGCCCACCCCGTGTTGCGGGCGAGCAGATCCTCGACGGCGTCGCGCCCGGCGGCCAGCACAGCCATTGCGTAGTCGCCGGATCCGACGCCGTCGGCGATGCGGGCCCGGATCCCGACCACCCGGACGGCGTCGTCGAGCGAGATCATCCCCGACACGTAGGCGGCGGCGATCTCGCCCTGGCTGTGTCCGACGGTGATGCTCGGCGCCACCCCGAAGGATCGCCAGGCCGCGGCCAGCCCGGCCATCTGGGTGAACAGCGCCGGTTGCACGGTGACCGCGTCGTCGTCGGCGCAATCGCGTTGGCCCAGCAGGTAATCCAGCGGGGCGGTCCCGGTGAGCCGGCCGAACGCCTCTGCGCAGCGGTCGGCCTCGGCCCGATACGCCGGGATGTCCCGGTAGCAGACCCGGCCCATGCCGGGGCGCTGGCCGCCCTGGCCGGGAAAGACGTAGGCGACGCGGCGGGTGGTGGCCGGCTCCCCGGATCGAACCACCGCGGGATGGTCTCGGCCGCCGGCGACCGCGCGCAGCGCGCCGGTCAGCTCGTCGCCGGTGGTGACCATGGCCAGCGCCCGGTGCCTGCGCGCGGTGCGGGTCGCGAACAGCCAGGCGGCGATCTCGCCCGGTGTCACCTCGGGGTGGCCGGCGGTGTAGGCCAGCAGGGCGGCGGCCTCGCGCGGCAGCAGGTCCGGGGTGTCCGAGGACAGCAGCACCGGGACGGTGCCGTCGGGAAGCCGGTATCCGGTCACGTCGTCACCCCGCAGTCACCCCGTCGGCGGGCATGGCGATCAGGGCGTGCGCGTTGGCGCCGCCGGCCCCGAACGACGACACCGCGCCGTAGCGCACACCGTCTTTGGGCTGCCAGTCGTGCAGCTCGGTGGCCAGCCGCAGCCCGGTCAGCTCCCAGTCCAGCATCGTGGTCGGGTTGTCGGAGAACAGGGTTGGCGGGATGGCGCCGTGCCGGCCGGCCAGCAGCAGCTTGATCAGCCCGAGGATGCCCGACGCCGCCTGGGGGTGGCCCACGTTCGACTTGATCGAGCCCAGCAGTGCCTGCGACCCGGCCGCGCCGTAGGTCTTGAACAGCGCCAGCAGTTCCACCGGGTCGCCGGCCAGGGTGGCGGTGCCGTGCCCTTCGATCATCCCGACGTCGGCGCCGTCGATGCCGGCCGCGTCCAGCGTCTTGCGGATCAGCCGCTCCTGCGCCCGGACCCGGGGCACCAGGATGGGTTTGCCCTTGCCGTTGTGGTTGGTGCGCACCGCCAGGATGCGGCCGTAGACGGGCCGCCCGGCCTGCCGCGCTCGCGACTCGCGTTCCACCAGCACCATGCCCGCGCCTTCGCCCCACACCGTGCCGCTGGCGTCGTCGGCGTAGGCGCGGCAGTGCCCGTCGTCGGAGAGCGCGTTGAGCCGGGCGAACTCGTAGAACGCCGTCGGCGCCCCGAGCACGCAGACGCCGCCGGCCAGCGCCCAGTCGCACTCGTCGAGCTGTACCGCGGTGGCGGCCAGTTGCAGCGCGGTCAGCGACGAGGCGCAGGCCGAGTCGACGGAGATCGACGGGCCGGTCAGGCCGAGGCTGTGCGAGATCCGGCCGGCGCCCCCGAGCTGTCCCATGCCGACGGTGCGGTGCCCGGTGTAGTCGTCGGCCTGGGTGGTGCGGGGGCCGTACTCGGTCATCGACATCCCGACGTAGCAGCCGGCCTCCTCGCCGTCCAGGGCGGCCGGATTGATGCCGGAGTTCTCCAGCGCCTGCCACGCCAGCCGCATCGCCACCCGCTGCTGCGGGTGCATGACGACGGCCTCCCGGTGGCTGACGCCGAACAGTGCCGGGTCGAAATGAGTTGCATCGGTGAGGAATCCACCCGAATCGCAGACCTTGCCCCAGCCCTCGCGGCGGTGCAGGGACAGCAGCTCGTCCAGCGGCCAGCCGCGGTCCCGGGGGAACGGCGAGAGCAGTTCCCGGGATTGCGCCAGCGCCGACCACAGCGCGGCGGGGGTGTCGATGCCGCCGGGCACCGCCACGGCCAGCCCGGAGACGACGATCGGGTCCGCCGCTGCGCCGCCGATCATCCGGGCCGCCCGGCCTGAGCCGCGCGGTGTGCTGGCCCGCCGTCGCGAGTGTGCGGTTTCATACGCTGTCCGCGGCGTGTCGCGTCGTAGAACGCACAGTCGGCGGGGTGGGAGGTGGCGGGGTCGGAGGTGGCGGGGTGGGGGTGGCGGCGTGGGCGGGGCGCGGCGCGGGCGGCGTCATGGGCGGCGCCCCGCGGCCAGCAGCTGCGCGACGGCGTCGACGTGGTCGTTGAGGAAGAAGTGCCCGCCGTCGAACACGGTGACCGCGACGTCGTCGCTGTGCCGGCCCCACGCGTAGAGGTCGCCCAGCGTGATGATCGGGTCCTGATCGCCGCCGATCGCCCGGATCGGGGCGGCGATCCTGACGTCGTCGGGGCAGCTGTAGGCATCGCACGCCCGGTAGTCGGCCTTGATGACCGGCAGCGTCAGGCGCATCAGGCCGCTGTCGGCGAACACCGCCGAGTCGGTGCCCTCCAGCGCCGCCAGGTGGTGCAGCAGGCTCTCGTCGTCGGTCGGGTGCGGCGGCTTGTCGGCGGCCCGGCAGGGCGCCACCGTCGCCGAGGCGGTCAGCGCCGCCACCTCGATGCCGGCGGCCTCGGCCAGCCGGACGAACTCGAAGGAGACCCAACCGCCCATGCTGTGGCCGAAGGTGGCGATCGGCGCCCCGCGGTGCTGCCCGGCGAACTCGGCGAACGCCCCGGCCGCGATCTCGGGCAGCGAACCCAGGGCCGGTTCGGCGGCCCGGTCCTGTCGGCCCGGGTACTGGACGACGACCACGTCGAAGGTGGCGCACAGCGCCTTGGACAGCGCCCGGTACGTCGATGCGCCGGCCCCGGCATGCGGAAAGATCAGCAGCGGCGCGCTGTCCGGTGACTCCGGTGCGTGGAACTGCCTGATCCAGCCCAGGTTGCGCGGCATGCACCGGTGCCTTTCGCTCGTCAGGCCAACAACTTAGCGAAGGCTAACATAAGCTGCCGGACGGTTCCCGGTCGCGGACCAGCAGCGCGGCCCGCTTGCCGGGCAGGTCGACCTCGCCGCGGCGGGTGAACCCGGCCCGCTGCAGCATCCGGATCACCCGCTCGTTGTTGACGTCGGGTTCGGTGACCACCCGGGTGGCCAGCGGGTCGGCGTCCAGCAGCCAGCCGGCCACCACGCGCATCAGGTCGCCGGCCAGTCCCCGGCCGCGGCAGTGCGCCGGGCCCAGCAGCATGTGGAAGCCGACGTCGTGCGCCCGGGCCGGGTAGTGCGCGGCGAGCGGATCCAGGTCGGCGCGGTACAGCTCCCAGTAACTGATCGCGGTGCCGTCGAGCTCGCCCAGGTAGGGCGCGGAGTGGGCGGCGTCGTGCTGGCGGCGCAGGTAGGCCTCGACGCGGTCGCGGGGCCAGGGCATCCGCCAGAACCGGGCCACCTCCGGGTCGTTCATCCAGTGGTGCAGCAGGTCGAGGTCGCGGGCCACGTCCAGCCGGCGCAGCGTGAATTCGCCGGCGAACTCCGCGCGGTCCAGCACCATCCGACGATCGTGCAGGTCCGGCGCGCTGCGCCCACCGGCCGTCCGATCCGGCGCCGACCCACCCGACATGGGCAGTTAGCCTAGCCTATGCTAATCCGGTGGTGAATCCGGTGGACGACGCCCAGGCGATGCGGGACCGCCGCAGGGAACTGCTGCGGCGGCGCATCGACCAGCGCGGTCTCGCGTCGGCGCCGGCACCGGCCGGGCCCGCGGCGCCGGTGACCCGGGCCGGCGAGCGCTACCCGCTGTCGGCAGGTCAGCGCCGGATGTGGTTCCTGCAGACCTTGAACGGCAGCACCGCCGGCGCCACCGGAGATGCCACCACCCTGAACATCTGCGTCGCCTGGCGGCTGACCGGCGCCCTGGACGAGGCCCGGCTGCGGTCGGCGGCCGCCGCGGTGCTGGCCCGGCACCCGATCCTGCGCACCAGCTATCACGCCGACGGCTCCGGTGAGCCCTATCAGCAGTTCGCCGAGGAGGCGGAGTTGCCGTGGCAGGTTCACGACCTGACCGGGCCGGGGCGGGCCGACGAGCGCGTCGCCGCCCTGGCGCAGGCCGAGTTCGGCCGGCCGTTCGACCTGACCGTCGATGTTCCGCTGCGAATGACCCTGGCGCGCACCGGGGTGCGGGAGTTCGCGCTGATTCTGGTGGTGCACCACATCTGCTGGGACAACGACTCCTGGACGGTGTTCTTCGACGAACTCAACGCGGCCTACCGCGGCCTTGCGCTGAACGGCCCGGTGCCCGCGGAGATCCCGGTCGCGCAGCCGCCCGCCGCGGTGGACACCGGGTACTGGAAGGGCGTGCTGTGGCCGCCCCCGGAACCGCTGGAACTGCCCGGCTCCCGCCCGGCGGCGTCGTCCCGGCGGGCCGGGCGGCGCAGCCGGACGCTGCCCGCCGGCACGGCCGAGCGGATCGAGAACCTGGCCCGTTCGCACGCCGCCACGCCGTTCATGGTGCTGCTGGCCGCGTTCGGTGCGCTGATCCGCCGCTACACCGGTGCGCCGGACTTCCTGGTCGCCGTGCCGGTCAGCCTCCGCGACGCGGCCGGCGAGGGCGCCATCGGCTACTTCGGCAACACCGTGCTGCTGCGGATCGGGGTTGCGGCGCCGGCCACCTTCGGCGGACTGGTCGAGGCGGTACGGGAGACCAGCCTGGCGGGATTCGGGCACGCCTCGGCCGGCATCGACGCCGTGGTGCGGGAGCTGAACCCGCACCGCGCGCCGGGTGGAGACGGCCTGGATCAGCTTGTCCAGCTTGGCTTTTCGGTGCGCGGCAGTGTCAACGGGTTCGCCCTCGACGGGGTTCGCACGCACCAGCTCGACCTCGGCGCCGGCGCCGTGGCGCTTCCGCTGTCGCTGACGATCGTGACCGAACCCGAAGGCGTCTCGGCCGAGTTCGAGTATCAGTCCGACGTGCTCTCCGATGCGCTGGCCGAGCAGCTGCTGACGCACTACCTGCAGCTGCTGGAGAGTGCGCTGACCGCACCGGATCGGCGGATCGCCGAACTGGAGATGCTGACGGCCGGGGAGCGCGCCGCGCTGCTGGTCCGCTCGCGCGGCGAACCGGTCGACACCCCGCCGACGACGTTGGTCGCGCTGCTGGAGGCGGCAGCGGCGGCGACCCCGGACGCGGTGGCACTGGTGTCGGACGCCGGCGAGCTGACCTACGCCGAACTGCACCGCCGCGCGAACCGGCTGGCGCACTGGCTGATCGGCAGGGGGGCCGGGCCGGACGGCATCATCGGGCTGCGGATGCCCGCCTCGGCCGAGTTCGTGGTCGCGGCGTTCGCGGTGCTGAAATCCGGTGCGGCATACCTGCCGATCGACCCGGCCCACCCCGACGACTGGATCGGCTACCTGATCGCCGACACCGATCCGGTGCTGGTCCTGGGCGCCGCGGAGTTCGGCGCCGCGGAGTCGGCCGCCGCGCAGCTGCCGGAGACGCCGCCGGCCGACGCCGACCGGCGCCGGCCGCTGCGGCCGGACAACCTGGCCTACGTCATCTACACCTCCGGGTCCACCGGCCGGCCCAAGGGGGTGGCCGTCGCGCACCGGGCGATCGCCGAGCACCTCGACGGGTTCGCCGCCGAGTGGTCCATGACCGCCGCCGACCGGCTGCTGCAGTCCTCGTCGGTGAGCTTCGACGCCTCGGTGGCCGACATCTTCCTGACGCTGTCGCTGGGCGCCGCACTGGTGGTGCCCGAACCCGGCGCCTGGACCGACCTCGACTACCTGGCCGGTGTGATCGACCGGCACCGCGTCACGGTGCTGCACATGGTGCCGGCCATGCTGAGCACCCTGCTGCGGCTGCCGCAGGCCGGCCGGTGGCGGCAGCTGCGGCACGTCCCGGTGGGCGGCGAAGCCCTGCCGGGCCGGCTGGCCGAGGAGTTCGCCGGCCGCTTCGACGCGCAGCTACGCAACCACTACGGCCCGACCGAAGCCGTGGTCTGCGCCACCCACCAGCTGGTCGACGGCGCGCACCGAACGGCGGTGGTGCCCATCGGGAGACCGAACCGCAACGTCTCCGCCTACCTGCTCGACGACGCGCTGCAGCCGGTGCCCGCCGAGGTGGTCGGCGAACTCTACCTCGGCGGCGACCAGCTGGCCCGCGGCTATCTTCGCCGGGCCGGCCTGACCGCGCAGCGGTTCGTCGCCGACCCGTTCAGCCCCGGCGGGCGGCTGTACCGGACCGGTGATCTGGCCCGCCGCAACGCAGCCGGTGAACTGGAGTTCGTCGGCCGCGCCGACCAGCAGGTCAAGATCCGGGGTCTGCGCATCGAACCCGGCGAAATCGAGGCGGTGCTCGCCGCACACCCGGCGGTACGGCACTGCGTGGTGGTCACCGAGGACACCGACGCCGGGCCGATGCTCGCCGCCTACCTGGTGCCCGACGGCGCGGTCGATCTCGACGAGATCCGCGCGCACGCCGCGGCGATGCTGCCGGCCTACCTGCTGCCCGGCGGTTACGCGGTGATCGACGAGATCCCGCTGACCGTCAGCGGCAAGCTGGACCGGCGGGCGCTGCCGGCCCTGACCCGGCCGGCCGAGCACGGGTACCGCGCGCCGGCCACGGCGACCGAGCGCCGGATCTGCGCGATCTTCGGGGCGTTGTTCGACGGCCGGCGGGTCGGGGCGGACACGTCGTTCTTCGCGCTGGGCGGCCACTCGCTGCTGGCGGCCCGGCTGATCGCGCAGATCCGGGCCGAGTTCGGGGTGGAGCTGGCAATCCGTGCGGTGTTCGACAACCCGACCCCGGCCGGTCTGGCGGCCGCACTGGTGCGCCGGTTCCGCGCCGAGTTCGACATCGACCTGGACGAGGCCTTCGGCGAACCATCCGGCGAGGTCCCCGGCGAACCATCCGGCGAGGCCCGGCGGCCGGCGCCGGCCGCCGCGCCGCGGTCCCAGCACCCGCCGCTGTCCTACGCCCAGGCCGCCATCTGGTTCCAGCACCGGATGCGCGGCGCCGACGACATCTTCAACACCGCGCTGGCGCTGCGCTTCACCGGTCCGGTGCAGGTGCCGGTGCTGGCCGCCGCACTCAACGACGTGGTGGCCCGACACGAGGCGCTGCGCACCAATTTCGCCGACCACGACGGGGTGCCCTACCAGCTGGTGCACCCGTCGTCGGAGTTGGAGCTCGCGGTGCTTCCGGTCGCCGCCGGGGACCTGGACGCGACCACGGCCGAGCTGCGGGGCCGGCTGTTCACCCTGGAATCCGGCCCGCTGATCCGGGCCACCCTGCTGGTGGAGGGCCCGCAAGATCAGCTGCTGCTGCTGGTCGTCCACCACATCGTCACCGACCACACCGCGCTGGGCATCGTCGCCGACGACCTGGTGTGCGCGTATCGGGCACGCGCGCAGGGCGATCCGCCGCGCTGGGACGCCGAACCGGTGCAGTTCGCCGACTACGCGGCCTGGCAGCACCTCGCCTTCGGTCCGGACAGTGCCTGGGGCGAAGCCGAGGCGGCGCACTGGAACCGGGTGCTGGCGGGCATGCCGTACACGGTCCCGCTGGCCGCCGACCACACCCGGCCCCCGGTGCTGCGCCGGCGCGCCGAGACCGCGACGTTGCTGCTGCCGGCGGATCGCCGGGCCGCGCTGCGGCAGTTCGCCGAGCGCACCGGCGCCAGCGAGTTCATGGTCTACCAGGGCGCGGTCGCGGTGCTGCTGCACCACCTCGGCGCCGGCACCGATATCGCGCTGGGCAGCCCGGTCACCGCCCGGGTCGACGCGGCGACGGCGAAGCTGGTCGGCCCCTGCGCCAACGTGGTGGTGCTGCGCAACGACCTCTCCGGTGACCCGACGCTGCGCGGCGTCATCGCCGCCGGCCGCGACGTGGTGCTCGACGCCCTGGCACACCAGGAGCTTCCGGTCGAACGCGTGGTGGAGCGGCTCAACCCGCCGCGGTCGGCGGCCCGCGACCACCCGCTGTTCCAGGTCTCGGTGCAGTTCCGCGGCGAGGACTGGGCGCCACCGGCACGCGAGCTGACCGCGGGGACGACGGTATCGGTGGTGCCGACGGACTTCGACCAGGCGCTGCTGGACCTGAGCGTGGTGCTGACCGCCACCCCCGACCAGGGACTCGAGGTGCGGGTGGTCGCCGGCGCCGACCTGTACGAGGCGGCGACCGTCGGGCGGATCGCCGACGCGCTGGATGGTGTGCTCGCGGCCGTGGTGACGGATCCGGACCGGCGACTCTCGGCGCTGCAGCTGCTGCCCGCCGCGGTGCTGGCCGAGCTGCGGGCGCCCGCTGCGCCGAACGCCGTTGCGCGGCCGTCGCATTCCGGCGGTTCCGCGCAGACCGTGCAGGCCCTGATCGGGTTGCTGGAGGAGCTGCTGGAGATCACCGGCGTGGTCGCCGACGACAATTTCTTCGCCCTGGGCGGCGACAGCATCGTCTCGGTGCAGTGGGCCACCCGGGCCGGCGCCCTGGGGCTGGCGCTGACCCCGGTGATGGTGTTCGAGCACCAGAGCATCGCCGAGTTGGCCGCCGCCGTGGACGGCGCCGCCGCGCCGGCGGCCGGAGACGCCGCGCCGGCGGCCGGGGGCGCCGCACCGCCGGCCGAACGTGCTTCGGTGTCCGAACCGATGAGCGCGTCGGGCCTGGACGCCGCCGAGCTGGCCGGGCTGGCCGCGGCCTGGCACGGCCGAACGTGAGAACACCGTGACCGCGGCCCGGATCGAGGACGTCCTCGCGCTCAGCCCCCTGCAGGAAGGGCTGTTCGCGCTGCACCAGCTGTCCTGGGACGGCGCCGACGGCGTGGACGTCTACACCATGCAGTTGCAGGTGGACATCGACGGACCGGTCGACGCCGGACTGCTGCGCCGCAGCGCCGAGGCCATGCTGGTGCGCCACCCCAATCTGCGGGCCGCCTTCTGGGACCGCGACGTGCCCCGGCCGGTGCAGATCGTGCCGGACCGGGCGGCGCTGCCTTGGGCCGAACGTGCAGCGCCGGCAACCGAATTCGAGGCGATCGCCCGGTCGGAGCGGCACCGGCCGTTCGACCTGAGCCGGGGCCCGGCGCTGCGCATCGTGCTGCTGTCGGTGCCGGGCACCACGCAGCGGCGGCTGATCTTCACCGCGCACCACATCCTGATGGACGGCTGGGCGCTGGGGGTGTTCTTCGCCGAGCTGCTGGCCGTGTACGCCGCCGGCGGATCGGCCGCCGGGCTGCCCGCGGCGCGGCCCTACCGCGACTACATCTCGTGGCTGGCCCGCCAGGACAGGGCCGCGGCGCTGGCCGGCTGGGACGACTATCTGCGCGGTGCGACCGGGCCGCTGCTGGTGGCCGACGGCGCCGGCGCGGCCGGGGTGCCGGAGCGAACCTCGCTGCTGCTGCCGGCCGCGGACACCGCACGGCTGCGAAAGTGGGCCGGCGACAACCGATTGACCCTGAACACCGCGGTGCTGTTCGCCTGGGCGGTGGTGCTCAGCCGGCTCACCGACCGTCGCGACGTGGTGTTCGGCACCGTCGTCTCCGGCCGGCCCGACCAGCTGGCCGGGGTGGAGGGCATGATCGGGCTGTTCATCAACACCGTCCCGGTGGTGCATCACGTCAGCGGCACCGCGACCGTGCTCGAACAGTGCGCGCAACTGCAGCGGGAGTCCTCGGCGTTGCGCGACACCGGTTACCTGGGGCTCTCGGAGATTCAGCGCGCACACGGCCGCGGCGCCATGTTCGACAGCCTGTTCGTGTTCGAGAACGCGCCGATCGAGGCGGCGATCGGGGCAGCCACCCTCGGGGACACCGGGTTTCACCCGCTGGCGATGGAGAGCCTGACGCACTACCCGCTGACGGTGGTGGCGCACGCACAGGACGACGCGCTGGCGGTGGTCGTCGAGGCGATCTTTGCGGCGCTGCCGCACCTGCCCGCCGCCGAGATCGGCGAACGGATCCTGGCGGTGCTGCGGCAACTCCCCGGCACCGCCGCGGGCGACACCGCCGACGCGCTGGATGTGCTGACCCCCGCCGAACGCGCCGAACTCGACGGGCTGACCGCCCCGCCGATCACCGGCACCACGGTGTGGCAGGAGTTCGAACGGCAGGTGCGCGCCACCCCGGACGCGCCGGCACTGAGCTTCGGCGACTCGCTGTGCTACAGCTACGCCGAACTGCACGGCCGGGCAGCCCGGCTGGCGAACGAATTGGCCGAGCGCGGGGTCGGGCCGGAAACGGTGGTGGCGCTGGTGCTTTCGCGGTCGCCGCGGTGCATTGTCGCGATCCTGGCGGTGCTGGCCGCCGGCGGCGCCTACCTGCCCGTCGACGTCACGCTGCCGGCGGCGCGCGTCGCATCGCTGCTGCGGCAGGCGCAGCCGGTGCTCGCCGTCACCGAGCGCGGCCAGCCGGAGCGCCCGGGCGTGCCGGCACTGGTGCTCGACGACGCCGCGACCGCCGCCCGCATCGCGGGGCACCCCGACGTCGCGCCGGACGTCGACCGCCACCGGCTGCACAGCGCCTACGTCATCTTCACGTCCGGGTCCACCGGCGAGCCCAAGGGCGTGGTCGGCACCAACGCCGCGGTCTGCGGGTACGCCGCCGACCACCGGGAGCGGGTGTACCGGCCGGCCACCCGGCGGCTGGGCCGGCCGCTGCGGATCGCGCACGCCTGGTCGTTGAGCTTCGACGCCTCCTGGCAGCCGATGGCCGGCCTGCTCGACGGCCACGCGGTGCACCTGTTTGACGCCGAGGAGATGCGCGACGCCGACCGGCTGGTCGCGGAGATGGCCGCGCACGGCATCGACATGATCGACACCACCCCGTCGATGCTGGTGCAGCTGCGTGCCGCCGGGCTGCTGGACCGGCCGCTGCCGGTGCTGGCGCTGGGCGGCGAGGCCATCGACACCGCGCTGTGGCGGCAACTGCGCGCGCTGCCGCAGACCACCGTCTACAACTGCTACGGCCCCACCGAGACGACGGTGGAGGCGGTGGTGGCCGCGATCGCCGACCATCCGGCGCCGACGATCGGAACGGCGAACCAGGGCAGCTTCGGCTACGTGCTGGATTCGGCGCTGCGGCCGGTGCCCACCGGCGCGGTGGGGGAGCTGTACCTGTCCGGGGTGCAACTGGCCCGCGGCTATGCGGGCCGGCCGGGGCTGACCGCGGAGCGGTTCGTCGCCGACCCGCTGCGGCCGGGGCAGCGGATGTATCGCACCGGTGATCTGGTCCGCCGGCTGCCGCACGGCGGGTACGGCTACCTGGGCCGCGCCGACGCCCAGGTCAAGATCCGCGGCTACCGGGTGGAGACCGGCGAGGTGGAGGCCGCGCTGCGGGGCCGGCCCGGGGTTGCCGACGCCGCCGTCGCGGTGCTGCGCCACGGCGGCGGCACCAGCCTGGTCGGATTCGTGGTGTGGCAACCGGATCGCGGCGCCGAGCCGGCCGGGCTGCGGGCCGCGCTGATCGGCCTGCTGCCGGCCTACATGGTGCCGGCCCGGATCGTGGCGCTGCCCGAGCTTCCGGTGAACGACAACGGCAAACTCGACGTCCCGGTGCTGGACCGGCTGGCCGCCGATGCGCTGAGCGGATCCGGCGCCGGCGAATCGGCCGCCACCGGGACCGAGCGGGTGCTGGCGGCGGTGCTCGCCGAGCAGCTCGACGGCGCCCCGCCGGGTCTCGACGACGACTTCTTCGCCCTCGGCCTGGACAGCATCATGGCGATCTCGCTGGTGCACAAGGCCCGCCGGCACGGCCTGGCGGTGACACCGCGGATGGTGCTGTCGGCGCCCACCATCCGCGAGCTGGCGGCGCTGCTGGGCGACGCCGGCGACGGCGCCGGGGAGTTCCCGGCGCCGGGCGCCGACTACGGGCCGGTGCCGCCGCTGCCGATGCTGCGCTGGCTGTTCGAGTACGGAAACTACCGGCGGTTCAGCAACTGCATGCTGCTGCGGCTGCCCGAAGGGGCCGACCGGGCGAGCATCGAGTCGATGCTGCAGCTGCTGCTCGACGGCCACGACACGCTGCGCTGCACCCTGGTCGACGGCGCCGACGGGCCGCAGCTGCTGACCCGCGAGCCCGGCGCGGTCAGCGCCGCCGACGTGCTGACCCGCGTCGAGACGGCGGCGGCGGACAGCGCCGCGTTCGGCACCGCGATCACCGACTGCGCCCGGTCGGCACTGGCGGGCATCGACCCGCGGCGCGGCGCGATGCTGCGCGCGGTGTGGATCTCCGACGCCGCGCACGGCCGGCTGCTGCTGCTCACCATCCATCACCTGGCCGTCGACGTGGTGTCCTGGCACATCATCGTGGGCGAGCTCGCCGAGGCGTGGCGCTGCCTGGAGTCGGGTGCGACACCGAAGGCGCTGCCCGAGTTCACCTCCTACCGGCGCTGGTCGGAGCTGATGCGCCGGCGCGCCGGCACCGCCGAGGTGGCGGACCAGCGCGACTACTGGACGCGTCAGGTCCGCGACCCCGACCCCGCGCTGGGTGCACGCCACCCCGACCCGCGCCGGGACACCTGGTCCGGCCTGCGGGTCGCCCGGGTGGTCACACCGGGCATCGGGCGGCTGCTGTCCGGGCTGGCCGGTGTCTGCGGGGTGGACGAATTCCTGCTGGCGGCAACCACCCTGACGGTGGCCGGCTGGCGCCGGCTGCGCGGGGACGATGCGGCGGCCGGAACCCTGATCGCGCTGGACGGCCACGGCCGGGCCGACGACATCCTGGACACCGACACCACCAGCACCGTCGGCTGGTTCACCACCGCCTACCCGGTCCGGCTCGGCGCCGGCAGCGCTGCCGTCGGCCTGGCGCAGGCCGAGGCCGACCCGGCCGCCGCGCGCGGCCTGCTGGACTCGGTGCGCGCACACGTCGCCGCCATCCCGAACCGGGGCCTGGACTACGGCCTGCTGCACCACGTCACCGGCGTGCCCGAACTGCGGGAGGCCGGCGAACCGCAGATCATGTTCAGCTACCTGGGGCGGCTGGACCTGGCCGGCGCCACCGACCAGCCGTTCTCGCCGCTGCTCGGCGGTTACGCCGATGCCCTGCCCCTCGACACCGAACCCGAACTGCCGCTGCGGTTCGCGCTGTATCTGAGCGCGGCGATCCAGGACACCGCGGCGGGCCCGCAGCTGGTCACCAACTGGCTGTGGAGCGACGCGCTGTTCGGCGCCGCCGACATCGACCGGCTGACCGGTCTGTGGCAGCGCGCCGTAGCCGCCCTGACGGCCGGACCGGGAGGAGCCGGACGTGACCGCTGAACGCCTCACCGGCGACGAGATCCGGGCTGCCGTCGCCGACCAGGTGGGTTGCGCCGCCGCCGATATCGGCGATCACGACGACCTGATCCAGCTGGGACTGAACTCGATCGCCATGATGGCGATGGCCGGCGGCTGGCGCAGGCGCGGGGTGGCGGTGACCTTCGCCCAGCTGGCCGCCGACCCCACCGTCGCCGCGTGGCGGGAACTGCTCGGCGCCGCGGTGCCGGCGACCCGGCCGCAGCCGGTGAAACCGGAGAGCGCCGAAGACGCCGATTCGCAACCTTTCCCGCTGGCCCCGATGCAGCACGCCTACTGGATCGGCCGGTCCGCCGAGCAGGAACTCGGCGGGGTCGCCGCCCACCTGTACGTGGAGTTCGACGGCGGCGCAATCGACCCGGCGCGGCTGGAGCGGGCGGTGGCCGACCTGGTCGCCGCACACCCGATGCTTCGCACCCGCTTCCTGCCCGACGGCACCCAGCAGACCCTGCCCGCGCCGGGCCGCGATGTGTTCGCCGTGGTGGACCTGCGCGGGCAGCGCACCGAGGCGGTCGAGGCCACCCTGGAACGGTTGCGGGACGCCAGAACCCACCAGCGACTCGACATCGCCGCCGGCCAGGTCATCGACGTCACCCTGACCCGCTGCGACGACCGGCGCAGCCGGCTGCACCTGGACGTCGACATGCTGGCCGCCGACGCGATGAGCTACCGGGTGCTGGTGGCGGAGCTGGCCGCGCGGTACCGCGGAGCGGCACTGCCCGCACCCGGCTACAGCTACCGGCGCTACCGCACCGAACTGCGCCGGGACGAGGCCGCCCGGGAGGACGACCGGCGCTGGTGGCAGCAGCGGCTGCCCGGGCTGCCCGGTGCGCCCGAGCTTCCGGCGGTCAGAGCCGGCGGCCCCGACGCGGCGCATCGCACCGCTCGCCACGCGCACCGGCTGGCGCCGGCGGCCAGGCAGCGGCTGGTGGCCGGGGCGCACCGGCGCGGGGTCACCCCGGCGATGGCGGTGGCCGCCGTCTTCGCCGACACCATCGGCGGCTGGTCGGCGCGCAGCCGGTTCCTGCTCAATGTGCCGCTGTTCCAGCGGGAGCCGGTGCACGCCGACGTCGACCGGCTGGTCGGGGACTTCACCTCCTCGGTGCTGCTGGACGTCGACGTCACCGAGGACATGCCGGTGACGCAGCGGGCCCGCGACATCCAGCGGCGGATGTACGAATGCGGCTCGCACGCCGGCTATTCCGGGCTGGAAGTGCTGCGCGACCTGGGCCGGAACCGCGGCGACCCGGTGCTGGCGCCGGTGGTGTTCACCAGTGCGCTCGACCTCGGTGAGCTGTTCGGCGAGACCGTCGTCGAGACCTTCGGCGAACCGGTGTGGATCGTCTCGCAGGGCCCGCAGGTGCTGCTCGACGCGCAGGTCACCGAGCTGGGCGGCGGACTGCTGCTGAACTGGGACGTGCGCGAGGCGGCGTTCCCGCCGGGACTGATCGAGGCGATGTTCGCCCACTTCACCGCCGCGGTGGACCGGCTGGCCGACGGCGAGGCCGGGTGGGATGCGCCGGCCGCGGCGACACTGCCCGGCGCCCAGGCCGCGGTGCGGACCGCGGTCAACGCCACCGCCGGCCCGGCCGGCGGCCGGTGCCTGCACCAGGGCTTCTTCGAGCACGCCGCGGCCAGCCCGGACGCGCCGGCCGTGCTCTGGGATGGCGGGGAATGGAGTTACCGCGAACTCGCCGCGGATGCGCTGGCGGTGGCCGGCGCGCTGCGGGCTCGCGGGGTGCGCCCCGGCGACGCCGTCGCGGTGCAGCTGCCCTGGGGCCGCGATCAGGTGCCGGCGGTGCTGGGGGTGCTGGCCGCCGGCGCGGTGTATGTGCCGGTCGGCTTCGACCAGCCGCCGGCGCGGTCCGCGAAGATCCTGGCCACCGCCGGCGTCGTCGCCGGTATCGGCGATGGCGCGGCCGGCGCGATCCCGTGGCTGTCCGTCGAGGCGGCACGCGCGCACCCCGAGCCGCTGCCGGCGCCGGTGCTGCCCGACCCCGGCCAGCTCGCCTACCTGTTGTTCACCTCCGGCTCCACGGGTGCGCCCAAGGGTGTCGAGGTGCCGCATGCGGCGGCGATGAACACCATCGACGCCCTCAACGAACACTTCGCCGTCACCGCCGCCGACCGCGCTCTGGCGCTGTCCGCGCTGGAGTTCGACCTGTCCGTCTACGACATCTTCGGCATGTTCGCCGCCGGCGCGGCGGTGGTCGTGATCGACGCGCAACAGCGCGCGTCAGCCGAGGCGTGGGCGGAATCGGTTGCGCGCCAGCAGGTGTCGATACTCAACTGCGTGCCGAGCATGCTCGACATGCTGCTGGCCCAGGGCCGGCCGGTGGATTCGCTGCGCGCGGTGCTGCTCGGCGGCGACTGGGTGGGCGCCGACCTGGCCCGCCGGCTGGCCCGGCAGGTGCCGGGCTGCCGCTTCGCCGGGCTGGGCGGCGCCACCGAGACCGCCATCCACAGCACCGTCTGCGAAGTCGCCGGCGACCCGCCGGCGCACTGGGCGACGGTGCCGTTCGGTGTTCCGCTGCGCAACGTGCGCTGCCGGGTGGTCGCGCCGTCCGGCCGGGACTGCCCGGACTGGGTGGCCGGAGAGCTGTGGGTCGGCGGCGCCGGCGTTGCCGCCGGCTACCGGGGCGATCCGCAGCGCACCGCCGAGAAGTTCGTCGAATACGACGGCCTGCGCTGGTACCGCACCGGGGATCTGGCCCGCTACACCCCCGACGGCATGATCGAGTTCCTGGGCCGGGCCGACAACCAGGTGCAGCTGCGCGGCTACCGGGTGGAGCTCGGCGAGGTGGAGAACGCGCTGCGGTCGGTGCCCGGCGTGCGTGACGCGGTGGCCGTGGTGGTCGGCGCGAGCCGGCTGGTGGCCGCCGTCACCGGTGCGCCCGGTGAACCCGAACAGGTCCGGGCGGCGGTGGCCGAGCTGCTGCCGGACTACATGATTCCCGCCCGCGTCGCCGTGGTGGAGCGAATCCCGTTGACCCCGAACGCGAAACTGGACCGCCGGGCCGTGGCCGCGCTGTTCGGCACCGATGCGGCCGACACGGCCGGCCAAGACGGCGGTGCCCCGCGCACCGACCCGGAGGCCGCCGTCGCCCTGATCGCCGCCGAGGTGCTCGGGGTGGATCAGGTTGGCGTGCATGGTGACTTCTTTGCTCTCGGCGGTGACTCGGTGCTGGCGACCGCGGTGGTGGCGCGGGTGCGCGACTGGCTGGACGTCGACCACGCGGTGGTCGGAGACCTGTTCGCCACCCGCACCGTCGCCGGCTTCTGCGCCCGGCTGCAGCAGCGGGAAGCGCAGCACGGCACACCGGATCGGCTGGCGCTGATCGCGAGCGCCTACCTGGAGGTCGCGGCGATGACCGACGAGGAAGTGCTCGCGCAGGGCTGATCAGGCGCGGCCGACGATCACGCTGCCGACACTGCACTCCTGGCGCTCGTCGACCCCGGTGGCGGCGGTGAACGCGGCGGTGTCGCCGAATCCCTGCGCGCACACCCCGATCCCCATCGCGGTCGCGGCCAGGTAGATCGTCTGCATCAGCGCGCCGACGTCCTTGAGCACGGCGGCGTAGCCGATCTGCTCATAGGTCCACATGATGCGCCCGCTGCGTGCCGCGATCACGATCAGCACCTGGGGCTCGGCGCCGCCGGCCAGGGTCGCCGACGCCGGTTTGAGCAGCCGGGCCACCGCGGGCGAGTCGGCGGCGGCCACCGGGCGCAGCAGATGGTCGAACGAGTCGTAGTGGTACATGCCCGGCGGCAGGCCGGCGACGTTGTGCACCACCGGGTACAGCTCGAGCTCGTACACCCCGCCCGCGGACGGGTACGGCCGGGACAGCAGTTCCTCACCGGCACCGGCCGATTCGGTCCGGCGGGTGCGTGCGGTGCGATACAGCAGCTCGGCCAGCTGTGCGGCGGTGATCGGGTGGGCGTCGTCGAACGCCCTGGTCGAGACCCGGTCCTCGACGACGGCGGTCAGCGTCGGATCCTGGCTGCGGCGGGCCGCCAGGTCGGGTGTGGCCAGGGCCACCGGGGTGCCGGGGTAGTTCTCGCGGCGGGCCGGGGGCTGGCCGAACCGGCCGGCGGCCCACTTGGTCGGGCCGAAGCGCTCCCAGGTGAGGGTGCGGGGCCCGAGCGTGCTGCGGCGGTGAAACCACAGATCCGGCGCGCTCCAGCTCAGCGACTCGAAGTCGGCCTCGGCGCCGGAGCCGACCAGGAAGCCGCAGCGGTGCAGATCGGCGACGAACCGCTCCGCGACGGGCGCCGGGACGCCGTCGCTGGCCGCCGCACACGGATCGAGCAGGGCGAGCAGCCGGGCGTCGTGCACCGCGATGTCGCACCAGCTCAGCGGGTGCTCGATCACGAACCCGTCGGTATCACGGTGCAGCACAGCGAATTTCGACAGCACCGGGTCTTCCGGCGGCGGCCCGGGCGCAGGTGTGGGCGCGCCGAACGGCAGCAGCGAGTACCGGTCGCCGGCGCCGTCGCGCACGGTGAGGGTCAGCCAACCGTCCGCGGCGAGCCGCTGGAGCAGGGCGCCGGTATCGGCACCGGCGGCCGCGGACAGCCCGGAAGCCGTTGCCGGCCCGAGGTTCAGCGTCTTGCAGAGCTGAATCTGGCCGGGGGTCAGCCCGGTCAACTTCGCGCTGCGGGGTGGGGCCAGCAGCACGGCCCCGGCCGGTGTGGTGAGGCAGGTGACGCCGGGCCGGAACGAATAGCGGGTCTCTTCGGGGTACACCCGGCTCCTCTCGACGTGGGTAACGTAGCAGTGCGACAAGGGGAATCACTGTGAGCGCGAGACTTTCCGGATCGCTGCCGCCGGACCCGCCGGCCCCCTGGCTACGGGGTGTTGAGCCGGGCGAACATGGCCTTCTGGGCGTGATAGCGGCCGGGGAACTCGGCGAACAGCCGGTCGTAGGTCCGCCGGTGCGCGGGCGTGGGCGTGAAGACGCCGTCGATCGGGACCAGGTCGTGCAGTTCGTCGCGCCGCAGCTCGCCCAGGCCGAGGCCGGCGAAGAGCGCCGCCCCGCGCAGCTGGGCGTTGAGCGGGTCGGCCACCCGCTCGCACGTGCGGTCGCAGACGTCGGCCATGATCTGGCACCACAGGTCGGAGCGCGCCCCGCCGCCGATGATCCGGATCGGGCTGTGCGGGCTGCTGCCGGCGAATTTGGCGAACCTGTCGACGCGGTGCAGCAGCCAGCGGCTGTTGTAGGCCACGCCTTCCAGCACCGCGCGCACCATGTCGGCGCGGGTGGTGGCCAGCGACAGGTTGTGGAAACCGCCGCGGGCGTTGCGGTCGTCGATCGGGGAGTGCTCGCCCTTGAGCCACGGGGTGAAGATCACCCCGTTGGCGCCGGGCGGCGCCGATGCCGCCAGCGCGGTCAGCGCGTCGTAGCTGGGGGCGGGCGCGTCGAAGAACGCCTCCCGCAGCCACTGCAGGCTGCGGCCCGCGGTGTCCTGGTTGTTGACCAGCAGGTAGCCGGCCGGGTCGAGGCCCGGCACGGTGGCCATCTGGTGCAGCGCATCGGTCTTCTTGGCGGGCAGCGGGCAGCTGATCCACGACGTGGTGGAGATCGTCATGTGCAGCTCGCCCACCCGGACCGCGCCGGAGCCGACGGCCGCGCTGTGCAGGTCGGGGGTGCCGGTCACCACCTGCGCGGCCGGGGAGATGCCCAGCTCGGCGGCGACCGCCGGTGCCACCGGGCCGATGATCGAGCCGGTCGGCACCAGCGGGGGCAGCTTGGCGCGGTCGACGCCGGCCAGCCGCACCAGGGTGTCGTCGTAGTCGAGCACGGCCAGGTTGCGGTTGTCGGTCAGCCAGGCGCCCATCATCGAGGCGTGCGAAGCCGCCGGCACCCCGGTGAACCGCATGCTCAGGTAGTCGACCGGTTCCATGAACCAGCGGGCTTCCGGCTGGTGGCGGGCCAGGAACAGCATGTGCCCGACCGGGTCGTCGCCGCTGGGGGTGGGGATGCCGCCGTTGCGGCGGATCCAGGTGACCAGCACCCGGGCCTTGTAGCCCTGCACCCGGCCGCCCAGCGCCGCCCGGCTGTGGGCGGCGCCGCGGGTGTCCATCCACATCACGCACGGGCCGGCCGGCCGGCCGTCGGCGCCGACCGGAACCGTCGACGCCCACTGCCCGGTGATCGACACCCCGACCACCTGCTCGCCGGAGACCCCGCTCTCGGCCAGGCCGCGGCGGGTGGCGCCGGCGATGATGTTCCACCACTCCTCGGCGTCCTGGGTGGCCGCGCCGCCGTCGCCGTAGCTGGTGGCGACCTCGACGTGGTCGCACCAGAGCACGGTGCCGTCCAGCGCGACGAACCCGACCTTCGGGCCGCCGGTGCCCAGGTCGACGGCGAGGACCAGGCGGTCGGAGGCGTTCATCCGGCCGGCGGCAGCGACTGCTGGGTGTCGAGCATGTGCTCCATGAACGTCTCGATGAACTGGGCGGCCTGCGCCGTCATGCCGCCCGGGACGCCGCCGTAGACCGCTCCGCTGACCGGCACCTGCCCGGCGGCGGTCTGGCGCTTGGCGTACTCGACGGCCTCCGCGAGGTCCCGGGCGAAGGCTTCGGCGACGCCGGGCTGGGTCTGCGGCCGGGTGACCGCCATGTGGATGGCGTTGGGGTACTGCTGGCCGTTGAACCGCCAGCCCTTGGGCTTCATGGCGTCGGCGACGTGGTAGATGTCGAACGCCTCGGAGCGGAAGCTGAAGCAGAACGTCGGGGCGCCCATGATCTGCAGTTCGGGGTGGCTGCGCACCGCGTCCTGCATGGCGAACGCGGTCTCGAAGATCGCCTTGGCGTAGCCGCGGTAGCCCTCCCGGCCCAGCTGCACCATCGACGCCCAGGCCGCGGCGATCAGCCCGCCGGAGCGGGAGCCCTCGATGCCCGGCGACATGTACTTGCCGCCGGTCCAGTCCGGCAGGAAGAAGTACTGCGCGTTGCGGTAGGCCTTGTCGGCGAACAGCAGGGTGGACGCGCCCTTGAGCGCGTAGCCGTACTTGTGGTTGTCGGCGGAGATGCTGGTGACGCCGGGCACCCGGAAGTCGAACAGCGGCACGTTCGCGCCGTACCCCAGCTCCTCGGCGAACGGCAGCACGAACCCGCCCAGGCAGCCGTCGACGTGCAGCCCCACCCCGCGCTGCAGCGCCAGCGCGCCCAGCTCCGGGATCGGGTCGACGGTGCCGTAGCCGTAGTTGCAGGCCGAGCCCATGATCGCGATGGTGTTCTCGTCGATGTTGGCCGCCACCCAGTCGACGTCGACCAGCGTGGTCGCCGGGTCGATCGGCGCCTTGCGCAACTCGATGCCGAACAGGTGGCAGCCCTTGTCGAAGGCCGGGTGACCGGTCTCGGGCTTGATGAAGTTCGGTTTGGTGATGCCCCGATGCCTGGCGGCGTGGTCGCGGTAGGCCAGCAGCGCGTGGATGATGCTGCCGGTGCCGCCGGTGGTGACCATGCCCACCGGCTCGGTGTCGGTGACCGCATCGGCGTGCATCAGGTCCAGCGCCATCGCGATCACCTCGCCCTCGAATTTCGTCGCCGACGGGCAGATGTCGCGCTGCAGCACGTTGACGTGGGCGAACAGCCCGAACGCCTCGTCCAGGAAGCGGTAATGGTCGTGATCGCCGCAGTACATGGTTCCCGACACCCTGCCGGTCTCCCAGGTGGGGTCTTCGGCGCGGGCCATCGTGCGCAGTTCGGCGAGCACCTCCTCGCGGGGCCGGCCGTGTTCGGGCAGGGTGCGGTTGACGGCGAACCGGTCGGTGTAGGGGAAGTCGGTCACGCAACGAAACTAGTCGATCACCGTAAAATGGGGTGGATCACCGAGGTAATCTCCGCGAGATTGCGGCCGGGTGCCGAAAACGCGGGTGCGAAGCCGCACGAATGCGGTCTCGCGGAAAATTTTGAGGGGGTGCGCCGAGCCGTGGGTGTCGCCGATGATCGCCGCTTCGAGGTGCTGCGCGCCATCGTCGCCGACTTCGTCTCCACCAAGGAGCCGGTCGGCTCCAAGGCGCTGGTGGACCGGCACAACCTGGGCGTCTCCTCGGCCACCGTCCGCAACGACATGGCGGTGCTGGAGGCCGAGGGTTACATCACCCAGCCGCACACCAGCTCCGGGCGGGTGCCCACCGAGAAGGGCTACCGGGAGTTCGTCGACCGCATCGACGACGTCAAACCGCTGTCGAGCGCGGAGCGGCGGGCCATCTTGAGCTTCCTGGACTCCGGGGTGGACCTCGACGACGTGCTGCGCCGCGCGGTGCGCACCCTGGCCCAGCTGACCCGGCAGGTGGCCGTCGTGCAGTACCCGACGCTGTCGGTGTCGACGGTCCGGCACCTGGAGGTGATCGCGCTGACGCCGGCCCGGCTGCTGCTGGTGGTCATCACCGACTCCGGCCGGGTGGACCAGCGCATCGTCGAACTCGGCGACGTCCTCGACGACCACCAGCTGGCCCAGCTGCGGGACCTGCTGGCCCAGGCGCTGGAGGGCAAGAAGATCTCGGCGGCCTCGAGTGCGGTCGCCGATCTGGCCGGCCACCTCGACGGCAGCAGCCGGCTGGGAAACGCGCTGGGCCGGGCGGCGACGGTGCTGCTGGAGTCGCTGGTCGAGCACCGCGAGGAGCGGCTGCTGCTGGGCGGCACCGCCAACCTGACCCGCAACGCCGCCGACTTCGGCAGCTCGCTGCGGCCCATCCTGGAGGCGCTGGAAGAGCAGGTGGTGGTGTTGCGGCTGCTGGCCGCCCAGCAGGAAGCCGGTAAGGTCACGGTGCGCATCGGTCACGAAACCGAGGCCGAGGAGATGGTCGGCACCTCGGTGGTGTCCACCGCCTACGGCTCCCTGGGCACCGTCTACGGGGGCATGGGGGTGCTGGGCCCCACCCGGATGGACTATCCGGGAACTATCGCCAGTGTCGCGGCGGTTGCAAGGTACATCGGTGAAGTGCTGGGCGCCCGGTAGCAGGGTTCGGCGGTAGGGAAGGGTCAGGCGTGGCACGCGACTATTACGGGCTGTTGGGCGTGAGCAGGGACGCCGACGACGCCGAGATCAAACGCGCGTACCGCAAGCTGGCGCGCAAATACCATCCCGACGTCAACCCCGACGAGGCGGCGCAGGCCAAGTTCAAGGAGGTCAGCGCCGCCTACGAGGTGCTCTCCGACCCGGAGAAGCGCCGGATCGTCGACCTGGGCGGCGACCCGCTGGAGAGCGGCGGCGCGGCCGGTAACGGCTTCGGCGGGTTCGGCGGCCTGGGCGATGTGTTCGAGGCGTTCTTCGGCGGCGGGGGTGCTTCGCGCGGCCCGGTCGGGCGGGTGCGGCCCGGGTCGGACTCGCTGCTGCGGATGCGGCTGGACCTGGCCGAGTGCGCCGCCGGGGTGACCAAGCAGGTGACCGTCGACACCGCGGTGCTCTGCGACCGCTGCCAGGGCCGCGGCACCCACGGCGACTCCCGGCCGATGGCCTGCGACACCTGTCACGGCCGCGGCGAGGTGCAAAGTGTGCAACGTTCGCTGCTCGGCCAGGTGCTGACGTCGCGGCCGTGCCCCACCTGCCGCGGCGTCGGCGAGGTGATCCCCGATCCGTGCCACCAGTGCGCCGGTGACGGCCGGGTGCGGTCCCGCCGGGAGATCAGCGTGAAGATCCCGGCCGGTGTCGGTGAGGGCATGCGCATCCGGCTGGCCGCCCAAGGCGAGGTGGGCCCCGGCGGCGGGCCGGCCGGTGACCTCTACGTCGAGGTCCACGAGCAACCCCACGACGTCTTCACCCGCGACGGCGACGACCTGCACTGCCATCTGTCGGTGCCGATGGTCGACGCCGCTTTGGGCACCACGGTGGCCGTCGAGGCGATCCTGGACGGGCACACCGAGATCGCCGTTCCGGCCGGCACCCAGCCCGGTTCGGTGATCACGCTGCGCGGTCACGGCATGCCGCACCTGCGCTCCGGGGTGCGCGGCAACCTGCACGCCCACATCGAGGTGCTGGTGCCCGAGCGGCTGGACAGCCGCGAGACCGAGTTGCTGCGCTCGCTGAAGGAGCACCGCCAGCACGAGTCCGCCGGGGTGCGTTCGGCGCACGGCCACGGCGGCGGCGGGCTGTTCAGCCGGCTGCGGGAAACCTTCACCGGCCGCTAGCTTCATGGCGGGGCTGTTCTACGTCGATGCGCTGCCCGATGTCGGTGAGCCGGTGCTGCTCGGCGGCGACGAGGGATTCCACGCCGCCACCGTGCGGCGGCTGCGGGTCGGCGAGGAGCTGACGCTGGGCGACGGCGCCGGGGTGCTGGCGCGCTGCTCGGTGGTGCAGGCCGCACGGGCGGGGCTGACCGCCCGGGTGCTGGACCGCTGGGATGTGGCTCTGCCGGCGCCGGCGGTGACCGTGGTGCAGGCGCTGCCCAAATCCGAGCGTTCCGAGCTGGCCGTCGAGCTGGCCACCGAGGCCGGCGCCGACGCCTTTGTGGCTTGGCAGGCGGCCCGCTGCGTGGCCCGCTGGGAGGGTGCGCGGGCCGACAAGGGGCTGTGCCGCTGGCGGGCGGTGGCCCGGGCGGCGGCCGGGCAGTCCCGGCGGGCCTGGGTGCCGACGGTGGACGGGGTGCTGGTCGGGGCCGCGCTGCCGTCGTGGGTCGGATCGCAGGTTGCCGCGGGTGCCGTGGTGCTGGTGCTGGACGCGTCGGCGTCGGACGGGCTGGGCGCGGTGTCACTGGCCGGGGCCGCGCCGCTGGTGTTGGTGGTCGGCCCGGAGGGCGGCATCACCGACGACGAGCTTGCCGCGCTGGTCTCGGCCGGCGCGGTGCCCGTGCGGCTGGGGCCGGGTGTGCTGCGGACGTCGACGGCGGCCGCGGTGGCGCTGGGTGCGCTGGGGGTGTTGACGCCGCGCTGGGGGTGATTCCGGGCTGTCCGGGGCGGTGGAATCAGGAGCGTTGGTGTGGACGAGGCGTTCGGCCGCTACCGATTGCGCGGTCTGCCGGGCTGTTGCCGTTTCGCTCCTCGCCCCGGGCTGGTCGCCCCATCTGCAAGGTCTTGCCCATCTCAACGGGACCGGCAGCGACATAGTCTCCGGATTCGAGCGCGTCGGCCATCGCCGCAAAGTCCGCTTCAGTACGCGGTTTCGTCGTCATTGCCTCTCCTATGTCCGTTGACCGGTGACATGTGATCGCAGGTCGATGGCGTGGGCCGTAAGTTCGTACCTCCCAGTGGCTGCCTTGATCTTCAGCCCCCACGCACAGCCACGGCTCATCTCCAATCTGTGCGACGAACATGTAGCTGTCCGCTTCCAGGAAGGCCCCGGTGGTTACCCGATACCTCAGCAGCGGGTAGGCGAGTACCGCCTGGATCTCCATCGAGGTGACCGCATGCCGCTATGCAGAACGGCGGTATCGCACCTCCATCGGCTAAGTGCAATACACATTATGGGATTGGGGCGCGCGACAGTGCGGATTCATCCGCCATGCGCCGATCACGGTACGACGGTCAGCACCGTCGAATGGGGCGGCGGCCAGACACCAACGCCGGCGGTCTCGATCTCGGCGGTGGTCAGTGGGGATCGAACGCCGTCGCCGAGCGCAGCGGCGCCCGCGGGTCCAAACAGTGCGATTCCCGACGGCCGGGTCCGTTGGTCGTGGCGCAGCTGGTGCCGAATGCCGTCGAAGCGCGCGGCCCGGAACGCGGTTGCCCAGCGGCGCGACAGATCGTAGGGGACCACCGTCGCCAGTTCGGTGGTCACCCCGTAGCGACCGGCCGCCTGGCGCGTTGTCGCGGCCAGTCGCGCATTGCGATCCGGTGGGGACACCTGAACTAGTTCTCGGTCCTGCACCCAGGCCGTGGAGACCGGTCCCAGCCGGGTGGCCTCCCGGATGGCCGCGTAAGCGTCGGTAGCCAGGTAGCAGGTGCCTTCGGGTGTCTCGAGGTCGAACCGCCCGGAGCCGTCGGAAGAGAACCACCAGGTGCCTTGGCCGGCGCGGCACACCCGCACGAGTCGCCTCGGTGGTGCCGCAGCCGGGAAACCGGTCAGGTCACCCGGATCGCCCAGGGTGCGCTGCGGCGTCACGCGCCCAGCGACCGCGCCGCAGAGCGAGCCACCGCCTGGACCCTGTCGCGTTCGCCGCGAGCCAACGCGTCCAGGGGGGACTCGCCGAGATCAGGGTCGGGGGTGCGCAGCCAGGCCGCCACCGTCCATCCGTCCACCGCCGATTCGGGGAACAGTGCGAACACCTCGACGAGCCCGTCGAGGAGCTGGTCGCCGGCGAATTGCCACAGCGGATAGAGGTGCTCACCGTCAGCGGTGATGGTCCGCAACAGGCGGCGCCGAGCCGCCTTGGCGGCGACGGCCTGACGGCTGATCCCGAGCCGGGCCTGGACTCCGTCGCTGCGAAGGAACGGGCCGACGAGTTCGTCCCACGGTGACGCCTCGGGTGCGGTGGCCTGCACGGCCCGCTCGGCGAAGGATCGGGGGTCGCCGAGCACGACGTTGGCGCTGCGCCCGGCGCGTTCGTGCGAGGCAACCACGCGCGTGAGTGCCCGCTCGAACTCCCGAGTCGCCTCCGACACGAACTCGCGGTCGTCTTCCTTCAGTGCGATGGTCACCACAAAACTCCTAGCGTCAACAGCGTCAACAGTAATGCTTCTTGTCAATACCGTCAACACCTGTTGTTTTCGCGCGCGGCGCGCGCTGGGGGTGCTGACGCCGCGCTGGGAGTGAAGTGGAGTTATGGCGCGCCGGGGGCGCCGCCGATCGGGGCGGTGAAGGCGGCAGCGGCGGCGTCACCACCGTCGCCGGCGGCACCGGCGTTACCACCGTCGCCGAAGAGCCAGCCGGCGTCGCCGCCGCTGCCACCATTGCCGGCGCCCTCCCCGCCGGTGCCGATCAGGTGCAGGCCCGCGGCCTGGGTGATGGCATTGTCGACCTGCTGGCCGAGGTCGCTGTTGATCCAGTCCGCTACGCCGACGGGCACCGGTTGGTAGACCAACTGGCCGGACCAGTCATCACCGGCCAGCGCGCCCGCGGGCTGCGGTTCGCTCAGGGTGGACAGGTCGCCCAGGTTGCCGAAGACGGCGTCCCAGGCGGCGGGGCTGAAGAAGGAGCCCCAGTCGATGCCGTCCCACGGGGTCACCCAGGCCGAGGGGTCGAGCAGATCCGACAGGTCGAAATCGTCGGCCTGCGCTGCCGGTGCGGTGCTGAGTGGGGTTATCCCGAATGTCAGGAAGGTGGCGGCCAACGCGACCAGGCGCGCCGCACGGTGGCGCCGGTACGCCTTCGCGGATGAGCCGCGATTCTGCTTGCCGTGGTTGGGAGTTGTCATGATGATCGCCTCCCCAGGCCGCCAGCCGCATTGCGGCTAATAGAAACGTAGCTCGCTTAGGCTTCGCTCAGCTAGGGACTAAAGGCCTCAGAAGTGAACCGTTTCGGCGGGTCACCGCGTGCCGAATGACGCCAGCGTGACCGCAATCTCCTCGACGGTGAGCTTTCCCTGTGTAGCTACGGTGTTCATGAACGCCTCGGCCGCGTCGACGTCCAAATCGGGTGCTAGTTCGATCCCGTTGATATGCAGGAACGTCCATGCCGACGCCCAGGCAGTGCGTTTGTTTCCGTCGATGAGCGCGTGGTTGGGGGCCAGCGACTGCAGCAGCGCGGCGGCCTTGGTGCAGAGGTCTGGATAGGCGTCCACGCCGTAGACGTTCGCGCGGGGCCGGGCCACCGCTGCGTCGAGCAACCCGTAATCGCCGACCTCGACGAGGTGACCGACGGCGGCCGCGCCGGCGACCAACACGTCGTCGCGGTCCAGGAATTCGGTCAAGCCAGCCGGCGATTCAGCTCCGCGGAGCGTTCGGCGACCACCCGCGCGGCATCGGCGACGCGCTTCCGGTGATTGCTCGCCGCGGTGATGACCGCACGGTGGGCGAACGCCCGCAGCGACAGGTTCTCCCCGCCGGCGGCGGTGCGAACCGCGGCCAGCTCCTCTTCGGTGAAGGTGATGTTGAGCGACGGCACGTCGCCAATGGTACCGCGATCGGTACCGAAAATAGTACTTAGCGGTTGGGGATGAATCGCCGAGCGGCGACGGGGCCCGCCGGTAGACTCATGGCAAACCGCTCAAACCAGAAAGCAGGCACCGGAAACCACGTGACGTCCCGCGAGACCAACGCTGCCGCACAGGTTCGCAGCGCCATCGATGTTCCACCCGACCTGGTCGTGGGCCTGCTGGGTTCGGCCGACGAAAACCTCCGTGCGCTGGAGCGCCTGCTCACCGCCGACCTGCACGTGCGCGGCAACGCGATCACCATCTCCGGCGAGCCGGCCGACGTGGCGCTGGCCGAGCGGGTGATCTCCGAGCTGGTGGCGATCGTGGCCCGCGGCCAGGCGCTGACCCCCGACGCGATCCGGCACAGTGTGGCGATGCTGGTCGGCAATGCCGCCCGTGGCGACGAGACCCCGGCCGAGGTGCTCACCCTGGACATCCTGTCCCGGCGCGGCAAGACCATCCGGCCCAAGACGCTCAACCAGAAGCGCTATGTCGACGCCATCGACGCCCACACCATCGTGTTCGGCATCGGGCCGGCCGGCACCGGCAAGACCTACCTGGCAATGGCCAAGGCGGTCAACGCTTTACAGACCAAGCAGGTGACCCGCATCATCCTGACCCGGCCGGCGGTGGAAGCCGGTGAGCGCCTCGGCTTTCTGCCCGGCACGCTGAGCGAGAAGATCGACCCGTACCTGCGGCCGCTCTACGACGCGCTCTACGACATGATGGACCCCGAGCTGATCCCCAAGCTGATGAGCTCCGGCGTCATCGAGGTCGCGCCGCTGGCCTACATGCGGGGGCGGTCGCTGAACTCGGCGTTCATCATTCTCGACGAAGCCCAGAACACCACCGCCGAGCAGATGAAGATGTTCCTGACCCGGCTGGGCTTCGGCTCCAAGATCGTCGTCACCGGCGACATCACCCAGATCGACCTGCCCGGGGGCGCCCGGTCCGGGCTGCGCGCGGCGGTCGACGTCCTCGACGGCATCGACGATATCCACGTCGCCGAGCTGACCAGTGCCGATGTGGTGCGCCACCGGCTGGTCTCGGAGATCGTGGACGCCTATTCCCGGCACGAGGCCAAACATGAGCTGGTGACCAACCGGGCGGCCCGGCGGGCCCGGCGGTGAGTCGCCGATGAGCATCGAGGTGTCCAACGAGTCCGGGCTCGACGTCTCCGAGGTCGAGCTGATCAGCGTCGCCCGGTTCGTGCTGAACAAGATGGACGTGCACCCGGCCGCCGAGCTGTCGATGGTGCTGCTGGACACCGCGGCGATGGCCGACCTGCACATGCGCTGGATGGATCTGCCCGGGCCCACCGACGTGATGAGCTTCCCGATGGACGAGTTGGAGCCGGGCGGCCGGCCGGACGCGCCCGAACCCGGGCCGATGATGCTCGGCGACATCGCGCTGTGTCCGGAGTTCGCCGCCGGGCAGGCCGCGGCGGCCGGTCATTCGCTCGGCCACGAACTGGCCCTGCTCACCATCCACGGGGTGCTGCACCTGCTCGGCTTCGACCACGCCGAACCCGAGGAGGAGCGGGAGATGTTCGCCCTGCAGGGCCAGTTGCTCGAGGAGTGGGTGGCCGACCAGGTGGCGGCCTACCGGCTGGAGGCCCAGACCGAGCGGGATCGCCGGTTGCTGGACAGGTCAAGGCTTTTCGACGATTGACCGAAGTGGAGCTCTTGATCGGCGCCATCGTGCTGATCGGTGTCGGCGGGTTGTTCGCGGCAATCGACGCCGCGATCAACACGGTGTCGGCGGCCCGGGTCGCCGAACTGGTGCGCGAGCAGCGGCCGGGCGCGGTGCGGCTGGCCAAGCTGATGACCGAGCGCGCGCGCTACCTGAATCTGGTGGTGCTGCTGCGGATCAGCTGTGAAATCTCGGCCACGGTGCTGCTGGTGGCATTCCTTCGGGTGGGCCTGCGGCTGGAGTGGGGCCGGTTCCTGGCGATCGCGATCATGGTGGTGACCAGCTTCGTCGTGATCGGCGTCGGTCCGCGCACGCTGGGGCGCCAGCACGCGTATTCCATCGCGCTGGTGGCTGCCCTTCCGCTGCAGGTGATCTCCTTGCTGCTGATGCCGATCAGCCAGTTGCTGGTGGTGCTGGGCAATGCGCTGACCCCGGGCCGTGGTTTCCGCAACGGCCCGTTCGCGTCCGAGGTCGAGTTGCGTGAAATTGTCGATCTGGCCCAGCAGTCCGGGGTGGTGGCGCCCGACGAGCGCCGGATGATCCAGTCGGTGTTCGAACTCGGCGACACCCCGGCCCGCGAGGTGATGGTGCCGCGCACCGAGATGGTGTGGATCGAGCGCGACAAGTCGGCCGGACAGGCCACCGCGCTGGCGGTGCGCAGCGGGTACTCGCGGATTCCGGTGATCGGCGCCAACGTCGACGACGTCGTCGGCGTGGTGTACCTGAAAGATCTTGTTCGGCAGACCTATTACTCGACCACCGGAGGCCGGGAGACCGCCGTGTCGCAGGTCATGCGCCCGGCGGTGTTCGTGCCGGACTCCAAGCCGCTGGATGCGCTGCTGCACGACATGCAGCGCAACCGCTACCACATGGCGCTGCTGGTGGACGAGTACGGCGCGATAGCCGGTCTGGTCACCATCGAGGACGTGCTGGAGGAGATCGTCGGCGAGATCGCCGACGAGTACGACCATGGCGAGGTCGCCCCGGTGGAGGATTTGGGCGACAACCGGTTTCGGGTTTCGACCCGGGTGCCGATCGAGGACCTGGGCGCGCTGTACGGGGTGGAGTTCTGCCCCGGCCTCGACGTCGACACCGTCGGCGGCCTGCTGGCCCTGGAGTTGGGGCGGGTGCCGATCCCCGGCGCCGAGGTAGTGTCGCACGGTCTGCTGCTGCGCGCCGAGGGCAGCCGAGACGGTCGCGGTCGGATGCGGGTCGGCACCGTGCTGGTCGGTCCGGCGGAACGCGACGCCGACCGCGGCGCCGCTAGCGAGGAGGTCGGTGATTAAGCCCGAAGACGCCAAACTGGTGACGCTGGCCCGGGGTGCGATGGCGCGCGCCGAAGCCGGCAGCGGTGCCGCGGTGCGTGATCTGGACGGGCGCAGCTATGCCGGGGCGCCGGTCGGGTTGGCGGCGCTGCGGCTGACGGCCCTGCAGGCGGCGGTGGCCGCGGCGGTGTCGTCCGGCGCCACCGGGCTGGAGGCCGCGGTGCTGGTCGGCGGCTCGGTCGACGACGCCGGGGTCTGCGCGGTCCGGGAGTTGTCGGCCGCCGCGACGGTGATCGTCACCGACCGGGCGGGGCTTGCGCTGTGATCACCGCGCCGAGCGTGTACTCAGCGCGAGATTTCGGCCGATTTTTCGCGCTGAGTGCACGTTCGGCGGGGGTGGCGGGGTGAGCGAGTTCCATTCCGGGTTCGTGTGCCTGGTGGGCCGGCCCAACACCGGCAAGTCGACGCTGACCAATGCGCTGGTGGGGCAGAAGGTGGCGATCACCTCGAACCGGCCGCAGACCACCCGGCACACCATTCGCGGCATCGTGCACCGGCCGGACTTCCAGATCATCCTGGTCGACACCCCCGGGCTGCACCGTCCCCGGACGCTGCTGGGCAAACGGCTCAACGACCTGGTCCGCGACACCTACGGCGAGGTCGACGTGATCGGGCTGTGCATCCCCGCCGACGAGGCGATCGGCCCGGGGGACCGCTGGATCGTCGAGCAGATCCGCGGCGTCGCACCGAAGACGAAGCTGGTGGTCGTCGTCACCAAGATCGACAAGGTGCCGCGGGAGAAGGTGGCCGCCCAGCTGGTCGCCGTCACGGAGCTGGCCCCCGAGGCCGAAGTCGTCCCGGTCTCGGCGGTCAGCGGCGAGCAGGTCGACGTGCTGATCGACGTGCTGGCCACGGCGTTGCCCCCCGGACCGGCGTTCTACCCCGACGGCGAACTGACCGACGAGCCCGAAGAGACGCTGATGGCCGAGTTCATCCGCGAGGCCGCCCTGGAGGGGGTGCGCGACGAGTTGCCGCACTCGCTGGCGGTGGTGATCGATGAGGTGGAGAGACGTGAGCGCCCCGGCGATATGGACGACCTGATCGACGTGCACGCCATCCTCTACGTCGAGCGGGACAGCCAGAAGGGCATCGTGATCGGCAAGCGGGGAGCGCGGTTGCGCCAGGTGGGCACCGCGGCGCGCGGCCAGATCGAAAAGTTGCTCGGCACAAAGGTCTATCTGGATCTGCGGGTCAAGGTCGCCAAGAACTGGCAGCGCGACCCCAGGCAACTCGGCCGGCTGGGCTTCTGAGGCGTCGGGGCCGGGGATTAGGTACATTCCCTGGGTGCGAGTTCGCGAGTCAGGCCTGTTGGGAGTTGTCGTCGTCGTCATGTGCGCGGGATCGTTGGCGGGCTGCGGCAAGAAGCACCACGAGCCGATCGACACCAGCAAGGTGTTCTCGGTCAAGAAGACCTTCGGCGACGGGTTCCAGACCAAGACCAAGGGTCCCAAGGACATCGACCAGAAGATGCTGCAGCCGGAGAAGCTGCCCGACACCGTGACGTTCGACCCGCCGGAGTGCCGTGACTTTGTGACCAGCGGCCGGCTGCCGCAGGGCACCACCGGCCGGATGTCGGTGGTGGCCGCCGAGGGCGAGGGCAACCGGTTCACCGCCATCGCCGTGCAGGCCGAGAAGGACGTCCCGTACGACGCCGACACCGCCAAGAAGTGCGCGCACGTCACCTTCGAGGCCGGCAAGCTCACCGGCTACGTCGACGAGGTGGAGGCGCCGAAGATCGACGGCGCCACCACGGTGGGGTCGCACCGGCAGATCGAGATCGCGCTGCCGGAGGGTCAGCGCTCCACCGAGGTCTACAGCTACACCGCCTACCTGGGCGACTGGCTGGTGCTGGTCACCGCCGGACCGCAGCAGATCAAGGGCCAGGAAGCCGCACCGGTCGACACCGACCGGGCGCGCCAGCTGCTCACCGACGCGGTGAACGCGCTGCGCGACTAGCCTTCGGAGGCCGGGATGCTCCCGGCTGCCGTTCTGTGACGTTGACTCTGCGGTGACCAGGCAGCCCATTCGAACTATTGCGGGATGGACGCAGAGTCAGCGGGGGCCGGGTTCCCACCACGGCTCCGGTCGCCGGGCGGCCCAGTCGCTGATCCCCTCCAGCTCGGCGGCCAGCGAGATCAGCAGGCCCTCGCTGTTGGCGGGCCCCATCAGCTGCACCCCGATCGGCAGGCCGCTGCCGGTGAAACCGGCCGGCATGTTGATCGACGGCCAGCCCAGCACGTTCCACGGCCAGGTCACCGGGCAGGCCGCGATCATCGCCTTATCGGTGCCCAGGCTGCCCAATCGGTCGTAGGCGTCCACCAGCGGCGGCGGCTGGGCGGTGGTCGGCGCCAGCACCACGTCGACGATGTCGAAGATCGAGCCCACCCGGCGGCGGTCGGCGGCCTCATGGGCACGGGCGTTGCGCAGCACCGCCTGGGAGAGCAGCCGGCCGGTGCGCATGTTGGCCAGGGTGCGGCGATCCCAGTCGACACCGTCGCCGAAGCGCGCCCGCCACTCCAGCAGCCCGGAGGTGGAGCGGGACAGGAAGTTCCACGACAGTCGCAGGCCGTAGTCGGGGTTGCCGGCCACCACGGTGTGGCCGAGCAGCCGCAGCTGGCCGGCGACCGCGTCCAGGGCGGCGCGGATCTGCGGGTTGAGCCGGGCGCCGAAACCGGTGAACGGGAACCGGGTGGAGACCGCGATCCGCAGCTCGCCGGGGGCTCTGCCGACGTGGTCGAAGGCCCGCAGCGGCGGCGGCCGGTGCCGGTCGCCGTCGACGTTGCCGGATGCGGCGTCGAGCACCAGGGCCGCGTCGGCGACGGTGCGGGCCAGCACGCCGTTGACGGTGATCCCGTTGAACACCTCCGGCAGCGGCCAGGTGGAGATGCGGCCGCGCTGCGGTTTGATGCCGACCAGGTTCGTCCAGGCGGCCGGGATGCGCACGCTGCCGGCGCCGTCGGAGCCGATCGCCGCGGCCACCAGGCCGGCGGCGACCGCGGCCGCCGACCCGCCCGACGAGCCGCCGGGGGAGTGCACGCGTGACCACGGGTTGCGGGTGTGCCCGAACCCGGGCCCGCCGGTGAACGGCCACTGCCCGAGCTCGCAGGTGTTGGTCTTGCCGACGATCACCGCGCCGGCGGCCTTGAGCCGGCGCACCACCTCGGCGTCGGCGCCGGCCGCCGCCACCCGGCCGGTGGTGCCGTAGTGGGTGGGGACACCGGCCACGTCGGTGTCGTCCTTGACCGCGATCGGCACCCCGAGCAGCGGTGCGCTGCCCCCGGCGGCGCGGCGGCGGTCGGCGGCGGCGGCGTCGGCCAGCGCCGAGGAGGCCAGCACCACCCGGAACGCGTTGAGGGTGGGCTGGCTGGCCTCGATCGCCGCCAGCGAGCGCCGGGTCAGCTCGACGGAACTCACCGCACCGCTGGCCAGCCGGAAGAGCTGATCGGTCACGGTGGGGAAGCGGGAGGCGGGCGGCGGAACCATCGCCGTCGAGCTTATCGGCGTGCCGCGACGGCGAGGTCCCCGCAACGTCTCACCCGGGTGCGAAACTGATGCGATGCGGCTTTACCGGGACCGGGCAGTGGTGTGCCGCCAGCACAAACTCGGTGAGGCCGACCGGATCGTGACCCTGCTCACCCGCAACAACGGTCTGGTCCGCGCGGTGGCCAAGGGGGTGCGCCGCACCCGCAGCAAATTCGGCGCCCGGCTGGAGCCGTTCGCCCACATCGACGTGCAGCTGCACCCCGGCCGCAACCTCGACATCGTCACCCAGGTGGTCTCGGTGGACGCGTTCGCCGCCGACATCGTCAGCGACTACGGCCGCTACACCAGCGCGTGCGTGGTGCTGGAGACCGCCGAACGGCTGGCCGGCGAGGAGCGGGCGCCGGCGTCGGCGCTGCACCGGCTCACGGTCGGCGCGCTGCGGGCGGTGGCCGGCGGGCAGCGGTCCCGCGAGCTGGTGCTGAACGCCTACCTGCTGCGCGCCATGGCGGTGGCCGGGTGGGCGCCGGCGCTGGCCGAGTGCGCCCGCTGCGCCACCCCCGGCCCGCACCGGGCCTTCCACGTCGCGACCGGCGGCAGCGTCTGCACGCACTGCCGCCCGGCCGGCGCGACCACGCCGCCGCCGGGGGTGCTGGAGTTGATGGCGGCGCTGCACGACGGGGACTGGCAGACCGCCGAAGCCGCCGGGCCGGCGCACCGCAGCCATGCCAGTGGCCTGGTCGCCGCCCACCTGCAGTGGCACCTGGATCGCCGGCTGCGGACCCTGCCGCTGGTGGAGCGCGGCGACCAAGCCGAAAATTCGAGCGCTGCGGTATAGAAAGTCGAACCGATGTCCAATAAAAGCCGCCAAATAGTCGATTTCAAGGGCGATTGCCCGGCGTAACCTCAGGGCAACTATTCAGTGCCGTCACAGTTTCGCTGCCAGCGGGTTCGCCGTCGAAAACGTGCTGCGTCCAGAGCCGTGCCGGAAATCGCGCCCCGCGTTGACCGCGGGATTGTCGACCGATTAACTTAGCGTCAGTTAAGGCTCGATTGCTGAGACGCTACGCCGTTTCATCGCGCAGATGGAGATAGCTGGATGGCCGGTAGGCGCCGCAGA
Organism: uncultured Mycobacterium sp.; assembly: GCA_964525125.1. Classification (GTDB taxonomy): domain Bacteria; phylum Actinomycetota; class Actinomycetes; order Mycobacteriales; family Mycobacteriaceae; genus Mycobacterium. The sequence goes on from CAZGGK010000011.1 coordinate 54,359, forward strand.
CGCGACCGGATGATCGGGGTCGGCAGCGCGGTGGGCGCTTTCCTGGCGCTCGGGCTGGGGCCGCTGGCCGGGGCGCCGCCGGCGCAGGCCGACGGCGTACCGGACTGGCCGGCCGACCTGGCCGACATCGTGGCGCCGCCCGCCGCCGACGCCGGCACCTGGGCCGACGCCGCAGCGGCCCTGGGCCCCCTCAGCCTGCCCACCTTTGTCGAGCAGTTCATCTACCTCCCGCTGCACTACGGCGCCGAACTCTGGATCGACAGCGCATTCGGCAGCGCCGTCAACAACGTGCTCAACATGCCGTTCACGTTCCTGTTCGGCCGCGACCTGATCGGCGACGGCGTCGACGGCTTCACCGGCAGCAACGACTCGCTGTTGGGCTGGTTGCCCGGTATCGGCAACCTCGGCGACGGCGGTTTCCTGTTCGGCGACGGCGGCACCGGCGCCGCCGGCCAGGACGGCGGCTCGGCCGGGTTCTTCGGCAACGGCGGCGACGGCGGCGACGGCGGCGACGGCGGCGACGGCGGCACCGGCACCGGTATCGGCGGCACCGGCGGCTTCGGCGGCTGGTTCATGGGCATCGGCGGCAACGGCGGTGCCGGCGGCGGCGATGGCGGCGCCGGTTACGGCCTGCTGTTCGGCGGCGGCGGCAATGGCAGCACCGGTGAGATCGGCGGCAACGGCGGCGCCGGCGGGATTCTGGTCGGCATCGGCGGCGCCGGCGGCAATGGCAGCACCGGCGGCAGCGGCGCCAGCGGCGGTAACGGCGGCAACGGCGGCGCCAGTGGCGTCCTGATCGGGATCGGCGGCGCCGGTGGGGCCGGCGGCGACGGCGGAGCCAGCGGCAGCGGCGGCAACGGCGGTGCCGGCGGCGGCGGCGGAGGCTGGTGGTACAGCGTCGGCGGTGACGGCGGGATCGGCGGCAACGGCGGCGCCGGCGGGCACGGCGGTACCGGCGGTGCCGGCGGCACCGGCGGGTGGTCGGGCGGCGCCGGCGGGAACGGCGGCAACGGCGGCAACGCCGGAGCCAACGGTGACGGTGGCGCCGGTGGTGTCGGCGGCGCGGGCAAGGGCTGGCTGTACGGCTACGGCGGGGCCGGCGGCAACGGCGGCACCGGCGGCACCGGCGGCATCGGCACCGGTGACAGCGGTGCCGGTGACAGCGATGCCGGCAACGGCGGTGACGGCGCCGCCGGGGGCGCCAGCGGCTGGCTGTTCGGGACCGGCGGGCACGGCGGCAACGGCGGGGCCGGCGGCAACGGCGGCAACGGCGGGTCCGGCGCCGCCGGCGCCGACGGGACATTCGCCAACGGCGGCAACGGCAACGGCGCCGACGGCGGTGCCGGCAGCGCCGGCGGTCGCGGCGGCAACGGCGGCAACGGCGGGACCGGCGGCTCGGCCGCGCTGTTCAGCTTCCTGGGCGGCACCGGCGCCAACGGCAACGGCGGCAACGGCGGCTCCGGCGGGGTGGCCGGGGCCGGCGGCACCGGCGGCAACGGCGCCGACGGCATCGCGGCCCACGTCGACGGCGGCAACGGCGGCAACGCCGGCGACTCCGGCGGCGCCGGGCTCGGCGGCAAGGGCGGCGCGGCCGGCGGCGGCGGGGCCAACGCCGGCCGGGACGGCGCCGGCGGCAGCGGCGCGTACAGCAGCGGCAACGGCGGCAACGGCGGCCGGGGCTTCAACGCCACGGGCTCGGGGCTGGCCGCCGGCAACGGCGGCAACGGCGGCAGCGGCGGAACCTACGGCAACGGCGGCGCCGGCGGCGCCGGCGGCGACGGCTACCGCGGCGGCAACGGCACCGACGGGGCCGGCCCGGGCGCATCCGGCACCAGCGGCACCGCGGGCGGGGCCGGCGGCAACGGTGGGGCCGGCGGCGCCGGCGGCACGCTGTCGGGCAACGGCGGCGCCGGTGGGGCCGGCGGCCGGGGCGCCGACGGCGGCGACGGCGGCGACGGCGGCACCGGGACGGCGGGTTCGTTCGCCGGCGGCGGCACCGGCAACGGCGGCAACGGCGGCAGTGCCGGCAGCGGCGGCAACGGTGGCGCCGGCGGCACCGGCGGCGCCGGCGGCAGCGCCGCCAACGGCACCGCGGGCGCCCGGGGCGCCGGTGGCAGCGGTGGCAACGGCGGCGACGCCGGCCGGACCGGCGACGGCGGTCAGGGCGCGGCCGGCACCGCCGCCCACCATGACGGCGGCAACGGCGGCAGGGGCGGCAACGCCGGCACCGGCGGCACCGGCGGGGCCGGCGGGGCCGGCTCCAGCAGCGGCAGCGACGGCGGCAACGGCGGCGCGCCGACCGGCCGGCAGGGCAACGGCGGCAACGGCGGCGCCGGTTACAACGCGCTGGGCGATCCCACCGCGGCGCCGGGCACCTCGGGCGGCAACGGCGGGTCCGGCGGCGACGGCGGCGACCACGGCAACGGCGGCAACGGCGGTGCCGGCGGGAGCGGTGTGGCCGGCACCAGCGGCAGCACCGGCAACGACGGCAACGGCACCAGCGGCATCGGCGGCGGCAACGGCGGCAACGGCGGCAAGGGCGGCCTGGGCGGCTCGGTGGCGGGCGACGGCGGCACCGGCGGGGCCGGCGGCAACGGCGCGGACGGCGGCAACGGCGGCAGCGGGGTCACCGGCACCGCCGGGGTGTGGGGCCAGAGCGGTTCGGGCGGTGTCGACGGCGCCGGCGGGGACGGCGGCAACGCCGGCGGCGGCGGCAACGGCGGGCACGGCGGCAACGGCGGTGCCGGCGGCGGCGTAGCCGCGGGCGGTTCCGGTGCGACGGGGACCACCGGCGCGGCCGGCTCCGGCGGCAACGGCGGCAATGTGGGCGTCACCGGCGACGGCGGCCAGGGTGCGGCCGGCACCGCCGCCAACCCGAACGGCGGTGCCGGCGGCAACGGCGGCGACACCGGCGGCGTGGGCATCGGCGGCCCGGCCGGCACCGGTGCGGGCAGCCCGGCCGGCGGCCACAACGGCACCGGGCCCAGCGGCCCGGTCGGCAACGGCGGCCGGGGCGGGGCCGGCTTCGACCAGGTCACCGCGGGCGTTGCCGGTGGCACCGGCGGCACCGGCGGAGACGCCGGCAGCAACGGCACGGGCGGCGCGGGCGGGGCCGGTGGCGCCGGCGGCGCCAATGCCGGCGGTGGCGTGGGCGGTGCCGGCGGCAAGGGCGGGGCGCTCTCCGGCGACGGCGGGGCCGGCGGCGCGGGCGGGGCCGGCAACGGCACCGGCGCCGGCGGCAAGGGCGGTGCCGGCGGAGACGCCGGCAACAACGGCAACGGCGGCGACGGCGGCCAGGGCGGCCAGGGCGCCACCAGCGGCGGCGGCGGCGACGGCGGCAACGCCGGCGTCAACGGCAACGGCGGCAACGGCGGTGACGGCGCCGCCGGGCTGGCGGGCCAGACCGGCAGCAACGGCGGCAACGGGGCTTCGGCCGGCCAGGCCGGTGGCGCCGGCGGCAAGGGCACCGCCGGCACCGACGGCGGTGCCGGCGGCAAGGGCGGCAACGGCGGCAGCAACAGCGGCAACGGCGGCAACGGCGGCAAGGGCGGTGTCGGTGGCACCGGCGGCACCGGCGGCACCGGCGGCACCGGGGCGACCGGCTCGTTCGCCAACACCGGCGCCGGCGGCGACGGCGGGGCCGGTGGCACCGGTGGCACCGGCGGCACCGGCGGGCTGGGCGGCGCCGGCGGGCTGGCCGGCTCCGGCGGCATCGCGGGCAACCAGGGTGCCAGCGGCGACGGCGGCAAGGGCGGCGGCGCCGGGGTGGCCGGCGACGGCGGCACCGGCGCGGACGGCACCGCGGCCAACCCGACCGGCGGTGCCGGCGGCAACGGCGGTGTCCTGGGCAGTGGCGGCAGCGGCGGCAGTGGCGGCGGCGGTCCGGTGCCCGGCAAGGCCGGCGGTGCCGGCGGCGGGCCGACCGGCGCGCAAGGCAACGGCGGCGCCGGCGGCAAGGGCTATGACGCCGGCGGTGATCCGGGTGCGCCGCTGGGCACCGCCGGCGGCAACGGCGGCGTCGGCGGCAACGGCAGCGGGCTGGGCGCCGGCGGTGCCGGCGGCAACGGCGGCGGCGGCGCCACCGGTTCCACCGGTATCGACGGCGCCACCCCGGGCGCCGACGGCCAGACCGGCGGCACCGGCGGCAAGGGCGGTGACGGCGGTGCCGGCGGCACCGGCACGGTTCAGGGCAACCACGGCCTGGGCGGCGCCGGGGGCAGCGGGGGCAAGGGCGGCAACGGCGCCACCGGCACGACCGGCGGCAACGGCACCGCGGGCAGCCCCACCGGTGTAACCGGCGGCGCCGGCGGCAACGGCGGCGACGGTGGCAAGGGCGGGACCGGCGGCAGCAGTGGCGGCGGCAACTTCGCCGCGTCCGGCGCGCAGGGCAACGGCGGCAACGGCGGCACCGGCGGTGTCGGGGGCAACGGGTTCAACCAGGGTCTGGCCGCCGGGGCCGGGACCAACGGCGCCACCGGCGGCACCGGCGGCAGCGGCGGGGTCGGCGGCAACGGCGGCAACGGCGTCGTCGCCGGCAGCGGGGGCAAAGGCGGATTGGGCGGCAACGGCGGCACCGGCGGCACCGGGGCCAACGGGGCGAGCCCCGGCGCCGGGCCCGGTCAGAACGGCGGCAACGCCGGCGACGGCGGCAAGGGCGGGGCCGGCGGCACCGGCGGCGCCGGCGGCGCCGGGGCCGGTGGCAGCAGTGGAGGGCAGGGCGCCGGCGGCGACGGCGGCACCGGCGGCAACGCCGGGGTGGCCGGTGACGGCGGCAAGGGGGCCGACGGCACCGCGGCCAGCCCCGACGGCGGCAGGGGCGGCGACGGCGGTGCGCTGGGCAGCGGCGGGGCCGGTGGCGGCGCCGGAACCGGTTCGGCGCCGGGTAAGGCGGGCGGCGCCGGCAGCGGTTCGGCGGTCCCGCAGGGCAACGGCGGGGCCGGCGGCAACGGCTACAACGCGGCCGGTGACCTGACCGCCGCGCCCGGCGCGGCCGGGGGCAGCGGTGGCGACGGCGGCAACGGCACCAGCCTGGGCAACGGCGGGTCCGGCGGCAACGGCGGGTCCGGCGCCAACGGCGGTCCCGGTGCGCCCGGAACGGCCGGCAGCCCCGACGGCGGCAAGGGCATCGCCGGTGGGGCCGGCGGCAACGGCGGCACGGGCGGCACCGGTGTGATCGGCGGCAACGGCGGCAACGCCGGCAGCGGCGGCAACGGCGGGTCCGGCGGTGCCGGGCTGGCCGGCTCGTTCGCGACCGGCACCGGTAAGGGCGGTAACGGCGGCGACGGCGGTGCCGGTGGCGCCGGCGGCAACGGCGGCGACGGCGGGGCCACCACCAGCGGCAACCCCGCCAACCGGGGCACCGGCGGCAACGCCGGCAGCGGCGGCAACGGCTCGATCGGCGGCGACGGCGGCAACGGGGCCGCCGGGATCATCGGCAACCTCAACGGCGGCAACGGCGGGAACGGCGGTGACCGCGGCGGCGGCGGCGGCGCCGGCACCGTCGGCGTCGGCAAGACCAACGGCACCGCCGGGGCGCCGGGGAGCACACCGACCGGGCCCGCCGGCAACGGCGGCACCGGCGGCAACGGCGCCGACAACCCGACCGGCAGCGGCGGCAACGGCGGCAACGGCGGCACCGGCGGCGACATCGGTCTCGGCGGGGCCGGTGGCAAGGGCGGCAACGGCGGCAACGGCACCAACGGCCTCGACGGCTGATCCGGTCGCCCCGGGCCGGGTCGCGCCGGGCCGGGCCGCTCCAGGTCGGGTCTCGCCGGGTCGGTGACCGGCGTCGGCGCCGGACCGGCCGGCGCCCATCGGCACAACCAGCGCATCTGGATGCACCGGCCGCAGCATGCGTTGTGCCCGGGTGATCATTCGGCCCCCGTCCGTGTGGTGGTCGAGCCGGCGTTGCCCGCGGTGCCGTTGGTGCTGATCCCGCAGGTCCCACCGGTGCCGCCGGTGCCGTGCCGGCCTACTCGGGATCGTCCCCGCCGTCCCCGTCGTCCCCGTCGCCGTCCCCGCTGCCGTTGTGCAGCAGTTTCTCGGGGTGGTGGTAGGTGTTCACGCGGTCCTGGCCGTGATCGAGATGCGGGGGCGGGACGGTGTCGGTGGTGCCGTCGGAGCGTTTGCGGGTTTTCCAGCCGCCCTCGCTGATCAGCTTGTGGTCGGGGCCGCAGCGCAGGCTCAGATCGTCGATGTCGGTGCGGCCGGTGATCGCGTGGTCGGTGATGTGGTGGACCTCGGTGAGGTAGCCGGGCACGTCGCAGCCCGGGTGGGCGCACCCGCGATCGCGCGCGTAGAGCACGATCCGCTGGCCGGGGCTGGCGATGCGCCTGGTGTGATACAGCGCGAGTTCCCTGGCGCCGTCGAACAGCCGCAGGTACAGGTGGGCGTGGCTGGCCAGCCGGATGAGGTCGCTCATCGGCAGCCAGCTGCCCCCGCCGGTCAGCGCCTTGCCGGTGCCGGCCTGCAGCTCGGAGAGGCTGGCCGAGGCGATGATGCTGGCGGGCAGCCCGTTGTGCTGGCCGAGCCCGCCGGAGGCCAGCATGGCCCGGCCCAGGGCGGTCAGGGCGTCATGGTTGCGCTGGCCGCGGGACCGGTCATCGGCGGCGACGGCCGCATGGCCGGGGGTGCCGTCGAGGGTGGGTTCCAGATCTGCGGGATTGCACATGCCCGGTGCGGCCCATCTGGCGAAGACGGCATCGAGGGTGGCCCGGGCTTCCGGGGTGAGCCAGCCGTGGATGGGGGTCATCCCGTCGGGGGTCTGCCGGCCCAGGGTCAGGGTGCGGCGGGCGGCCCGGTCGGCGTCGGTGTAGGTGTCCCGGGCGAGTTCGTCGGTGAGCCGCTCGGCTACGACGGCCACCTGGTCGGGGCGGTAGCGGGTGGCCAGTGCGGCCAGGTGGGCTTCGGCGGCGTCGCGTTCGGGCAGGGTGACCGCGGCGGGCAGCTGCGCCAGGAACCTGCGGATGATCTTGATGTGGGCCTCGCCGAGCTCACCGGCGCGCTGGGCGGCGGCGGTGGCGGCCAGCACCGGTGCCAGCGGGGCATCGCCGGCGGCGGTGGGCCAGGGCCCCAGATCGGCGGCCTGCTCGATGCGGCGGACGGCCTCACCCCGGGTGAGGTGGAGTTGGTCGGCCAGCCGGCGCGACAGCCTGCCGCCCAGCGTGGTGGTGTCGGCGCGCTCGGTCATCTGGTTGAGCAGCGCGTGTTCGGGCACCGGCAGCCGGCGGCGCACCCGTTCCAGGCGTTCCAGCACACCCAGGCCCTCGGGTGTGGTCAGCTCACCCAGGTCCAGATCGGTCAGCGCGGTCAGGGCGGCATCGAGCCGGCCCAGGGCCGCGGTGACATCTTCCCGAATATCCAAACACATGTTCGAATGATATCGACCGGGTCTGACAAGTTTCGGCCGTGCCCACCGGGGCAGGTCCGGCGGCGCCGGGGGGCGTTACGAAGATCGCGGTGGGATGGCGTCGTGAACGCCGAGACGGTGGGCCAGCGCCAGCCCGACGTGGGGGCCGCGGCCACGACCGGCAGCGGCGATGAGCAGATCGCCGAGCTTCACCGTGCGGTGCGGGTGGGCTCGGCGGATGGGCGGGTGACGTGGAAGCCGGCTCCGCCGGTGCGCCCGGGGGGCCGATGTCGCTGCCGCCGCGGCAGATGGACGTACCGCCACCCGCAGCCGCTGTGTCGCGATTGATTCGGCGCGAACAGCGAATCTCGTTGTGCAACAAGGATATCGAACCTTTCCCCGCGCTCGGTGTTGCAATGATCTGGCGCCCTGGGGGAAGAGGTACGGAGCAGGTCAGGGGATCGGACTGCCGCTCTGGAAGTGGCCGCCCGCGGTGCCGCCCGAGGCGCCGGCGGGGCCTTGGGTACCCGCTGCACCGCTAACGCCGGGGCTACCGGGTGCGGCGTGTGAGCCGTCGGTGTTGAGGCCGCCGGTACCGCCCTGACCGCCGGCGCTGCTTCCGGGGGCACCACCGCTGCCGACGCCGCCGGCGGCGCCGCCGCTACCCTTCGGGTTCCCGAATGCCGTGCTGTTCCAGGTTGCGTTGCCGCCGTTGCCGCCGTTGCCGCCCTGGCCGCCGTTGGCGGCCGCACCGCCGGTGCCACCGGCACCGCCCTGGCCGGCGCTGCCGGCCTGACCGCTGCCGCCGACGGCCCCGGCGTCACCACCGACACCGCCCTGACCCCCGGTGCCGCCGTTGCCGCCGGTGCCCCCGGTGCCGCCCTTGCCGCCCGCGCCGCCATTGATGGTCTGGGTGTAGTAAGACGTAGCGATCCGGCCGGCGCCGCCGTCACCGCCGTTGCCGCCGGTACCGCCGACCGCACCGTTGCCGCCGGCGCCGCCCGTGCCGCCGATACCGCCGTTGCCGCTGACACCGGAGATCGCGCCGCCCTTGCCGCCGGCCCCGCCGGCCCCGCCGGCCCCGCCGGCCCCGCCGGCCTGGCCGGTGCCGCCGGTGCCGCCATCGCCGCCCTTGCCGCCGTTGCTGGTGCCGCCGCCGGCAGCACCGGCGCCCTTGGTGGCACCGCCGCCGTGGCCGCCCGCACCGCCGGCCGCGCCGGTGCCGCCTTGACCGCCGGTGCCGCCATTACCGCCCGTCGCGGTGTTGTTGTTGGTGCCGCTGCCGAGGTCGGTCTTCTGGCCGCCGCCGCCGAGGCCGCCGACCTGGCCGGGTGCGGAGCCGTTGCTGCCGTTACCGCCGTTGGCGCCCGGCATATTCGGGGTGGTGTTGAGGCCGGTGCTGCCGCTCCAGTTGTTGTTCGGGACGCCGGTGGCGGCCTGGCCGTTGGGCGCCGGGTTCACCGAGTCGCCGCCCTTGCCGCCCTGACCGCCGTTGCCGCCCTGGCCGCCGTTGCCGATGTTGCCGCCGTCGCCGCCCTTGCCGCCGTTGCCGCCGGTGGCGCCCTGGCCGCCCTGGCCGGCGTTGACGGTGCTCACGCCGGCCGCTCCCGCACCGCCCTGATAGCCGTTGCCGCCCTTGCCGCCGTTGCCGACCGCCCCGCTGGGCAGGCTGCCGTTGGCGCCGGCGGTGGCGCTGCCGCCGCCGGTGCCGCGGGCGCCGCCGGTGCCGACGGTGCCGGCGTTGCCGCCCTTGCCGCCGTCGCCGCCGTTGATGTTGGTGGTGTTGCCGTCATAGCCGTCGCCGGCGTTGCCGGGGGTGCCGGCGTTGCCGCCCTTGCCGCCGCCGCCGGCGTTGCCGGTGGTGCCGTTGTCGCCGGAGCCGCCGGCGGTGCCGCCGCCGGTGCCGCCGTTGCCGCCGGCCCCGCCGTTGCCGCCGTTGCCGCCGTTGCCGCCGTTGCCGCCGTTGTTGGCCTTGTTCAGGCCGATCACGTTGCCGTGCGCCCCGGTGTTGCCGGCGAAACCGGTGCCGCCGTTGCCGCCGGCTGCGCCGGTGCCGCCGGCACCACCGGCGCCGCCGTTGCCCGATATCGAGCCGCCCAGCCCGCCGGCGCCGCCGTTGCCGCCGCCGCCGCCCTTGCCGCCGGGGCCGCCGTCGTTGCCGTCGCCGCTGGTGGTGCCGCTGGCGTTGGTGCCCACGACGCCGGCCACCCCGTTGCCGCCGTCGCCGCCCTTGCCGCCCTGGCCGATGTTGCCGCCGTTGCCGCCGGCCCCGCCGTTGCCGCCGGAGGTGCCGGCCGCGCCGCCGCCGGTGAGCGGGTCATAGCCCTTGCCGCCGTCGCCGCCGTTGCCGACCGGCCCGACGGGCAGGTTGCCGTTGCCGCCGGCGGTGGCGCTGCCGCCGCCGCTGCCACGGGTGCCGCCGGTGCCGACGGTGGCGTTGCCGCCGTTGCCGCCGGCCCCGCCGGTGGTGTTGCTGGCGTTGCCGGCCGCGCCGGCCCCGGCGTTGCCGGGGGTGCCGGCGTTGCCGCCGGTGCCGCCGCCGCCGGCGTTACCGGTCACACCGGTGCCGCCGGTGCCGCCGGCGGTCCCGCCGCCGAGGCCGCCGTTGCCGCCGTTGCCGCCCTTGCCGCCGGCGCCGCCGGCCCCGCCGTCGCCGCCGGCGCCGTTGACGCCGCCCGAGCCGTTGGAGCCCCACGCCCCGGTCAGGCCGTTGACACCCTTGCCGCCCGCGCCGCCGTTCGCGCCGGTGCCGCCGTTGCCGCCGTTGCCGCCGTTGCCGGAGATCGAGCCGCCCAGGCCGCCCTTGCCGCCGTTGCCGCCGTTGCCGCCGGCCACGCCGGGGTTGCCGGCGTTGCCGGCGCCGTTGGTGGTGGTGCCGCTGGCGTCGCCGCCCGCGGTGCCGGCCACCCCGTTGCCGCCGTCGCCGCCCTTGCCGCCTTGGCCCATGTTGCCGCCGTTGCCGCCGTCGCCGCCGTTGCCCCCGGAGGTGCCGGCCGCGCCACCGCCGGTGAGCGGGTCGTAACCCTTGCCGCCGCCACCGCCGTTGCCGACCGGCCCGCCGGGGTTGCTGCCCGCCGTGCCGGCGCTGCCGGTGCCGTTGGAGCCGGTGCCGGGGGTGCCGGCGGCGCCGCCGTTGTACGAGTCGCCGCCGGTGCCGCCGTTGCCGCCGTTGACATAGGTCGCGTTGCCGTCCGCGCCGGCCCCGCCGTTGCCGCCGGCGGCGCCGTTGCCGCCGGAGCCGGCGTTGCCGCCGGTGCCCTGGGTGCCGCTGCCGCCGGACCCGCCGGCGGTGCCGCCGCCGAGGCCGCCGGTGCCGCCGTTGCCGCCGTTGCCGGCGGTGCCGGCGTTGCCGCCGTTGCCGCCCAGGCCGCTGTTGACGCCCGCGGTGCCGGCCGCACCGGCCACACCGGCCCCGGCGTCACCGCCCCTGGCGCCGTTGCCGCCGTTGCCGCCGGCCCCGCCGTTGCCCGAGATCGAGCCGCCCAGCCCGCCCTTGCCGCCGTTGCCGCCGGCACCGCCGTCGCTGCCGCTGGTGCCCGGGTCGCCGGGGTTGGTGCCGGCGGTGCCGCTGGTGCCAGCCACGCCGCTGCCGCCGTCGCCGCCCTTGCCGCCGGTGCCGTAGGAGCCGCCGTTGCCGCCGTCGCCGCCTTTGCCGCCGGAGGTGCCGGCGGCGCCGCCACTGGTGGACGGGTCATAACCCTTGCCGCCGTTGCCGCCGTTGCCGCCGCTGGTCAGGGCGGCGCCGTTGCCGCCGCCGGTGCCGTTGGCGCCGCCGGTGCCGGTAGCGCCGGCGTTGCCGCCGCCCCCGCCGGTGCCGGCGCTGCCCGGGTCGGCGCCGTTGCCGCCGTTGCCGCCGTTGAGGTGGGTGGCGTCCCCGTCGGCGCCGTTGCCGCCGGCGCCGGCCGCGCCGGCGTCGCCGCCCTTGCCGCCGGTCCCGCCGGAGCCGTTGGCGCCCAGGGTGAAGCCGTCCTTGGCGAGGCCGGCGTTGCCGCCGTCGCCGCCCTTGCCGCCGGTGCCGCCGTTGCCGCCGTTGCTGCCGTCGCCGCCGATTCCGGTGCCGGCGCCGGCGTAGCTGCCTTGGGCGCCGGTGTAGCCGACGCCGCCGGCACCGCCCTTGCCGCCGGTGCCGCCCAGGCCGCCGTTGCCGGCGGTGCCGGGTCCGGGACCGGCCAGGCCGTTGCCGCCGTCGCCGCCGGTGCCGCCCTTGCCGCCGTTGCCGCCGTTACCGGCCGCACCGGTCAGGCTGCCCGCGCCGCCGGCGCCGCCGTTGCCGCCGTTGCCGCCCTTGCCGCCGTCGGCACCGGCCCAGCCGCCGTTGCCGCCGCTGCCGCCGGCGCCGCCGCCGCCGCCGTCGCCGCCGCGCCCGCCGCCGCCGCCGCCCTGGCCGCCGCCGCCGCCGTTGCCGCCGCCCCCGCCGTTGCCGCCGATCAGGCCGAACAGGCTGAAGCCGCGCGCGCCGTTGCCGCCGTTGCCGCCGGCGGTGCTCTGGGTTCCCGCCGCGCCGGCCTGGCCGGCCTGGCCGCTGCCCGCGGCCCCGCCCTGGCCTGACGCGCCGCCGGCCCCGGCCGCACCCACCACACCCGCGGCGCCGCCGTTGCCGCCGTTGCCGCCGGCCAGGTGCCCGGAGCTGCCGTCGGTGCCGCTGCCGCCGCTGCCGGGCGCGCCGGTGTCGCCGCCGTTGCCGCCCTTCCCGCCGTTGCCGTTGCTGCCGGCAGTGCCGTGGCCGGCCGCGCCGCCGTTGCCGCCCGTGCCGCCGATGCCACCGGCGCCGCCGTTGCCGCCGGCGCCGCCGTTGCCGCCGTTGCCGCCCCCGCCGCCGCCCGCATCGCCGACGCCGTCGGTTCCGCGGACGCCGCCGTCGTCGCCGTTGCCGCCGGCGCCGCCGTTGCCGCCGTTGCCGCCGCCGGTCACCCCGGCCTGCCCGTCGCCGCCGGTGCCGCCGGCGCCGCCGTCCGCGCCGGTGCCGCCGAGGCCGCCATTGCCGCCGTTACCGGCCAGGATGCCGCCGGTGCCGCCGCTGCCGCCCTGGCCGCCGTTGCCGCCGGCCTGACCCGCGCCGCCGGCGGTGCCGTTCGCGCCCGCGGTGACACCATTGACGCCGTCGATGCCCAGGGCGCCGGCCAGCCCGGCGCCGCCGTTGCCGCCGTTGCCGCCGGTGCCGTAGGAACCCGCGCTGCCGCCGTTGCCGCCGTTGCCGCCATTGGTTCCGGGGTCGACGGCGGCGTGGCCGTTGCCGCCGTTGCCGCCGTTGGACTGCGTGGTGGCCACCGTGCCCGCGGCGCCGTGCTGACCGGCCTGCCCGGTGCCCTGGGCGCCGCCGCTGCCGGCCGCGCCGGCGGTGCCCGCGGCGCCGGCCTGCCCGGCGCGGGCGCCGTTGCCGCCGCTGAAGCCGTCGAGGTGGGTGGTGCTGCCGTTGTCGCCGTCGGCGCCGCTGCCGCCGGCACCGGAGTTGCCGCCGTTGCCCGCTTGGCCGCCGTTGCCGTTGGATCCGGCGGTGCCGTGGCTGGCCGCGCCGCCGTTGCCGCCCGCGCCGCCGTTGCCGCCGGCGCCGCCGTCACCGCCCAGGCCGCCGTTGCCGCCGCCGATGTTGGCGCCCACCCCGGAGATGCCGTTGCCGCCGGTGCCCCCGGCGCCGCCGTCGGCGCCGGCGCCGCCTTGGCCGCCCTGGCCGCCGTTGCCCGAGATGGTGCCGCCGGCCCCGCCGTTGCCGCCGTGCCCGCCGCTGCCGCCGGTGCCACCGGAGGTGGCGTTGCTGCCGCCGGCGCCCGCGGTGGCGCCGTCGATGCCGTTGCTGCCGAGGGTCCCGGCCAGCCCGGCGCCGCCGTTGCCGCCCAGGCCGCCGTTGCCGTAGCTGCCGCCTGCGCCGCCGTTGCCGCCGTTGCCGCCGTTGGCGCCGGCGGTCAGCGCGTCGTGGCCGGTGCCGCCGTTGCCGCCGTTGCCCTGCACGGTGGCCGCCGCGCCGGTGGCCCCGGCCGTGCCCTGGATTGCGCCGGCACCGCCCTGCCCGCCGGTGCCGGCGGTGCCCGCGGTGCCGGCGTCGCCGCCGTTGCCGCCGTCCAGGTGGGCCGCGGTGCCGTCGGCGCCGTTGCCGCCGGCCCCGCCGGCACCGGCTGCGCCGCCGTTGCCGCCGTTGCCGCCGGCGCCGGTGATGCCGGTCTTGCCGTAGGCGCCGCCGGCGCCGCCCGCGCCGCCGTTGCCGCCGGTGCCGCCGTTGCCGCCGCTGGTGCCGTTTGCGCCGTTGCCGCCGTCGCCGGTGCCGCCGTTGTCGAAGGTGCCGGCCGCACCCGCCGCCCCGTTGCCGCCGCTACCGCCGTTGCCGCCCGACCCGCCGGAACCGCCGGCCCCGCCGCTGCCGAACAGTTGTGCGCCGTGCCCGCCGGCGCCGCCGTTGCCGCCGGTCCCGCCGTTGCCGCTGGTGTTGCCCGTGCTGCTGTCGGCCCCGGCGATGCCGGCGCCGCCGTTGCCGCCGGCCCCGCCGATGCCGAACAGCCAGCCCAGCGCGGCCCCGCCGTCGCCGCCGGCGCCACCGAGCACGCCGTCGCCGCCGGCCCCGCCGTTGCCCATGAACGACCCGCCGGCGCCACCGGCGCCGCCCGCGCCGCCCGCCCCGCCGTCGCCGAACAGCCCGGCGCTGCCGCCGGCGCCGGTGCCGAAGCCGGCCCCGCCGTCACCGAACAACCAGCCCGCCGCGCCGCCGTCGGCGTGTTCGGCGGTGCCGTCGGCGCCATCGCCGATCGCATACGAGCCCAGCAGCGCGTTGACCAACCCGGAGATCTGCTGACCGGCCGCGCTGTGCAGCCAGTCCGCCATGCCGGTGTGCAGTGGGGTGTAGATCAGCTGGTCGAACAGCGCGGTCAGGTCCAGCGACGCGGCCGTGCCGGGAAGCAGACCCGCACCGTCGAACAGGGAGTCCAACCCGGCCCAGACCGGCGCCGCGGAAGCTGCTGCGGGGTCTGCCGTGAGGTCTGCTGCGAGGCCTGCGGATGGGCCTGCGGATGGGTCTGCCGATGGGCCTGCGGATGGGTCTGCGGACGGGGTGAAAACGTCGATGAGCCAGTCGAACCCACCATCGGCGCGTGCCGTGGACCCAGCGCCCAGTGGCGACATCCCGAACGCCACGAACATCCAGAACGCGACGAGCGCCCGGACCGCGCCACCGACACCCGACACCCCTCGGCGGCGACGCCCACCAGCCATCTGCTATGCCCCGATCTCGTAGACCCGACGAATGCAACGAGAAGGTCTCGCGGCCTTAAGTAGACATTAAGGTAAATAGGCGAGCCCGGTTGCGTCAACTCCGAGGTCGGGGACGCCCGTGGGCCTTGCGATCGGGTCGACGAGGGCGTGTCTTCGCCGGTCACGGGTGAGTGTGGCCGGCCTTCAACGATTATTCCGCTATTCTGAACTTGTAGTCGTTTCTAGTCGACTTTGATGGTGTTTTTGAGGGCGATTTAATTGCTTTTGGCGTAAATATCTGTCGAGCGGTTCCCGTGCTGGCGGGTGGCATCGGCGTCCCGGAGTCGGCGGGGTCGCGTCGGGGTCGGGCACCGGGCGATGGTCGGGTTCCCGCGCGCCCGGGCCTCGCGTGACCCTGACGACATGGGTTCTCAGATAATCGGACCGCGGCCCGCTGCGGAATTTGCCGCTATGACAATTTCGGCCCTCGTGAAAACCGCCGCTGATCTGGTTGGATTCGGTGCTGCAGGTCAATCAAAGTTCACCTATGTAGACATTGTGATGACTCTAATAGTTCGTATTGACAGTGGCACATCTCGCAACATAACTTAGCTTGCGCTGAGCGTCCGTCTGTCGGCGTTTGCATCTGCTCATCGGCGAGATAAGGGGCATTCACATGGCCGGTAAGGGTCGCATCATCGGACAGCGCGGTCCGGGTCGGGCGGGGGCATCGAAGCGCTCCCGAGTGGCCGGTGCAACCAGTGCGGTCGGGGCGTTCCTGGCGTTCGGACTGTCGCCGCTGGCCGGAGCGCCGGTGGCGCGGGCCGATGGCGAATTCGACTGGCTGCTCGACGTTCTCACCCCCGCCGACTCGGCGCCGGCGTTCGGCTCGCTGGGTGGCCTGGAGTCACTGTTCGACGGCATGGCGCCGGCGGCGGCGGCTGGCGGGCTGGATTGGACGGCGCTGTTCGACCAGTGGATCTACACCCCGCTGCACACCGGTGCGGCGGACTGGATCAACAGCGACCTCGGCCAGGCGGTCGATGGCGTGATCAACCAGATGTTCGGCTCGCTGGTGATCGGCAACGGCGCCGCGGGCACGGCGGAGCACATCGACGGTGGCGCCGGCGGCTGGCTGTTCGGCGACGGCGGTGCGGGCTATGGCGCGGGCGCCGGCGGTGCGGCCGGATTCTTCGGTGACGGTGGCATCGGCGGCGACGGCGGCGGCGCCGGCGGTGTCGGCGGCTGGTTGATGGGCAACGGCGGAGCCGGCGGCGCCGGCGCGTTCGGCACGGCCGGCGGCAGCGGTGGGGACGCGGCCAGCTGGCTGTTCGGCAACGGGGGTGCCGGCGGTGTCGGCGGCACCGGTGTCGAGGGCGCGGCCGGGCTGGACGGTGGCTTCGGCGGTGTCGGTGGGGCCGGCGGGCACGGCGCGCTGATCCTGGGCAACGGCGGCTTAGGCGGCGCAGGTGGCCTGGGCGGCAACGGCGGTGCCGGTACCACCGGTGGCAACGGCATGGCCGGGTCGTTCGCCAACGGCGGCAACGGCAACGGCGGCGACGGCGCCACCGGCGGCAACGGTGGCAACGGCGGTAACGGCGGTGCCGGCGGCACCGGCGGGCGCGGTGCCTGGCTGGGCACCTCCGGCGGGACCGGTGTCGGCGGCAGCGGCGGCAACGGCGGCGCGGCCGGGGTTGGCGGTGCGGGCGGCAACGGCGCCGACGGCACCGTGGCCCATCTGGACGGCGGCAACGGCGGCAATGCCGGAGCCGTGGGCGTGGCCGGGGCGGCCGGCGCCGGCGGCGCCGGCGCGATCCAGGGCGCGGCCGGTGTGGCCGGCGCCGCGGCGACCGCTAACGGCAACGGCGGCAACGGCGGTGCCGGGCACAACGCGGTCGCGGCCGGTCAGCTCGGCGGCAACGGCGGCAACGGCGGTTCCGGCGGCAGCTTCGGCGACGGCGGCATTGGCGGCAACGGTGGGGCCGGCGTGGCCGGTTCCGGCGGCGGTGTCGGCGCCAACGGCGCTGCTGCCGGGGCCGACGGCGGTCAGGGCCAGGCCGGTGGTGTCGGAACCGCGGGTGGTAACGGCGGCAACGGCGGCGCCGGTGGCACGGTGTCCGGCAACGGCGGCGCCGGCGGTGTCGGCGGTGCGGGCGCCGACGGCGGCGCCGGCGGTGTCGGCGGCAACGGCGCGACGGGTGCGGCCGCGGGCAACGGCGGCAACGCCGGTGCCGGTGGCGACGGCGGCGCGGGCGGCAACGGCGGGCGCGGCGGCAACGGCGGTGCGGCCGCCGGTGGGCACGTCGGCGCCAACGGCAGTGGTGGCGCGGCGGGCAACGGTGGTGCTGCCGGGGCCAGCGGCAACGGGGGCAACGGCGGTGACGGCACGGCGAGCAGCCTCAACGCCGGCAGCGGCGGCAACGGCGCCAGCTCGGGGCGGGCCGGCGCCGGTGGTGCCGGCGGTGCGGCCGGCAACGGCGGGGCGGCCGGCAGCGGGCAGGCCGGCGCAGCCGGTGCTGCGGGCGCGGCGGCGACCGCGAACGGCAACGGCGGCAACGGTGGTGTCGGCCATGACGCGGTGGCGGCCGGTCAGGCCGGCGGCAACGGCGGTGCCGGCGGCAACGCCGGCCAGTACGGCAACGGCGGCACCGGCGGCAACGGCGGCGCCGGGTTCACCGGGGTGACCGGCGGAGCCGGCAGCACCGGCGCCACCCCGGGTGCGGCCGGCACCCAGGGCCAGGTCGGTGGGGCCGGCACCGTGGGCGGTAGCGGCGGCAACGGTGGCACCGGCGGCACGGTGTCGGGCAACGGCGGGGCCGGTGGTGTCGGTGGGGCCGGCGGTACCGGCGGCACCGGTGGCGTGGGCGGTGACGGCGCAGACGGCGCCACCGGCAGCCTGGACGGCGGCAACGCCGGCATCGGCGGCGGCGGCGGCACCGGTGGCGCCGGCGGTCACGGCGGCAGCGGCGGTGCGGCCAGCCACGGTCTGGCCGGCGCCAACGGCGACGGCGGGGCCGGTGGTCAGGGCGGCAACTCCGGCGCCGGCGGCAACGGCGGCCGCGGCGGGGACTCGCAGCAGGCCTACGTCAACGGCGGCAACGGCGGTACCGGCGCGAACCCGGGGAAGGCCGGCGCCGGCGGCGCCGGCGGTGCGGCGGGCAGCGGCGGTGCGACCGGCAGCGGCAACGCCGGGCAGTCCGGCGGGCAGGGCGCGGTGTCGAAGGCGGGCGGCAACGGCGGCCACGGCGGCGCCGGCTTCAGCGCGAATGCGTTCGGCCTGTTCGGCATGGGCGGCACCGCCGGCGGCAATGGCGGCGGTGCCTCCCAGCTCAACGGCGTCGGTGGTGACGGCGGTAACGGCGGCGACGGCGGTAACGGCGGGAACGGCGGCAGCGGCGGCTACGGCGGCGCCGACGGCGGCAACGGCGGCACCGGCGGCGCCGGCGGCATGGGCGGCACCGGCAGCCAGAGCGGCGCCGGAGGCACCGGTGGCAACGGCGGCCACGGCGGCACCGGCGGCAACGGCGGCAACGTCACCAACAACGCCTCGGGCACCGCGGGCAACGCCGGCAAGGGCGGCAACGGCGGTGCGGCCGGCAAGGGCGGCGGCGGCGCCACCGGCGGCGCCGGGGACGTCACGTTCGCGACCAACGGCGGCGACGGCGGCAATGGTGGCAAGGGTGGCGACGGCGGCACCGGCGGCGGCGGCGGCGCCGGCGGCCAGGGCGGCATCAACACCCTCAACTCGAGCATCTTCGGCAACAACGGCGCTGGCGGCGACGGCGGCAAGGGCGGCGACGCGGGCGTCGGCGGCAGCGGCGGCAACGGCGCGACCGGCATCCTGGGCCACATCGCCGGTGGTAACGGCGGCGACGGGGCTGACGCGGGCGCCGCCGGCAAGGGTGGTGGCGCCGGTGCCGGCGGCATCAACGCCAACTCCGGTGCAGGGCAGGGCAAGGCCGGTGGCGCCGGTAACGACGGCGCGGATGCGACCAACGGTGGCAATGGTGGTCGTGGTGGTGATGGCTATGACGCCTTGAAGTCCGGTGCGGGTGCGGGTGTCTCCGGTGGCGCCGGCGGCAATGGCGGTAACGGCGGCAACCTGGGCAACGGCGGCGACGGTGGTGATGGTGGTAGTGGTACCGCCGGGAGTAACGGTTCGGCTGCTAGTGGTA
>CAZGGK010000011.1:73157-85104 GCA_964525125.1 uncultured Mycobacterium sp.
TAAGGGTGGCGATGGCGGCAACATCGGCAAGGGCGGTGCCGGTGGTGACGGTGGTTCTGGCACGGCGGGTACCGACAATTCGGGTACCTCGGGTGGGACCGGTGTCAACAATGCTGATGGTGTGGCCGGTGGTAACGGTGGTAGCGGCGGTAATGGTGGTGCCGGCGGTAACGGTGGTTCGGTCTCGGGTGCTGCGGGTGCTGGTGGCACTGGTGGTAATGGTGCGGTCGGTGGCGGTGGCGGTCAGGGCGTGGCCGGTGGGGCTGGGGATGCCACGTTCGTGGCCAACAATGGTGCTGGTGGTAACGGTGGTTCCGGTGGTGGTGGTGGCACCGGTGGCAATGGCGGTAATGCGGGTGCGGCCGGTAAGACCCTGGCCGGGACTGGGACTGTGGGCACCAATGGTGGTGCCGGGACTGGTGCTAATGGTGGTGCCGGGGGTGCGGCGGCCGATGGCGGTCAGGGCGCGGCGGGTATCGCCAGTCACATCGGTGGTGGTAAGGGCGGTAACGGCGGTGATGTCGGTGCCGGCGGTGGCGGTGGCACCGGTGGTGCGCTGATCGGTGGCGGCAACGCGGGTGGCGGCAGCAACGGTTCCACCCCGTCGGGTCCGGTGGGCAACGGCGGCAATGGTGGTGCGGGCTATGACGCCCTCGGTGCGGGCGCTGCGGCGGGTACCTCTGGTGGTGCCGGTGGTGACGGCGGTAACGGCGGTGACCACGGCAGTGGTGGCCGGGGTGGTGATGGTGGTAGTGGTACCGCCGGGAGTAACGGTTCGGCTGCTAGTGGTACCGGCGCTAATGGGGTCGGCAATGTTGGCACCAGTGGTACTGCGGGTGGTTCGGGTGGTGCTGGTGGTAAGGGTGGTGCTTCGGGGTCGGTGGCTGGTAATGCCGGCAGTGGTGGCAATGGTGGTAACGGTGCTCAGGGTGGTAACGCCGGGGCTGGTGCTGATGGCGCGGCGGGTGCGTGGGGCACCAATGGCGCGGGTGGCAATGATGGTGCCGGTGGTAATGGTGGTGCGGCCGGTAGCGCCGGGGCTGGTGGTAACGGCGGTAATGGTGGTGCGGCGGGCACGCTGAACAACGGCACCGGCAATACGGGCAGTATCGGGACTGGTGGCAACGCGGGTTCGGGTGGTGACGGTGCGGCCGGTGGTAGTGGTGGTGCGGGTGCGGCCGGTAACGCCACGCATGTCAACGGTGCTGACGGTGGCAATGGGGCGGACTCGTCGTTTGGTGCCGGTGCGGGTACCGCCGGGACGGGGTCGAACAACTCCGGCAATGGTGGCTCGACGGGTAGTGCCGGGTCCAGCCCGGCGGGTCCGGCCGGCAACGGTGGTGATGGCGGTAAGGGTTATGACCCGTCGACCACCAACGGCGCGGCCGGTACCTCCGGCGGTAACGGCGGTAAGGGTGGCGATGGCGGCAACATCGGCAAGGGCGGTGCCGGTGGTGACGGTGGTAGCGGCACGGCCGGCGGCACCGGCAACAACGGCGTCGGCACGGGCACCAACGGCGCGGGCAACTCCGGCGATATCGGCCAGCAGGGTGGTGCCGGCGGCAACGGCGGCAACGGCGGCCTGGGCGGCTCGATCTCTGGCAACGGCGGCGACGGCGGCAACGCGGGCAGCGGCGCGAACGGCGGCAACGGCGGCACCGGCGCCGCGGGTGCGGCTGGCGTGTGGGGCCAGGCCGGGCACCTCGGCCAGGACGGCGCCGGCGGCGACGGCGGCAGCTCCGGTGCCGGCGGTGGTGGCGGCAAGGGCGGCAACGGCGGAATCGGCGGCGGGACCGCCGGAGGCTCCGGCAGCACCGGCTCGAACGGCTACGCCGGCGCCGGCGGTAACGGCGGCGACGGCGGCACACCCGGTGACGGCGGCGCGGGCGCGGCCGGCGTCTTGGGCAACCCCAACGGCGGCAACGGCGGCTTCGGCGGCAACAGCGGCGCCGGCGGCAGCGGCGCCTCGCAGGGCACCATCGGTAAGGGCGGCCCGGCCATCACGCCCGGTGACAACGGGAAATACGCGACCGGCCCGGCCGGCAACGGCGGCCAGGGCGGTGACGGCTACGACAACCCGACCGGCACCGGCGGCAACGGCGGCAACGGCGGCGACGGCGGCAACATCGGCAAGGGCGGCAAGGGCGGCGCCGGCGGCACCGGCGGCAACGGGATCGACGGCCTGCCCGGCACCTAGTCCGCGCGATCACGACAACAGCAACGGCCATTGCCTTCTCCGGTGGCAAACGGTTACACGGCACTGCGTCATGGCCGTGCAGCCCGCACGGGGACGACCTCATGCGCCGACTTCTCGCCGAACTCCCGATGGCCGATCCGGGAGAGCTTGTATCGGGCAGGTATTCCCATGCCGCGGCGGGATCAGTTCCGAGCTGACGCCAGACGCCTGTGGATAGACCGGCGCCCGCCGCCGGTAAACCGCGCTAGGGTTTCGTCATGGATCCCGAAGACATCGAGGACCGCGTCACCAACCTGGAGTCGCAGGTCCGCGACTTGAATGAGCGGGTGCGGGCCAGTGAGCAGGACGCCGCCGCGGCGCGGGTGCTCGCCGGCGCCGCCGACCGCGACGTCGCGGATTTCAACGCCGAGTTGCGCGACTTCCGCGGTGAGCTGAGCGGCTTCCGCGGTGAACTGAGCGGCTTCGGCGGTGAGCTGAGCGGCTTCCGCCGGGCGACGGCGGCCAGCTTCAATGCCCTGCGCGAAGACATGAATGATCGCTTCAAGCAGGTGAATCATCGCTTCGATCAGGTGGACGGCGGGTTCATCGCAATCCGCGGAGCGCTGGACGCCACGGCGGCGGGCCAGCAGCGGATTGTCGAGCTCATCGAGGGCCTTTCCGGCAGCTGACCCCGTGCGTGCCGGCCGTGCGTGTTCCGGCGGCGCCTGCTCGGCTTGGAGTCGCGCATCCGGCTGGCACTGCGCCGGTAGAGACGGGTGTCCCCATGGGTCGGTGAAGTGCGCACCGACGGGCACAGCGACTACGCTCCCGGCATGGACCCGGAGAACCTGGACGACCGCGTCACCAACCTGGAGTCGCAGGTCCGGGACCTGAATCGGCGGGTCCGGGCCAGTGCGCACGACGCCGCCGCAGCGCGGGTGCTCGCCGGCGCCGCCGACCGCGACGTCGCGGATTTCGGCGCTGAATTGCGCGACTTCCGCCGGGCAGCCACGGCCGGCTTCAACGCGATGCGCCAAGACCTCAACGATCTGCGTGCCGAGATGAACAGCCGCTTCAGTCAGGTGGACAACGGCTTCATCGCAATCCGAGGAGCGCTGGACGCCACGGCGGCGGGCCAGCAGCGGATAGTCAAGCTCATCGAGGGCCTGGCCGCCGGCTAACCCCGACCCGCCAGCCAGTCGCTCTCCAACTGCGCTTTCTCGGCGTGGAACTCAGCGGTCGGCCCGTACAGCGAGACCGCCGGGACGGGGGCGGCCAGAAAGTCGCCGGCGATCTTGGCGGCCAGGCCGCCGCCGACCTCCACGATGCAGCCGCCCTCGGCGGTCAGCCGGGTGTCGGCGGCGTCGTAACCCAGGTGGCGGGCCAGCTGGTCGGCTGCCACGACACCGGCGTTCTCGGCGATGAACCCGGCCTTGGGCGCGGGCAGGCCGTGGGCCAGCGGCAGCGCGGTGACGTCGCCGACCGCCCAGACCCCGGGCACGGCGGTGGCCAGCGTCGAGGGGTCGACCGGGATCCAGCCGCCGGCACCGGCCAGGCCGGGCAGCAGCGCCGCGGCGGGGGAGACGTGCGGCGGCACCACCGCCAGCAGGTCGAAGGTCTCCGCGCCACCGTCGGCGAAGCGGACCGTGCGGGCGTCGGGATCGATTGCGGGGGACTTCTTTTCGGGGTGGAAGCCGATGCCCGGCCCGGCCAGCAGATCCACCACGGTGGTGCCGACCGCGGTATCGGCGACCGCCACCGGCCGCGGCTCGCAGGTGACCACGTCCACCCGGACCGCTCCGCCGGTGAACCGTTCGCCGAGCTGGTCGGCGATCAGAAACGCCGCCTCGTAGGGGGCGGGCGGGCAGCGGAACGGCACCGCCGGGATCAGCACCACGATCCGGCCGGACACCAGAGCGTCCACCCGCCGGTGCAGTTCGGCAGCACCGGCCACGGTGTAGAACTCACCGGCGACCCCGCGTGCCGTGCAAGCGTCCAGCCCGGGCACCGCCGCGGTGGACATCCCGGCGCCCAGCGCCACCACAAGTCCGTCGTAAAGCATTGCGCCAGAGTCGTTTCCGTCATAACGCACGGTGCGGGTGTCGGTGTCGACGCCGATCACCTCGCCGGCCACCCGCACCACCCCAGGCAGGGCGTCGGCGCCCAACGGCTGAACCACGTCCTCGGGGCGACGCCAGCCGCGCAGCACCCGCAGCGACGACAGGCCCAGGTTGCCGGTGAAGGACCGGTCGATCAGCACCACCCGATCATCAGACGGCAACACCGACCGCAGCCGCCGCGCCGCCGCCACCCCGCCGGCGCCGGCACCCAGCACAACGGCCGTCTTCATGGGGCCGTCTTCATGGGGCCGTCTTCATGCGGAACCGCGTGCGACCGGACGCGACGGGTCCGAGGTCCATTCCGACCAGGACCCGGGATACAGGGCCGCCGATCGGCCGAGCGTGGCCAGCCCCGCCACCAGCACCGTCGCGCTGAGACCAGAACCGCACGACGCGCCCACCGGGCCGTCGCCGGCAGCGGGGAAGAGCGCGGCCAGCGCGTCGTCACCCAGGAACGTGCCGTCGGGGTTCAGCAGCGCGGTGCACGGCAGGCTCGCAGAGCCGGGGATGTGGCCGGCAACGGCGTCGACCCCGTCGGCCTCGCCGCGGAAGCGTTCCGCGGACCGCGCGTCGAACAGCGTCACCGTGTCGAGTTCGGCCGCGGTCAGGGTGGGCAGGCTGCTGTCGTACATGTCCTCGTGCAGCACGGTGACGTTGCCGGGCGTCGGTGTGACCGGCCCGGTCTCCACCGGCAGGCCGGCCGCCTGCCACGCCGCCAGCCCGCCGTCCAGGATGCGGACGTTTCTCAGCCCGGACGCCGTCAGCAACCACCACGCCCGCCCGGAGCCGACCCGGTTCCAGTCGTCGTAGGCGACCACCAGTTTCTCCCGCCGCACCCCCCACCGGCGCGCGGCGGCCTCCAGGTTCCGCCCGGTCGGCAGCGGGTGCCGGCCCCGGCCGGTGACGGCCGCGTCGCTCAACTCGTCCTCGAGCGGCACGTAGACCGCGCCGGGCAGGTGCCCGGCCAGGTGGGCGGCCCGCCCGTCGGGAGCGTCCAGGCTCCAGCGCACGTCCAAGATGGTGACCGGCCGGCCGGCCCGGATGTGCCCGGCCAGCTCAGCGGCCGTGATCAGCACCCTGTCGCGTGCGCCCACCGGTTCAGTAGTTGTTGCAGCTGCCGGCGACGCTGACGATGGTCCCGACGTACTGCTGCGCCTCGGGCATGCCCTCGATCCAGGTGGCGATCTCCTGGCGCTTCTCCGGCCCGGCCCGCAGGAAGTTGCGCAGCATCGACTGGGCGGCCGGCGAGGTGTTGAGGTCCGCGGCCGCGCCGGGGTTCTCCGCGTTGAGTGCCGAGATCACCTGGTTGTAGCTGCAGGTGGTGTTGATGATCGGACCCAGATCGGGCGCTGCGGCCGCGACTCCGGCCCCGGCGGTCAACGCCAGGGTCAGCCCGCCGACGGCGGTGGACAGTCGGGTCAAAGACTGGAAGTTCATGTTGCGGGTCCCCTCGTGAGCCATGCGCCGTGCAGAGCGCGACGACGACCGGTTCAGCCTACCGGCAACCCGGCCGGTGTGCTCGGCCGTGGGTCCGCGACCGAGCTGCCGAGCAAAGCCCCCGATCGGCGCACGTTGCGGCGGCCCTGGCGAATCCGAGGTTTTAGCAAATGCTTAGCAACCGCACTGTAGGCTGATGCGACCTGAAATCCCGATCGCAGTCTTGATGCCCGACAGGAAGGCACAACCGATGGTTCGTCAGCACAATGCCGGGCGGGGCCGCTGGCCGATGAGCAGCGACATGCGGCCGGCGCGGCAGATCGGGCTTGGCGCCGCCACCTTCCTGGCCGCGGCGATGCTGCCGATGGCCGCCGCCGGTGCCGCGCCCGCCGGGACCGATACCGGCCCGGCTATCGTCGGCCCCATGATCAACGCACCCCTTGACGCTCCCCGGGGCGACGACGGCGGCGCCGGATTCGATTCGGTGGCCCCCGGTCACACCCGCGCCGACGGCGACGACGGCGGTGCCGGAGGCACCAGTCGGTCCGGTGCCGACGGCGCACCCGGCGCCGATGGCGCGGATGGCGCACCCGGCGCCGATGGTGCGCCCGGCGCGGACGGCGCCCCCGGTGCCGGCGGGCAGGGCGGTGCGGGCGGCAGAGGCGGTCAGGGCGGCCAGGGCGGTAAGGGCGGCGCCGGCGGCAAAGGCGGCGCCGGCGGGGCCGGCGGGAACGGCGGGGCCGGTGGCAACGGCGGAAACGGCGGAAACGGCGGGGCCGGTGGAGCGCCCGGTGCCGGTGGCGAACCCGGCCAGGGCGGGCAGGGCGGTGCGGCCGGACCCGGCGGAACCCCCGGTCAGCCCGGAAAACCCGGCCAGCCCGGATAGCCTGCGCACCGACCCGAACAGGGGGCCCACCCGATCGGCGGGCCCGCAGCGTCCATGTCTAAAATCAGTTCCTCAATCGACCTAAATAATCACGCAAGAAGGAGCCCCACCGACGTGACCGACGACCCGCGCGCCGACATCGTCTCCAGCCAGTACGAGCGGTATTCCTACCCGCCACCGATCCAGGACCTGTCGGGCTGGGTGGACAACAACTGGGAGTGGTTCGACCCGAGCCACGCGCACCGCATCCTGTGGCCGGACCGGGAGTACAAGCCCGACGCCGACATCCTGATCGCGGGCTGCGGCACCAACCAGGCCGCGGTGATCGCCTACAACAACCCCGCCGCGCGGGTGGTGGCCGTCGACGTCAGCCAGCCGTCGCTGAACCACCAGCAGTACCTCAAGGACAAGCACGGGCTGTGGAACCTGGAGCTGAATCTGCTGCCCATCGAGGAACTCAAGACGCTGGGCATGGACTTCGACCTGGTGATGTCGACCGGGGTGTTGCACCACATGGCCGACCCGAAGGCCGGCATGAAGGCGATCGCCGAGGTGCTGCGCCCGGACGGCGTCGCCGCCATCATGCTCTACGCCAAGTACGGCCGGGTGGGCATCGAGATTCTGGAGTCGGTCTTCCAGGACCTGGGGCTGCGTCAGGACGACGCCTCGATCGCGGTGGTCCGGGAGACCATCGCCAACCTGGCGCCGGACCACCCGGTGCAGGGCTACATCAAGATCGCCGGCGACCTGCCGTCCGACGCCGGCCTGGTGGACACGTTCCTGCACGGCCGCCAGCAGAGCTACGACGTCGACGGCTGTATCGACCTGGCGAACTCGGCCGGGCTGGACTTCCAGGGCTGGCTGCTCAAGGCGCCGTACTACCTGCATGACCTGTCCGGCACCGCCGGCGGCTTCTACCAGGCCGTCAGCGCGCTGCCGGAGGAGAAGATCTGGTCGGTGATGGAGCGCATCCGCACCCAGAACGCCCGGCACTTCTTCATGGCGTGCCGGTCCGACCGGCCGAAGGCCAACTATGTGGTCGACTTCTCGACGGCGGCCAGCCTGGACTACGTGCCGCTGTTCCGGATGCGCTGCGGGCTGTCCGGCAGCGAGATCTTCCGGCCAGGCTGGCGGATGGGGCTCAACCCGGCTCAGCTGCCGTTCGTGCAGTACATCGACGGCCGCAAGACCATCCGGGAGATCGCCGAGCGGGTGTCGCACACCGGCGGTTCGCCGCGGGCCAGCGCGTCCGACCTGGAGAAGTTCGGCCGCAAGCTGTTCCAGTCGCTGTGGCGGCTCGACTTCGTGTCGATGGCCCTGGCCGGTAGCGGCGGGGGCGGTTCGGAGGGCTAGTCCTTTCAGGCTCTGATGGGGTCCGGCGACGCGCGGTGGTTTAGCGCGTCGCCGGGCCTTTTTCTGTGCGGGTCCGTGGGGTCCGGGGTCGGTGCGGGTGCCTCGGCCCGCTCCCTCGGGTAACTCTTATGTTGCGCTATATATAGGAAGTCTTTTTAATTACCTCCTTGCCGCTGCCGCGGTGACGGAATGCTTCGCGCCGGTGATGACGTAATGGGGAAGCCCTCGGGGGGTCCGGCGACACCCCGGGGGGCCGGCCGTCGACGGTGCGTGATGTCGGCCCGGGCGTTGCCCCGCCGCCTCGGCGCACCGCTCGGGAGAAGGATCTTCCCAGTTCAGGCATCTGATCTGGAGGCCAGGGCAGGGCTCGGCGCGGCGTTCTCCGGGCGGCGGCAGGCGCTCGACACGGCGAACACTCAGATGTGATCGTCGTCACATCATGAAACTTACGCACCTGAAAGTCGCAGGTCAGCACGGGGTAGCTACCGGGGTGTCGGGAAACGTTTCCCGTCCGTTCACAACGATTTCTGAATTTACGCTGGCATCGGACCCCGATGACGGCTAGGTTAAAACCCACTGAGAACGATGGGCTGTCCAAAAGGGCAGTTTCACAGCACAGGAGGGGTAACAAACATGAGCCGTCAGGACAACAGCGGGCAGCGCGCCCGCCGTCGTGTCGCAGGTGCCGCCAGCTCGGTCGGTGCCTTTTTAGCGTTCGGGATGGCGCCGCTGGCCGCCGCCCCGGTCGCCCACGCCGATGACTTCGGCTTGGACGCAGTGCTCAACTCGCTGGTCGACATCTCCGACGGTGGCGGGCTTCCGGTCGGCGACCTGGGCGACCTGGGTGGTGCCGACCTGGCCGCCGCGCTGGGCGCCGCCGACGCCGCCTTCCCGGCTGCGTTCGGTCACAACATCTTCTTCGACCTGGTGAACCTGCCGACCCAGTTCCTGGTCGGCGTGAACCTGGTCGGTGACGGCTACACCGTGGGTGACACCTACGGCCTGCTGGGCCAGACGTGGACCGGCACCAACACGTCGCTGCTGTCCTTCCTGAGCTTCGGCTACAACCTCGGCGACGGCGGCATCCTGTTCGGCGACGGTGCCGTGGGCGGCCACCTGGACGGCAGCGGCGGCAACGCCATCCTGTTCGGCAACGGCGGCGACGGCGTCATGGGTGTCGCCGGCGCGCTGGGCACCTTCGCCAACGGTGGCAGCGGCAACGGTGGCGCTGGCGGCGCCGGTGGCAACGGCGGCAACGCCGGCATGCTGTTCGGCACGGCCGGCAACGGCGGTAACGGTGGCGTCGGTGGCGCCGGTGCGGTCGGCCTCGCCGGTGTTGCCGGCGGTACCGACGCGGCCGCCAACGGTGGCAACGGCGGCAACGGCGGTGCCGGTGGCGCCGCTGGCGCCGGCGGTCACGGCAGCTTGATCGGTGGCGCGGCGGGGGCCGCGGGCACCGTGGGCAACGGTGGCGCCGGCGGTGCCGGTGGTGCCGGTGCGCTGGCGGCCAGCGGGGTCGGCGGTAACGGCGGTAACGGCGGCGCCGGCGGCAGCGGCCTGAACGGCGGCAACGCCGGTGGCGGCGGCGCGGGTGCCAACGGTGGCGACGGCACCGCGAGCAACCTGAACGGCGGCAACGGCGGCAACGGCGGCGACGCCGGCAAGGCCGGTGCGGCCCTGCTCGGTGGCAGCGGCAAGGCCGGCGGCGGCGCTGACGGCGGTGCCGGCGGCGCAGGCGGCAAGGGCTTCTCGCTGGCCGGCGGCAACAACGGTGGCACCGGCGGTAACGGCGGCAACGGCGGTGCCGGCAGCACCGGCGGCCTGACCGCCGGCAACGGTGGCGCGGCCGGCAACGGCGGCAACGGCGCCGACGGCACCAACCAGTCCACGGCGGTCACCCCGACGACCGGCAACGGCGGCAACGGTGGCGCCGGCGGCACCGGCGGTAACGGCGGCGCGGCCGGCACCGACTCGGCCAGCAAGGCCGGTGCTGTGGGCGCGGCCGGCAACGGCGGCAACGGCGGCAAGGGTGCCGACGGCATCGACAAGGCCGGCGGCGACGGCGGCAACGGCGGTGCCGGCGGTGCCGGCGGCACCGGTGCGGCCCCGGGCGCCGGCGGCAACGCCGGCAACGGTGGCAACGGCGGCTCCGGTGTGGTTGGTGTCGCGGGCACCAACTCGGGTGCTGGCGGCACCGGTGGTAGGGGCGGCGACGCCGGCGCAGCCGGTCTGGGCGGCGTCCAGAAGGCCGGCGACGCGGTCACGGTCGGCAAGATGGGTGCTGGTGCCACGGCGGGCAACGGCGGCGCCGGCGGCGTCGGCGCGGCGGCCGACGCGGGTCACACCACTGCCGGTGCGGGCGGTAAGGGTGGCGACGGCGGCAACGCGGCACTCGGTCCGGCTGCCAGCAACGGCGGCAACGGTGGCGCCGGCGGCAACGGCGGTTCGGCCGGTGCGGGCTTCACCGCCGGCAAGGGCGGCGTCGGCGGTGCAGGCGGTGTCGGCAGCAACGGGGTCAGCATCACCGGCGGCGACGGCAAGGCTGTCCTGCTTCCCGGTGGTACCGGCGGCAACGGTGGTAACGGCGGCAACGGTGGCGCTGCCACCGGTGCGGGCAGTGTGGTTGCCGATGGCGGCAACGGCGGCGCCGGCGGTGCCGGCGGCACCGGTGGCGGCAACGGCGGCGTCGGTGGTAACGGCGGTGGCGGCGGCACCAGCGACCAGGCCATTGCCAATGGCAAGGGCGGCGACGGCGGTGCCGGCGGGGCCACGGACAGCGGTACCGGTGGTAAGGGCGGCAACGGCGGTGCCGGTGCAGCCACGTCCACCGCAGCCGCGACCGGTGGTGCCGGTGGCACCGGCGGCAAGGGCGGTACCGGGACGGCTGCCGGCAGCAACGGCGGCGCCGGTGGCGTCGGCGGTGCCGGCGGTAACGCCACCGGCGGTGGTGCCACCACCGGTGGCGCGGCGGGCAACGGCGGCGCCGGCGGCAACGGTGTCGCCGCTGGCAAGGGCGGCCTCGGCGGTGCTGCCGGTACCGCTGGCACCGGTGCCACCGCGGGTGCGGCCGGTACCGCGGGTGCCAACGGCACGCCGTAGTAACTGCGCTGAATACGGAGAAAGCCCCGCACGCCCCGCGTGCGGGGCTTTCCCGTTCTTGTGGTGCTCTGAGGGGGTGGGTGTGGTTTCCCTGGTGGAGAGCGTGGGCGCGGGTGGTTTGCGGTGGGGGTGGGCGCTGGGTGTATGTGGTGGGGGTGTTTGTGGTGGGGGTGTTTGTGGTGGGCGTGTTTGTGGTGGGGGTGTTTGTGGTGGGGGTGTTTGTGGTGGGCGTGCTTGTGGTGGGTGCGGGCGCTGCTCTTGGCGGGCGCGGGTGTGTATCTCTTACCGGCTTTCTTCCCTGTCCGGACTCCATGTCGGGATTGGGGCACTGCGCGCATTTCGCAGTGGTGTTGGGGTTGTGAGGGCCCTGGGCAGCGCGGCGCTGTGTGGGCGGGCAGGTAGGCCCTGCCATCGCGCCGCGATGGCTGCGCCAGGACCCAGGCGCAGTGATGCCGGCGCCCTGATGTTGGGCCGACCGAGCCTCCAGAGCGGTTGAATGTGGTCAGAAGTGTATTAAACACAGCAGAAGCATAGAAATATAGAAATAACTGTTTGATCCACGGTATGTCATATACTTAATGCGAGATTAATGCGGAAATTATGAAGGTCGGTTTAATAAGGTGCTCAATTATCGATGTTTAACGATTATAAAAGCATCTATTTCATGTTAAAAACACTTATTTGATCTTTGGCATCGCTCGAATTAAATACCGTATCTAACTCATTGAATCTGTGTTGAGGGCATTTGCCGGGACGCGCCGGGATAACTGTTGCCAGACTTGCGCGCCATGAGCCGCCGTATCGTATCGGTTCAAATAGTAATGGCCTACTTCCGCTAAACCAGTTCGCGCTGTCGCGGTGTGGTTCAGTCTGTGC
>CAZGGK010000012.1:0-82294 GCA_964525125.1 uncultured Mycobacterium sp.
AAGCAGGTCAGAGGACCGCGGGAAGGAAAATTCGCCGACCATGACCTAAGTCAGGTCAGAAGTTTCCAGTGATGATTGCAGTGGGCGCCGGCTGGCGGGTGCCAGGTCGAACCGCCCGGATCCGTCGGAGGAGAACCACCAGGTGGCCGGCCCACAGCCGGGCACCCGCCAGCCCGCTGTCACGGCGTCCCGGTGGGAAACCGGTGGCTCGCCCAGGTGCGCTGCGGCGTCATCCGACCGGGGAGCGCGCAGCAGAGCGGGCCACCGCCTGGACCCGCTCGCGCTCACCGCGGGTGCGCAGCCAGGCCGTCGCTCCCCGACCGCCGAAGACTGTCGACGCGCCCCTACCGATCCACCTCCGGCGCCAGTAGCACGTCGGCGTCGAAGCAGCTGTGGTCGCCGGAGTGACAGGCCCCGCCGACCTGGTCGACCTCCAGCAGCACGGTGTCTCCGTCGCAGTCCAGGTGCACCGAATGCACGTGCTGGGTGTGCCCCGACGTCGCGCCCTTGACCCACTGCTCACCGCGCGAGCGTGAAAAATAGGTCGCCTCACGGGTTTCGAGGGTGCGCGCCAACGCGGCGTCGTCCATCCAGGCGACCATCAGCACAGCGCCGGTCCCGCGCTCCTGCACCACTGCGGCGAACAGTCCGTCGGTGTTGCGCTTGAGTCGGGCGGCGACCGCCGGATCCAGTGTCATCGCACGGTGATCCCTTCGGCGGCCATGGCCGCCTTCACCTGGCCGATGCTCAACTCGCGGAAGTGAAACACGCTGGCCGCCAGCACCGCATCGGCCCCGGCGAAAACGGCCGGTGCGAAATGCTCCGCCGCTCCCGCACCGCCGCTGGCGATCACCGGCACGCTCACCGCGGCACGCACCGCGCGCAGCATCGGCAGGTCGAACCCGGCCTTGGTGCCGTCGGCGTCCATCGAGTTCAGCAGGATCTCCCCCACGCCGAGGTCGGCGCCGCGGACCGCCCACTCGACGGCGTCGATGCCGGTGCCCCGCCGCCCGCCGTGAGTGGTGACCTCCCAGCCCGACGGCGTGGGTGGCGAACCTGCCGGTACGGTGCGGGCGTCGACCGACAACACGATGCACTGCGAGCCGAATTGTCGTGCCAGTTCGGCCAACAATTCAGGGCGTGCGATCGCGGCGGTGTTCACCGACACCTTGTCCGCCCCGGCCCGCAGCAGCACGTCGACATCGGCGACGGTGCGCACCCCGCCGCCCACGGTGAGCGGGATGAACACCTGGTCGGCGGTGCGATGCACCACCTCCACCATGGTGGTCCGCCCCGACGACGACGCGGTCACGTCGAGAAAGGTCAGCTCGTCGGCGCCCTCTGCGTCGTAGGCGGCGGCCAGTTCGACGGGATCGCCGGCGTCCCGCAGGTTCTCGAAGTTGACGCCCTTGACGACCCGGCCGGCGTCGACGTCCAGACACGGGATCACCCGCACCGCGACGTCGCTGTCTGCACTCATCTCAGTGATCCTCCGGCCGGCCGACATCGCGCACGATGTCCAGTATCTGGGCATGCACTCCGGGTGCGCCGGCCAGCGCCGAGCGCGACTGAGGCGTCCAGTTCGCTCCGGACAGGTCCGTCACCACACCGCCGGCGGCCCGTACCAGCACCACTCCGGCGGCGTGATCCCAGACGTGGTGGCCGAAGCTGATCGCCCCGCCGAGAATCCCGCCGGCCACATACGCCAGGTCGATTCCGGTGGCGCCGTGCATCCGCGGTCGCGAGGTCACCCGGCTCAAGTTCTCCAGCACCGCCAATCGGTACCGGCCCGGAAACCGCCCGCGCCACTCGACATTGAAGGTGCCGATACCGACCAGCGAATGCGCCAACTCGGCGCGATCCAGGCTCGGCTGCACCACCCCGTTGCTGATCAGCGGGCCGCCGGTCACCGCGGTGTAGCGCTGGTCGAGGAAGGGCAGCCAGGTCAGGCCCGCCACCGGCTCACCGTCGTGCAGCAGGCCCAGCAGGATGGCGGCCATCGGGGATCCGGCGGCGTAGTTGAATGTTCCGTCGATCGGGTCGAGCACCCACACCCACGTCGAGTCCAGGGGCGGGCCGCCGAATTCCTCGCCGTGCACACCGATTCCGGTCGCCGCAACCAAGGCATCGGTGATCTGGCGTTCCAGGGCGAGATCGACCTCGGTGGCGAAATCGTTGCCGCCCTTGCGAACCGCCGAGTCGGCTCGGTGGCCGGCGACAAAGGGCTCGGCTGCGGCATCGAGGACCGCCGACGCCTCGGCGACCAATCCGTCCAGATCTTTGCTGTCCAACGCCGCCTACTCCCGCACCGCGGCCAGCGCCTGGGGCAGCGTGAACCGTCCCGCGTAGAGCGCCTTTCCGACGATGGCCCCCTCCACTCCGGCGTCGATGAGCGTGGCGATGGCACGGAGATCGTCCAGGCTGGACACCCCGCCGGAGGCGATCACCGGCGTTTCGGTGCGACAGGCGACATCGGCGAGCAGGGAGAGATTAGGACCGCCCAATGTGCCGTCCTTGGTGACGTCGGTGACGACGAAACGTGAGCACCCTTCGCGGTCAAGGCGGTCCACTACCGGCCACAACTCTCCGCCGTCGGTCTCCCAGCCCCGGCCCCGCAACCGGTGCTCCCCATCGACGATCTGGACATCGAGTCCGACGGCGACCTTCTCCCCGTGTTCGGCCATCGCTCGCGCGCACCAGGCCGGGTTCTCCAGCGCCGCGGTGCCGAGGTTGACCCTCGCGCAGCCGGTGGCCAGCGCGGCCGCCAGCGATTCGTCGTCGCGGATACCGCCGGAGAGTTCCACCGCCACATCCAGTCGGCCGACCACCTCGGCCAGCAGTTCGCGGTTGGAGCCGCGCCCGAACGCCGCGTCCAGGTCGACCAGGTGGATCCATTCGGCACCGTCGCGCTGCCAGGCCAACGCGGCATCCAGCGCCGAGCCGTACTCGGTTTCGCTGCCCGCCTTGCCCTGCACCAACCGGACCGCCCGGCCGCCGATCACGTCGACAGCGGGCAACAGAACCAACGACGTGCTCATAGCGCCTCCACCCAATTGCTCAACAGTGCCGCTCCGGCGTCCCCGCTCTTCTCGGGGTGAAACTGGGTGGCGGCCAACGGCCCGTCTTCGACGGCAGCCAGGAACGGTACCCGATGGGTCGCCCAGGTCAGCAGCGCGCCGGGATCGCCCTCCCACACCTGAGCGGCGTAGGAGTGCACGAAGTAGAACCGGGTGTCGGCGCTCAGACCGGCGAACAGGGTGCTGCCCGCCGCCGCGTCCACCACATTCCAGCCCATGTGCGGAACCACCGGGGCATCCAGTCGGGTGACCGCTCCCGGCCACTGACCGCAGCCCGGTGAATCGACACCGAATTCGACGCCGTGGGCGAACAGGATCTGCATCCCCACGCACACCCCCAGCACCGGCCGCCCACGCTGCAGTCGCTCGGCGATGATCTTGTCGCCGTTGACGGCCCGCAGGCCGGTCATGCAGGCCGCGAACGCGCCGACGCCGGGCACCACCAGCCCGTCGGCGGCCAGTGCGGCATCCGCGTCGGCCGTCACCTCGACTGCGGCCCCTACCCGCTGCAGGGCGCGCTGCGCCGACCGGAGATTGCCGGACCCGTAGTCCAGGACGACAACCGATTTCACAGGCTGCCTTTGGTGGACGGCACACCCGACACCCGGGGGTCGGGTTCGACGGCTTGGCGCAGCGCACGGGCGACCGCCTTGTACTGCGCCTCGGTGATGTGGTGCGGGTCGCGCCCGTAGAGCACCCGCACGTGCAGCGCGATCCGCGCGTTGGTCGCCAGCGTCTCGAAGACGTGCCGGTTGATCACGGTGTGGTAGGGCACCGCGCTACCGGCGATCGTGGTGTGCTGCAGGTGGTCCGGCTCACCGGTGTGCACACAGTACGGCCGCCCCGAGACGTCGACGGCGGCGTGGGCGAGGGTTTCGTCCATCGGGATGAAGGCGTCGCCGAAGCGACGGATGCCGGTCTTGTCGCCGAGCGCCTGCGCGAGTGCCTGGCCCAGCACGATGGCGGTGTCCTCGACGGTGTGATGCGCCTCGATGTCGACGTCGCCGCGGGCCCGAATCGTCAGGTCGAAGCTGGCGTGACTGCCCAGCGCGGTCAGCATGTGGTCGTAGAACGCCACCCCGGTGTCGACGTCGACGATGCCGGTGCCGTCGAGGTCGAGTTCGACGACGATGTCGGATTCGCGGGTCTGGCGCTCCACGCGGGCGCGGCGGTGCTCTGTCACGGGGTTCCTAACGGCTGGGCTAATTCGGTGGTGGCAAGACGCCGGCTGACAGCCAGCAGCGCGTCGTTCTCCTCCGGCAGGCCGACGGTGCTGCGCAGGTAGCCCCCGATGCCGACATCGCGGATCAGGATTCCGGCATCCAGGTAGCGTTGCCAGGTCTTCGCGGCATCGGCGAATCGGCCGAACAGAACGAAGTTGGCGTCACTGGGGATCACCCGAAACCCCATGCCGGACAGGGCCGCTGACACCCGATCACGTTCGGCGATCAGCTTGGCGACGCTGCCGAGGGTGTCGTCGGCGTGCCGCAGCGCGGCGCGGGCGGCCGCCTGGGTCACCGATGAAAGGTGGTAGGGCAGCCGCACCAACAGCATGGCCTCGATCACCGCCGGCGCGGCGACCAGATACCCGAGGCGCCCGCCCGCGAAGGCGAACGCCTTGCTCATGGTGCGGGTGACGACGAGCCGGGCCGGATACTGCCCGATCAGCTCGATCGCACTGGGCCGGTCGGAGAATTCGCCGTAGGCCTCGTCGAGGATCAGGATGCCGCCCGCCATCGCGTCCAGCAGCATCCGCAGCTCGGCCAGCGAAACACTCTGCCCGGAAGGGTTGTTCGGGCTGGTGACGAAGACCACGTCGGGCCGCCGCTCGGTGATGGCGGCGACGGCCACCCCGATGTCCAGGCCGAAGTCGTCGGTGCGGTTGGCGACCAGCCATTCGGTCTGGGTGCCGCCGGCGATGATCGGGTGCATCGAGTACGACGGCACGAAACCGATCGCGGTGCGCCCGGGTCCGCCGAACGCCTGCAGGAGTTGCTGCAGGATCTCGTTGGAGCCGTTGGCCGCCCAGACGTTGTCCACGCCGATCGGCACCCCGGTCTGCCGGGTCAGGTAGCCGGCCAGGTCGGTGCGCAACCCGACCGCGTCGCGGTCCGGGTAGCGGTGCAGGTCCGTTGCGGCGTCGCGCACCGAGCGGGCCACGTCGTCGACCAGCGCCACCGTAGGTGGGTACGGGTTCTCGTTGGTGTTCAGCTGCACCGGAACCTTCAGTTGTGGTGCACCGTAAGGCGATTTGCCGCGCAGGTCCTCGCGCAGCGGCAGATCGTCGAGGCTCGGCTGCCGGCCGGGGATGGTCATCGCTCGAACCTCCGCCGGACCGCCTCACCGTGCGCGGGCAGCTCTTCGGCCTGCGCCAGTGCGATCACGTGGCCGGCGACGTCCTTCAGTGCCGCCTCGGTGTAGTCGACGACGTGAATCCCGCGCAGGAAGGTCTGCACCGAAAGCCCGCTGGAGTAGCGGGCCGAGCCCGCGGTCGGCAACACGTGGTTGGAGCCGGCGCAGTAGTCGCCGAGGCTGACCGGCGCCCATGGGCCGACGAAAATCGCTCCGGCCGAACGGATCCGGCCCGCCACAGCGGATGCATCGGCGGTCTGGATCTCCAGGTGCTCGGCGGCGTAGGCGTTGACCACCCGGATGCCGGCGTCCAGGTCGTCGACAAGCACTATCGCCGACTGAGGCCCGCGCAGCGCGGCGGTGACCCGCTGGTGGTGCGTGGTGCCGGCCAACTGGTCGGTGACCGCGGCCTGGGTGGCCTCGACGAGCGTGACGCTGGGAGTGACCAGCACACAGGCCGCGAGTTCGTCGTGCTCGGCCTGGCTGATCAGGTCTGCGGCGAGGTGCGCCGGGTCGGCGGTGTCGTCGGCCAGGATGGCGATCTCGGTCGGGCCGGCCTCGGCGTCGATGCCGACCCGGGAGCGGCACAGCCGCTTGGCCGCGGTCACGTAGATGTTGCCGGGCCCGGTGATCATGTCGACCGGTGCCAGCTCGGCGCCGGCCGCGTCCCCCACGTCCACACCGCCATAAGCCAGCAGCGCCACCGCCTGCGCGCCACCGACCGCCCAGACCTCGTCGACCCCGAGCATCCGCGCGGCGGCCAGAATCGTCGGGTGCGGCAGTCCGCCGTGGGAGGCCTGCGGTGGGCTGGCGATCACCAGCGAGTCGACTTCGGCGGCCTGCGCCGGTACCACGTTCATCACCACGCTGGACGGGTAGACGGCGTTGCCGCCCGGCACGTACAGACCGACCCGCTCGACCGGGATCCAGCGTTCGGTGACCGTCGCGCCCGGGCCCAGCGTGGTGGTGGTCTCGGTGCGGCGCTGGTCGGCGTGCACGGCCCGGGCGCGGGCGATCGCGACCTCCAGGGCTTCCCGCACATCGGCGGGAAGCTCGCGCAGGGCGGTCTCCAGCGCGGCGGCCGGCACCCGGACGGTGGCGGGCCGGGCCCGGTCGAAGGACGCGCCGAACTCCAGTGCGGCCTGCGCGCCGCGTTCTGCGACCGCGCCGACGATGGGCCGCACCCGCGGCAGCACCGCCTCGACATCCACGCCGCCGCGCGGCAGTGCGGCGCGCAGCCCGGCCCGGGACAGGTCGGCCGGCGTCGCGCCGCGCAGGTCGATGCGGGCCGGCAGTCCCGGGTCGGTGGTCACGCCGACCATTGTCCCAGAACGGTTCAAGCGGATTTCCCCGCGCGTCACTAGGCTGGCTGCATGTCCAGCGGTGACCATCCGAAGAGCGAGCCGGGCATCCCGTACATTTTTCCGGACTGGCTGGACCGGATTCAGGTCACGGTGCAGAGTCCGCTGATCCGGCGGCTCGGCCGGTTCCCGACCTTCGCGATCATCGAGCATCGCGGCCGCAAATCGGGCCGCCGCTACGAAACGGTCGTGCGGGCCTTCTGCAAGGGGCCACTGCTGGCGGTGATGCTGGGCCATGGCAGGGCCGACTGGGTGAAGAACGTGCTGGCTGCGGGCGAGGCCGACGTGCGCATGTTCCGGCGTGACGTGCACATCACCAACCCCCGCATCGTGCCGATCGGCGGTGACACCGGCGGTCTGCCGTGGGTCGCCCGGTTGGCCGCGCGGCGGGTGGGCATCTTCGTCGCGGACATAGCATGACCGCATACGCACCGAAGTGAGGGAACGGAGTTCTGATGGCTGACAAAGACCCGAGCGTGCCGGCGATCTTCCCGGCCTGGCTGGACAAGCTCCAGATGAAGTACATGAACCCGGTGATGAAGCGGGCGTCACGGTTCATGCCGGGGGCGTCGGTGATCAAGCACCGCGGCCGCAAGTCGGGCAAGCCTTACGAAACGGTCGTCACCACCTACCGCAAGGGTGACCTGCTGGCGATCGCGCTGGGCCACGGCAGGGCCGACTGGGTGAAGAACGTGCTGGCCGCGGGCGAGGCCGACGTCCGCCTTTACCGCCAGGAGGTCCACGTCACCAACCCGCGGATCCTGCCGGTCGGGGCGGCCGACACGTCGTTGCCGATGGCGGTGCGCCTGCAGAACCGGCGGGTGGCGGTGCTGGTGACGGACGTCGCCGGCTGATTGACTTGTACGCCTAACGGGCAGACAATCGCTGCATGGCAGCGAAAACGGAGCGCTTCGCCGTGCGACTGACTGCCGAGCAGGATGCACTGATCCGTCGTGCCGCCGAGGCGGAAGGCACTGATCTCACCAACTTCACCGTCACCGCAACACTGGCACATGCTCGCGAGGTACTCGCCGATCGACGGCTGTTCGTACTCGACGACGCGGCGTGGACTGAATTTCTGGCCGCGTTGGACCGACCTGTGTCACCCAAACCGCGACTGGAGAAGCTGTTCGGCGAGCCGTCCGTTTTCGACGCCGAGGCGTGAGCGGCTACAGCACACCTCGCCCGATTCGCGGCGATGACGACGTCACCGCGTTCGATTGCGGCGAAACCAGTCTGAACCGTTACTTACGCACCCGGGCGCTGGCGAACGATGCCACAGGTGCGTCACGGTGCTTCGTGACCTGTCGCGACGGCCGTGTGGTGGGGTTCTACGCGCTGGCATCGGCAGCAGTGCGGCGCAATTCGGCGCCGGGACGGGTTCGTCAAAACATGCCCGATCCGATACCGGTGATCCTGCTGTCCCGATTGGCGGTCGACAGCGAGGATCAGGGCAGCGGACTCGGCAAGCACCTGCTGCGGGACGCGATCACCCGCGTTGTGCAGGCGGCCGAGGTGATCGGCATCCGGGCGATGCTGGTACACGCTCTGCACGATCAAGCCCGCTCGTTCTACCGCCACTTCGACTTCGAGCCCTCAACGACGGATCGCATGCATCTGCTGCTGTTGATCCAAGACGCCCGCGCCCTCCTCGGCCGCCCGCCTCCGTAGCGCCGGCCCTCTACATGTCCAGACCGATGTCGAGCACCTGCACCGAGTGGGTGAGCGCACCCACTGCCAGGTAGTCCACGCCGGTGCCGGCGTAGTCGGCCGCCGTGGCCAGGGTCAGCCCGCCGGATGACTCCAGCATGACCGCGGGCGCCTGAGCGTCGCGGCGCTGCACCGCGGTCTGGGTCTGCCAGATCGGGAAGTTGTCCAGCAGCACCAGTTCGGGCTTCTCGGTCAGCACCTCATCGAGTTGCTCCAGGGAATCCACCTCGACCTCGCAGGGCAGGCCGGGGGCCGCCTCGCGGACCGCCCGCAGTGCGGCGACCACCGAACCGGCCGCCGCCACGTGGTTGTCCTTGATCAGCGCCGCATCACCCAACCCCATCCGGTGGTTGACCCCGCCGCCGACCCGGACCGCGTACTTCTGCAGCAGCCGCAGGCCGGGCAGGGTCTTGCGGGTGTCGCGGATCTGCGCGGCGGTGCCGGCCACGGCATCGACCCAGGCCGCGGTGGCGGTGGCGATCCCGGACAGGTGGCAGATCAGGTTGAGCATGGTGCGCTCGGCCGTGAGCAGGCCCCGGGTGTCGGCCTGCAGCGTCAGCACCGGTTCGCCGGGGCCAGGCCGGGCGCCGTCGTCGACCCGGTCGAGCACCCGGTAGCCGTCGGCGCCGAGCACCTCGTCGAGTACCAGCAGTGCGAGATCGACCCCGGCGATCACACCGGGCACGCGGGGCACCAGCGCCGCGGTCGCCACCGCATCGGCCGGGACGGTCGCCGCTGTCGTCACGTCGGGGCCGTAGCGCAGGTCTTCGTCGAGTGCCCGGGTGATGACCAGCCTTGCTTCGGCGAGTTCGGCGTCGGAGAGCACCATCAGCAGGCCGCCGGCTGCTCGACCCGGACAGCATCCTCGGCGGACCGGACCACGGAGCTGCGGGCCTGCCGCGGATCGACCGCAGGGTACTCGGCCCGATGGTGGCAGCCCCGGCTCTCGGTGCGGGCCAGCGCCGCGGCGGCGACCACCCGGGCCGTCAGCGTCAGCGCCGCATCCTCGAGGTCGGATCGCCGCGCCACCGCGCGGCCGCCGGCGGTCGAGAGCAGATCGGTCAGCCGCTGCAGCCCGTCTGCGTCGCGCACCACCGAGGCGTCGTGCGACATGGCCTGCTGCAGCACCTCACGGTCCAGCGCGGGACGGGTCACCGGTTCGGGCAGGGCAGCCCGCACCGGTCCCGCCGATGCCGCGTGGGCGGCCGCCGCCACACCTGCCCGGCCCCCCACCACCAGGCCTTCCAGCAGGCTGTTGGATGCCAGCCGGTTGGCGCCGTGCATCCCGGTGCGGCCCACCTCACCGACTGCGAAGAGCCCCGGCAGCTCGGTGCGGCCGGCGACATCGGTGACCACCCCGCCGCAGCTGTAGTGCGCCCCGGGGGTGACCGGGATCGGCTGGCGGCGCGGGTCGATCCCGGCTGCGCGGCAGGCGGCCGTGACGGTCGGGAACCGGGTCTCGAAGCCGGCGATGTGACGGGCGTCGAGGTAGGCGCAGGCGTCCCCGGTCTCGTCCAGCCGGGCGCAGATGGCCGCCGCCACCACGTCGCGGGGCGCCAGATCCCCCATCGGGTGCACGCCGGCGGTGATCGAACGCCCTCGGGCGTCAACCAGTTTCGCGCCCTCGCCGCGAACGGCCTCGGTGACCAGTGGCCGTCTGCCACCGGGTCGCCGGCCGGCATGGCCGCCGTACAGCATGGTCGGGTGGAACTGGATGAACTCCAGGTCGCTGACCGCGACTCCGGCCCACAGCGCCAGCGCCACCCCGTCCGCGGTGGCGCCACCCGGATTGGTGGTCGCCCGGTACAGCTGGCCCAGTCCGCCAGTGGCCAGGATCACCGACGGGGCGTGGATGACACCGATGCCGTCGGCGTTGCCGACCAGTACACCGGTCACCGCGCCGGCCACGCGCAGAATCGCAAGCGCCACATGGCCACGACGGATGTCCAGCGACGCGGCGGCGGCATCGAGGGCGCGCTGCACCTCGGCACCGGTGGCGTCGCCGCCGGCATGGACGATTCGGCGCCGCGAGTGGCCGCCCTCCCGGGTCAGCGCCCAGCCGCCGGTCGCGCCCCTGTCGAACAGCGCACCGGCACCGGCCAATTCGACCACCGCCCGGTAGCCGTCGGCGACGATGGAGGTCACCGCGTCGGGGTCGCACAGACCGCCGCCGGCGGCCAGCGTGTCGGCGACGTGCTCCTCGATCGTGTCGTCGGTGCCGGGCAGCACCACGGCGATACCACCCTGCGCGTAGTGCGTCGCGGTCACACCGCGCGAACCACGGGCTTTGTTGAGCACGACCACGTCCCGGCCGGAGCCCCGGGCGGCACGGGCCGCCGACAGCCCGCCGACGCCGGTGCCGATGACGACGACGTCGGCGCGCTGTTGCCAGAAGGCGTCGGGTTTCACCGGCGGGTCGGGTTGGACTGCCCGATAGACACCATTGCCTGCACGCTGTGCAGGGCCAGCCGCGAAATCTCCGGGTCGACGTGGATCTCGTCGGCGCCCTCGACCAGGCACCGCAGCAGCGCCGCCGGGGTGATCATCTTCATGTACTTGCAGGCCGCCTTGGAGTTGACCGCTTCGAAGTCGACTCCAGGCGCGGCCTTCTGCAGCTGGTAGAGCATGCCGATCTCGGTGGCGACCAGCACTTTCTCGGCCTTGGTGCGCCGGGCCTCCTCCAACATGCCGCCGGTGGACAGGATCTTCACCCGCTCCGCCGGGAAGTGCCCCTCGCCGACCAGGTACAGCGCCGAGGTGGCGCAGCCGCACTCGGGGTGCACGAACAGTTCGGCATCGGGGTTCAGCCGGGCCTTCTCCTCGAGGTCGTCGCCGTTGATCGCGGCGTGTACGTGGCATTCACCGGCCCAGATGTGCATGTTCTTGCGGCCGGTGACCCGCTGCACGTGCTGACCGAGGAACTGGTCGGGCAGGAACAGCACCTCGCGGTCGGGGTCGATCGCGTTGACCACGTCCACGGCGTTCGACGAGGTGCAGCAGAAGTCGGTGAGGGCTTTGACCGCTGCGGTGGTGTTGACGTAGGACACCACGGCGGCACCGGGGTGGTCGTCGCGCCAGGCCTGCAGATCCTCGGCGGTGATCGACTCGGCCAGCGAGCAGGTGGCCCGGGCATCGGGGATCAGCACGGTCTTGTCCGGGGACAGGATCTTTGCGGTCTCGGCCATGAAATGCACGCCGCAGAACACGATGGTCTCTTCGGGGGCCTGCGCGGCGATCCGGGCCAGCCCCAGCGAGTCGCCCACGTAGTCGGCGATGTCCTGGATGGCCGGCAACTGGTAGTTGTGCGCCAGGATGGTGGCGTTGCGCTGCTCTTTGAGCCGGCGGACCACGGCGACCCACTCTTCGTCGGCCTCCACCCCGCTGTAGCCGGCCGGTGACTTGACGATGCGGGCGGTCAGTTCGGCTACCGATGCACCGATGGTGTCCAGGATGGTCATGGGCGAGATCCTTTCGCGCCGGACAGGTTTTCGACTTATGATCGAAAACATGGTTCATACTAGCACTGCCCACGAAGTGCTCGTCGTCGTCTTCCGAATTGGCGGCTTGAACTCCGGTAAACCCCGGCTCAACGTGCTGCTCTGGCAGCGGGCACTGGACCCGGAGCGGGGCAACTGGTCGCTGCCCGGCGGCGGCGTGCGCGACGACGA
The DNA here is from genome assembly GCA_964525125.1 of uncultured Mycobacterium sp. Taxonomy (GTDB): domain Bacteria; phylum Actinomycetota; class Actinomycetes; order Mycobacteriales; family Mycobacteriaceae; genus Mycobacterium. The sequence goes on from CAZGGK010000012.1 coordinate 12,169, forward strand.
AGATCTGATGAGCTCGGCGCGGCGCCAACTCGCCGAGAAGGTCGACCTGCGTGAGATAGCTCACCTGGAACAGTTGGCGGTGTTCTCGGACCCGGCGCGGGTGCCCGGCACCCGCACCATCGCGTCGACCTTTCTCGGGCTGGTGCCCTCCCCCGCCACCCCCGAACTGCCGGTCGACACCCGCTGGCATCCGGTCGACACGCTGCCGCCGATGGCCTTCGACCACGGCCCGATGGTGGCCCACGCCCGGACCCGGCTGGTCGCCAAGATGTCGTATACGAACATTGGATTCGCTTTGGCGCCAACGCAGTTCGCAGTGTCGACACTGCGCGACATCTACAGTGCGGCACTGGGCTACCAGGTCGACGCCACCAACCTGCAGCGGGTGCTGGCCCGGCGGGGCGTGATCACCCGGACCGGCAGCACCGCCCGCTCCGGCCGCAGCGGCGGGCGGCCGGCGGCGCTGTACCAGTTCACCGATTCGCAGCTGCGGGTGACCGACGAGTTCGCGGCACTGCGGCCACCGGGGTGACCGGGTCATACCGGGTCAGGCCCGACAAGACCCGTGCCGAACGTGTACTCAGCGCGAGATTCGTCGTGAATTTTCGCGCTGACGACACGCTCGGTGGAATTCGGAATCGTGTCCGACTGGAATCTTAGTGGTCTCTTAAGACAGAATGTCCAGATGGACACCGACAGTCTGGCCCGGCAAGCCGATGTGGATTGGATCGGACAGGCTCCGCACCAGGAGTTGCGGCACGGCATCCGGCCGCTGCAACCCGCCGAGGATCCCTTCTACCGACCACCTTCGGGCTACCAGCACGCCAGCCCCGGCACCGTGCTGCGGTCCCGGGACGTCGAACTGGCCTTTCTGGGCCTGATCCCGCAGCGGGTCCGTGCCACCCAACTGCTCTACCGGACCTGCGACCGCAACGGCCTCCCCGAGGCGACGGTGACGACGGTTCTGGTGCCGGACCGGGCCGACCGCGGTCGGCCGTGCCCGATCGTGTCGTACCAGTGCGCCATCGACGCGGTCGCCGGACGGTGCTTCCCGTCGTATGCGATGCGCCGGCGGGCCTGGGCACTCGGCGCATTCGCCCAGCTGGAGTTCGTGTTGGTCGCCGCCATCCTGGCACAGGGCTGGGCGGTGTCGGTGCCCGATCACGAGGGCCCGAACGGCGGTTGGGGTGCGCCGTACGAGCCCGGTTACTGCGTGCTGGACGGGGTGCGGGCCGCACTGAACAGCGAACGGCTGGGCCTGTCGCCGGCGGCGCCGGTCGGGTTGTGGGGCTACTCCGGCGGCGGCCTGGCCACCGGTTGGGCGATCGAGGTCAGCGCCGACTACGCACCCGAGCTCAACGTCGTCGGCGCGGCGCTCGGGTCCCCGGTCGGCGACCTGGAGATCACGCTGCGGCGGCTGAACGGCTCGTTCTGGTCCGGGTTGCCGGCGGTGATGATCGCGTCGCTGGCGCAGATCTACCCGGAGCTGCGGCAACTGATCGACGACCACACCACCCCCGAGGGACGCGACCTGCTGCACTCGCTGGAGTCGATAACCACCGGCGGTGCGCTGCTCAAACTGCACCACCGCGATCTCAACGACTACATCACCGAGCCGCTCGAGCAGATCATGGCGATGCCGGTGCTGCGGCACGTCTTCGCCGACACCAAACTCGGTTCCACGACACCGAAGCCGCCGGTGCTGCTGGTGCAGTCCACCCATGACCCGGTGATCTCCGTCGACGCCATCGACGCACTCGCCGACGCCTACGCGGCCGGCGGGGCACAGCTGACCTACCACCGGGACCGCTACATCGACCACGTGCTGCTGCACCCGATGTCGACGCCGATGGTGCTGCGCTGGCTGGGCGACCGGTTCGCCGACCGGCCGGTCACCGACAACCTGGTGCGCAGCAACTGGCCGACGCTGCTGAACCCGACGACTTATGTGGGCATGGCGCGGTTCGGCATGGTCGTCGCCAAGGTCCTCACCGGCCGCGCGGTGCACCGCCGGCCGCTGTGACGGCGGGGTAGGCGCCGAGGTCGTCGCGGATGGCCCAGGTCGCGCACAGCGCGTAGACCAGCGCCGCCGCGGCCGCCGGCAACAGCAAGGTGGCCGCGATCTGCAGCGGCGTGTGGCCGAAGAAGACCGGCGGCGCCTCGGCGAAGTAGTGCGTGCGACGCTCGGGTGTCACCGGCGCCGCGTCGATGTCCACCGCCCCGTAGCGCCGATGCGCCAGCCCGGCGCCCACCAGCACCGTCAGCGCGGCGGCCGCGACCAGGCCGGCCGACAGCCCGGCGACCATACCCGGGCCGCGGTGCGCCTGCCACTGCCACGCCAGCGTGGCCGCCACCACCGCCAGCACCCCCGTCAGGCCCAGCACCAGAAACGGCGCAACGAAGAAGTGCTCGGCCTCGTTGCCCAGATAGGCCTGCACCCGGTCGCCGTCGCGGGTGAGCGCCACCACGCCGTGCACCGGCGGCGCGATTCGGGCCCACAGCACGCCGATCGGCGGGCCGGTCACCGCCAGTCCAGCGGCGAGCAGCAAGCCGGCGCGCGTTCGAGTCATCCGCGGTGCGGCCGGCGTCCCCTCGCCCGAATTCACCACGATCTTCCTGTCGAACTTCCTGTCGAACTTTCTGCGTACGATCAAATCGACGTCACCACCGATGATCTCAGACCCCCCGGGAGGTACTTGTGGCCAACGCGAACGAAGGCTGGTACGACGACGGTACCGGCCGCACCCGGTGGTGGGACGGTCAGCGTTGGACCGATCGGGTGCAAGAACCCCAGCAGCAGCAGCGCGGACTCGGCGGCGTTATCAACCGCATCGAGGCCGAGGCCAAGGCGGGGGCTCAGCCCCGACCGGCTCAGGACGGCATGAGCTACGTGGTCCTTCAAGTGATCTTGAAGGAGAAGCTGTGGGGTACCGGCTCCGGCAACCTGACCGAACTCGAGGCGGCGATCAACAGCCAGGCCGCACTCGGCTACCGGTTGCACACGATCAGCACGTCGTCGTCCGGCAGCAAGGGATTTGCCGGCGGCGACCGCATTCAGGCCACCATGGTCTTCGAGCGGATCACCTGACGCGATACCGGGGCCGCCCGGTTGCGCGAACAGCCCGCTCAGCGCCGGGAGTCCAACTCGGCCGAGTCCGCCGTTCCATGCCGGGAGCACTGCGCCCGCCAGCCGTCCGGTCGGACCTGCACCACCATCCGGCGACCGCACTGCGCGCAGAAGCGTGGCGGCTGCAGCCCCAGCTGTGCCGCCGTCGGCACTGCCGACCCCGCCGGGCCGCCGGTGTAGACGTTGTAGTCGCCGGCGCCGACCGGAGCGGGCAGCTCGGCCGCCATCACAAACTGGCGTTGAAGGCCTTGAGCGGCATCCGCAGCTCCTCCAGCATCTCGAGGTCGTCGTCGATGGAGCGGCCCAGTGTGGTCAGGTAGTTGCCGACGATCATCGCGTTGATGCCGCCCAGCAGCCCACGCTTGGCTCCCAGGTCGCCCAGGGTGATCTCGCGGCCACCGGCGAACCGCAGCATGGTGTGCGGCAGCGCCAGCCGGAAGGCGGCGATCGCGGCCAGCGCCTCGGCGGCCGGCACCAGGTTGACGTCTTCGAGCGGGGTGCCCGGCTGCGGGTTGAGGAAGTTCAGCGGCACCTCGTCGGGGCCGAGTTCGGCAAGCTCCGCGGCGAACTCCGCCCGCTGCTCCAGCGTCTCCCCCATGCCGAGGATGCCGCCGCAGCAGACCTCGATGCCCGCATCGCGCACCAGGGACAGCGTCTCCCAGCGCTCCTCCCAGGTGTGGGTGGTGACCACGTTCGGGAAGTGTGAGCGCGCGGTCTCCAGGTTGTGGTTGTAGCGGTGTACGCCCATCGCGGCCAGCTTGTCCACCTGCTCGGCGGTGAGCATGCCCAGCGACGCGGCGATCTGGATGTCGACCTCGTTGCGGATCGCCTCGATGCCGGCGGCGACCTGGGCCAGCAGCCGGTCGTCCGGGCCCCGCACCGCCGCCACGATGCAGAACTCGGTGGCACCGGACTTGGCGGTCTGCTTGGCGGCCTCCACCAGGCTCGGGATGTCCAGCCAGGCGCTGCGCACCGGGGAGTCGAACAGCCCGGACTGCGAGCAGAAGTGGCAGTCCTCCGGGCAGCCGCCGGTCTTCAGGCTGATGATGCCCTCGACGTCGACCTCGGGGCCGCACCAGCGCATCCGCACCTCGTGGGCCAGCTGCAGCAGGTCCTCGAGCCGGTCCTCGGGCAGCTGCAGCACCGCCAGCACCTGGTCCTTGTCCAGGCCTTGGCCGCGTTCCAGCACCTGTTCGCGGGCAACCGCCAGGATGTCGGTGTCATCGGTGCCGGTACTGCGCTGTGTCGCCGACTGGGTCACCCGGGGCTCCCTTGCTCGTCATGAACTTGAACGGTGTTCAAGTTATGGTAGCGGGGTGCAACTGCACCGGGACGACGTGGTCGCCGCGGCCACGGCGATCCTGGACAACTACGGGATGGCCGATCTGACCATGCGGCGGCTGGCCCGCGAACTCGACATCAGCCCGGGCGGGCTGTACTGGCACTTCGCCAACAAGCAACAGTTGCTCGGCGCGGTCGCCGACCGGGTGCTGGATCAGGTCGGCACCGGATCCGGTCAGGGCGGCTGGCGGCACCGGATCCATGCGCTGTGCGGCCGGGTGCGCGATGCGCTGCTGTCCCACACCGACGGGGCCGAGCTGGTGTCGGCAAGTTTCGCGGCGGGCCAGTCGAGTCGCGTGCCGGAGGTGCTGGGGCTGCTCGCCGACGCCGCCATCGAGGCCGGCCTGGACTCTGAGCAGGCCGCACTGGCGGCACGCACCCTGATCTACTACGTGCTGGGGGCCACCGCCGACGAGCAGTCCCGACGGCAGTGGGTTAGCGCCGGCGCACTCGCCGACGCTGCGGCGCCGGTGGCCGGGTTCGAGTTCGGGCTGCGGCTGCTGACCGACGGGCTGGCGGTGCGGTCAACGCCCGATCGGGTGTTCGACGCGCTTGTCGCCCTCCCACCGGCGTAGCCCGGCGAAGCCGCCCGGCAGCTGCGCCGGCCGGCCCGCGATCCGCAGCGCCCGCCCGAGCTGGGCGCCGTGGACCCGCCGGGCCAGCGTGACGTGCGGGGTCCACTGCCCGGGCAGGCTGTTCGGCGCCGGCGCCGTCGCCAGGTACGGCCGACTGTGCCGGTGCGCGGCGGCGTGCAGCGCCAGCAACTCCGCCGTCGGCACCACCAGCCGGGCCAGTACCGGACTCCCCCGGCCGAACAGCACCGGGGCCCCGATGGTGCACGGCAGCGGCAGCTGACCGGTCAGCTCGGTCAGCGCGGCATCGGCGGCTGCGGCGATCCGGTCGCTGACCACCAGCGTCACGTGCGGTCGGCTGGCCGGCGCCTGACTGGGGATGCCCGCGGCCGCGAGCGCATCCCAGACCTGCCTGATCGCGGCCTCGGTGTCGCCGTCGAAGACCAGCTCGATGGTGTGCACCATCAGCCGGCCAACGTCCGCACCCAGTCGCTGTCGAAGGCCTGCGCGCTCATCGCGACGAATCCCGCGGCGTCCAGCGCACCGGCCCCGGCGGGCAGTGCCGCCCGCACCGGTGCCAGCCGGGCCAGCGCGGCCAGGTTGGAGACGTGCACGGCATCCGGCTCGGCGGGCCGGCTGCCGATGACCAGCCCGGCGCAGCCCAGCCCGCGGGTGGCCAGCGCCTCCAGCGTCAACGCGGTGTGGTTGAGGGTGCCCAGTCCGGCATCGGTGACCACCAGCACCGGCGCGTGCAGGTCGGTTGCCAGGTCGCGCAGCGTGACGCCCGCGGTGAGTTCCACCAGCAGGCCACCGGCCCCCTCGACCAGGGTCAGTCGCCCCGGTGCGTCCAGCGCTGCGGCGAAGTCCACCAGTTGGGAGCGGGTCGGCAGCGGGGTGCCGGCCTGCTCGGCGGCCGCCAGCGGCGCCATCGGCTGCGGATACCGCGCCAGCCCGGCCAGTTCGGTGACGCCGGCCAATCGGGCAATCTCGGCCAGGTCGTCGTCGCCGGCGGCGGTGCCGGTCTGCACCGGTTTGCCCACCGCCACATCCAGACCGAGAAGTCGGGCGTGACAGGCCAGCGCCGCCGTCGCCACCGTCTTGCCGACCCCGGTGCCGGTGCCGGTGACGACCAGGACCGTCATGGCCGCGCGGCCGACAGGGCGATCCTCAGCGCCCGCCGCGCCACCTCGAGTTCCTCGACGCTCAGCGACGCCCGTGCCGTCAGCCGCAGCCGCGACGTTCCGGCCGGCACCGTCGGCGGCCGGAAGCAGCCGACCCGCACCCCGACGTCCAGGCAGGCGGCGGCCGCCGCCAGCGCCGCCTGCGGATCGCCCAGGATCACCGACACCACCGCGGACTGCGGCGTTTCGGTCACGTCGCAGACATCGGCCAGGGTGGCGGCGTGCCGCAGCACCGCCTCGGGTCGCCACGGCTCCGCAGTCAGGACGCCCAGCGCGGCCAGTGCGGCGCCCGCCGCGGCCGGCGCCAGGCCGGTGTCGAAGATGAACGGCCGGGCGGTGTTGATCAGGTGGTCCCGCACGGTGTTGCCGGCGAGAACGACCCCGCCCTGGCTGCCCAGTGCCTTGGACAGCGTCGCGGTGACCACCACGTCTTGCGCCCCGGCCAGCCCGACTTCGTGGACCAGCCCGCGCCCGCCGGCGCCCCGCACCCCGATGCCGTGCGCCTCGTCGACGATCAGCAGGGCGCCGTGCCGGTGGCAGACCCGGTGCAGTTCACGCAGTGGCGCCAGGGCGCCGTCGGCGGAGAACACCGAGTCGGTGACGACCACCGCGCGCTGCTCGGCGCGGGTGGACAGGGCCGCTTCAACGGCGGCGACGTCGCGGTGCGGGGTGACCACCACCCGCGCCCGCGACAGCCGGCAGGCATCCACCAGGGAGGCGTGCGAGTGCGCGTCGGACACCAGCAGCGACCCCGGCCCGGACAGCCCGACCACCGCACCCAGGTTGGCGGTGTATCCGGAGGAGAACACCAGCCCGGCCGGCATGCCGGCGAAGTCGGCCAGCGCCGTCTCCAGTTCGCGATGCAACTCGGTGTCGCCGGTGACCAGTCGGGAGCCGGTGGCACCGGCACCCCAGGTGCGCAGGGCCCGCACGCCGCCGTCGATGACGGCCGGATGCTGGGACAGGCCCAGGTAGTCGTTGGACGCCAGGTCGACCTCGGGAGCCACCGTGGGTCGTGACCGCAGGGTGCGGTGCAGACCGGCCGACCGGCGCTGCTGGTCGGCCTCCACCAGCCAGGCCAGCGCGGTGGTCTCGATCTCTGCGCCCGTCATCGACTTAGAGACTACGAGAGCCGGTGTCCGCGGCGACCTCGACCATGGCCGCGGTGATCCGGACGATCTCGGCAGGGGTGCAGACGAACGGCGGCATGGCGTACACCAGGTTGCGGAACGGCCGCAGCCAGACACCGTGGCGCAACCCGATCGGGGTGGCGGCGGCAAGGTCGACCGGGCGGTCGCATTCGATGACGCCGATGGCGCCGCAGACCCGCACATCTGTCACCCCGGGCAGATGCCGGGCCGGCTCCAGACCGTCCCGCAGCCCCCGGCCGATTGCGGCGACCGTCGCCCGCCAGTCCAGGCCGAGCAGCAACTCCACGCTGGCCACCGAGACCGCGCAGGCCAGCGGGTTGGCCATGAAGGTGGGTCCGTGCATGAGCGCGCCGGCTTCGCCCGAGCCGATGGCGCCTGCCAGTTCGGTGCCGCACAGCGTCGCAGCCAGGCCCAGACAGCCGCCGGTCAGCGCCTTGCCGACGCACATGACGTCCGGGCTGACACCGGCGTGATCGGCGGCGAACAGCTCGCCGGTGCGACCGAAACCGGTGGCGATCTCGTCGAAGATCAGCAGCACGTCGTGGCGGCGGGTGATGTCGCGCAGGTCGCTCAGGTATCGGGGGTCGTGGAAGCGCATGCCGCCGGCACCCTGCACCACCGGTTCGACGATCACCGCGGCCAACTCGTCGGCATGCTCGATCAGCTGGGCTTCGAAGGCCGCGCTGTAGGCGGGGTCGTAGTCGCCGGGCACCTGGGGAGCGAACAGCTGGGTGGCCAGGATGTCGGTCCACAGCTGGTGCATGCCGCCGTCGGGGTCGCAGACGCTCATCGCGGCGAAGGTGTCACCGTGGTAACCGCCGCGCCAGGTCATCAACCGGTGCTTGCCGGGGCGGCCGCGGGCACGCCAGTACTGCAGCACCATCTTGATCGCCACCTCGACGGCCACCGAACCGGAGTCGCTGAAGAAGACGGTGTCCAGTCCGGCCGGGGTGATCGCCACCAGCAGTTGCGCCAACCGGGCGGCCGGCTCATGGGTCAGCCCGCCGAACATGACGTGGCTCATGACACCGATCTGGTCGGTCAGCGCGGCGTCGAGCGCCGGGTGGCCGTGGCCGTGGATCGCCGTCCACCAGGAGCTCATCGCGTCCAGCACCCGGATCGGCTCGCCGTCGACGACCACCGTCAGCCAGGCGCCGCGGGCGGCCGTCACCACCAGCGGGGCAGGTCCTTGCGCGCCGATGGTGCTGTAGGGGTGCCACAGGTGCGCGGTGTCGATCGCGCTGATCTGCTCGGGCGTCAGCGGGGGCACGGTGATCGAGCGTAGACCGTGCGGTAGCGGCTGCCGACCCGCTGCGGGGTGCGGCCACGGCCTCCGCCAACGTGAATCCTGCGACGCGCCACACCGGCGCCGGCGTCGCGGTTCGCACGCTCGCGGCGGGTGGGAATGAGAGCCAAATCACAACTGCGACCGAAAGATTGGGCTCAGATGCAGCGGCGGTCACCGTTGGGTCACAGGACACCAAAGATTGCCGTCCGCGGGCCGATAGGTCCCCGAACCGGCGGTAACCTTCAGTTACTGAAGTGATTCAAGTGGCTGCTGTGGAATTCAGCGGCTAGGAGGTGGAACACCATGAGACGCATCCATGCTGTCGCGACCGGTGCTGCGCTGGCGCTGAGTTCGGCACTGGCCCCGGCGCTGGTCAGCCCCGCGGTGGCGGGCGCCGACCAGTACACCTGGCCGGCCGGTTCGAACAAGCCGATCGAGATCGTGATCCAGCGCGCGCTCTCCCAGCGGGGCGTGCCGTACGTCTACGGCGGCGGTGGCGTGTCCGGGCCGACCAACGGGGTGCGGCCCGACAGCAAGACCCTGCCGGGTGCTGTTCCGGGTGCGGCGCCCGGTCTCGTCCCGGGCGCAGTCCCGGGTGCCGTTTCGGGCACAGTCCCGGGCACTGTTCCGGGTGCCGTTCCGGGTGCCGTTCCGGGTGCCGTTCCGGGCACAGTCCCGGGCACTGTTCCGGGTGCCGTGCCGGGAGTCGTGCCGGGAGTCGTGCCCGGCTCGGTGGTCGGCTTCGACTCCTCGGGGCTGATCCAGTACGCCTTCGCCGGCGCCGGCATCAAGATGCCGCGCACCTCCGGCGAACAGTGCAGCGTCGGCCGCAAGGTGCTCCCGGCGCAGGCGCAGCGGGGCGACCTGCTCTGCTACGGCCCGGACGGCACCCAGAGCGTCGCACTGTTCCTGGGCAACGGCCAGATGATCGAGGGCACCGAACCCGTCGTCACCGTCTCGGCCGCGCGCACCACCAACATGGTGCCGTACCTGACCCGCATCATCGAGTCCTGACCGGGGCGGGCCCGTCCGGTGGACGGGCCCGCCCGGTCCCGGCAACCACCGCCGGGGGCGCTCCGCGGAAGAGCGCTCGGCTACAGCGCGAAGGTTGGGTAAATTGGCTATCGATCATGATGACCCTGACCACGGCCCCCGCTGCACCCACCAGCGTTGCGCCGACCGCTTCTGCCGCCCCCGCCGCCATGGGGTCCCGGAAGGCCGGCTTCTACCGGCATGACCTGGACGGGTTGCGGGGCGTCGCGATTGCGCTGGTCGCCGTCTACCACGTGTGGTTCGGTCGGGTTTCCGGCGGCGTGGACGTCTTCCTGGCGCTGTCGGGCTTCTTCTTCGGCGGCAAGCTGCTGCGGGTGGCGCTGAACCCGGCCTCGTCGCTGTCGCCGGTGCCCGATGTCCTCCGGTTGGTGCGCCGCCTGCTGCCCGCGCTGGTGGTGGTGCTTGCCGCGGCCGCGGTGCTGACCATCCTGGTCCAGCCGCAGACCCGGTGGGAGACGTTCGCCGATCAGAGCCTGGCCAGCCTGGGCTACTACCAGAACTGGGAACTGGCCCACACCGCGTCGAACTACCTGCGGGCCGGCGAAGCGGTCAGTCCGTTGCAGCACATCTGGTCGATGTCGGTGCAGGGCCAGTTCTACATCGCGTTTCTGGCATTGATCTTCGGCTTCGCCTTCGTGTTCCGGCGACTGCTCGGCAACCGGCTGCGGAGCGCGTTCATCGTCCTGCTGGGCGGGCTGACACTCGCCTCGTTCTACTACGCGATCGTCGCGCACCAGGACAATCAGGCCATCGCCTACTACAACAGCTTCGCCCGCGCCTGGGAACTGCTGATCGGGGTGCTCGCCGGGGCACTGGTCCCCTACATCCGCTGGCCGCTGTGGCTGCGCACAGCGGTCGCCACCGTCGCCCTGGTGGCCATCCTCGGCTGCGGGGCATTCATCGACGGCGTCCGGGAGTTCCCCGGCCCCTGGGCACTGGTCCCGATCGGCGCCACGGTGCTGTTCATCCTGGCCGGCGCCAATCGGCACGCGCACCCCAGCAGCCGCGGAAGGCTGCCGTGGCCGAACCGGTTGCTGGCCGCCGGGCCGCTGGTGACGCTGGGCGCGATGGCCTATTCGCTGTACCTGTGGCACTGGCCGCTGCTGATCTTCTGGCTCTCCCACACCGGCCATCGGCACGCCACCTTCGCCGAGGGGACGGCGATCCTGCTGATATCCGGCGTGCTGGCCTACCTGACCACCCGGTTCGTCGAGGACCCGCTGCGCTACCGCGCACCGGTTGGTGCCGGGCCGACACCAGTGCTGACGATCCCCTGGCAGTCCCCGGCAGGCAGCTGGAATCCGCGGCCGACCGCCGGTCGCTGGTACGGCGTGCTGCGCCGGCCCACGATCGCGCTCGGGTCGACGGTCGTGCTGCTGGGTGTGGCACTGACCGCGACCTCGTTCACCTGGCGTGAGCACGTCACCGTGCAACGAGCCGACGGCAAGGAACTGGCCGGGCTCAGTTCGCGTGACTACCCGGGTGCTCATGCCCTGACCACCCACATGCGGGTGCCGAAGCTGCGGATGCGGCCCACCATCCTGGAAGCCAAGAAGGATCTGCCCGCCTCCACCAAGGACGGCTGCATCAGTGACTTCGGCAACGCCGCGGTGATCAACTGCACCTACGGCGACCCCGACGCCACCCGCACCATCGCGCTGGCCGGCGGTTCGCATGCCGAACACTGGCTCACCGCGCTGGATCTGCTCGGCCGCACGCACCATTTCAAGGTGGTGACCTACCTGAAGATGGGCTGCGCGTTGTCCACCGAGAAGGTCCCGCTGATCATGGGCAACAACGCGCCCTACCCGCAGTGCTACGCCTGGGTGCAGAAGGTGATGGACCAGTTGATCGCCGACCACCCCGACTTCGTGTTCACCACCTCCACCCGGCCGTGGAACATCAAGCCCGGCGACGTGATGCCGTCCGGCTATGTGGGAATCTGGCAGCGGTTGTCCGACAACAAGATTCCGATCCTCGGCATGCGAGACACGCCATGGCTGGTTCGCAACGGCGGTCCGTTCGAACCGGCCGACTGCCTGGCCTCCGGCGGGGACGCGGTGTCCTGCGGGATGAAACGCGCCGATGTCCTGGCCGACCACAACCCGACCCTCGACTTCGTGAAGCAGTTCCCGCTGCTCAAGCCGCTGGACCTGTCCGATGCGTTGTGCGGCACCGAGATCTGCCGTGCGGTGGAGGGAAATGTGCTGATCTATCACGACTCCCACCACCTGTCGGCAACCTATGTGCGAACCCTGGCCACCGAACTCGGCCGGCAACTCGGGTCGGCCACCGGTTGGTGGTGAGTTCACCCTCGGCGCTCGACTCCGGCCGATAAGGTCGACTGGTGCCGCCTCAAGGGTCGAACTCCGCTACCAACCCGGATTCGGGGCCCAAGCTGAGCACCATCTGGCCTGGCTACGCCTACCCGCTCGGGGCCACCTACGACGGCGCCGGCACCAACTTCTCGCTGTTCTCCGAGGTCGCCGAGAAGGTCGAACTGTGCCTGATCGCCGACGACGGCTCCGAGACCCGGATCGACATCGAAGAGGTCGACGGCCATATCTGGCATGCCTATCTGCCGGGTATCGTCCCCGGCCAGCGTTACGCATACCGGATCTACGGACCGTTCGACCCGGCGGCCGGGCATCGGTGCGACCCGAGCAAGCTGTTGATCGCCCCCTATGCCAAGGCATTCGACGGCGCATTCGACTTCGGGCCCGCGCTGTACTCCTATGACATGGCAGTCGCTGCCGAGGACCCCTCGCAGACCGGCACCCCGCCGATGATCGACTCGCTGGGTCACACCATGACCAGCGTGGTGATCAACCCGTTCTTCGACTGGGCGTCCGACCGGGCGCCACGGACCCCGTATCACCAGACCGTCATCTACGAAGCACACGTCAAGGGCATGACCCAGACCCATCCCGGCATTCCCGCGGAACTGCGCGGCACCTATGCCGGCCTGGCGCACCCGGTGATCATCGATCACCTCAAGTCGCTCAATGTCACGGCCATCGAACTGATGCCGGTCCACCAGTTCATGCACGACCACCGGCTGCTGGAGCTGGGCCTGCAGAATTATTGGGGCTACAACACATTCGGCTTTCTGGCCCCGCACCACGAATACGCGGCGAACCGCACACCCGGCGGCGCGGTGGCCGAATTCAAGACCATGGTGCGCACCTTCCACGAGGCCGGCATCGAAGTCATCCTCGACGTCGTCTACAACCACACCGCCGAAGGCAACCACCTCGGCCCCACCATCGGTTTCCGCGGCATCGACAACGCCGCCTACTACCGGCTCGTCCCCGAGGATCTGCGGTTCTACAAGGACTACACCGGCACCGGCAACAGCCTCAACGTCCGCCACCCACACACCCTGCAGCTGATCATGGACTCGCTGCGGTACTGGGTGCTGGAGATGCACGTCGACGGCTTCCGCTTCGACCTGGCCGCCACCCTGGCCCGCGAGCTGCACGACGTCGACCGGCTGAGCGCGTTCTTCGACATCGTCCAGCAGGATCCGGTGATCAGCCAGGTCAAGCTGATCGCCGAACCGTGGGACGTCGGCGAGGGCGGCTACCAGGTCGGCAACTTCCCCGGCCTGTGGACCGAATGGAACGGCAAGTACCGCGACACCGTGCGCGACTACTGGCGCGGCGAACCGGCGACCCTGGGCGAGTTCGCCTCCCGGCTGACCGGGTCGTCGGACCTCTACGAGAAGACCGGCCGACGCCCCAGCGCCAGCATCAACTTCGTCACCTGCCACGACGGCTTCACCCTGGCCGACCTGGTGTCCTACAACGAGAAGCACAACGAGGCCAACGGCGAGGACAACCGGGACGGCGAAAGCCACAACCGGTCCTGGAACTGCGGCATCGAGGGCCCCACCGACGATCCGGACATCCTGGCGCTGCGAGCCCGGCAGATGCGCAACATCATGGCCACCCTGATGCTGTCCCAGGGCACCCCGATGATCTCGCACGGCGACGAGATGGGCCGCACCCAGTACGGCAACAACAACGTCTACTGTCAGGACTCCGAGCTGTCCTGGATGGACTGGTCACTGGCCGACAAGAACGCGGACCTGCTGGCCTTCACCCGCAAGGTCACCGGCCTGTTCACCCGCCACCCGGTGTTCCGACGCCGCCGGTTCTTCGCCGGCCGGCCCATCCGCACCGGCGACGAAGTGCGCGACATCGCATGGTTGACCCCGGCGGGTTTCGAGATGACCCCACAGGACTGGGACAGCGATTTCGGCAAGAGCATCGCGGTCTTCCTCAACGGCGACGCCCTGCCCGAGCCCGACCGGCGGGGCGAGCGGATCGTCGACGATTCGTTTCTGCTGTGCTTCAACGCCCATGAGCACGCGGTGGACTTCGTCACACCCCCGGACGGCTATGCGCGGGAGTGGACCGCGGTACTGGACACCAGCGACTCCACCGGCGCCACCGACTTGATCGCCAAGGCCGGTGAAACGGTATCGCTGGTCGGGCGGTCACTGCTTGTCTTGCGTAAGACCTTGTGAGACATGGCCGTTCCGGTTCTGTCCACCTATCGGTTGCAGCTTCGGGGTCCGGACGGCGGGTTCGGGTTCACCTTCGCAGACGCCGAGAGCCTGCTGGACTACCTGGACGAGCTCGGGGTGTCACATGTGTACCTGTCCCCGATCCTGACCGCGGTGCACGGCTCGAGCCACGGCTACGACGTCACCGACCCCACCACGGTCTCGGCCGAACTCGGCGGCGCCGAGGGCTTGGCTCGGCTCTCGCAGGCAGCGCGTTCCCGTGGGATGGGACTGGTGGCCGACATCGTGCCCAACCACGCCGGCGTCGACAAGCCCGACCAGAACCCGTGGTGGTGGGATGTGTTGCGGCGGGGGCGGGAATCGCCGCATGCGCGGTTCTTCGATATCGACTGGAACCTGGACGACGGCCGGGTCGTGCTGCCGCTGTTGGGCTCCGACGACGATGTCGCCGATCTGATCGTGGACGGCGAGATGCTGCGGCTGGGTGCGCTGGTGTTGCCGATCGCCCCCGGCACCGCTGATGGCACCGGCCCGGAAGTCCATGACCGCCAGCACTACCGGCTCATCGGATGGCGTCGCGGGGTCTGCGGTTACCGCCGGTTCTTCTCGATCAGCTCGCTGGCCGGCCTGCGGCAGGAGGACCGGGAGGTGTTCGACGCCTCGCACGCCGAGGTGGGCCGCTGGTTCGCCGAGGGTCTGGTCGACGGTGTTCGCGTCGACCATCCCGACGGGCTGGCCGACCCGGCCGGGTACCTGGCCTGGCTGCGTGAGTTGACCGGCCCGGGCGCCTGGATCGTGATCGAGAAGATCCTGGCCGCCGACGAAGCCCTGGACCCCGCGCTGCCGGTGGCCGGGACCACCGGCTACGACACGCTGCGCGAGATCGGCGGGCTCTTCGTGCAGCCGGCGGGGAAGCCGGTGCTGACGGCACTGGCCGAATCATGCGGTGCGCCTCCGTCGTTGATCGAACTCAAGGTCACCGCGGCGACGCAGACGCTGGGCAGCGAACTGGCCCGGCTGCACCGCTGCATCGCGGCGGCGACCGGTGCCGACCATCCGCGGCTCGACGACGCGGTGGCGGGACTGCTCAGCCGTATCGGGGTGTACCGGTGCGACTACCCGGTCCTGGCCGCGGTGCTGCCGACGGCGTTGGCTGAGACCGAGGCCACCGCACCGGAACTGGGTGCGCCGCTGCAGTTGGTCGCGACGGCGCTGGCCGAGAATGGCGAGGCAGCGGTGCGGCTGCAGCAGCTCTGTGGCGCGGTGACCGCCAAGGCCACCGAGGACTGCCTGTGCTACCGGGACGCCCGGCTGGTGTCGCTGAACGAAGTCGGCGGCGACCCGGCCCGCTTCGGGGTGGGCGCCGCGGAGTTCCATCACCGCGCCGCGACCCGGCTGCGGCGATGGCCGCACGCGATGACCACCCTGTCCACCCACGACACCAAGCGCGGTGAGGACGTGCGGGCCCGCATCGGTGTGCTTTCCCAGGTGGCTGAGCTGTGGGTGGAGTCGGTGAGCCGGTGGAGCATGCTGGCCCCGCCCCCGGATTCGGCAACCGGACTGTTCCTGTGGCAGAACATCTTCGGGGTGTGGCCGATGAGCGGCGGGCCGACCGGAACCGTCCGCGATCGGCTACACGGCTACGCCGAGAAGGCGATCCGCGAGGCGGGAATGCATACCTCGTGGCACGACCCGGACGCCGACTTCGAGGATGCCGTGCACCGCTGGCTGGACACCATTCTCGACGGTCCGGTGGCCGACCAGCTGACCGCGCTGGTGGCACAGATCAACCCGCACGCCGAAAGCGATGCGCTGGGCCAGAAACTGCTCGCGCTGACCGTACCCGGCATACCCGATGTGTACCAGGGCACCGAGCTGTGGGACGACAGCCTGGTCGACCCGGACAACCGCCGCCCGGTGGATTACCGGGCCCGGCGCGCGGCGCTGCGGACGCGCAATCACCCCAAGCTGCGGGTGGTCAGCGCTGCGTTGCGGTTGCGGCGGGACCGACCGGAAACGTTTCTGAGCGGCGAATACCATCCGGTGCCGGCGTCCGGGCCGGCCGCCGATCATCTGGTGGCGTTCTGCCGCGGCGCCGACGTGCTGGTGGCGGTGACCCGCTGGACGGTGCGGCTGGCCGAGACCGGCTGGGGCGAAACCACCTTGGCGCTGCCCGAGGGCCACTGGACCGATCGGCTGACCGGCCTGCCCCGGACCGGCCTGATACCGGCCGCTCAGTTGTTCGGTGAGCTGCCGGTGGCACTACTGGAGCGCAGCGATGGCTGAATTCGCCGTCTGGGCACCCAGACCCGGCTCGGTGCGCCTCGATCTCGACGGAGCGCAGTACCCGATGAACCCGTACAGCGACGGCTGGTGGCGCGTCAGTGTCGATGCCGGGCCGGACGCCCGCTACGGCTTCCTGCTCGACGACGACCCGCAGGTGCTGCCCGACCCCCGATCGGCGCGCCAGCCCGGCGGCGTGCACGGACCGTCCCAACTGTGGGATCCCGCTGCGGCGCAGTGGAGCGATGCCGGCTGGGCCGGTCGCTCGGTGCCGGGCTCGGTGATCTACGAACTGCACGTCGGGACCTTCACCGCGGCCGGCACCTTCGACGCTGCCGTCGAAAAGCTGGACCACCTGGTCGATCTGGGCGTCGACTTCGTCGAACTGATGCCGGTCAACGCGTTCGCCGGAACCCGGGGCTGGGGCTACGACGGCGTGCTCTGGTATGCCGTGCACGAACCCTACGGCGGCCCCGACGGCCTGGTGCGCTTCGTCGACGGCTGTCACGCCCGCGGCCTGGGGGTGCTGATCGACGCGGTGTTCAACCACCTCGGCCCGTCCGGCAACTACCTGCCCCGGTTCGGCCCCTACCTGTCCGCGTTGAGCAACCCGTGGGGCGAGGGCATCAACATCGCCGACGCCGGCTCCGACGAGGTCCGGCGCCACATCATCGACTGCGCGCTGCGCTGGATGCGCGACTTCCACGCCGACGGCCTGCGCCTGGACGCGGTACACGCCCTGGTGGACACCACCGCCATCCACCTGCTCGAAGAGTTGGCTTGCGAAACCGACCGGCTGGCAGCGCAGTTGGGCCGCCCGCTGGCGCTGGTCGCCGAGAGCGACCGCAACGATCCGCGGTTGATCACCGCGCGCGATTCCACCGGCAGCCGGGGCGGCTACGGGCTGACCGCGCAGTGGGACGACGACATCCACCACGCGATCCACACCGCGGTCTCCGGTGAACGGCAGGGCTACTACGCGGACTTCGGGTCGTTGGCCACGCTGGCGCGCACGCTGCGGCACGGCTTCTTCCATGCCGGAACGTACTCGTCGTTCCGGCGGCGCCGGCACGGCCGGCCGCTGGACACCACGGCCATTCCGGCCAGCCGGCTGCTGGCCTACACCTGCACCCACGACCAGATCGGCAATCGGGCGCTGGGCGATCGCCCGTCGCAGTACCTGTCCCCCGGGCAACTCGCGATCAAGGCCGCGCTGGCACTCTGCTCGCCCTACACCGCAATGCTTTTCATGGGTGAGGAGTGGGGCGCGTCGACACCGTTCCAGTACTTCAGTTCCCATCCCGAGCCCGAACTGGCCCGGGCCACCGCCGAGGGCCGCAAACGCGAGTTCGCCGAGCACGGTTGGGACGCCGACGAGATTCCCGACCCGCAGGATCCGGCCACCTTCGAACGCTCCAAGCTGGACTGGGTGGAAGCCGGAGCAGGTGAGCACGCCCGACTGCACGCGCTGTACCGGGACCTGATCGCGTTGCGGCGTGCCGAGGCCGATCTGGCCGACCCGTGGCTGCCGCATCTGGTGGTCGACTACGACGAGGACGCCCGCTGGATCGTGCTGCGCCGGGGCGCCCTGGTGATCGCCTGCAATCTTGGTGCCGGACCGGTGGCGGTGCCGGTGCCCGGCGAGGTGGTGTTGGCCTGGGGGGAACCGGTGCCGCAGTTGCGCGACACGGTCCTTCCGGGGCACTCGTTCGCGATCCTGCGGGCTGTCGACGACTGACTTGCGGCAACGCCGGCAGCCGTCGATGCTTCGCCGCATGAATCATCAAGAGGTGTCGTGAATCCCGCCCATCGAGACCGCCACCGACCCGGTGTTCTCAGCCGCTGACCTGCGCCAGCGATGGCGCGCCCTGATGGGGCCGCTGGGATTCGGGGAGCGGATGATCTGGCTCACGTTCATCGGGCCCGATCGCCGGCTCGTGAAGATGTTCAGCCAGGTTCCGGTCGGCCCCCGACCGCAGTCGCGTGTCCTCACCGACCTGATGTCGTCGCTGCGCACCCTGCTCACCGACACCGTGCCGGCCGGTAGCACCGTGGCCCTGCTGCTGACCGGGCCGGGGCGCGGTCCGGTATCGGCCGCCGATCGGGTCTGGTCCCGGCAGCTGGTCGAGGTGGCCCTGCGCTTCGACGTTCCGCTGGAACCCATATTCCGGGCCAACGACGAGGCTCTGATGCCCGTCTCCCCGTGTTGGCAAGGTATTTCGCCCCTAGCGGCGACGTCACCCGCGGGTTACGTTGGCAGCATGGCTGAGGTGCGGATTCACAAGGACGAACGGATGATGACACGCGCAGAGGCGGCTGCCGACCTGCGCCGACTGGCCGACGAACTGGAAGCCGGCGTCATTTCCTACGGTGCCGGCGGCGGTCTGACAGTGCCCGAGGTGCTCGAGCGGGAGATCGAGATCGAACGCGAAGACAAGGGCACGACGGTCAAGTACGAGGTCGAAGTCGAGTTGCAGTGGTCGACCACCGAGACGGCATAGCCGGCTAAGCCGCACAGGAAGCGTTCGCACAGTATCAAAATGGCTGTGCCGCTGTGCTCTCCGAGGATCTCGCCGACGGCGAAGGCTACGCCGGCATCCGGGTGGCGAACCCGTTCCGGGCCGGCTAGAGCAGGTAGCGGTACGCCGGTGAACCCGGCTCCAGCGGCTCGACGTGAATGTCGCAACTGCGGATGCGGCTCAGCAGAGCATCCAGGTCGGCCGCCGATCCCAACTCGATGCCGACCAGCGCCTCGCCGGTCTCCCGGTTGTTGCGTTTGACGTATTCGAACAGGGTGATGTCGTCGCCCGGTCCCAGCACCTCGTCGAGGAACCGGCGCAGCGCACCGGGTTCCTGCGGGAAGTCGACCAGGAAGTAGTGCTTGAGACCGAGGTGCACCAGCGAGCGCTCCAGGATCTCCCCGTAGCGGGAGACGTCGTTGTTGCCGCCGGAGATCAGACACACCACGGTCGATCCGGCACTGAAAACGTCCGGGCCGGCCTCCAGCAGCGCGGCCACCGACAGCGCACCCGCCGGCTCGGCGATGATGCCCTCGTTCTGGTACAGGTCGAGCATCGCGGTGCACACCGCGCCCTCGTCGACCGTCGTCACCGACACCATGTCCCCGGCGGCGGCAAGGGCGGCGTAGTTGAGCCTGCCGGCCCGCTTCACCGCGGCGCCGTCGACGAACTGGTCGACGTGGTCCAGGGTCACCAGCTCGCCGGCCGCCAGGGCGGCCATCATCGCCGCTGCGCCGGCCGGCTCCACCCCCAGCACCGAGGTGCGCTCGCTGCGCTCGGCCAGATAGGTGGTGATGCCCGCGATGCAACCGCCACCGCCGACCGGGATCACCACCAGATCCGGTTCGCCGTCGAGTTGCTCCAGGATCTCAGCGGCGATGGTGCCCTGCCCGGCGATCACCCGGGCGTCGTCATACGGCGGGACCAGGGTGGCCCCGGTGCGCGCCACGTCGGCCAGCGCCGCCTCGGCCGCCGCGTCATAGGTTGCCCCGCCCACGATCAGCTCGATGAACTCCCCGCCGTGATAGCGGATCCGGTCCCGCTTCTGCTTGGGCGTCTTGGCCGGCACGTACACCCGGCCGTGGATGCCCAGCATCCGGCAGGCGTAGGCGAACCCCTGCGCGTGGTTGCCCGCCGACGAACACACCACACCCGCGGCGATCTCCTGCTCGGAGAGCTGCACCAGCAGGTTGTAGGCGCCGCGGAGCTTGTAGGACCGCACCGACTGCAGGTCTTCACGCTTGAGGTAGATGGATGCGCCGGTGATCGCCGACAGTCGCTCGCTGCGTTCCAGCGGGGTGTGCCTGACCACTCCGGCGATGCGCTTGGCCGCCGCATCGATGTCGGCTGCCGACGGCAGGCTGCGACTCAGTTCCGCGGACACCGGTTCATGGTGCCATCGACCGGGTGGATCAGCGCACCGGGGTCAGCACGAATACCGGGATCTGCCGGTCGGTCTTGGTCTGGTAGTCGGCGTAGTCCGGCCACGCCGCGACCGCCCGCTCCCACCAGGTGGCTTTCTCCTCGCCGAAGACCTCGCGGGCGTCGTAGTCGCCGGTGACGGTGCCGTCCTGCAATTCGACCCGGGGGTGCTTCGTGACGTTGTGGTACCAGACCGGGTGCTTGGGCGCGCCGCCCAGCGAGGCGACGATCGCGTATTGGCCGTCGTGCTCGACGCGCATCAGCGGGGTCTTGCGCAGCTTGCCGGTCTTGGCGCCGACGGTGGTCAGCAGGATGACCGGTTTGCCCTTTATCACGGTGCCCTCGGTCCCGCCGGAGGCCATGTACTTCTCGGCATTCGCGCGGGACCAGTCCAGGGTGCCGGGTGCGTATTCTCCGGAAAGCGGCATGCCTGCCAGCGTAGCTCCGCAGTGCACCGATTGCGCGCGATCCGGCGGCGGCTATCCGCGCCGCATGGCGCGGCAGTGGGCTCGGAAATGATCCAGACGGACACCGAAAATTGCCGAGAAGTCAATTACTACCATTTTTCCAGGTTTTTCAAGACGCGATATAAAAATTATTCGATTTATCTTATTGAACACTTTTCTTCGAGTCATTTGCGGACTACATTCGATTAAGCCGTCGAATCAACAGGAGGTCATCATGGAAATAATGCAACGCGCCTGCGTAACCACTGTTACCGCGGTGACGGCAGCCAGCGTGGCCGTGCTCGCGCCAATCGGCCAGCACTTCGCCGACGTGCAATATCGAGCGGTTCATCTCGCCAGCACAACCGGCACCGGCGGCGATGTCGGCACCATCGTCCAACAGGTAATCACCGACGGTCAGGCCAATGTCAGCCAGGGCATGAACGACATGGCGACGGGGCACTTCGCAACGGGCCTGCAATATTTTGTCACCGGCGTGGACAATCTCCTCATCGACGCCCCGGCGGATGGTGTCATCGGAACCGCCGACACCGCCGTAGGCCAGCCGATCCTGCCGATCGAGACATTTCCGGCGTCCCCACCGGTGACTCCCCCGGTGGGTTTCGAGGGCACCTTCGCCGACCTGCAGTACGCGATCAGCTGGGGCCTCAGCGCGATCACCAACGGTGCGGGACATCTCCTCACCGGTGATCTGAGCGACGGCTTGTTCTACCTGGCGGCCGGTCTGGAATCAGAGTTCGTCTTCGCGCCGGAGGTGCTGGGCGAGGGCTTGATCAACAGCCTGCTGGCGCTGTGATCGAAGGCCGCAGACAGCCCATGGCAGCGGTGCCGGCTCGCCACCGTCCCGGGGTTACGCCGGCTCCGGCGACGGCCCGTCATAGATCAGCACCTCCCCGGCCACCCGGGCCTCCGGGATCGGCCGGTGCTGGCGCAGCTTGCCGTCGTGCATCAGATGGCGCACCCCCACACCACGTACCAGCGTCAGGTAGTCGGCGATCATCCGGCGGTGGCAGCGCCACCACACCGTCTCCGCGCACATGATCGCGACCTGTTCGGCGGCCGCGGTCACCAGCAGGTCGTCGACCGCGGCGGCGAACTCGGGCGTGCGCATGTAGCCGGCATAGGACCGGAACGACTCGACGCGCAGCCCGACGTCGGGGCTCTCGCCCGAGCCTTTCGGGGCCCGGCGCCACCCGCCCAGCCGCGGCTCCCACTGGTAGCCGATTCCGGCTTCCGGAAGCCAGTGCGCCATCGCCTCCCGCGCGGAATCGGGGTTGTGCCGACTACCCGGGGCGCTGCGCACGTCGACCAGCAGCGCCACCCCGGCGCCGCGCAGCAGGGCGGTGATCTCCGGGGCGCTCGCGGTGCCGTGGCCGAAGGTGAGAACCGTTGGTGCCGTGATACTCCCCTGTCAGGAAGTCGCCGGCTGGTGGACCTGCGGCCCCGGCTCGGGTGCGTAGAGCTCGTCGATCTCGGCGGCGTACTTCGCGGCGATCGGACGGCGCTTGAGTTTCATGGTCAGCGTCACCTCGTCACCGCCGGGCTCCCACAGCGCGGGCAGCACCCGGAACCGTTTGATCTGCTCCACCCGGGAGAGTCGGGCGTTGCCGTCTGCCACCCCGGCGGCGATCTTCGCGATCACGGCGGGGTCGGCGGCCAGCGCTGCCGGGGACGCGTCGGTGAGCCCGTGCGCGGCGGCGTACGGGCCGACCGAATCGGCGTCGAACACCATCAGCGCGGTGTTGTATGGCCGGGCGTCGCCGATCGTGACCATCGCGCCGATCAGCGGGCACGCCCCGAGGATGGTGTTCTCGATGTTGGCCGGCGACATGTTCTTACCGGCCGCGTTGATGATCAACTCCTTCTTGCGGTCGACGATCCGCAGATACCCGTCGGCATCCTGCTCCAGGATGTCGCCGGTGTGCAGCCAGCCGTCGGCGTCGATCGCCTCGGCGGTCTTGGCCGGCTCCCGCCGGTAGCCGCGCATCACCAGTGGGCCGCGCACCAGGAACTCGCCATCCTGCGCGATCCGACTCTCCAGCCCAGGTAACAACTTGCCGACCGTACCCAGCCGAGCGTCACGCGGATGTGCCGTGGAGGCAACGCAACTCAGTTCCGACATGCCCCACACCTCGCAGATCGGGATGCCGATCCCGGCGAAGAACGCCAGTGTCTCCTTCGGGATCGGCGCGGCACCCGAGACCGCGTAGCGCAGCCGGTCCAGCCCGAGTTTGACCCGCAGCTTGGAGAGCACCAGGTCGTCGGCCTGTCCCCATTCGGTGGCCACGTCGTCGGGGACGGGTTCGCCGGCGAACAGCGGCGCGGCCCGCTTGGCGCCGACCGCCAGCGCCCACTGCAGGGCGGCGCGCCGGGTGGCATCGGGTTCGTTGGCGACCGCGAATTCGATTGCCGCCTTGAGCTTCTCCCAGACCCGCGGCACCGCGGCCCAGATCGTCGGCCGGACATCGGGAAGCGCCGCCGCGATCTCCCGCACGTCGGGGACGACGGTGACCTGGACGCCGAACATCTCCTGGTTGTACAGCGCCATGGCCCGATCGGCGATGTGCGCCGACGGCAGGTAGGAGGTGGTGCGGTCACCGAACCGGACCCCCAGCACCGCATCGAGCGAAGCCGCCTCGAACAGCAGATTGGTGTGCGTCATCTCCACCCCCTTGGGGGCGCCGGTGGTGCCCGAGGTGTAGATGAGGGTGATGACATCGTCGGGCTGCACTGCCCGCCAAGTGGATTCGAAGTCGAAGTCGGGCCTGCCGAAGGCCAGCAGATCATCGAGCGACAGCGCGCCGGCCGGTGAACCGTCGATGCACACGATGTGCTCGATCGGCGCACCACTGGACCGGATCCGATCGACGTACTGCTGCTCGCAGATCACCACCTTGGTGCCGGCGTTATCGAACACATAGGTCAGCTGCTCGGCGGGCAGCGTGTTGTACACCGAGAACGAGGTGGCACCGACGTGCTGGGCGCCCACCTCCAGCGGGTAGAACTCGATCCGGTTGGCCATCATCAGCGACACGGTGTCGCCGCGCCGCACCCCGAGGCCGGCCAAGCCGGCCGCCACCCGACGCACCTGGTCGGCGTAGTCGCGCCAGGTCAGGGTCGCGGTATCCCCCACCGTGCGCAGCGCGACCGCGTCCAGGTCGATCGCCGCGGTTCGCTGAAAGGCCTCGCACACGGTGGCCGGCGGTGCCGGTGTCGTCATCTCCGGTTCTCCTTCTGTCGGTCAGGGACGCTGGACGCGGGCCAGGTATGCCAGTGCCGCGGCCCGCGACT
This sequence comes from uncultured Mycobacterium sp., assembly GCA_964525125.1. GTDB lineage: Bacteria > Actinomycetota > Actinomycetes > Mycobacteriales > Mycobacteriaceae > Mycobacterium. Next base: position 36,395 of record CAZGGK010000012.1, read on the forward strand.
CGGAATCGTGCAGGGCCGTCACCAGACAATCCGCATCGTTCCAGCTTCGCGCGGTCGCCACCATCCCCTCGGTCACCGCGTTGGTGTGGCGCTTGGTGGCGCCCAGGGTAAGCGACGATTTGGTGACCAGTTGGGCGACCAGGTCTTCGACCGCCGCGTCCAGATCGGCCTCCGGCACCACCCGGTTCACGAAGCCGGCCGTCTTGGCCTCCTGCGCCCCGAACGGACGACACGTCATCACCAGTTCCTTGGTGAGTGCGGGCCCGATCTCGCGCACCAGCCGCGGGATGCCGCCCCAGGCCAGCGGGATGCCGAGGTCGACCTCCGGGATCGAGAACCGGGTGTTCTCCGCGGACACCCGCAGATCGCACGCCGCGGCCAGCACCAATCCGCCACCGACACAGTGGCCGTGCAGCCGCGCCACCGTCACCGCGCGCATCGCCTCCACGGCGTCCGCCATCCGCCGGCCGGCGTCGGCGGCCTCCCGCATCGCATCGGCCCCGAGTTCCGGTCCGGTGAAGGCGGCCAGATCCGCACCGGCCGAGAAGGCGCGTCCGTTCCCGGCGACGACGACGACCTTCACCTGCGGCCGGTCGTCGAACCAGCGGGCCGCGGCCACCAATTCGTGCAGCGTCTGGGCGCCCAGCGGGTTGAGCTTGTCGGGCCGGTTCAGCGTGATCGCGCCGCGGGCGCCGTTGGCCACCACCTCGATGGTGGACGCGTCGAAGGTCTCCACGCCTGCGACGTTAGCGCCGCCGCAGGCGCAACGCTGCCGATTGCGTACCGTGACCGCTATGGCCGTTGCCGTCACCGAACTCAGCCCGGTCGAGCAGACCGCCCTGCTGACCCTGTATGCCCGCGCCCTGGACAACCGCGCTGAGCACCCGATTCTCGGCGACGCCCCCGCCGCTGAGATCGTCGGGCGGATCGACTACGACTTCGCCGGATTCCGGATACCGGCCAACGTGATTCGCCAGACGGCGCTGCGCGCGAAGATGCTCGACGAGCGGATAGCCAAGTTCGTCGACCGCTACCCCGACGCTGTCGTGGTGGACCTGGGCGCCGGCCTGGGCACCCCGCTGCTGCGGGTCCGGCCGCCGGCCGGTGTCGACTGGTACAGCGTCGACCTGCCGCCGGTGATCGCGCTGCGGGACAAGCTGGTTGCGGCCGCACCGGGCGCCCACTCGGTGGCCGCCGATCTGACCGCCGGCGACTGGGCGGACACCATCCCGGCCGACCGGCCGACCATGCTGATCGCCGACGGGCTCTTCGCGTTCCTGCCCGAGCCGGCGGTGATCGGGGTGTTGCGGCACTGCACCGACCATTTCGGCTCCGGTGAGCTGGCGTTCAACGACTACGGCCGGGTCGGCCCAGTCAGCCGGCTCTCGATGAAGCTGGCCCCGCGGGGCATGTTCGCCATGCTGGGCAAGGTGTGGGCCAACCCCGGCTTCACCGATCCACTCACCCCGCAGCGGTGGAACCCCCGGCTGCGCCTGGTGGAGCAGGCCTGCCTGGCTCACGCCGCCGAAGTGGAGTCGTTTCCCGGAATGGCCAGGACCGTGACCAGGCTGGCCGGCCGGGTCGAGGCGATCGCCGGCCGGGCCCGGGTGCTGCGCTACCGGTTCTCCAGCGCCGGCCACCAGCAGGTGATCGGGGACGTTGCAGCGCGCTAACCGCCCAGGCAGCCCGGGCCCAGCAGCGCCTTGAGGTCACCCATCAGCGCCGAGGACGGCGTCACCCGCAGCGCGGCGTCCAGTTCCAGCACCGTGATCCGGTCCCCGCTGATCAGCCGCAGATGCACCTGAGAGGTCCCGGGGTGCCGCGCCAGCACCTGCTTGAGCGCGGTGACCTTGTCGATGGTGCACTGCCGGGTGGGCAGGCTGACCGCCAGCGGCCGGTCCGGTGTGGCATTGGTGAAGTCGGGCACCGCGAGCTCGTTGGCGATCAGCGAGATCCGGTCGTCGCGGATCGCCACCTTGGCGCTGATGAGCACCACCGCGTCGTCGGCGACCTCGGCCCCGTAGGCGGAGTAGGTGTGCGGGAAGAACATCACCTCGATGCCGCCGCTGAGATCCTCCAACTGCGCTGACGCCCAGGGCATCCCGTTCTTGTTCACCCGACGGCTGACCGAGGCCAGGATGCCGCCGACCCGCACCTGGGTGTCGTTGGCGACATCGCCGTCCAGGATCGCCGGGATCGCGGTGTCGGTCTGCGCGGCCAGCAGGTGCGCGACCCCGTTGAGCGGATGCCCGGATACGTAGAGCCCCAGCATCTCCCGCTCCAGGGCCAGCTTGTGCTTGTCGACCCACTCTTCGTCGGGCACCTTGATGCCGAAGACCGAGGCGGACTCCCCGGCATCGGCTTCGGTGCCGCCGAACAGGTCGAACTGGCCGATCGCCTCGGCCTTCTTGGTACCCAGCACCGAGTCGACGGCGTCGGTGTGCACCAGGAACAGCCCCTTGCGCGGATGGCCCAGCGAGTCGAACGCCCCGGCCTTGATCAGCGATTCGGTGACCTTCTTGTTGCAGGCCGCGATGTCGACCTTGTTGAGGTAGTCCGAGAAATCGGTGTATCTGCCCTTGGCCGTGCGGGTCTCGATCAGCGAGGCCACCACGTTTGCGCCCACATTGCGGACCGCGCCCAGCCCGTAGCGGATGTCGGCCCCGACCGAGGCGAAGTTCAGGCCGGACTCGTTGACGTCGGGCGGCAGCACCGTGATGCCCAGCCGGCGGCAGTCGCTCAGGTAGACGGCGGCCTTGTCCTTGTCGTCGCCGACCGAGGTCAGCAGCCCGGCCATGTACTCGGCCGGGTAGTTCGCCTTGAGGTAGGCGGTCCAGTAGGACACCAGGCCGTACCCGGCGGCGTGCGACTTGTTGAACGCGTAACCGGCGAACGGCAGCACGGTGTCCCACAGCGCCTTGATCGCCGCGGCCGAGAAACCGCCTGCCTGCATGCCCGCCGAGAAGCCCTCGAACTCGGCCTCGAGCACCTCGGCCTTCTTCTTGCCCATGGCCTTTCGCAGAATGTCGGCTCTTGCCAGCGAGTAGCCGGCCACCTTCTGCGCGATCCGCATGATCTGTTCCTGGTAGACGATCAGGCCGTAGGTTTCGGCGAGGATGTCGGCCAGCGGCTCGGCGAGTTCCGGGTGGATCGGTTTGACGGCCTGGCGGCCGTTCTTGCGGTCGGCGTAGTCGTTGTGCGCGTTCTGCCCCATCGGGCCGGGCCGGTACAGCGCGAGCACCGCGACGATGTCGGCGAAACCGGTGGGCTGCATACGGCGCAGCAGGTCGCGCATCGGCCCGCCGTCGAGCTGGAACACCCCCAGGGTGTCGCCGCGGCCGAGCAGCTGGTAGGTCGCCGGGTCATCCAGCGACAGCGACTCCAGGTCCAGATCGACGCCCCTGTTGGCTTTGATGTTCTCGATGGCGTCGCCGATGATGGTCAGGTTGCGCAGGCCCAGGAAGTCCATCTTCAGCAGGCCGATCGCCTCGCACGACGGGTAGTCCCAGCCGGTGATGATCGCCCCGTCCTGTGGGCGCTTCCACAGCGGGATGGCCTCGGTGAGCGGCTCACTGCTCATGATCACCGCGCAGGCGTGCACCCCCGCGTTGCGGACCAGGCCCTCCAGTCCGAGCGCGGTCTGGTAGATGGTGCGCACGTCGGGGTCGGTGTCGATCAGCGCGCGCACCTCGGCGGCTTCCTTGTACCGCTCGTGGCCGGGGTCGGTGATCCCCGACAGCGGGATGTCCTTGGCCATGATCGGCGGCGGCAGCGCCTTGGTGATCCGGTCGGCGATCGCGAAACCGGGCTGGCCGTAGTGGATGCGGGCCGAGTCCTTCAGCGCCGCTTTGGTTTTGATGGTTCCAAAGGTGATCACCTGGGCAACCCGGTCGGCGCCCCAGCGTTCGGCGGCGTAGCGCACCATCTCGCCGCGCCGCCGGTCGTCGAAGTCGATGTCGATATCGGGCATCGACGTGCGTTCGGGGTTGAGGAACCGCTCGAACAGCAGCCCGTGCGGGATCGGATCGATGTCGGTGATCCGCATCGCGTAGGCGACCAGCGACCCGGCCGCCGAACCCCGGCCCGGGCCGACCCGGATGTCGACGGAGCGGGCGTAGTTGATCAGGTCGGCGACAATCAGGAAGTACGACGGGAAGCCGGCGTTGCAGATCACCTCGATCTCGTAGTCGGCGCGTTCGGCGTAGCCGGCGGGCACCCCGGCGGGGAACCGCCGGGCCAGCCCGTTCTCCACCTCGTGCCGCAGCCACGACGACGGGTCGTGTCCGTCGGGCACCGGGAAGACCGGCATCCGGTTGCGCGGGGTCCAGACGTCGGCGTAGGACTGCACGCGCTCGGCGATCACCAGGGTGGCGTCGCAGGCGCCGGGCAGCTCGTCGTCCCAGAGCGCCCGCATCTCCGCGGCCGACTTCAGGTAGTAGCCGTCGCCGTCGAAGCGGAACCGGTTCGGATCCGAGAGCGTCTTGCCGGTCTGCACGCAGAGCAGCGCCTCGTGGTTCTGCGCGGCGTCGCGGGTGACGTAGTGGCAGTCGTTGGTGGCCAGCGGTGGAATGCCCAGTTTGCGGCCGATCTCCAGCAGCCCCTCGCGCACCCGCCGCTCGATGGACAGCCCGTGGTCCATCAGCTCCAGGAAATAGTTCTCGGCGCCGAAGATCTCCCGCCATTTGGCCGCCGATTCCAGCGCCTCGGTGTCCTGGCCGAGCCGCAGCCGGGTCTGCACCTCCCCCGACGGGCAGCCGGTGGTGGCGATGATGCCGGCGGCGTGTTCGGCGACCAGTTCGCCGTCCATCCGGGCCCACTTGCCCAGCTGCCCCTCGAAGGAGGCCAGCGACGTCAGCTTGAACAGGTTGCGCAGGCCGGTGGCGTTCTCGGCGACCATGGTCAGGTGGGTGTAGGAGCCGCTGCCCGACACGTCGTCGCTCTTCTGGCCGGGGTCACCCCAGAGGATCCGGCGGGTGTCAAACCGAGAAGCGGGAGCGACGTACGCCTCCACCCCGATGATCGGCTTGATCCCCACCTTGGTGGCAGCAGAAAAGAACTCGCTGGCGCCGAACATGTTTCCGTGGTCGGTCATGCCGACGGCGGGCATCTCCAGCCGTTGCGCCTCGGCCAGCATCGGGGTGATCTTGGCTGCACCGTCCAGCATCGAGTACTCGGTGTGGTTGTGCAGGTGCACGAACGACCCGGATGAATAACCGCCCATAGGACCGCCAGTCTAGGACCGGCCACCGACCCGTCTCGGCGTGTCGGCGCGTGTGTCTGCTGATAGCGTTTGCGGGCAGCTGTCGCCCAGAGCCGAGGAGACACACATGAGCGTCTATCGGGCCGGCGACACCCGAAAGTTCGACGACCTGGTGGCCGAGGCCGCCGCAGCTTCCGTCGACGGCTGGGATTTCTCCTGGCTGGACGGCCGCGGGACCGAGCAGCGCCCGTCGTGGGGGTATCAGCGGCTGCTGAGCCGGCGGTTGGCGGGCGCGTCGGCCGCAGTCGACCTGAACACCGGTGGCGGCGAGGTGCTGGCCGGTGCGTTGGAAGGCGCCGCCGGCATCGGCGGGGTGCCGCCGACCATGGCGGCCACCGAGTCGTGGCCGCCGAACGCCGCCCGGGCCACCGCGCTACTGCACCCGCTCGGCGTGGTGCTGGTCGCGGTGCCGGACCGGCCGCCGCTGCCGTTCGCCGACGACGCCTTCGACCTGGTGTCCAGCCGGCACCCGATCGCGGTGTGGTGGGACGAGGTGGCCCGGGTGCTGCGGCCCGGTGGCAGCTACCTCGGCCAGCACATCGGGCCGGCGACGATGATCGAGCTGACCGAGTTCCTGCTGGGCCCGATGCCGGGCAAGGGCGCCGAATACGCCCCCGACATTCAGCGCGCCGAGGCCGAGGCGGCCGGCCTGGAGGTTCTCGACGTGCGGCTGGAACGGCTGCGCGCGGAGTTCTTCGACATCGGCGCCGTGGTCTATTTCCTGCGCAAGGTGATCTGGACGGTCCCGGACTTCACCGTGGAACGCTTTGCCACCCGGCTGCGCGAACTGCACGACGTGATCGAGGCCGACGGCGCCTTCGTCGCCACTTCCACCCGGGTGCTCGTCGAGGCCCGGCTCCCCCGCGATTGACTCTGCGCCGGCCAGGGGGTCCACTCGCACTTTCACGTGGTGGACGCAGAGTCAGCGGGGGGACTGGTCAGCGGCGCAGCACATCCAGGGCGTGCTGCAGGTCCGGCGGGTACTCGCTGGTGATCTCGACACTCCGGCCGTCGGCGGGGTGCGCGAACGTCAGCGACTTCGCGTGCAGCCATTGGCGTTGAAGGCCAAGCCTTTTCGCCAGGGTCGGATCGGCGCCGTAGGTCGGGTCGCCGCAGCACGGGTGCCGGATCGCGGCGAAGTGCACCCGGATCTGGTGGGTGCGGCCGGTCTCCAGGTGAATATCGAGCAGGCTGGCGGCCTGAAACGCCTCCAGCGTGTCGTAGTGGGTGATGCTGTGCCGGCCGCCGGCAGTGACGGCGAACTTCCAGTCGGGCCCGTGGTGGCGGCCGATGGGCGCGTCGATGGTGCCGCTGGACGGATCGGGGTGGCCCTGCACAAGTGCGTGGTAGCGCTTCTCGACGGTGCGCTGTTTGAAGGCACGCTTGAGCACGGTGTAGGCCCGCTCGGAGCGAGCCACCACCATCACCCCCGAGGTGCCGACGTCGAGGCGCTGCACGATGCCCTGGCGCTCCGGCACGCCGGAAGTGGTGATCCGGTAGCCCAGAGCGGCCAGCCCGCCCAGCACCGTGGGGCCGGTCCAGCCCACCGACGCGTGCGCCGCCACCCAGGGCGGCTTGTCGACGGCGACGATGTCGTCGTCGGCGTACAGGATCGTCATGCCCTCGACCTCGTCGGGAACGTTGCGCACCGGCGCGGGCGGCTCGGGCAGCCGCACCTGGAGCCAGGCACCGGCCGTCAGCCGATCGGATTTGCCCGCGCGCGCACCGTCCAGTTCCACATCGCCGCTCTCGGCCAGCGCCGCGGCCGCCGTCCGCGACAGGCCCAGCAGCCGGGCCAGCCCGGCGTCGACCCGCATGCCCGCCAGCCCGTCGGGGACGGGCATCGAACGGTCGGTCACTCTTGCTCGCCGGGCCGGTGCCGCCCGGCGGTGTCGAAGTCGTAACCGAACACCGACAGCACGACCAGCAGCGCGGCCCCGACCACGACCGCCGGATCGGCGACGTTGAACACCGGCCACCAGCCGACCGACAGGAAGTCCACCACGTGGCCGCGCAGCGGACCGGGCGCCCGGAAGAACCGGTCCACCAGGTTGCCCAGCGCCCCGCCGAGGATCATCCCCAGCCCGACCGCCCACCACGGCGACACCAGCCGGCGCCCCATCCAGACGATGCCGATCACCACACCGGTCGCGATCAGCGTCAGCACCCAGGTGTAGCTGGTGGCCATCGAGAAGGCGGCACCGGAGTTGCGCACCAGCGTCCAGGTCACCGTGTCGCCGATGATCGACACCGGCTGGCCGGGGGTGAGCAGCTTCACGGCCAGCACCTTGGTGGCGATGTCCAGGGCCAGCACGAACGCGGCGACCGACAGCAGCAACCGCAGCCGGCGCCGCGGCGCGGGCGCTTCGGCCTTCGCCGCTACTTCTGCCGCCGGCTCGGCCGCGTCGGTCGTTTCCTCGGTCACGTCCCCCATCATCCCTTAGCGCGGATGCGGCATGATCGCGGCATGACCAGCCTGACCGTCATCACCACCGGCGGGACCATCGCCACCAGCGCCGGCGACGACGGGGTCCGCCGGCCCACCCGCAGCGGTGCGGACCTGATCGCGGGGCTGGGGGCCGGGCCGTCGGTCGAGGTGATCGACCTGATGTCGGTGGACAGCTCGGAGCTGACCCCGACCGACTGGGACCGGATCGCCGCGGCGGTGCGAACGGCGGTGGACCGGGGCGCCGACGGCGTCGTCGTCACCCACGGCACCGACACGCTGGAGGAGACCGCGCTCTGGCTGGAGCTGACCTACGGCGGCGACGCCCCGGTCGTGCTGACCGGGGCGCAGCGCGGCGCGGACGCCCCGGACGCCGACGGACCGGGAAATCTGGCCGATGCGCTGACACTGGCGGGGAGCCCGGCCGCCCGCGGTATCGGGGTGCTGGTGTGCTTCGCCGGCCGGGTGCTGACCCCGTTGGGCCTGCAGAAAACGGCCACCCGGGATCTCACCGGGTTCACCGGCGAGCTGCTGGGCCGGGTCACCGGCGGCGAGATCGCGCTGACCGGCAAGAAGGCCAGGCCCGGTCTCGGTGAGCTGACTGCGGGGCCGCGGGTGGACATCGTCGCACTGTATGCCGGCGCCGACGCGGTCGCCCTGGACGCCTGCGCGGCCGCGGGTGCGCGCGCCGTGGTGCTGGAGGCGCTGGGCTCGGGCAATGCCGGGAGCGCGGTGATCGACGCGGTGCACCGGCACTGCCGGGACGGGCTGGTGGTCGCGGTGTCCAGCCGGGTGCCGGGCGGGCGGATCGGCCCCGACTACGGGCCGGGCCGGGCGCTGGTCGACGCCGGGGCGATCACGGTGCCGCGGCTGCGGCCCGCGCAGGCGCGGGTGCTGGTGATGGCCGCGCTGGCAGCGGGACGCCCGGTCGACGAGGTCATTGCACGGTGGGGCTGATCGCTTCGGTCTCGTGGGCCCGCAGACCGGCGACGTAGACCGGCCAGTCCAGGCTGTCGACCGGGTCCGCGGCACCGAGTTCGCCGGTGTCCACCGCAAAGGTGCGAGCCCGGCCCGGCCCGGTACCGCGGGTCTCGAACCGCACCGTGACCACCCCGTGGCCGGCGCCCTGCACCCAACCGTGCCCGAACCGCGGGTGGGCGACGTCGTCGCCCACCCGCCAGCTGTTGTCCGGCGGGGCCGGCGGCGTGCCGCCCGGTTCATGGGTCTCCGAGGGCTCCGGCACCAGCTCCGGGGCGGGGAACAGCGGCTCCTGGCGCACCTCGGTCAGCCCGGAGAACCCCACCCCGAGCAGCCGGACGGGCCCGATCTGCAGCGGGTCGAGCAGCAGCCGGTGGGCCGCGGCGATCAACGCGGCGGCGTCGGCGGTCGGGTACGGCAGGGTCGACGAACGGGTCAGGATGCTCATGTCGGCCTTCTTGAACTTCACCGTGACGGTCCGGGCGCCGCGGCCGTCGCGCAGCAACCGCCGGTAGGCGTGCTCGCCGATCGGGCCGATGACCTCGCGCAGCTGTTCCAGGGTGGTCAGATCGACGGCGAACGTCGACTCGGCGCTGATCTGCTTGGCCTCGGCGCGCTCCTGGACCGGGCGGTCGTCGATGCCGCGGGCCAGCCGGTGCAGGGCGACACCGACCGAGGCCCCCAGGATGCCGGTCACCTCGGCGTCGGTCAGTGCGGCGAACTCGCCGATGGTCTCGATGCCCAGCCGGTGCAGCTTCTCCTCGGCGACCGGTCCGATGCCCCACAGCCGGCGTACCGGCAGCCCGGCCAGCAGGGTCCGCTCTTCGGCGCGCCGCACCACCTGGATGCCGTCCGGTTTGGCCAGGTCCGATGCGATCTTGGCGACCTGCTTGCCCGAACCGGCCCCCACCGAGGCGACCAGGCCGGTCTGCTCACGCACCCGCTGCCGCAGCTCCTCGCAGAAGCGCTCCACGTCGGCCGCCGACACCCCGGCCAGCTCGGCCGGCTCGCCGAACGCCTCATCGAAGGAGAGCTGCTCGAGGACCGGAATCAGCGTGCGGACCGTCTCGAACACCCGACGGCTGGCCACCCCGTACACCGCGCCGCGCGGGGGCAGCACCACCGCCGCCGCGCCGACCAGCCGGCGGGCCTGGTGCATCGGCATCGCCGAGCGGGCGCCGAACACCCGCGCCTCATAGCTGGCGCCGGCCACCACACCCCGCCCGCCGAGCCCGCCGACCAGCACCGGCCGGCCGCGCAGCGTCGGGCGGGTGAGTTGCTCGACGGAGGCGAAGAACGCGTCCATGTCCAGGTGCAGGACCCAGCGGGACTCCACAACCGTCGATGCTATTGGGCTAGCGTTGGCCGCATGCCGATGAACCTGCTGCACCGCAGATGTTGCAGTTCGGATCGCTGGGCCAGGCAGGTCGAGGACGAGATGATCCCGTGGGCACTGGCCGGGCTGGACCTGGGCGACGACGTGCTGGAACTCGGGCCGGGTTACGGTGCGAACCTGCGGGTGCTGGCCGGGCGCGCCGCGCACTACACGGCGGTGGAGATCGACCCGACGCTGGCCGCGCGGCTGCAGAGCCGCTACGGCTCCCGTGCCAGGATCATCCACGGCGACGGCACCGACACCGGCCTGCCCGATGCGGAGTTCAGCGCGGTCGTGTGTTTCACCATGCTGCACCACGTTCCGACGCCGGCATTGCAGGATCGGTTGTTCGCCGAGGCGCTGCGGGTGTTGCGGACCGGCGGGGTGTTCGCCGGCAGCGACGCGGTGCCGTCGCTGCGGCTTCGGGTGGTGCACTTCCGCGACACCTACAACCCGGTCTCGCCCGACACCCTGCCGGATCGGCTGCGCCGAGCCGGGTTCGGCGAGGTGCGCATCGACACCCGCGACGGCCGCCAGCGCTGGCGAGCCGTCAAGCCTTAGCGATCGCCACCCGCACCCCGTCGCCGAGCTCCGCGGCGGACGGCCCGGGTTCGCCGAATTCGAAACCGGTGGCCAGGATCTCACCGGCGATCAGCTCCCGGTGCGTATGCGCCCATTCCGCACGCTCCGCGGGCACCGACATCACCACACTGATCCGGTCGGAGACGTCCAGACCGGTCGACTTGCGCAGTTCCTGCAGTTCCCGGATGCGGTCCTTGGCCCAGCCTTCGGCTTCCAGCTCCGCGGTGACCGTGCCGTCGAGCACCACCAGGCCGGCGCCGTCGGGCAGTGCCGCGGTGAACTCCGGTTCGGCGGCCACCAGTTTGGTGGTGTATTCGCCGGGCTGCAGCAGCGCCGGGCCGGCACTCAGCGTGCCGTCGGGGTTGACGACGCCCTCCCCCGCTTTGACCGCCCTGATCGCGGCCTGCACGTCTTTGCCCAGCCGCGGGCCGGCCGCCTTCGCGTTGACCGCAAGCTCGAAGCGCCCGTAGCGGTCGATGTCGCCGGTGAGCTCCACGGCTTTGACGTTGAGTTCGTCGGCGATCAGGTCGGCGAACGGCGCCAGCCGCTGCGGATCGTCCACCGCCACCGTGAGCCCGGCCAGCGGCAGCCGGACCCGCAGCTTGTGCGCCTTGCGTAACGCGGAGGCCGACGAGCACACCTCGCGGACCTGGTCCATCGCCGCGACCAGCTCGGGGTCCTTCGGCACCGTGCCCGGTTGCGGCCAGTCGGTCAGGTGCACCGAACGCTCGCCGGTCAGGCCGCGCCAGATCACCTCGGTGATCAGCGGCAGCAGCGGGGCGGCCAGCCGGGCCGTGACCTCCAGCACGGTGTGCAGGGTGTCGATGGCGTCGGCGTCCTCGTCCCAGAACCGCTGCCGGGAACGCCGCACGTACCAGTTGGTCAGCGCCTCGGTGAACTGCCGCAGTTCCTCACAGGCGCCGGAGATGTCGCAGGAATCCAGCGCGCCGGTGAGCCGGTCGCGCAGCACGGCCAGTTTGGCCAGAATGTAGCGGTCCAGCACATGCGGTGAATCGGTGCGCCAGGCGCCGACTTTCGGTGCGTACAGGGCCAGGAAGCTGTAGGCGTTCCACAGCGGCAGCAGCACCTGGCGGACCCCTTCGCGGATGCCCGGTTCGGTGACGATCAGGTTGCCGCCGCGCAGGATCGGCGATGCCATCAGGAACCACCGCATGGCGTCGGAGCCGTCGCGGTCGAAAACCTCGGTCACGTCGGGGTAGTTGCGCAGCGACTTGCTCATCTTCTGCCCGTCGCTGCCCAGCACGATCCCGTGCGCCACACAGGTTTTGAATGCGGGCCGGTCGAACAGCGCGGTGGCCAGCACGTGCAGGGTGTAGAACCAGCCGCGGGTCTGGCCGATGTACTCGACGATGAAATCGCCCGGGTAGTGTGCGGCGACCCGCTTGTCGGGGTCGGCGCCGCCGGCGCCGAGGAACCATTCCGCGTTCTCGAACGGGTAGTGCACCTGCGCGTACGGCATCGAACCCGAGTCGAACCAGACGTCGAGCACGTCGGGGATGCGCCGCATCGTCGAACGCCCGGTGGGATCGTCGGGGTTGGGCCGGGTCAACTCGTCGATGTAGGGCCGGTGCAGGTTCTCCGGGCGGACCCCGAAATCGCGCTCCAGCTCGTCCAGGCTGCTGTAGACATCGATTCTCGGGTAGGCCGGGTCGTCGGACTTCCACACCGGAATCGGGGTGCCCCAGTAGCGGTTTCGCGATATCGACCAGTCCCGGGCGCCGGCCAGCCACTTGCCGAACTGGCCGTGCTTGACATGTTCGGGGTACCAGGTTATCTGCTCGTTGAGCTCGACCATGCGGTCCCGGAATTGCGTGACGCGGACGAACCACGACGAAACCGCCTTGTAGATCAACGGGTTCCGGCAGCGCCAGCAGTGCGGGTAGGGGTGCTCGTAGGTCTCGTGGCGGAGCAGCACCGCGCCGTTGGCCGCGGCCGGGCCGGTGCCGTTCTTGAGGTCGGCGATGATCGCCTTGTTCGCCTCGAAGACGTGCTGGCCCGCGTAATCGGGCACGCTGGCATCGAAGCAGCCCTTGGCGTCGACCGGGGTGACCGCAACGATTCCGGTCGGGTCGGTGGTGTTCTTGTCGTCCTCGCCATAGGCCGGCGCCAGGTGCACGATGCCGGTGCCGTCCTCGGTGGACACGAAGTCGGCGGCCAGCACCCGGAAACTGTTCGGCGCGTCGAGGAAGAACGGGAACGGGGGCAGATACCGCACCCCCAGCAGGTCGTTGCCGCGGTAGCTGCCCAGCACCTCGGGATCTTCGCCCAGTTCGCGCGCGTACGCACCCAGCCGGGACTCGGCCAGCAGGTAACGCCGGTTCCCGGCGGCGACCAGCGCATAGGTCACGCCGGGGTTGACCGCGACGGCCTGGTTGGACGGCAGCGTCCACGGGGTGGTGGTCCAGACCAGCAGGTGCGCCCCGGCGAGTTCCCCCTGCAGAATCCGGAATCCGACCGTCAGCGCCGGGTCCTGCCGGCTCTGGTAGACGTCGTCGTCCATCCGCAGTTCGTGGTTGGACAGCGGGGTCTCATCCCGCCAGCAGTACGGCAGCACCCGGTAGCCCTCGTAGGCCAGCCCCTTCTTCCACAACTGCCCGAACGCCCAGATCACCGACTCCATGAAGGGCAGATCCAGCGTCTTGTAGTCATGCTCGAAGTCGACCCAGCGGGCCTGCCGGGTGACGTAGGCCTGCCACTCGGCGGTGTAGCGCAGCACCGATTCGCGGCAGGCCTCGTTGAACGCCGCGATACCCATCGCGTCGATCTGGGACTTGCCGGTGATGCCGAGCTGCCGCTCGACCTCGAGTTCGGCGGGCAGTCCGTGGGTGTCCCAGCCGAAGCGGCGCTCCACCTGGTAACCGCACATGGTGCGATAGCGGGGCACGATGTCCTTGACGTAGCCGGTCAGCAGGTGCCCGTAGTGCGGCAGGCCGTTGGCGAACGGCGGCCCGTCGTAGAACACGTACTCCTGCTCGCCGTCGCGGCGGGCGATGCTGGCCCGGAACGTGTCGTCGGCCGCCCAATAGTCGAGCACCCCGGCTTCCAGCGCCGGAAAGTCCGGGGCGCCGCCGGCCGGTTTCGGGTAGGCGCTGTGCGTCAAAGGTCTCGTCTCCTGTGCCGGTCCGGCCGGGGACGACGACGCGCTTCTCGCGCGAGCACCGCGGTACCACCCCGCTTGCCGCACCCGCAAGTGCAACCGCTCGACTGCCGGCTGTGACGGGCCTACCCGTTCGGTTCTACTGGGCTGAGTCGCCGTTCTTCCGAAGGCTCCCCGGTGATGGCCGGATCGACGCCGCTGTGCCGGAGTCTAGAGGCTGACTTGCCCACCCGCCATGCCGGGTGGTCCGGCTCTAGACTCCGGTGGTGGCCTTTGACCCGGTCGCTGCCCGCGACGTGGCCCTGCCGCTGGCGACGGCGGCCTACACGGTGATGGACGGTGGCAAGCCTGCCCTTCCGCCGGGGTTCGCCCAGACCGCCCTCATCGAGGCGGATGACGCGGTGGTCGCCGCGAAACACCATCCGGCGGTGACGGCGATGGCCAAGGACACCGGCATCTTCGGGCTGATGGGCCACAACATGACCGGCCGGACCGCGTTCCTGTCGTTTCGGGGCAGTTCGGACGTGGCCGACTGGCTCGCCGACCTCGACTTCGCTCCGGCCGGTTATCGGCCGATCACCGGGTTCGGCCAGGTGCATGCGGGGTTTCAGGACGTCTACGAATGTGTTCGAGCCGGCATCGCCGCCAACCTGGCCGTTGCGGCGCAGGGCTGCGATCGGATTCTGGTGACCGGGCACAGCCTCGGCGCCGCGCTGGCCGTGCTGGCCGCACCGGATATCGCCAGAGCGATGCCGCCCAACACCATCGAGCCCAGGCTGGTCACATTCGCCGGGCCCCGCGCGGGGCTGACCGACTTCGCCGGCGCGTTCGGCGCGGCGATCGAATGCTGTTTCCGGGTGGTGAATTTCCTCGACATCGTGCCGCTGCTGCCGCCCGCCCCGTATGTGCACGTCGGCACCGGAATCACGGTCGACAGCGGAGGGCCGATCGACGTCGGGTGGCGGCACAGCCTCGCCGCCTATCGCGACGGACTCTCGGCGCTCATCGCGGCGCGGTCCTGAAGTCCTGCCTCAACGCTGCGCCAGCTCCTCCAGGCGCTGCACCGTGTCGATGAACTCGCTGACCATGTCGAGTACCACGGCCCGGGTCGGGCGCACCCTGTTCAGCGATCCGACGATCTGGCCGACGAAGTAGGTCGCCAGATCGCGGGCCCGGGTATCCGGTTGGCCGGCAGCAGCATTGATGCGCAGCTGCGGTCCGGCGACCAGTGCGCTCTGCAGCGGCATGCCGAGCGGCGCCGGCGCCCCCGGCTCCTCCCACTCGTCGGTCCAGGCGGTTCGCAGCATGCGCGCGGGCTTGCCGGTCAGCGAGCGCGAGCGCACCGTGTCCGACGAGGAGGCGGCCAGGAACTTGTCCCTGACCACCGACGGCGTCTCGGCTTCCTCGGTGGTCAGCCAGACCGAACCGCACCACACGCCTTCGGCGCCCAGGGCAAGTGCGGCCGCGACCTGCCGGCCCCGGCCGATCCCGCCGGCCGCCAGCACCGGCACCGCACCAACGGCGTCGACGATCTCGGGGACCAAGACCATGGTGGCCACCTCGCCGGTGTGCCCGCCGGCCTCGGTGCCCTGCGCGACGATCAGGTCGACCCCGGCGGCCACGTGCCGCAGCGCGTGCTCGGTGGTGCCGGCCAGCGCGGCCACCAGCACATCGTTGTCGTGCGCGCGGGCGACCAAGTCGGCCGGCGGCGGGCCGAGCGCACTGGCGATCAGCCGGATGTCGTGGGCGAATGCGACATCCAGCAGCGGCTGATAGCCCTTCGGCGACACGTTGAGCCCGGCGGTGGGCGGCAGCCCCAGGTCGCCACCCGAGGCGATGCCGTAGCGGTCGAGCAGGCCGTCGAGGAAGTCGCGGTGCTCCGCGGGCAGCAGGGCCCGGACCTGGCCGGCATCGATCCCGCCGGATTCCGCACCGACGTACTTGGGCGGAAGCAGCAGGTCGACACCGTACGGCCGCCCGCCGGTCTGCTCGGAGATCCAGGTCAGCTCGGCGTCCAGCCGCTTCGGGCTGTGTGCGACCGCTCCCAAGACGCCGAATCCCCCGGCATTGGTCACCGCCGCGACCACGTCCCGGCAATGGCTGAACGCGCAGATCGGAAACTCCACACCGAGCAGCTCGGCGACTTTGGTTCGCATCGCACCGACGCTAGTGGGTCGCCGGGTCGTCTCGGCTGAGGACCCGCTCGGCGCGACTACGGCGCTCAGGCCTCCTGGCAGACCCACGAATCGGGGGTGAGGCCGGTCTTGATGAAATCGGCCAGCTCCGCGGACTGCTCCGGGGTCAGACCGGTGTCGGCGGCCGGATAGATGACCGGCTCCTCCTTCATGTTGTGCGCCTTCAACTGCGTCACCAGCTGCCCGCAGAGCTCCCGCAGCCGGTCGTGGTCGGCCGCGCCGGCCACTTCCTCGGCCAGGGCGTCCATGGTGTGCCATATCTCGCCGTGCTCGCGCATCATCACGAACAGCGACATCACCAGGCCGCCGTGGCGGATCGGCGGGAACAGGATCCGCTCCTCCAGATAGATGTGCCGGCGCAGGAAGTCCAGCGTGGCGTTCAGCGCGTCGGCCGCCACCGTGCCGCCGTCCAGCTCCGCCAGGAACTCCTCGATTCCCGCGTCGATCTCCTGGTGCTCGCGCTCCAACGCGACTGACAGGGCTTCGTCGGGCATAGCGGTCTCCGATCCGTTCAGGCCAGTTCGGCTTCGACGCTGATCTGGGCGCCGGCGAACAGCCGCGACACCGGGCACAGCGCGGCGGCGGCGTCGACGACCCCGGCGAAGCCGTCCGCGCTCAGCCCCGGGACCTGGGCGCGCACCCGCAGCGCCGAGGTGGTGATGGTGGGAACGCCGTCGACCGCGTCCAGGGTGACGGTGGCGGTCACGTCGAGACGCTGCGGCGGGGTGTTGTTCTCGCCGAGCTTGAGCGACAGGGCCATGGCGAAGCACGACGAGTGGGCCGCCGCGGCCAGTTCCTCAGGGCTGGTCTTGCCGCCGGGCTGTTCGGTGCGGGCCGCCCAGGTCACCGCCAGGCCGTCCAGCGCTCCGCTGCTCCCCTCACCCAGCGTGCCGGCGCCGGTTGCCAGCGCCCCCTCCCAGGTGGTCTGCGTGGTCCGCACCGCGATGCTCATCGTGATGACTCCTTCGGGTTATTTCTATGACTGAACTTGTTTAAACCCTAGACCATCGGCCTTCCCGCTGACCAGAGCAAGACTCAGGGCGCGGGCTCACCGGCCGGCAGGCCGGCGACCGGTGCCGTCACCGGGTCGGCGGCGTCTGGGCGCCGTGCGACGACCGGGCGGGTGCGGACCTTCATCGGCCACCAGAACCAGCGCCCCAGCAGCGCGGCGACCGACGGCATCAGGAACGATCGGACCACCAGCGTGTCGAAGAGCAGACCCAGGCCGATCGTGGTGCCCACCTGGCCCACCATGCGCAAGTCGCTGACCACCATCGAGGCCATCGTGAACGCGAACACCAGTCCCGCCGCGGTCACGACCTTGCCGGTGCCGCCCATCGCGCGGATGATCCCGGTCTTCAGCCCGCCGCCGATCTCCTCCTTGAATCGCGCGACCAGCAGCAGGTTGTAGTCGGAGCCCACCGCCAACAGGATGATCACCGACATGACCAGCACCAGCCAGTGCAACGGGAAACCGAGCAGGTACTGCCAGAGCAGAACCGACAACCCGAACGACGCACCCAGGGACGCCACCACGGTTCCGACGATGACCAGCGCCGCGACGAAGCTGCGCGTGATGATCAGCATGATGACGAAGATGATGCACAGCGATGCGGTGCCGGCGATCAGCAGATCGTAGTCGGCGCCCTCCTGCAGATCCTTGAAGAGCGCGGCGGTGCCGGTCAGGTAGAGCTTGGCGCCGGCCAGCGGTGTCCCCTTGAGGGAACCCTGGGCGGCCTTCTTTATCGCGCCGATCCGCGCGATCCCCTCGGCGGTGGCCGGATAGTCGTCGTGGGTGATGATGAAGCGCGCCGCATGACCGTCGGGCGACAGGAACAGGTCCACGACCCGCTGGAAAGCCGGGTTGTCGAACACCTCGCGCGGCAGGTAGAACGAGTCGTCGTTGCGCGCTGCGTCGAAGTCCCGGCCCATGGCCGCCGCGTCCCCACTCAGCTCCTCGACCTGCTCGATGATCCCCGACATCGTGCTGTAGGTGGTCAGCATCAAACCCCGCACCCCCTTGAGGGTGTCGATCTGGGCGGGCAGCAACGCCACCAGTTGCGGCATCACCGAGTCGATGTTGTCCAGGTCCGGGCCGAGTTCGTCGAGTTTCTCGGTGATCTTGTCCACCCCGTCCGACGCCTCGTAGGTGGATCTCAGCGCCCAGCAGATCGGGATGTCGAAGCAGTGCGCCTCCCAGTAGAAGTAATTGCGGAGCGGCCTGGCGAAATCGTCGACGTCGGCGATGTTGTCGCGCATCTGCCTGGTGATCTCCACCATTTCCTTGGTGCGGCCGACCACCCGGCCGGTGCTGTCGGTGAGCTGCCGCATGAGCCCATACGCACGCTCCATCGTCGTGATGGTTTCGGCGATCTCGTCGGCCTGCACCCGCATGTCGGTGACGCGGTCCTTGACGAACTTCAAGTTCTGTTTCTGGCCGGCGCCCTGCATGCTCAGCAGGAACGGTATCGACGTGTGTTCCAGGGGGGTGCCCTCGGGCCGGGTCACGCCCTGCACCAGGGCGATCCCCTCGACGGCGAACAGCGCCTTGGCGACCTTGTTCAACACCAGGAAATCAGCGGAGTTGCGCATGTCGTGATCGGACTCGATCATCAGCACCTCGGGCATCATCCGGGCCTCGGAGAAATGCCGCTGCGCCGCCAGCCACCCGACGTTGGCCGGCGTGTCCTGCGGTATGAACAGCCGGTCCTTGTAGCTGACCTGGTAACCCGGCAACGCCAGCAGGCCGACCAGTGCGATCGCGCAGGAGGCCAGGAAGATCGGCGCGGGCCAGCGCACGACGGCGGCGCCGACCCGGCGCCAGCCGCGAACCGACAGCACGCGCTTGGGCTCGAGCAGCCCGAACCGACCGGCCACGGTGAGGACCGCCGGAACCAGCGTCAGCGCGACCGCGACCGCGACGAGCATGCCGATCGCGCACGGCGCGCCCATCGTCTGGAAGATCGGCAGCCGGGTGAAACTGAGGCAGTAGGTCGCTCCGGCGATGGTCAGACCGGAGGCCAGGATCACATGGGCCACCCCGCGGTAGGCGGTGTAGTAGGCCGTCTCGCGATCCTCCCCGGCCTGCCGCGCCTCGTGGTAGCGGCCGATGAAGAAGATCCCGTAGTCCGTGCCCGCGGCGATCGCCAGCGAGACCAGAATGCTGATCGCAAACGTGGAGAGCCGGATGATCTCGACATGGCCCAGGAAGGCGACGATGCCGCGGACCGCCGCCAGTTCCACCCCGACCATGGCCAGCAGCAGCACCACGGTGCCGATCGACCGGTATACCAACAGCAGCATGATGAAGATCACCGCGACCGTCGTCAGCAGGATCTTGACCGTCGCCGCGTCACCGCTGGCAGTCACATCGGCCATCAACGGTGTCGGGCCGGTGATGTAGGTGGTGACCCCGGCCGGGGAGGGCGTTCGCCGCACGATGTCGCGGATGGCCTCGACGGATTCGTTGGCCAGCGCCTCGCCCTGGTTTCCGGCGAGATTCAGCTGCACGTAGACGGCCTTGCCGTCCGGGCTCTGAGCCGCCGGCGCGGTCAGCGGATCGCCCCAGAAATCCTGGATGTGCTGGACGTGGGCGGTATCGGCGGCCAGTTGGTCGATCAGGCCCGCGTAGTAGCGGTGCGCGTCGTCGCCGAGGGGCTGGTCGCCCTCCAGCACGATCACCGCCACGCTGTCGCTGTTGGACTCCCCGAACACCTCGCCGATACGCGTCATCGCCTGCACCGACGGCGCCTCGGTGGCGCTCAGCGTTACCGCCCGCTCCCTGGTCACCTGTTCCAGCGCCGGAATAGCGGTGCTGACCAGCACCGTAAGGGCCAGCCAGCCGAGAATCACCGGCACCGCCAGCCGATGCACGGCTCTCGCCAGGAACATCCGGTCCCCGCCGCTATAGGGGGTGCTCATGCGCCCTTCGCCAGACAGTGCGTGTAGGCGCTCACTTCATTCGAGATTCGCTCCGCCCGGACGGCGCCGTCGACCACGATGCGGCAGCCGATGCTGTCGCCGTCGCCCTGTGCGACGACATCGGCGATGACGGACGTGGAGTTGACCGTCATGGTCAACGACCAGGGCAGCCGCGCCCCGTCGACCTGCTGCGGTTCGGAGTTGACGTCGAAATAGCTGATGTCCGCGGTGGCGCCGGCCGGACCGAAGACCTGGTACAGCACCTGCTTGGCGTTGAACGGCTCGGTCCCCGCGCTCGGGCCACCGGTGGCCGCGGGGACCTTCGGATGATTCTCGGCAGCCAAGACACCGTGGATCCGTGACACGACGAATGCCTCGCAACCGACCACCAGCAAGACGACCAGCGGTATCCACACCCGCCCCAGAAGCCTGACGATCGCCATCCCCGTCACCCGTCCCAACTGCTCAGCGATGACGAGTAAACCACGGCGCGACGCCGAACGAGCGGCGACTTCGCCATCACCGACATCACGCCATCGCGTAGTCCGTCAACGGGAAGCTCTCCTGCTCCTTGACGGCGCTTCGCACCGACGTCGGCCGGAAAAGCGGCGCTTCCCCGGTGTTGGGGTTGAACCAGTACGAGTTCGAGGTCGCGCAGTTGCCCAGGCGGAACACCGATTCGTCGAGCAGCTTGTTCATCCGGTCCAGGAAGCGGGCATTGGCGTCTTCGGTGACCTCGAAAGTGCGGGCGCCGCGCCGCTGCATCTCGCCGAACAGCCGGTTCATGTGCCGCATCTGGTACTCCACCGTGTTGAACCAGCACAGCCCCACCCAGGCGAACGGGCTGGCCATGTTCAGGAAATTCGGGAAGTGCGGCACCGAGATGCCCTGATACGCCTGGAATCCGGCCTCGCGCCACCACTTCCCGAGGTTGCGGCCCTCCCGGCCGATCACCTCGACCGCCGGCAGGTTGTTCTCCCAGACGTCGTAGCCGGTCGCCAGCACCAGGGTGTCGACGATCCGCTTGCTGCCGTCGCGCGCGACGATGCCGTCGGGCTCGATCCGCTCGATGCCGCTGGTCTCCAGGTGCACGTGCGGCTTGGCGAACGTCGAGTAGTAGTCGTTCGAGATCGTCGGGCGCTTGCAGCCGAAGTCGAAATCCGGCTTGAGCTTGCGGGCCAGCTCCCGGTCGCGCACCGACAGCACCCGATGCAGGCTGGACAGCGCCGACATCGTCTTGTTGACCAGCTTGAACCGGTTGTAGTGCCACATGGTGATGACCATCATCACGCCGGTGACGGTGTCGGTGAGGTGGCGCACCATGCGCTGGGTGAACGGCACCCTGGCGAACAGCCGCTGCACCACCGGCGGGAAGACCACGTCGGACTTGGGCGTCACCAGGATCGGCGTGCGCTGGTACACGGTGAGTTCGGCCACTTCTTTGGCCAGTTCGGGGATGACCTGGATGCCGGTGGAACCGGTTCCGATGACGGCAGCCCGGCGCCCGGCCATCGAGTAGTCGTGGTCCCAGGCCGCGGTGTGGATGCTGCGCCCGGCGAAAGTGTCGATGCCCGGGATGTCCGGGGTCTTTGGCAGGCACAGGAAGCCGGTGGCGACGATGAGGAACTGCGCGCTGAGCGTCTCGCCACCGGCCAGTGCGACCCGCCACACCTCGGCGTCCTCGTCCCACCGGGTGCCCTCCACGCTGGTGTTGAACCGCATGTGCCGGCGCACGTCGTACTTGTCGGCCACATGCTCGGCGTAGCGCTTCAGTTCGCGACCCGGGGCGAACAGCCGCGACCAGTACGGGTTGGGCTCGAACCAGTAGGAGAACGTCGTCGACGGCTGATCGACCGACAGGCCCGGATAGTCGTTGACGTGCCAGGTCCCGCCGAGGTCGTCCAGCCGGTCGACGATCAGGATCTTTTCGTAGCCCAGGCGCTTGAGCGCGATGGCCGCGCCCATACCACCGAAACCCGCCCCCACGATGATGACGTCGAAGTGCTGCTCGTCCATAACCAGTAGACGTTACCCGCCGGAACGGGTACCTACCACACGAGCGGCGGCGGCAAGGCCAGCACCAGCGCGACCGGAAAAGCTGTGCGATACTCCCAGGATGGTTCGCAGCCCGATCCGGTCGGAGACCCTGGACAAGCTCGGCGTCAACCTCGTCTACCGGATAGGGTCCACCGCCGTCTTCAAGAAGATCTTCAAGTACTGGTACCCCTACATGACCCGGCGCATGGGCAAGGACGACGTCGTCTTCCTGAACTGGGGCTACGAGGAGGACCCGCCGCTGGGCATCCCGCTGGACGAGGCCGACGAGCCCAACCGGTACTCGATCCAGCTGTACCACCAGACCGCGACCCAGGTCGATCTGGCCGGCAAGAAGGTGCTGGAGGTCAGTTGCGGCCACGGCGGCGGTGCCTCGTACCTGACGCGGACGCTGCATCCGGCCTCCTACACCGCACTCGACTTCAACTCCGAGGGCGTCGAGTTCTGCAAGAAGCGGCACAACCTGCCCGGCTTGGACTTCGTCCAGGGCGACGCCCAGAACATGCCGTTCCCCGACGAGTCGTTCGACGCGGTGATCAATGTCGAGGCCTCGCACATCTACCCCGACTTCGACCGCTTCATCTCCGAGGTGGCCCGGGTGCTGCGCCCCGGTGGGCACTTCCTGCACACCGATTTCCGCAACAGCGAGGGCGTCGCCGAATGGGATGCGCTGGCAAGACCGCCGCTCAAGGTGGTCTCCCAGCGGATCATCAGCCAGGAGGTGCTGCGCGGTCTGCGCGAGAACTCACCGCGGTCCAACGAATTGATCAACAGCCACCTGCCGGCGGTGCTGCGCCGCTTCGGCCGGGAATTCGCGGTGGTGGACGGCTCGTGGTTCTACCACGACCTGGAACGCGGCGAGATCACCTACCGGATCTACCACGCCGTCAAGGACTGACCCGGCCCCCGCTGACCGCCGGCCCGGCGGGACGCTAGAGCCCGTGCGTGCCGAGCCAGCCGTGGATGTGTTCGGCGACGGCGGCCCAGCCCGGCTCGACCATCATGTTGTGGCCCATGTCGGGAAAGAACACCGCCTCGGTGTGGTAGGCACGCGCCGTGGCAAGCACCTCTTTGCGGGTGTGCGCCCCGTCGTCCTCGGCGCCCAGGACGAGCACCGGCGCCGTGCCGCGCTGCGGTCGCCGGCGCCCGAGCAGCAGGCAGTCCAGGCCGACCCGCACGCTCTCCCGCTGCAGTCGCGCCGCGTAGGCCACCACGTCGGACTCGGGGGTGTGCGCGGAGAAGAACCGCTCCCGCGCCAGTTGCGGGGTGTTGACGTAGGGCAGCGAATCACCGCTGACGAGCATCTTGGCGAAGTGCACCGGATGTTGGCGCAGCCAGCGCAACCCGGATCCGAGGTTGCCCTGCGGCGGCATCGAGGACATCAGGACAGCGGCCGGGGCATCGTGTGCCCGCAGGTACTGCTGCACGAAGAAGCCGCCCATGGAATGACCGATGACGACCGGTGCGGTGGGCAGACCGCCGGCGACCTCGCTGATGTCGGCCACGTAGTCGGCGACCGAGCAGTCGCGCAGCGGCTCGGCGGTCGGGCTGTTGCCGTGGCCGCGCAGGCTCAGCGCGAGCGCGCGGTAGCCCCGATCGGCGAAGTACCCGAGGAAATGCTCATCCCAGCACCAGGCAGCGTGCCAGGCTCCGTGCACGAAAAGCAGTGGCGCGGAATGGGATTCGGTAACCCTCCCCCGGTCGATCACCTCGAGCACGGCACCCCCGGCGGGAAGTCGCCGTGGACCGCTGCACCGGACCGGGTCCCCGACGACAAAAGCCCGGTTCCGTGCTGGCTGGGCAATCTGGGACTCCTGTCTGCCGCGGCGCGGATTCGGCTGTGCAGCCATCGCAACGTATCACGCACGGGCGGCAGTCCCCGCCGGACACCGGGGTGCGTAAGTTAGCTTCCACGGCGATCCGCCCGGAGCGCGGATCGCTGCGTCACCACCGCATCGAGGAGCCAGATTTGACGAAGCCCAATCCGGTTGCCCTGGTCACCGGGGCGACCAGCGGGATCGGCGAGGCCACCGCCCACCGCCTGCACGACCTGGGGTATGTGGTGTTCGCGGTGGGCCGCGATCCGGCGGCACTGGAGGCACTGCGGTCGCGGGGGCTGCAGGCCCGCGCCGTGGACGTCAACGACGTGGCCGGGGTGGACCGGCTGACCGAGGAGATCCGCTCGGAGTTCGGCCGGGTCGACGTGCTCGTCAACAACGCAGGCTTCGGGTTGTCCAGCCCGCTGGAGCAGGTGGCGCTGGGCGATCTGCGGGCGATTTTCGAGACCAACGTGGTCGCGATGCTGCACCTGTGCCAGGCGGTGCTACCGATCATGCGGGTCCAGGGTGCGGGCACCATCGTCAACATGGGTAGCACCGCCGGGCGGATGACCACCCCGGGAGCGGGCGCCTACCACATCACCAAATACGGCGTCGAGGCACTCTCCCATGCCCTGCGCGCCGAGGTGCAGCCATTCGGGGTGCGGGTCGTGGTGATCGAGCCCACCGGTGTGCGCAACACCAAGTTCATCGCGGGCCGATCCGGGGCCAGCCCGGCCGATGCCGCCGACGACCCGTACCGCGCTTTCAAGTCCCGCTACACCGAACTCACCGACAGGCTGGCCGAATCGCGCCTGCTGACCGTGGACGCCGACGCCGTCGCCCGCGTGATCATCCGGGCGGTACGGGCCGGACATCCCAGGACGCGGTACGTCGTGGGGGCGTCCGGCCGGGCATCGATGCTCGCCCACTCGTTGCTGCCCGACCGGCTGTGGGACCGCATCCTGATGCGGGGCCTGAGCGGGCGGGGCTGAACGGCACCGGCCGCTACGCCGGCGGGAAGAACAGGTCCCACAGCGCGACGTAGTCGAACGGGCCCAGGATTCCGGAGTTGTCGAGGAGCGACTGCGTGAACTCGCCGAAGTTCGCCGCCACCCAGCCGTTGACTTCGGCCAGGGTGGGCAGGAAGGCGCTGGTGTCTATCGCCGGATCCGGCGGCAGGTCGTTGGCGTACGGCGGCTGCAGTTCGTTGCTGAAGTCGGTGAAGACCGTCTGCTGACGCCACGCCCAGGTCAGGTAGTCGACGATTTCGGGTGTCGAGACGTTGGCGGTGCCGTTGTCATACATCGTCAGCCACGTCTCGAGCGACGTGTTGCCGGGCCAGAGTTTGTCGATGGCGCTGATCACCGCGTGGTACAACTGCTCGTCGCCGGGTAGCACGCACGGCCCGGGGCAGAGCGGGCTGCCGGTCACGAACGGGTTGAAGTCCAGGAAGGCCCCGGCCGCCAGGGCCTGCACCACCCTGGCGAACTCCACCAGGTCGGGCAGGTGGAAATTGTTGACGTCGAAGGGTTCCTGCAGGCTGTTGCCGAAGTTCTGGAACGGAGCGACCGGGTCCAGTTTGAAATGGGTTCCGGCCCACGGCATCAGGTACTGCACGGTACCGTCCTCGGCGGTGCCGGTCTGGGTGCCCGGCCAGGGGAAACCCGGGTACGAATACGCCGGGCCGCTGGCGATGCTGCCCGGCGCGGCTGGGTCGAAGTAGTACCCGTCCCCGGTGGTCACCGCCGACAGCGGTACCTGGAACCAGTTGTCGATGACCGGCATCTTCTGCACGAAGGTGGCGATCATCGCGGTCCAGAGGAACTGGTCGACCCAGGTCAGGCCGGTGATCGGGCTGGTCGGGATCATCGGCAGGCAGTCGAAGGTCGCGCAGCTCGGATTCGCCGGAATCTCGACGGCCGCCAGCCCGGCCAGTTGTTGGCCCAGGCCCGGATATGTCAGGTCGTCTTCATGCCCGGCACCCGACAGCGCCGGGAACGGCACGGCCAATTGCAGCAGCGATTCGAAATGCCCGGGGTCCCCGGGGTCCTCACCCCAGACGTTGGTCGGGCTGCCGACGAACCACGGCCCGGTGAACAGCAACGACTGCGCCATCAGGTTCAGTGCCTGGACCTCGTAGTACGGCACGTTGACGATGTTCTGGACCAGGTTCAGCGGGACATTGAGCAGCGATTCGCCGGCGGTGAGCACGGTCGACAGCTGTGTTGCGTCAACCGCGCCAGGGCGCGGTGCGACCGGTGGGCTGACCGCGGTGGCGCCGGCGATGGTGAGTGCGAGCCCCGCCGTGAGATACGGGCGCAGCGCAGCGGGCATTACTTTCCCCTCCCGAACGGTGCGGCTGCGACGAACCTACCCAAGGACGACCGCAAGCGACAACTTGGAGCGGTGCCCGCCGTCAACCGCACGAATGATGTTCGGCGACCCTCCCATGACGCCGATACCGATGCGAAGTGTAACCGATCGGCCGGTGCCCGGCCCATGCCGGAAACCGGCCGGAAGCCCGTCCGGGAACCCGCCCGGGAGCCCGGCTAGACGGCCGGCGGGAAGGCCGGTTCGAAGCCGGCGAGATCGGCCAGCGTCTGGAAGAATCCCTGCACCCAGCTGCCGTTCATGGCCTGGATGATGCCGCCCACAAACGGGTCGACGTCGAAGGGCGCCGGGTTCTCCACGCTGGGCGGCGGATCGGACGGCAGTGGGTTGCCGAAGTCGAAGACCCCCTGCAGGCCCTGCAGGAACTCGACGGCGAAGTCCACCTGCTCCTGGGTCGGCGCGTTGGCCAGTCCGTTGGCGGTGAGTTCCAGCCAGTGGTCGATGAGCGGGTTGCCCGGCCAGCTGGCGCCGATGGTCTTGACGATGCCCTCCATGGTCAGGAAATCGGGCAGCTCGCAGTACCCCGGGCAGTTGGGACCGCCCGGGACGAAGGGGTACAGGTCGACCACCAGCCCGGCGGCGACACTCTGCAGAGCCCGGGCCGTCTCCTCGATGCCGGGGAACTCGAAACCGGCGAGATCGACCGGGGCCAGCAGGCTGTTGAAGAAATTCTGGAACGGCGCGGCCAGGTTCAGCGTGAACGTGAGGTTCGACCACGGCATCAGGTTCTCGCCGTTGGGGCCGAGGTGAGTGCCCGGGAAGCCGAACACCTCATCGCCGGGAACCGAACCGCCCGGGCCGACCCCTGAGGAGGGGCTGACCACGGTGCCGAAGGTATACCCGCTGGTCAGCTCCGAGAGCGGCAACTTGAACCACGGGTCGGTCAGCGGGAAGTGCTGCTTACCGGTCAGGATCGCCAGTGCCCAGATCGTCCAGTCGATCAGCGAGGAGCCGGTGATGGGAGTCGTCGGGTGCAGCGGCGCACACCAGTCCGCGTTGCACGTCGCGTCCGCCGGGATTTCGGCCGCCGCCAGCAGCGCCAGCTGCTGACCCAGACCGGCGGTGCCGGCCGCGGCGGCCTCCGGGTCGATTTCGGGGGTGCCCAGTCCGGAGATCGCCTTGAACGGAATCAACAGGTCGATGATCGCCATGAAATGGCCCGGGTCGCCGGGGTCCTCACCCCAGATGTTCGTCGCGCTCGCGGTGAACCAGGTGCCGGTGAAAAGCAGCGACTTCGCCAGCGTGTCCAGCGCCTCGACCTCGGTGTTGGGAATGTTCACGAGCTGCTGGAACAGGTTCAGCGGGATGTTGAGGATCGAGTCACCCTCGGCGGTCAGCTGCACCGGCCGGTGGGCGGCCGAGGCCGCGGAGTGCTCAGCGGTGACCGACCCGACCGGGGCGATGGCAACGGTAGCCGCCGCAGCGATCACTGCGCCCGCCTTCAGATGGCGGCGACGGCGTACAGTTGTCCGCATATCCGGACCCACTTCCCACATCGTTACGTACGGTTTGGGTGAGCTTATCCTGAGAGTCGCCTCGTCGCTAATCCGACGCGGGTTCGGGTCAGGCCGGCAACACCAGGTCGGTGGCGTCCGGCCCGAAGGTGGCGGGCTGGAACCCGGCGAGGTCCGCCGCCACCTGAACCACCGCCTGCACCCCGCTGACCTGCATAAGCTGGGTGATATTGGCGACCAGCGGGTCGACGGCGAACGGTTCGGGGTTGATCGGGTCGGACGGCAACGGGTTGCCGAAGTCGAAAATGGTCTGCAGGCCCTGCATGAACCGGATCGCGAAGTCGACCTGCTCCGGGGTGGCAGCGTTGGCCAGGCCGGCGGCGTTCAGGCCCAGCCAGTGGTCGATGAGCGGATTGCCCGGCCACAGCGTGCCGATGGCCCCGACGATGCCCCCGGTGGTCAGGTAGCCGGGCACGTCGCACGCCCCCCGCAGTAGGGGCTGCCGGGCACCAGCGGGTTGAAGTCGACCACGACGGCGGCCACGAGGCTCTGCAGGGTGCGACCCCACTCCTCGAGGGTGGGGAACTCGAAGGCGGACAGATCCGGCGGCGCCAGCAGGCTGTTGTAGAAATTCTGAAACGGGCCGAGCAGGTTCAGCGTGAAGGTGAGGTTCGACCACGGCATCAGGTTCTCGCCATCCGGCCCGTGGACGGTGCCCGGGAACCCGAAGACCTCGTCGTCGGGGACTGCCCCGCCCGGCCCCACCCCGGCCGACGGATTGAGAACCGCGGGGAAGGTGTACCCGTTCGTCAGGTCCGAAAGCGGGACCTTGAGCCAATGGTCGACGATCGGGAACTGCTGCAAGCCGGTGAACGCGGTCAGCAGCCAGATCCCCCGGTCGGTGGGGGCGAAGCCGGTGATCGGGGTGGTCGGCACAACCGGTGCGCACCAGGTGGCGTCGCATGACTGGCTCGCGGGCAGTTCGGCGGCGGCCAGCAGCGCCAGCTGCTGACCCAGACCCGCGGTGCCGGCCGCGACGGCTTCCGGGTCGATCTCCGGGCTGCCGAGCCCGGAGATCGCCTTGAACGGGATCGACAGGTCGACGAGCGTCATGAAATGCCCCGGGTCGCCGGGATCCTCGCCCCAGATGTTGGTCGCGCTCGGGGTGAACCAGTTGCCGGTGAAGAACAGCGACTTGGCGAGCACACCCAGCGCCTCGACCTCGGCGTTCGGGATGTTGACGAGCTGCTGGAACAGGTTGAAACCGAGGTTGAGGACCGAGTCACCGGCGGCGGCCAGCTGCACGGCCCGGCCGGCGGCCGGCATCGCCGACGGCGCTGTGGCCGCAACGACCGGGGTGGCTGCGACCACGCTCAGCGCGGCGAGTACCGCCCCGGCCTGTTTACCCCGGTGCCGACCCGCTTCCGCCTGCATGCTGCCCCCTGCTCCCCTGGCGTTGGCGCGCACGTCCCGCATGAGACTCGACCGGCGATCACCGATTCGAACCCGACGCGTGCGGCGGATTCCCAGACCGCTGCAGCGCGCGCGGTTGTCAGTTTAGAGGATGCTCCAGCCAGATCCGGTTGCCGTAGCCGTCCAGGTGCACGACTTCTTCGACCGGTTTGCGGGTGGTCGGCCCGTAACGGCCGCGCGGCCAGCCCAGCGGCACGATGCAGCACGGGGTGATCGAGTGCGGCAACCGCAGGGCCCGCCGCGCCGCGCGCTGGCTCCACAGCGGCAGGGTGATCAGCGAGGCGCCCAGGCCCATGGCCCGGGCGGCCAGCAGCAGATTCTGCACGCTGGGGTAGATCGATCCCCAGTAGGCGGACTCGGCGACATGCGGCATCCGTACGACCGGCAGCCGTCCGTCCCGGGCACCGAGCCGCAGGCAGGCCACCACCAGCACCGGAATCTGGGTGAAGTGGTCGATCTGCCACTGCATGGCCTGTGCGATCTTGGCGATCGACTCGTCGCGGGCAACCGCACGCCGCAGCACCAGGCCGCGCTGGATCTTCCAGGCCTGACGGTAGCGCTTGGCCAGCTGCTCTTTGATTCGACGGTCCTTGACGACGATGAACTCCCAGTTCTGTCCGTCGTTGCCGGTGGGAGCCCGCAGTGCCAGCTCGATGCATTTGAGCACCACCGCGTCGTCGACGGGGTCGGAGTAGACCCGGCGGATCGCCCGCTGGGTCATCATCGCCTCGACCAGCGGCATCTCCAGCCGGCCCAGCGCGTCGGCCGTCGCCGGGGCCGGACCGAACGGGTCGACCGCCGGCCGGTCAGCCATGTTCGCCGACCCAGGTGGTGGTGAAACGCTGGATCTCGGGCATGCCCCGGGCGAATTCACGGGCGATGAAGCCCTCGATCTTGCCGCCGACCAGCGGCACCCTGAACTCCACCGTTCCGGTGAGGTTCAGCCGCGAGCCGTCACCCGACGGCGCCAGCACGGCCGCACCGCTGCCCGATCCGGGCGCGCCGATCACCGCCACGGTGACCTGTCCGCTCACCGTGCCGTCCCCGGTCGGCGTCCACACCTCGGTGCTGACGATATTGAGGTCGCGGCGATAGAACGTGGTGAGCATCGACGGCAGCCCGCCGTGCAGCAGATCCTCGGTGACCACCACGGTGACCGTGCCCTCCGCGCTGACGACCAGCGAGTCCAGTGCCTTCCTGCCGCCGAAGGCCTCGCACCGGGCCAGCCAGTAGTCCCGGTCGCCGAACGCGGCATGCACCTGTTCGACACTGGCGGGCGATTCGAACGAGACGTCGAAAGAACGGGGCATGCGCGGTTACCGGGGCGCGCCGAACAGCCGGCCCGCCAGGCCGGCGGCGAACTTGCGGGTCAGCTCCAGCTGTTCGGGCGCGACGTTGGTGGGCGGCAGGCGCAGGCCCAGGTACTTCTCGCGGTAGCGTCCGCTGCCCAGGTAGCTGGTCAGCGCCAGCATGGAGCGGAGCGAATCACCGGGATAACCGAAATGGATCTCGTCGACGTACCGGCCACCGCATTCCTCGGCGAGCTTGCAGACTTCCTCGAAGTTCTCCTGCCAGTAGTGCCGGCACACGGTGAACACCGCGAACGGCTTGCCGGCCAACAGTTTTCGCGCGTCGTCGGATTTGAGGAAGGACCGCATCGGCATGCTGGGGGCACGCCACCAGGTCGGTGACCCGATGCACACCAGGTCGTACTCCCCGTCGTGCACCGCTTCGGGGACCCGGATCTGCCCGGTCTCACCGCGGGACTGCGCCCTGAACACGCTGAGCATGTCCGGCCAGACCCGCCTCATCGGGAACCGGTTGAATCGCCCGGCATACCGTGGGTCGGTGAACTCGATCGGCGCCTCGACCACCTGGCAGCCCCGATCGGCGAACACCTCCCCGGCCGCCCGCAGCACCTTGAGCGACTGGCCCGTGTAGCTGTAGTAGAGCAACAGAATCCGCGTCGGCGTGCCGCCGCCGCTCGCCCCGTCAGTGTCCGTCATCGCGTCTCCTTGTTATCCCCGGCCGGTCGCGCACTACCCTCACAGGCGTGACCGACAAGATTCGAGTCGACCTGCACGGCGCCGCCCAGACCATGCTGACCACGCTGTACCTCAAGGCGCTCGACGCCGCCCTGGACCGGCCCATTCTCGCCGACCGGTTCGCCAGGGCCGCGGTCGAGAAGATCGACTTCGACTTCGACGGCCTGCAGGCAGACGTCAGGTGGGCGCCGCTGGTCACCGTGCGCACCGCCCAGTACGACATCTGGGCGGGTCAGTTCCTGGCCGTGCATCCGCAGGCCACCGTCATCCATCTCGGGTGCGGTCTGGACAGCCGCGTCTTCCGGCTGGACCCCGGGCCGGACGTGGCCTGGTACGACGTCGACTATCCGGATGTCATCGCGTTGCGCGAGAAGATCTTCCCCACTCGGCCGGGATATCACCTGATCGCGACGTCGGCGACCGACCCGTCCTGGCTGGACCGGATTCCCGCCGGCGGGCCGGTGCTGCTGCTCGCCGAGGGCATCAGCATGTACCTGACCGAGCGGGACGGGGTGGCACTGCTGCAGCGCGTCGTCGACAGGTTCGGGACCGGCGAACTGCAGATCGACTTCTACAACTGGCTGGGCATCTCCTCCCAGAAGGCGCACCGGCTGCAGCGGCAGTCCGGTTCGACGCTGCACTGGGCGGTCAACGCGCCCGCCGACATCCTGAACCGGGTTACCGGGGTGCGCCTGCTGGCCGCGGTGACGTTCTTCGACGCGCCCACGTTCGGCCGGGTGCCGGCGGGATTCCGCCGCGCCAGCCGCCTGGTGCGCGCGATCGCGCCGGTGCGCCGGATGTTCCAATACCACCGCTACGCCTTCGGTCCGGTCAGCTGACGCCGGTCGCGGTGTGCTGCTCGGCGATCCGGCACAGCGTCGAGCGTATCGCCTGCACCGATCGTTCCGGGTCCGGCCCGTGCGAGTGGTACTCGATGTTCAACTGTCCGGCGTAGATCTGGGTGAAGTAGATGTCGATCCCCGAGCTGACCGTGAAGTACAGCTCGCCGTGGGTGGCGGTGACGTCGACGCCGGGCGGGGTCCGCATCGGCGGGACCAGGCCGTTGTTGGACAGCAGCACGACGTCGGGCATGCCCG
This sequence comes from uncultured Mycobacterium sp., assembly GCA_964525125.1. GTDB lineage: Bacteria > Actinomycetota > Actinomycetes > Mycobacteriales > Mycobacteriaceae > Mycobacterium. The sequence goes on from CAZGGK010000012.1 coordinate 68,605, forward strand.
GCGGATTCCCGACGTACTGCGGGCTGAAGTGCAGCCGCGACTGCGCGATCACGCCGTCGGACAGGTCCTGCTGAAACGTCTCGGCGATGTCGCGGGCCAACTCGACGGCACTGGTCTTCTGGTTGATCTCGGCGAGGTAGGTGGCCAGGCCGATCGGGTTGGTGCATCCGGTCGCCGACACCGGCGGGGACAGGAAATACCGCAGGTCGACGGTGTAGACGTAGGGCACCGGGATGTTCAGCTTGCCGCGCAACTCCCACTCCGCCATCAGCACGGCCGCCGAGAGCACGGCGTGCAGGCTGAGGTCGTGCGCCCTGCCGAATGCGACGACGTCGTCCGTCTCGCGTTCGCTCAACCGGCATGATGCCATTGGAACCCGCACCGGTTCGGTGGGCTTCACGTCGGACACCGCACGCCGGCTGGGCGGCAGGTCATAGGCGAACAGCGCCGGCATGAACCGCTCGATGCCGGAGCGCTGCTGCTTGTGCACACCCCGGTCGGCGAGCACCGCCTCGATCGACTCCGGTGCGGGCTGGGCGATGACCGCGCCGCTGCGGCCGCCGCCGACCAGGTCGGTGTAGTGCGACAGCATCTCCTCGACCAGGGCGTACATGTGGTGGCCGTCGGCGACCGCGTGATGGACGTAGAGGATCGGCTGCACCTGCCCGGGGCGAACGACCACCCGGAAGTGCACCAGCGCCTCGTACTGGTTGAAATGCGGCGGCGCGGGTTCACCGGCCTGATCGTCGAGTTCCACCACCTCGATGCCGGCCGGCAGCAGGTCGTCGGTGACGAACTGGTGCCGCCCGTCGGGCAGCCGCTCGAGGTGGGCGGTGAGGATCGGGTGCGCTTCCAGCAGCGCGTCGTAGGCGTCCGACAGGGCGTCGATGTCGATCGGACCCGTCACGTGCGCCGCCAGGCCCACGAAATTGTGGGTTTCGGCGAGCATCTCCTCGCTGTTGGCCAGTTTGCGGATAACCGAGGTGGGAAACACTAGGACAACTCCACCAGGGTCATCTCGTCTTCGGCCGATTCGGCCGACTCCTCCTCCTGGGCCGCGATCGCCTCGGCGACCAGGTCCGTCGCCGCGGTCGCGAATCCCGCCGCCAGCGCTTGCACGACGGCCGGGTCGGCCCGGCGGCTGTCGTACCACCAGTCGGTGTGCAGCACACCGCCGGCGCGGTACACCCGAAGCTCGACGGCGTGGCCCAGGCCCGGGATCGTTTCGCGTACCGGCATCGCGGCGTCGGTGTCGAACCGCACCGGGGCGTCCTCGGTGAACACGTCCGGCAGGTCGGGAATCGCACCGGTGTAGGAGAAGTAGACGTCCGAGGGCCGGACGGCGCCGAGCAGCCGCGCGGTGGGCGCGTACAGATAGCGCAGCAGGCCGTAGCCGATTCCGTAGTGCGGCACCGCGTTCAGCGTGTCGTGCACCGCGTCCAGCAGTTGCGGCGCGGCACCGGACGAGCAGGTCAGCGACACCGGATAGACGGTGGTGAACCAGCCCAGCGTGCGGCGCAGGTCGACATCCGGTTTGAGCACCGAGCGGCCCGGGCCGCCGACGTCGACCGGGAGCACCCCGTCGCCGATGGTGGCGGCGATCGTCCGGCTCAGCGCGGCCAGCAGGATCTCGTTGATCGGCAACCGCAGCCGGCGGCGCGCGTCGTCGATCGCGCTGGTCTGCACGGCGGTCAGCGTCGCCGACACCCGCGCGAGGTCCCCGGCGCCGGGCGGGTCCGCGACGTCGGACCCGATCCGAAGCGCCGGTGACGCCGGCGCCTGCAGCCAGAACTCACGGCTGTCCAGCACCGCGGGGTGGGTGGCCAGTGCCGCGCAGCGCTGCGACCACTGTCCCCAGGAGGTGGTGGCCGGCTGCAGGACGATGTCCTGGCCGGCCAGTCGCTGACCGAACGCGGTGAAGATGTCGGTCAGCAGGATGTCCCGCGACACCTCGTCGCCCACCATCGCGTGCACGCTGATCGCCAGGTAGCCCGGTTCGCCGGAACGCCCCCGGACGTAGCCGGCGGTGAGCACCGGAGCCGACGGGCCCTGTTCGCGGATCTGCTCGCCCAACAGGTGAAGCACCGCGTCGCGCTCCTGCGGACTGCCCGGTGCGACGTCGTCGGGCAGCGACCAGATGGCCAACCCGGTGAATTCCCGCGGCTGGCCGATCTGCTGTTCCCAGGTGCCGGAACGCTCCGCGACCAGCAGCCGCAGCGCGTCGTGGTGGTTGGTCAGCGCGGTCAGCACCGCGCGGACATCGTCGTCGCACACATCGGGCCGCAGCCGCAGGATCAGCGGGATCCGCCAGCGCCCGCGCTCCCGCACGCCGTGTTCGCAGAAGTAGGCGATGTTCGGCGGCACCGGTGGATGTTCGGTCTCCCCCGGCGTCTGCCGGGCCAGCCCGCCGGCCGCATACCGCGCCGTCAGGGCTTTGGCGAGCCCGGTCACCGTCGGGTTGTCGTACAGGTCCTGCGGTGTGAGGTCGAGCCCTTCGTGCGAGGCGGCCATCGCGACGCTGATGGCGACCAGCGAGTCCCCGCCGATGTCGAAGAAATTCGCGTTGCGGTCGACCGTGCCGACCCCCAGGCACACCGCCCAGATGCGCTGCAGCGTGGCCTGAATCGACGAGCCGTCGCCGGTGCTCCCCGCACCGCCGGCGGTGCCGGCGGCCGCTGCGGCCACGCCGGTCGCGCCGGCCCCCGCAACCCAACTGGCGGCGGCGTTGTGTTCCACCCAATGCCGTTGCCGCTCAAAGGGATAGCCGGGAATTGAGACGAGCCGCGGCGGACGGTCGCCGCGCAGGGGTGCCCAGTCCACGTCGACGCCCGCCGACCAGAGCTGGCCCAGCCCGAGCAGGAAGGCGTCGCGGTCGCTGCGGTTCTGCGCGTGGTGGCGCATCAGCCGGACCGCCCGGTGGGTGGCCGCCCACTTCGGGTGCCGCATCGCCGAGCCGGTCAGCGTGCCACCGGGGCCGACCTCGATGAGCACCCGCTGCGGATCGGCCAGCAGGGCGTCGAGTTCGTCGGCGAACCGGACCGTCGCCCGCACCTGGCGCGCCCAGGTCGAGGCGTTGGTCGCCTCGCTGGGCGCCATCCAGGTCCCGGTGAGGTTCGACAGCAGCGGTATCCGCGGCTCGTGCAGCGTCAGCCGGGACAGGTAACCGGTGAACTCCGGGATCACCGAGTCCATCAGCCGGGAGTGGAACGCGTGCGAGGTGCGCACCCGCCGCGCCGAGATCCCGGCCTGCCCGAGCCGTTCGGTGAAGGCCCGGATGTTCTCCTCGGACCCGGCCACCACGCAGCTGCCCGGGTCGTTGATGGTTGCCAGGTCGACCTGATAGGAGCCGTCGGAGAGATACTCGGCGACCTGCTCCGGGCTCAGCGCCACCGCGACCATCACCCCGCGCGGTGCCGCGTGCATCAGCCGGGCCCGCATCGACACCACCTTGATCGCGGTCGGCAGGTCGAAGACACCGGCGATGGTGGCCGCCGCGTACTCACCGATGCTGTGGCCGGCCATCGCGGCCGGCTGCACGCCGTAGCGCAGAATCGACTGCGCCAGCGCGTATTCCACGGCGAACAGCGCGGGCTGGGTGCGGTCGGTGCGCTCCAGGTTGCGTGCGGTGCCGTCGAAGATCTCGGAGCGCAGGTCGATACCCAGTTCCGCGTCGAACCCCGCGGTGCAGGCGTCGAAGTGCTCGGCGAACACCGGATCGGATTCGTAGAGCCCGCGCGCCATGCCGATGTGCTGGGCGCCCTGGCCGGGAAAGAGCAACACCACGCGCTCGGTGCTGCTCACGTTCGGCACGGCGTCGCCGATGAACACGTTGTCGTGCTCGGGTGCCGCCAGCACGGCTGCGGCGTCCCGGCGGCCGTCGACCACCGCGGCCATCCGGACCTGCCCGGTGCGCCGGCGGGTCAGGGTGTAGGCCACATCGGCCAGGTCGGGCAGGTCGGCCTCGTCGGGGCCGGACAGTTCGGTGGCCAGGTCGGAGCGGGCCTGCTGCAGCGCATCGGCGGTACGCGCGGACAGCACCAGCACCTGCGGGCCCGGCACCGCCGCGGGCACCGCCGCGGTCTCCGGCCACTCCTCCACCACCACGTGCGCGTTGGTGCCGCCCACCCCGAACGAGCTGACCCCGGCGCGCCGGATGCCGTCGGACTCCCAGGGGCCGTACTCGCTGCGGATCGCGAACGGGCCGGAGTCCAGGTGCAGTTCCGGGTTCGGGCTGGTGTAGTGCAAGGTGGCCGGGATCGCCCGGTGCTTGAGGCACAGGATCGTCTTGATCAGGCTGGCGATGCCGGCCGCGGACTCCAGATGGCCAATGTTGGACTTGACCGAGCCGACATAGCACGGGCCGGAACGTTGTTCCTCGGAGACGGCGAAGGCCTGGCGCAGGCCGTCGATCTCGATCGGGTCGCCCAGCGGGGTGCCGGTCCCGTGCGTTTCGACGTAGCCGATGGTGGCGGCGTCGACCTCGGCGACCGCATGCGCCTCGGCGATGACGTCGGCCTGGCCGGCCGCATTGGGTGCGGCGTAGGTCATCTTGGTGGCGCCGTCGTTGTTCAGCGCCGACCCCCGGATCACCGCATGGATGCGGTCGCCGTCGTCGACCGCGGCCTCCAGCGACTTGAGCACCACCACCCCGACACCGCTGCTGAAGATGGTCCCGTCGGCGCGCACGTCGAACGGCCGGCAGTGACCGGTGGCCGACACCATCGAACCGGGCTCGTGCCAGTACCCGACGCGGTGCGGCACCCGCAGCGAGGCACCGCCGGCCAGCGCCATGTCGCACTCCCCGTTGAGGATGCTCTGGCAGGCCAGGTGCACCGCCACCAGCGCCGACGAGCAGGCGGTCTGCACCGACAGCGCGGGCCCGCGCAGGTTGAGCTGGTGCGCCACCCGGGTCGCCAGGTAGTCCTTGTCGTTGCTCAGCGACAGGTTCACCATCTCGAACGAGACACCCTGACCGATGATCAGGTTCGGGTCGTAGTGCGACATCAGGTTGTGCAGCAGGTAGCCGCTGGTGGTGCTGGTGCCGTACACGCCGACCGCGCCGTCGAGCCCGGCCGGGTCGTAGCCGGCGTCCTCCAGCGCATGCCAGGCCGACTGCAGGAACAGCCGGTGCTGCGGGTCCAGCGTCCGGGCGGCCAGCGGGGTGAACCCGAAGAAGTCGGCGTCGAATTCGTCGATGCCGGCCAGCAGTCCGGCCCGCCGGACATAGCCGTGATTCGCCAGCGCCTTGTCGCTGACCCCGGCGGCCCGCAGGTCGTCCTCGGACAGGTCGACGATCGACTCCACGCCGTCGCGCAGGTTGTCCCAGAACGCCGAGAGCGTACTGGCGCCGGGAAACCTTCCGGCCATGCCGATGACGGCGATCGCGTTCGGCGGCAGTTCGGTGCTGCTGGTCACGCTCGGTCTCCTACCTTTCGCCGCGAGGCCGCACGTTGCCGCGCGGCCGCGCGCTGCTGGGCCCGGGTCCGGACCCCGCCGCCGCTCTCGGTGTCGTCCGGCCCGCCGAGACCGAGTTGACGGATGAGATCGGTGGCCAGGTCGGCCAGGGTGGCGCCCTGCAGCAGCAGCGCCACCGGTGGCTCCACCCCGAAGTCACCGCGCACGGTGTTCCGGATCCGCACGGCCATCAGCGAATCCATGCCCAACTCGGTCAGCGGCTGCGCGCTGTCGATGACGCTTCCCTTCGGGTAGCCCATGATAGCCGTGATCCGGCCGCCCAGCCGGGCCACGACGACCGCGTGGGCGGCTGCCGGATCCAGTTCGCGCAGCGCGTCGGGGCCGGCCCAGTCGTCGTCGACGTCGAGGTCCAGTTCCTCGGCCAGCGTCGCGAAGAACCCCAGCTGCCGGATCTCCGGGAAGGCGGCCGCCGCACGGTCCAGCCGCAGCCGGGCCACCCCCACCCGGGTCAGGTCGCCGGCCAGCACCGCCTCCAGTGCCTCGATGCCCTCGGCGGGGGCGATCGGGTCCAGCGCGCCGAACTTCAGCGCCTGCGCCACCCCGACATCGGACCACTGACCCCAGTTGATCGTGATGGCCGGCAGGCCCGCCGCGTGCCGCCAGGCCACCAGGCCGTCCAGCCATGCGCTGGCGGCGGCGTAGGCGGCCTGCCCGGGCGCCCCCAGCAGCGACGACGTCGAGGAGAACCCGGACCACCAGTCCAGGTCTTTGCCGGCGGTGGCGACGTGCAGTCGCAGCGCGCCGGCCGCCTTGGGCGCCCAGACCCGTTCCAGGGTCTCCCGGTGCAGGCCGACGACGATCTGGTCGTCGATGACGGCCGCGCCGTGGATGACGCCCCGCAGGGCCAGCCCGGTCTGTTCGGCGGCGCCGACCAGCCGTTCGGCCACCCCGGGCTCGGAGATGTCACCGCAGACCACTTCGATCGCCGCGCGCTGCTCCAGTTCGGCGATGGCTGCCCGCTGCTCGTCGGACGGCTCGGAACGGCCGTTGAGGACGATGCGCGCGGCGCCGTGGGCGACCAGCCAGCGCGCCACCACCAGCCCGATGCCGCCCAGCCCGCCGGTGACGATGTAGGCGCCGTCGGAGCGCACCAGCGGGGCCGGCCCGGCCGCGCCGAGCTTCGCGCGGGACAGCCGCTCGACGAATCGCTGTCCGCCCCGCCAGGCGATGATGTCGTCGGTGCCGCCGCCGCCCAGTTCGGCGAGCAGCACCGACGGATCCGCCGCTGAATCCAGATCCACCAGCGTGGTGTGCAGATCCGGGTGTTCGTAGGCCAGCACCCGGACCAGTCCCTTGAGGGCGACGGCGGCCGGATCGCCGGGTTCGCCGGCGAGCACCGACAGTCCGTCGCGGGTGACCAGCCACAGCTGCGGCGGCTTGCCGTGCCAGCCGCCGACGATCGCTCGCACGGTAGCCGAGACACCCCAGGTCGATTCCAGCCCGCGCCGCACCGCGTCGCCGGTGTCGGTTCCGTCGAACGAGCCCGGGCGGGCGAAGACGACCACTCCGACCGGTGGAAGTTGCGGATCGGCAGCGGTATTCGCGAATGCCTCCAGCAGCCCCGGCTCCTGCGTGACGTCCGCGCGGACCACGCGGCGCGTCGGTGCGCCGAGCTGCACGACGAAATCATCGGCCAGCCGGTCGGTTTCGGCGCCGTCGGTCAACACCAGCCAGCTGCCGTCCGGCGGCACGGCACCGGCGGCGGCGTCCGGGGCGCCGGTGGCCTGCGTCCAGGTGGTGTCGAAGATCTTCTGGCTCAACGGCAGCGGCACCGTGCGGGCCTGCACCCGCTGCAGGTAGATCCCGCCCAGTTCGGCGGTCGGCGTCCCGGCGTCGTCCATCAGGATGACCCGGCCCACGATGCCGTCGTCGCCGTGGCTGACCACCTCGGCGCGGCAGCGGGCGCGCCGGCCCACCTCGCCGAAGACCCGCAGGGTCTCCACCGCCACCGGCAGATAGGTGGCCTCGGCCGATTCGGTCGTCGATTCCTCCGGCAGCGCCGCCGCCAGGCACTGCAGTGCCGCGTCGAGCATCACCGGATGGATCCGGTAGCCGCGGTGCGCGGTGGCTTCCTCCGGCAGCACGATCTCGGCTTCGGAGAACCCGCCCGGTCTGCGGGTGATCCGGGTCAGCGCGGCGAACGCCTTGCCGTGATGCAGGCCGGTGCGGTGCAACGCGAAGTAGAAGTCCGCCGGGGACAGTGCCGTGCCGGCTTCGGTGGCCGCCGGCCGCTCCGGCGGCGGCCCGGCCGGTGCGGCCTGCACCCGCGCGACCGCGTGCCGGCGCCAGGCGCCGGTTGCCGCGCGGGAATGGATCTCCACCCGGATGTCCCCGGATTCGCCACCGGAGATCAACTGCGTCGTCAGCCGGGTCTGCTCGTCGAGCGGCAGCATCTGCTCGACCTCGAGGCGGTGCACCGTTATCGCCGTTGCTGGCAGTCCCAGCGCCTCGCTGGCCGCGGCCAGTGTGATCTCGGCGTAACCCGTTGCCGGCATGACGATCTGGCCGTGCACCTTGTGATCGGCCAGCCAGGGAACGAGTTCGGTCCCGACGTCGGCCTGCCAGAGGTGGTCCTGGCTCATCGGAAGTTCCACGTGCGTCCCGAGCAGCGGGTGGGTGCTGGCCGACTGCCGGTTCGCCGCCGAGGCCGCGACCCAGTGCCGGACATGCAGCCAGGGCGTCGGCGGCAGGTCGGCGCGCCGAACCTGGCCGCCGGATGGAGCCGGCTCGGCCGACGGTGGCCGGACCGCCGCCAGGTTGGTGTGGAAGGTCAGGGTCTCCGGGTTGTCCCGGGTGAGGGTGGCCACTACCCGGCCACCGCCGCGGGGCCGGGCGGACGCCAGGTTCTCGCCGATCGCGTGGGTGAGCAGCGGGTGCGGGCTGACCTCGACGAAGGTGGCGTGCTCGCGTGCGGCGGCCGTCACCGCCTGGCTGAACCGCACCGGGTTGCGCAGGTTGGCCACCCAGTAGTCGGCGTCGAAGCTCGGTGCGCCGGCTCCGCTCTGGTCGACGGTGCCCAGCACCGGGATCTTCGGCGCGCCGGGCGTCAGGCCGGCCAGCGCGGCACGCAACTCCGGCAGGATCGGATCGACCGTGGGGTGGTGCGAGGCAACGTCGACCTCGACGCGGCGCGCCAATCGGCCCTGGGCGTCCACCACCGCCACCACCGCGTCCACCTGGTCGGGCGGTCCGGCGATCACGGTCTGCTGCGGGGCGGCATACACCGCGACGGTGATGCCGGGCCGGTCGGCGATCAACTTCTCGACCGCCTCGGCACCCGACTCCAGCAGCGCCATCGCGCCCTGTCCGGACAGCCGGGCCATCAACTTGGACCGGGTGGCGATGACCTTCAGCCCGTCGGCCGTGCTGAGCGCCCCGGCCACCACCGCGGCGGCCACCTCCCCCATCGAGTGGCCGATCACCGCATCCGGCTCCACCCCGTAGGACCGCCAGAGCGCGGTCAGCGCCAACTGCATGCCCACCAGCACCGGCTGGATCCGGTCGATGCCGACCACGGTCTCACCGGATTCCAGCACCTGGCGCAGCGAGAAGCCCACCTGCGCGACGAACGTCGGCTCGAGTTCGGCGACCGCGGCGGCGAAGGCCGGCTCGTCGGCCAGCAGTTGCCGGCCCATGCCGGCCCACTGCGAGCCCTGCCCGGAATAGAGGAACACCGTGCCCGCCCCGTGCCAGGCGTCGTGCGGTCCGACGACCCCCGGCGCCGGCTGGCCGGTGGCCACCGCCCGCAACCTGGACACCGCGTCCGCGCGATCGCCGGCACACACCGCGGCCAGCTTGTTGTAGCGGCTGCGATGGCGGTTGACGGTCTCGGCGACCTCGGCCAGGCGCACCCCGGCGCCGTCGGTCTCCATCCAGTCGGCCAGGGTCGACGCCCACGCCGCGATGCGCTGGTCGCTCTTGCCGGAGAGCACCACCGTGGTCACCGGCGAACCCGGCCCGGCATCCGGGCCTGCCGCCGGGGCCGCCTCGGGTCCCTGTTCGATCACCACGTGCGCATTCGTCCCGCCCAGGCCGAACGACGACACCACGGCACGGCGCGGGCCTTCCGCGATCGGCCAGGGTGTCGGCTCGGTGGGCACGAACAGCCGGGTCGGCGTCGGGTCGATCGCCGGATTCCATTGCGAGAAGTTCCGATTGGGCGGGATCTGGCCGCGCTGCACGGACAGGGCGGCCTTGATGAACCCGGCGATGCCGGCGGCCGCCTCCAGGTGGCCGATGTTGGTCTTCACCGCACCGAGCGCGCAGGGCCCGTTGCCGCGGCCGTAGATGTCCGCCAGCGCCTCGAACTCGATCGGATCGCCCAGCGCGGTGCCGGTGCCGTGCGCCTCGATGTAGTTCACCGAGTTGGCCGGGACGTCGGCGCTGCGCAGCGCGCGGGCGATGACGTCGACCTGGGCGATGGTGTTCGGCGCGGTCAGCCCGTTGGAGCGGCCGTCGGAATTGATCGCCGAACCGCGCACCACCGCGAGCACCCGGTCGCCGTCGGCCACCGCGTCGGTGAGCCGCTTGAGCACCACCACACCGGCGCCCTCGCCCCGCACGAACCCGTCCGCGGCGGAGTCAAAGCTGTTGCACTGGCCGCGCGGCGACAGCATGCCCCACTTGGCCATCGCGATCTGGGTCTCCGGACGCAGGATCAGGCTGACGCCGCCGGCCAGGGCGAGATCGCTCTCCCGCAGCCGCAGGCTCTGGCAGGCCAGGTGGATGCTGACCAGCGACGACGAGCATGCCGAGTCCACCGCCACGGCGGGCCCCCGCAGGCCCAGCAGGTAGGCGATCCGCCCGACGGCGACGGCGTGCGCGTTGCCGGTCGCCGAATAGGCATCGATGTTGTCCGGGTTGGCCGCCGAAATCGTCTGGTACTCCGTGTAATACACGCCCATCATCACCGCGCCCCGGACCCCGGACAACTGGTCGGGCGCGATCCCGGCGTGCTCCAGCGCCTCGAAGGCCACCTCGAGCATCAGCCGCTGCTGCGGGTCCATCTCGTCGGCTTCGCGCGGGGATATCCCGAAGAAATCGGCGTCGAAACCGGCGACGTCGGGCAGGAAACCGCCCCACTTCGAGGACATCCGGCCGGGCGCGAACTGGTCCGGGTCGTAGAACTCGTCGGCGTCCCAGCGGTCGGCGGGGATCTCGCTGATCCCGTTCCCGGCGTTCTGCAGGAACTTCCAATAGTTCTCCGGGCCGGCCGAACCACCCGGGAAGCGGCAACCGATCCCCACCACGGCCACCGGTTCGGCGGCGGCGATCCGCGACGCCTTGCTGAACTGCTCGGTCAGCGCGCTGCGCTGCTCGGCGCTCATCGCCGAAACCCTGCTGAAGATCGTTGCCATCAGATACCGCTCTCATTACCTGCCGCCGCGGATTCCACGTTGGCGAACAATTCGTCCAGTACGCCGACCTCCGAGCCGGCCGGCGCCTCGGCGTCGGCGGGCTCGTCCGGAAGCTGTCGCGGTGCCAGGAATTCCACCAGATGCGCCGCCAGCGCCGAGATGCTGGGGTGATTCCAGAACATCGACGCCGACAACTCGATGCCCATCAACTGCTGGGTCTCCTTGAGCACCGTCATCGCCATCATCGAGTCGAGTCCCAGTTCCGGGAACGGCTGATCCACATCGACCGCCGACGGCGCCTTGCGAAGTTCCCGGGCCAGGATGGCCCGGAGCCGCGTCACGAGTTCGCCGAGCCGGTCCTCGGCGGGCAGCTGCGACCAATCCGGCACCGCGGCAACGGATTCGTCGGTGACTGCCGACCCGGCTGCTGCTTCGGCAGACTCGCATTCGGCGACCAGCGGTTCGAAGTAGCCGAGTTGGCGGAACTGCGGGGTGGTGGCGATCGCCCGATCGAGGCGCAGCCGGCCCACTCCCACCCGGGCCAGGTCACCGCCGAGCAGTGCCTCCAGCGCCTCGACACCTTCGCCGGGGCTGATCGGATCGAGCACACTCAGTGTCATCGAGCGCCCGATCCCGACATCCGACCACTGGCCCCAGTCGATCGCGGTGGCCGGCAGCCCCGCGCCGCGCCGGAACTCCACCAGGGCGTCCAGCCAGGAGTTCGCGGTCGCGTACGCGGCCTGGCCGGGCAGGCCCAGCAGCGCCGCCATCGAGGAGAAGCCGACCCACCAGTCCAGCTGCCGGCCGGCCGTCGCGGTGTGCAGCCGCAGTGCGCCGACCGCTTTGGCCGCCCACACCCGCTCGAGACTCTCTGGCGTCAACGCCGTCACCAGCCCCTCGCCGAGCACACCGGCCGCGTGCACCACGCCGCGCAGCGCAAGCCCGGTCTCCTCGGCTGCCGCGACCAGCCGCTCCGCCACCCCGGCCGCGCCGATATCACCGCGGACGAAGACGACCTCGGCGCCGGTTTCCAGTTCGGCCATGACGTCGCGCTGGGCCTCCGAGGGCTCGCTGCGGCCGTTGAGCACCAGCCGGGCCGCGCCGCGGCCGACCAGCCACCGGGCGACCACCGCACCCAGGCCGCCCAGGCCGCCGCTGAGGATGTAGGCGCCGTCGCCGCGGACGATCGTCTGCCGTTCGACGGTCTCCGGCTGCGCCCGGCACAGCCGCTCGGCGTACCGCTGTCCCTGCCGCCAGGCGACCACGTCGTCGTCGGGCGATGAGCCCAGTTCGCCGATCAGAGCCGCTATCAGGCTGTCGCTGCCGGCGGCACCTTCCCGGCTCTCCGCGGCGTCCAGGTCGACCAGGGTGGCACTCAGGTCGGGCTCGTCGGCCAGCACCCGGGCCAGGTCGCCCGGGAACCGCCAGGTGCGCACCAGGCCTTTGAGCGCGCCGATCGATGGGTGGCCGGACTCGCCGCCGGCAACGGCCAGACCGTTGCGGCTGACCAGCCACAGCCGCGGTGCGGGCTGTCCCGGCCGGGTGCTGACCGCGGCACGGGCCGTGTCCGAGAGTTCCAGGATCAACTCGCGCACCCGTTCGACGGCAACGCCCGCGTCGACGCCGCCGAACTCCCGCTTGCCGAGGAACACCACCACACCGGTGAGCGGTTCGGCACCGAGCGCCTCCGGCGCCCCGGCGGACAGTTGCGCGCTGGCCACGCGCCGGGCCGGCGAGCCGAGCCGATCGGCGAATTCCGATGCGAAGGCTTTGGCCTCGGGGTCGGAGTCGGCCAGCAGCAGCCAGCTGCCGGCCTCGGCGGGGCCGGCGCCGGTCAGCGGACTCGGCACCCATTCGGTGCGGAAGATCTTCTGCGCCAACGGCATCGGCACCATCGCCGGGTCCATCCGGCGCAGCCGCACGCCGTCGAATTCCACCACCGGCGTGCCGGTTCCGTCGGTCAGGACGGCCCGGCCCAGGAACTCCCCGTCCGCCGCGGCGGTCAGGTCGATGCGGCACCGGGCCGGCCGTCCGGACCCGAAGACCCGTATCGCCGCCACCGAGACCGGCAGATAGTCGGCCCGGTCCTCAGCCGGCACCGCGGCGGCCAGCGCGCGCAGCGCGGCGTCGCCCAGCACCGGATGCAGGCAGTAGCCGGGGTGGTCGGCAACCCGGTCGGGCAGCGCGACGTCGCCCGGGGTGTCAGCGGGCTCCGGCTCGGCGCTCTCCGCCGGCTGGACGCGGGCCGTCGCGTAGCGCATCCAGGCCCCGCCACCGGTGCGGGCATGGATCTCCACCCGGGCGCCGTCGTCGGCGCGGGTCAGCTGCGTCGTGACCTGCGCCGGACCGTCCAGCGCCAGGGTCTGCTCGACCTCGAGTTCGACGACGCCGAGCGGCCCGGCGGACCCGTCGAGCGCCTGCCGGCCGGCCGCCATCGCCATCTCGGCGAAGGCCGCCACCGGCATCACGACCCGGCCGGCGACCTGGTGATCGGCCAGCCAGGGCAGCGCCTCGGCGCCGATGTCGGCCTGCCACACGTGGTCGCGGCCGGAGAGCAGCTCGACGTGCACGCCCAGCAGCGGGTGCACGTCTTGGCGCACCGACGCGGGAAGATCGAGCCAGTGGCTGGCGTGCAGCCACGGCGTGAGCGGGAGGTCGGCGTACCGGCCGGCATCGGCGCCGGCGGCCGGCGCGCCCGCCTCCGCCAGTTGGCTGTGCAGGACCAGGGTTTCATCGTCGGCCCGCTTCATCGCCGCGACGACCGTGACCGGTTCGGCCGGCACGTTCTCCGGCGTGCGGGCGGCCAGGGTTTCGCTGATGGCGTGGGTCAGGATCGGGTGCGGGCTGATCTCGACGAA
>CAZGGK010000013.1:0-80133 GCA_964525125.1 uncultured Mycobacterium sp.
GCTCATCGGACACTAACCGCTGTCAAAAACACGACACTTACCGTCGCGATTCACATCCTCGCGGCCCGGCTGGCGATCGAGATCGTCACGATCAAGGCCCCGACATGAGCCAGATAAGCGCGAAGCCCCGGGCCCTGCCGTCCGACAGGAACTCCCGAGGCTCACTTCCGAATCCACCACAATGGACCGGCCTACACACCATGCTCCCGAATCAGACGGGGGATGTCAATGCGCCGATGGACCGGACTAACTCAGACCGTCGCGACCAACGCCATCGCACCGAGCCCGCGTCGGTGACCCGGCAGTTCCCGTTGCTGCTGTCGTGCCCCGCATCCTGGTGTAGTCGTTTTTATTCGCTACCTTGCTGGTGGCCGCTGCGCCCCGGCGGATCGGCCTGTATCCGGTGGCGGCATCGTGCTGCCGCCCGTGCACTGCAGCCGTGCGGGCCGGATCCGGGAGTGTGGCGACCTTCGGGCATCACACCGGGGCGAGGGGCAAGGCGTGGCGGCCAGAAGGAAGCAGCCGGACGACGGGCAAATGTCGTTCGACTTCCTGTGGGCCGAGCCAGAAACCGCGCCTGCCACCATCAGTCACGACAACCCAGCCGACGACCCGGCACCGGACTCGGCGGTCGACCCGCAACCGGCAGCGCCGCCGGTACCCCGAGCGGAAGGAGCAGGCCATGACCTCACCGGCACCGAACCAATACGGGAATCTGGCGCAGCATCACTGGCGGATCCACTGCCCGACCGCCTATCGCCAGATCGACAATCCGCGGGAGTTCTTCTACCGCCTGGGCGAGCAGATAGCCGATCAGGTGGACGAGCTGGCGTGGAAACTGGTCGGCCCGGACAGTTTGAGCGAGGCCTACTTGCACAAGGTGGGCCGGCTGAACACGGCCCGAGCCCAAGCCGAGGAGACGGTCCTGGCGGACCTGGTCTATTCCCAGCTGGAGACCAGCGGGGAGGAGCCGGGCGACGAGTTCGCCACGGACGTGCCACTATCCGAATCGAGCGACCCGTTCTTCCAGGAACTGGCACAGATGCGGCAGACCTTCCGACAGATCGACCAGGAGGACAACCCCGGGTAGAACCAGCCCGGTTCCACCCGGCCACGACCGGCCAGCTCACACCGTCAGGCGCCCGCGCCCGCGCCGAAGCGAACATCGCCGCGCTACGCCTCCTGAACACCTTGCGGGCCGACGGCCGGGCCGCCACCGAATCGGAGCTGCCGGTCTTGGCAGCCTGGTCGTCATGGGGCGCGATCCCGCAGGTATTCGACCCCGCCAAGACTGAATGGGACGGCGTGCGCACCGAGCTGACCGGCCTACTCGACAAGCCGGCCATGACCGCCGCTTCCAGAACCACGATCAACGCCCACTACACCGACCCGGCCATCGCCGCCGCCATGTGGCAGGCCCTTTCCGATCTTGGCCTTACCGCGGGTACCGTCCTCGAACCCGGCTGCGGCGCAGGCACCTTCATCGGCCTGGCACCGACCAGCATGCAGATGATCGGCGTCGAACTGGACCCGACCACCGCCGCCATCGCCCAAGCGCTCTACCCCGACGCGACCATCAAGGCCGAGTCGTTCGCCGCCACCACCATCCCGGACGGCGAGCTCGACGCCGCCATCGGCAACGTCCCATTCGCCAACGTCGTCTTGCACGACCCGATCCACAACCGCACCAGCCTGGCCCTGCACAACCACTTCATCGTCAAATCCCTCGACGCGCTGCACCCCGGCGGCCTGGCCGCATTCATCACCTCCTCGTTCACCCTCGACGCCACCAACCCCGCCGCCCGCCGCGCCATGTTCGAGCGAGCCGACCTTCTCGGCGCCATCCGGCTGCCCACCGGGGCACACCGGCGCACCGCCGGCACCGACGCCCTGACCGACGTACTGCTCTTCCGACGCCGCGAGGACGGACGCGAGAGAGGCGACGACACCTGGACGCTGACCGAGCCACTGACCATCGCCGGGCAGCCAGCCGATCGGCGCATCAACTGCTACCTCGCCCGTCACCCCGAAATGGTTCTCGGCCAGTTGCGCCTTACGAGTGGCATGTACGGGCCGAACACCCTCGAAGTGGCCGCCGACAACCTCACGGATACGCAGGCCAGACTGGCCGACGCCCTCGCCACCATCACCACCCGAGCCCGCGACACCGGCCACATCTACCTGCCCGGGACCACGCGTCGGCACCTTCGGCTCATGGAGGCACCGGACACCTCCATCGAGGTCGGCACCGTCACCGGCACCACGGTCTCCGGATTCGCCCGCCACAGCCCGGACGGGCCGGTCACCCTGCCCGTACCGAGGGCGCAACGCCCCGAGCTCGCCGCGCTCATCGCTATGCGCGACACGGCCAGGCGGGTGCTCACCCTGGAAGCCGACTCCCCCACCGACACCGACGAACTCACCACAGCCCGGGCAAGCCTTGCCGAGAAGTACCACGCCTACGTGAACCGGTACGGCCCCATCAACCGGGTCAAGACCATCACCACCAAGAGAATTGACCCCGACACCGGCGAAAACGTGCAGCAACACCGCCGCCCGCCGGTCATGAAATGGCTACGGTCCGACCCCTGGGCCTCGCTCCTGCGCGGCATCGAGCTCTACGACGAAACCACCGGCCACGCCGTGCCCGCCGCCATCGTCAACGAGCGGGTCGTCATCCCCCGCACCCCGCCCGACGGCGTCGACACACCCGACGAAGCCGTCGCCGTCGCCCTGGACACCGACGGCCAAATCACCATCGACCGAGTCGCCAGCCTCCTGGGCCTATCCGCCGCCGAAGCTAGGCAGGCACTGGGCACACTCGTGTTCGACGAGCCAGAAACCGGCCAGCTCATCGCCGCACCCGAGTACCTGTCCGGCAATATTCGCACCAAGCTCACCGCAGCACGGGCCGCGGCCGAAACCGACGCGCGCTACCAGGCCAACATCACGGCCCTTTCCGCCGTCATGCCCGCGCAGCTAGCCGCCGAGGACATCACCCCGCACATCGGCGCCGTGTGGATCAGCCCCGACGACCACCAGCAATTCTTGCGTGAGATCCTCTCCAGCAGATACCTGACCGTCGCCTACGGCGGTGGCGCCGCCTGGGAGGTGAAAAACGCCCCCACCTACAGCGTCGAGGCCACCAGCGTGTGGGGCACCGACCGGATGGACGCGGGCGCAATCTTCGAGCATCTGCTGACCCAAAAGCCGATCCTGATCTACGACACCGTCGACGGAAAAAGGGTATTCAACCCCGTTGCCACCGAGGCGGCCGCCGAGAAAGCCGAGGCGATCGGCGAGAAGTTCGCCGAATGGGTCTGGGCCGATCCGGCACGCACCGCCCGGCTCGTCGACGAATACAACAGGCTGTTCAACTCGACGGTGCTGCGGGACTACACCGACGAAGGCAAGCGGCTCACCCTGCCCGGCCTGGCCGCCTCCCGCACCCCACGGCCGCACCAACGCGCCGCCGTGGCCCGCATCATCTCCGAACCCACCGCCGGACTATTCCACGAGGTCGGAGCGGGCAAAACCGGCGAAATGGTAATGGGCGTGATGGAGCTGCGCCGCCTGGGCATGGCCACCAAACCGGCCGTGGTCGTGCCCAACCACATGCTCGGCCAATTCGCGAGGGAATGGTTCCAGTGGTACCCGGCCGCGAAGATCCTCGCCGCCGGCTCGGAAGACCTTGCTGCCGACAACCGGCGCGACTTCGTCGCCCGCGCCGCCACCGGCGACTGGGACGCCATCATCATGACCCGCTCCGCCTTCGGCAACCTTAAAGTCTCACCCCAAGCCGAAGCCGACTACCTTGCCGTCGAGATCGGCAAACTCCGCGACCAGCTGGAGACCGCCAAGGCCAACGGCGCCTCGCGCACCGTCAAACAGGTCGAAAAAAAGCTTCTGGCGCAGGAAGAGAAGGTCAAGGCCAAGCTAGACCGGCCCCGCGACCCCGGCGTCTCGTTTGAAGAGACCGGCATCGACTACCTCGTCATCGACGAGGCCCACGACTACAAAAACCTGTTCACGATCTCAGCCATCTCGGACGCGGCCATCGACGGATCAGTCCGCGCACAAGACCTGCACATGAAACTCGACCTGCTCCGCCGCCGCCACGGGACCCGCATCGCCACATTCGCCACCGCAACCCCGATCGCCAACTCCATCACCGAAGCCCATGTGATGTGCCGCTATCTGCGGCCTGACCTCCTCGAGGCCGCCGGAGTCGACCACTTCGACCGGTGGGCCGCCACATTCGGCCAACAGGTCACCGCCCTCGAGCTATCCCCGACCGGATCCGGATATCAGGCCAAGACCCGCTTCGCCCGCTTCCAAAACGTTCCCGAAATGCTCGTCATGTGGCGGGTATTCGCCGACGTGAAAACCGCCGAGGACCTGAACCTGCCCAAGCCCGACTTGCGCGAACGGCCGGACGGGCGGCGCCTGCCCGAAACCGTCGTCGTCGAACCCTCCCAGACCCTGACCGGCTACATGGGCGAGCTGCTCAACCGAGCAAAGAACCTGTCCCGGCGGGCTGAAAAAGGCGCCGACAACATGCTCACCGTCATGGGCGACGGCCGCAAGGCAGCCCTCGACCTGCGCCTGGTCGGCCTGCCCGCACCCGACCTGCCTCAGAAACTCGATGTTGCCGCCGACCGCATCACCGCCATCTGGCAGGCCAACAAGGACAAGGCCTATACCGGCGACACCGGCGAACCCTCCCCCGTGACCGGCGGCCTGCAGCTCGTCTTCCTCGACCAATCCACCCCCAAACCCGACCAGTGGAACGCCTACGACCATTTGAAAGCACAGCTGATTGCCCGCGGCATGCCCCGGTCTGCGGTCCGGTTCATCCATGACGCCGGATCCGACCCGAACAAGAAAGAAGCCCTGTTCGAAGCCTGCCGATCCGGAGAGGTCGCCGTGCTCGTCGGCTCCACACAGAAAATGGGCATGGGCACCAATATCCAAGCCCGCGCGATCGCCCTGCATCACCTCGACTGCCCCTGGCGACCCGCTGACCTTGAACAACGTGACGGCCGCATCCTGCGCCAGGGCAACCAAAACGAGCAGGTGGAAATCATTCGCTACACCACCGGTCGATCCCTCGACGCATTCTCCTGGCAAACCGTCGCCCGAAAGGCGCGCTTCATCGACCAGGTCATGCACGGCCGCGTCGACGCCCGCGAAATCGAAGACATTGGCGAGACGGTGCTCTCCCTGGCCGAAACCACCGCCGCCATCACCGGCGACTCCCTCATCTTGGACAAGGCCGCCGCCGACATGGCCGTCTCCCGCTACGCCCGCCTCGCCCGCGCCTACCAACAGGGCAAATCAGCCCTGAAATGGCGAGCCAGCCAGGCCGCCGCCACCATCGAAGCCGCCGACCGTGACGAGCCGGCGATCGCCACCGCGGTAGCCCACCTCACCGACACCACCGGCGACAAGTTCACCGCCGCCATCGCCGGCCACACCTACCGCTCCCGCACCGACACCGCCGAGGCACTGCGCGACCAGATCCTGAACCAGTCCACCCCCTACGCCATGAGCGACCGGCCGCTGCCCGTCAACGTCGAAATGGCCGGGGAAAGATTCACCGTCACCCAACGCCGCGGCCCCGGCGGATTCGGTGGCGAATACCAGTTCGCCATCGACGCCGCCCCACGCACCGACTGGATCGTCGAAGGATCGGCCCTCACCGACGGGATCGGCATCGTTCGCCAGATCGAAAACCGGGCCGCCCGCCTGCCCGACACCCTCACCCGGCTCCGCGCCGATCGCGCCCATGCCGCTGACCAGCATGCCCAAGCTGTCGCTGAACTCGACAAGCCGTTCAAACACGCCGCCGAGCTCGCGGGCGCCCGCATCGAGCAACAACGCATCGACCGCCTCATCGCCGAAAAGGCAGCACGGCAGCAAGAACAACCCAGCCAAGACGCCCCAGGAGCAGCAATGCCGCAGGTCGCACAACCCGAGCCCGACAACACCCACACGGCACCGGACAGCACCGTCTCGGCACCCAAGAGCCCGACCGCCGCTCCCACGTCGGAAAACCCGGAGCCCAGAGCTCACAGCAAAGCCCGATTCGACGGCCACGGCCAGCGCCCCGCCATCGACGACAGTGAGGCAACCTTCACACGACTGGCCCGCTTCGCCGCCCGCAGCGAGCAACGCCGCAGCGAACCCGACGCCGCAACCAACTACCCCCGCCCAGCCGAACCCACCATTGGGCCGACCGTCGCCTGACCTAGGGGTCACTCCCCCTTGCGCCCCGGATACGTCCGCACAACTCCGTGGAGATCCCGTGCGCTAGGCAATACAATACGGGTGTGAGCATCGCCGAAAGCTCGGCCCGCCCCGACCGTCGAAAGAGGTGACACATGACCGCCACCATGGCTGAACGAGTTACGAGCCGGCGGGCTGCGGCCGCCATCGCGGGCGTCACACCCTCGACCATCAGCCAATGGGTCGCCAAAGGATGGCTTGCCACCCCTCCCTGGACCCGAGAAGATCTACACACCGCCAGCACCCACGGCGTCCGCCGCCGCAGTCACGGCAGCGCGGCACCACACGGATCACCCTCCCGATTCGATGCAGGCTGCAACTGCGACAAGTGCACCGCAGCCCATTACCGGCAGATCTCCGAGGACAACGACACCAGACGCCAAGCCGAATGGGACGCCGGCCCAGCAGAGGCACTGATCACATCCGTCGCGGCAGGCGTCGACTATCGGCAGGCCCTCGCCGCCGCCGGCGTGAGCTCCCAAGCAGTCACCGGGCACCGCAAACGAGACCCTGCATTCGCCACGGCACTCGACCAGGCACTGATGGCAGGTCGCGACCCGAACCTTTCGCACGGCACCGCCGAAGCATGGAAGATGCGCTGCCGCTGCCCCGAATGCCGCACCTGGCACAATGCCCACCGCTGACCGGCCCGGATCGATGACCGCCGCCGAACTATGCACCCTGCGCCAGTATCTCGGCCTGACCACCGCCTGGGCCGCCGACGCCCTCGGCTTTCCCGAACGCTCCTACAAACGCTGGGAACTCGGCAGCCACCCCATCCCAGCCGCCGTCATCGACGCCATCGGCCGGTGGAAGGCCGCAGCCGACGACGCCGTCGCCGCCGCCTGCGCCGATCTTGCCGAACAAGCGCACCCGACACTTTTGACCTATCGCACCACCGCCGACGCCCACGCCGCCACCGGCACCAACTGGCCCGCCAGCTACCACCGCGCCATCGCCGCCCGCGTCGCCTCGAAAATCCCCAACCTGACGATCGACTACACCACCCCCTTCACCCGATAACCCCACCGCGCCGAAAACGCCAGAAACCCTCTTGCCAATCCCATGGAATAGGCGATACAATGATGGTGTTGGGGCAAGGTATCAGGCCAGCCCCGCCCATCGAAGGGAAATCCCATGACCGCTGCCACCACCACCGTCCGAGTCGCCGGCACCGAGGGCCTGCTCTTCATCGTCCCGACGGCACTCGGATTCCACCCCACCGAATCCCTCGTCATGGTGTGCCTGACCGGGCCTCGCCACCGAGTCGGCCCGACCTGCCGCGTCGACCTCACCGACTGCGCCCAACAGCCCGGCGAGATCGGCCACCGCCTCGCCGAAGCGGCAAGGCATTACGCCGACGAAGTCGCACTGATCGTCTACAGCGACCACACCACCCATGGCGCGATCGCCACGATCGCCGCCGCCATCGGTGCCGATACGCCGTGCGAAGAGATCATCCACGTCGGCAACAAACCGCAGCAGCTCGACGCGCGCGTGGCGGCCGAGACCGCCGGAGCCGGACGGGCCGTCCTGGCCAACCGCGACGAGCTCGCCGCCTCGATCGCCTACGACGCCCACGCACCCGCCGCGGCCTACACTCACCTGCTCACCGAACTACGCACACCCCAGGCCCGCGACCACTACCTCGGCACGATCATCAACAAGCCCACCGCGCTCGCCACCCTGATCGACGCAGCACGCGCCGCCAGCACTACCACCCCGCATGCCGCCGACGTACTCGCCCTACTCGCAGCCGTCGCCTACCGGCGCGGCGACGGGGCACTCGCGCAATGTGCGCTCACCCGCGCGGCCACCGCCCAGCCCGACCACCGCCTCACGCTCCTTCTCCAAGCGTGCCTCGACGCCGGCATCCACCCCGACCAGCTCGCAACCCTCGCCGACGCCCCCCGCGCCTGACCTGTCGCCGGGGCGGGAGGCCGCTCCCGGCCCGGCCCCCACCAGCGACCCGCACGGCGACATTCCACCCAGGACGAACCACCAGCCTCAGTGCGCGCACATAGATAGGCGGCACCGAGCCGCCATCCGGTGCCACACGTGACCCGTGTGGTCACCGACCAAAACGGTCCGCTCGTTGCGCAGACGCGTACAACGCGATCAGGACGAGCATGATCGCCGCAACGACCCACCCGACGACGGCGACGAACAGGCTACCGGCCACCACGCCACACCCAGCGCCCATCACGGCCACGACGGCCAGGGAAGCTACCCATGCCCGTGCGGCCCAACGCCTGCGTATCTGCGGCTTCGCCCACGCGGCCGCGACTGCAATCGCCACCTCGCACGTCAGGCCGGCAACGACGATCCGATTGACCGGGGTGAAGCCGCCGGAAAGCGCCATCGAGGTGGCCACCAGCACCAAGGTGGCCAGCCCGAGCACCGCGAGGAAGCGCAGCAACCAGTCCTGTCCAATGTTCGGACTCGTATCGACGGATCCCACTTGAGGCTCGTTCATACCCGAACCGTAACCCGCACCACCGACAACAATCGGCCCTGCCGCCGGCCGGCTCAGCCCCCGCCCGTAATGGCGCGCCGGGCCGGGCGCGGCGAGACCCGGCAGCACGGCCCGACACATCGACGCGGAACAAGCCGCTCGCAGACCACGATGCTTTCGGTCGGGACGTCAGCACGTAACGTCGCCCGCACCACGGACACCGGCCGCGTTCTCACCCGCTACCGCGTACCGTTCGCAATCTCACCGCCGCACGCCTCGCCCCGGCAGTTACACCCTGTCCTAGAACCACCAACAGAAGCCACCGCTGCCCACACCGGCACCGTGCTCAACCGGCCCCGCCGCAGGCAGAAGGGTTAAGCCACTTCCGCGATCAGCGACGGCCCCTGATTGCGCACGTTACCCACCGCCCGGCCCACCGCCCGCGGAACCAAGCTCGGCTCGGGGGTGGCAGCCAGCATCCCCACGACGTCCGCCTTGTCGGTGATCGTCGGCGACAGCCAGTCCACCCACATGTCCTCGGGCAAGATCACCGGCGTCCGATCATGGATGTGACCGAGAGCATCCGGAGCGGACGCGGTGATGATCGTGGCCGTCCACACCGGCCCAGCGTCCGGCTCATCACGGGGCCACCACATTTCATACAGGCCCGCGAACGCCACCAGCTCGTCAGACGCCGGGTGCAGGTAGATGGGCTGCTTGGTCCTGCTGCCTGCGACCGGCATCCACTCGTAGTAGCCGCTGGCCGGAACCAGACAGCGCCTCTTGCTCGCGGCAGCCCGGTACGACGGCTTCGTCGTCACCGACTCAGACCTGGCATTGATCATGTTGAAGGCGGGCCGCCCGTCCTTGGACCAGCTCGGCACCAAACCCCAGCCGACGGCCTTCATGCCACGGCCGCGGTCCGTCTGCTCGAGCACCGCCCAAATTTTCTGCGTCGGCGCGATGTTGAACCGGGCACCCAGTGGGCCGCCCTCTTCCCACTCCGCGCGCAGCACAGCCTTCACCTGGCCGTCATCGACGACCTGCACAAAGCGTCCGCACACGCCCGCCATCGTGCCACCGATCGAAGGCAACTACGACCGCCACGACGAGGCGCCCCGCAAACCCCTGCGCAACATCTCTTGAAAATCCCACGCGATAGGCTATACAATAATGATGTTGGGGCAAGGTATCAGGCCAGCCCCGCCCGTCGAAGGGAGCCCGCCATGGGCATCATCGGAAACCTCACCCTCACCACCGACGACGGCACCGTCCTTCACGCAGGCAGCGACGTCGCCCTCGCCCGCCAATGGGCCGAACACGACAACGGCCCCGACGCCTGGGCTGCCATGTCCCGAGGCCAACAGTCCGCCACCGTCGCCGACGCCCTGGTAGCCATCCGCCGCGCCTACCACGACCACGACGAAAGCTGACCGACCGCCATGGAAACACCGACCTACACAGTCGTCATCGACGGTGATGACGCGGACCCGGCCCATCCTCCGATGACCGTGCACAATGCTCGATGCCCCGACGTCGACGGCAGCCAAGACTGGGCCGTCACCGTTCCAGACCTCGTCACACTCGCCCGCGAACTGTTCGGCTACACCGGCGACGGACACGACCCGTGGATGCATGCCATCATCGAGGACGTCACGGTCATGCCCTGCACCCGCCTACCGACGTACGTCGGGCAGCTCCGCATCACCGAAGCCCCGGTGCCATGGTCGCCGTGGACCGTGATCTCCCGATGCCGCCGGCAACTGCCGCTCACACCCGGCGTCGCCGCCTTCATCGCCCGCATGTACGCCAACCCGCTGGATAGCGCGGACATTCTCGGCCAACTCGCCGAAGGCCGAAACGTCCACCGCGCCGACGTGGCCGAAGCCATCGGCCGATCACGAACCCGACACACCAACCCGGATGATCGGCTCGCGCTCGATGCCCTCGCCGCCTATGTGGCCGACGCCTGACCGGAACCGAGAACCGCTACCCGACGCCGGCCAGATCGAATAGCGGATACAGGCCCGCACGCGGGTCACCGGCGGCGACCGCGGCCGCAACGACAGCCGCCAGCCCGTCGCGCTCCTCGGCCAACGCCGCGCCCAGCGCCTGCTGGATCGCCCGCGAGCACCCGGCCGGCCCGCGAACATCAACCAGGCCCGGGCGCGGCCCGGCCAACCTCCCCCTGGCCACCGCCTGGGCGACGTTCTCCGCCTGAGTCCCGATCCGCACATGCCCCGGATCGGTGCAACAACAGATCCGCACATCGCAGTCATGCAACACCGTCGCCCCCGCCGGGATCTGCCCGAACGCGAGCACGGCCGCCACCTGATGCGGCGTCACAATCCGCTCCCGACCCGACGCAGTGTCGCTCACCGAGAAACGGCCATACCCGTCCGAGCCGACCGCCCCCATCCAGATCGCGTGCGACGCCGTCACCACCACATACGACCGCCACCGGTCCACGTCCGCGGCCGACAACACCAACGGCACCCCCGCCGACCTACTCGACACCCGCCACCACCCCTCCGCCCGACACCTCGATCGCACGCATCGCAGGCTCGGCGTCGTCGCCGGCAGCAACGCCGCCGGCCACGCTCGCGGCGGCCTCCGCTGTGACCTGCCTGCCCGCCGTCCGCGCTGTAGACACGCCACTCGCGTCCGCCTGCCCGTCCCTGATCAGCTGCCGCACCTGCCTGTCGGGCACCTCGATCAGGGTTGCGATATCCGCCGCCGACAGCCCATCACCGGCCAACGCCGCCACCGCACGAGCCATCTCACCGGCCGCCGCCGCCCGGGCACTCTCAGCCGCCGCAATATCGCCCGCCGCCGTCAACACCCGCGTCACCTGCTCCTCGATCCGCCGATCCCGCTCCGCCCGATCCGCTTGCAACCGCACCCGTGCTTCGTGCGCCCGCCTGCGCGCCGAAACCACCGACTTCGTCGTCGCCACCACCGCACCATCCCCTCGACCTAGTGACACCACACGTGTCCCTCACCAGGTACAGGCCACCCGAAACCCCGAAACCGGCCATGTGTGCTCAAGCTAGCCGCCACCACCGACAACTACCCCCCACCAGCACCGCCGTCTCCCCGACACCCCAACCCGTCTCCCCACCCGAAAACGAACCCGCAGACCGCACACACCTCTTGCATCTTGGTAACGATTTGATAACGCCTGTGTGGGTCGTGGCCGATTCGAGGACTGCTGGCTGGCCTGTCCCTGGCGTGATGTCGCTGAAGAAGCTGTCTGCCGGGGACGGGTACACGTACCTGACCAGGCAGGTGGCAGCCGGTGACACCGCCGTCTCCGGCCGGACCGGCCTGGCCGCCTACTACGCGCAGCGTGGCGAGGCGCCCGGCCGGTGGATCGGTGCCGGACTCGCCGACCTGGGCACCGCAGGGCAGGTGACCGAGCAGCAGATGAAAAATCTGTTCGGTCTGGGGATACACCCCGACGCAGACAAGATCATCGACGCCGCGGCCGCTGCCGGAACCTCCGTCCCTGCGGCGGCCTCCACCACGAGGCTGGGCAGCCCGTACTCCACCTTCGCCGCAGCGCCGCTGAACGCGGCTTGGCGAAAAGCCCTCGCAATCGCGTTCACGGACGCGAACCGAGCCGCCGGCCTGCCCGCCGACTGGCCAGTCCCCGAAGCCGACCGGAGAGCAATCCGCACCACGGTGGGCACGGAAATGTTCCACCAGACCTACCGGCGGCCGCCAACATCGGCCCACGAGCTGACCGCCTTCATTACCCGCGCATCCCGCCCGGCCCCGACCGCCGTGGCCGGCTTTGACGTGACGTTCTCCCCCGTCAAATCGGTCTCGACGCTATGGGCCATCGCCCCGACTGCGGTCTCCCAAGTGATCGCCGACGCCCACAACGCGGCCGTCAAAACCGCGTTCGACTACCTTGAAGACTCCGTCGCCTACACCCGGCTCGGCCGCGGCGGCGCCGCCCAGGTGGAAGCCACGGGATTGATCGGGGCAGCCTTCGCCCATCGCGACTCCCGTGCCGGCGACCCGGACCTGCACACCCACGTCGCCCTCGCCAACAAAGTGCGAACCCTAGATGGCCGATGGCGTGCCCTGGACGGGCGGATGCTCTACCGGCACGCGGTCGCCGCCTCCGAGCGATACAACACGGCCCTGGAAGGCGAACTCGCCACCCGCCTGGGCCTCACATTCACGCCGCGGCAGACCGAACCGGGCAAGCGCCCGATCCGCGAGATCACAGGCGTCTCCACCGTCCTGACCGCGGCATGGTCCACCCGCCGCGACTCGATCGTCGCAGCCCGCAAGGAACTGGTCGACGTCTTCCGCACCGAACACAGCCGGCTACCCACCGCCACCGAGATGATCCGACTCTCGCAGCAGGCAACCCTGGCCACCCGAGACGCCAAAAAAGAACCCCGCACCCTCGCCGAACAGCGCCAGGCATGGCGCGCTCAGGCTACGGACCTGCTCGGCGACGACGGCATCCAAGCCATGCTCAACGCCGTCCGGGCGGGCACGCCGCGCTACGCCGCAATCGACCCGGACATGATCGGGCGCCTCGCCGATGCCACGATCGACGCCGTCAGCGGGTCGCGGGCCCGCTGGCGCACGGCAAATCTGACCGCCGAAGCCCTGCGCCAAACCCGCACCGCCGGCGTCGCCGAGACCCAAGTCGACGACGTCGTTTCCCGCATCGTGCACGCGGCGACGGCCCCCGGCCGCACCGTGAAACTCGGCGTGGAAAGTGAAGTCGACGCCCCGCGCCCGCCGGAGCTGTGCCGCTCGAACGGGGCATCGGTCTTCACCGTCGAAGGCTCACAGCAGTACACGTCCCCGCAGATCCTGGCCGCCGAAACCCGCCTCACCCAGGCGGCAGGCACCGGCGGGGCCGCGACGATCAGCCGCTCCGATGTGGAACTGGCGATCCTGGAATGGTCCGCTAACAACGGCGGGAAAACCCTCAACACCTCGCAACGACAGCTGGTCCACCAGGTTGCAGCCTCCGATCGCAAGGTGATGCTCGCCCTCGCCCCGGCGGGTACCGGGAAAACCACGACCATGGGCGTTCTGGCTACCGCTTGGCAGGCCGCCGGAGGCACCGTCATCGGCCTGGCGCCCCAGGCGTCAGCCGCACAAGTGCTCGCCGAGGCCATCGGGGCGCGCGCCGACACCGTCGCCAAACTCGTCTACGACACCTGCGGCACCGGCCCGGGCGCCCGCCCCGGAGACTGGGATGCGATTGATGGGAAGACGCTGGTCGTCATCGATGAAGCCGCGCTATCCGGCACGATCGCGCTTGACGCCGCCGTCGCGTTCGTCACCGGCCGCGGCGGACGAGTGCTGCTCGTCGGTGACGACCGGCAGCGCGCCGCCTCCGGCGCCGGCGGCGTGCTCCGTGACATCGAAGCGGCGCACGGCGCCGTCCACCTGGACGAGGTATTGCGGTTCACCGACCCGACCGAAGGCGCCGCGTCCCTGGCGCTACGGGCCGGTGACGCCGGGGCTGTCGGCTTCTACAACGACCGCGGCCGCATCAAAGAGGTCACCGAAGACACCGCCGCAGGCGCGGTCCATGCGGCGTGGCGCGCAGACGTGGCCGCAGGCGCCGAATCGATCATGATCGCCCCCACGCTCGACCTGGTACGCAGGCTCAACGCCCTCGCCCGCACCGACAGGAGGGAAGCAGGACTCGTCACCGGCCCCGAACTCGGTCTGCCCTCCGGCGAGCAGGTTGCCGCTGGGGATGTCATCGTCACCAAACACAACGCCCGCACCCTCACGCTGGGTGGCACCGATTTCGTACGCAACAACCAACGCTGGACCGTTACCGCCATTGATGGCGACGGCTCGCTGACCGCCACCGAACACGATCGCGGCGTCACCCGCACCCTTCCCGCTTGGTACGTCGCAGCCGGGAACGTGCGCCTTGGCTACGCCGCCACCGCCGCCTCCGTCCAGGGCACGACCGTCGGCTCCGCACACAGGCGCCGCGGCACCGCGCACGCCATCGTCACCGAAACCATGACCCGCAACGACCTCTACCCGGTGATGACCCGCGGCACCGACGCCAACACCGCCTACGTCGTGGTTGCCGGAACCGGCGACGCCCACGACATCTTGAGCCCGGATGTGGTGCTCACCCCACCCACCGCCGTCGAAACCATCAAGGCCGTCATCGCACGCGACGGCACCCCCGTATCAGCCACCACCGAAAACCGCATCGCTCAATCGGCGCAGACGCGGCTCGGCCCCGCCGCCGACGCCTACGTGACAGCGATCGGAATCGGCGCCCAGACACTCGTCGGACAGCACGACCTCGACGCGATCACAGGCGCCGTCGCGGCCGCCATCCCCGGCATCATCGACGCACCGGCGTGGGACACACTCCGCGACCACATTGCCACCCTCTCCCTCGACGCAAGCCCAGAAAAAGTTGCCGAGACTGTTGTGGCAGCGGCGAATTCGCGCGAGCTCGACAGTGCGCGTGACATTGCCGCCGTCATTGACTGGCGCCTCGACCCCACTGGCCGACACAGCCAAAAGCCCGGGCCACTGCCCTACCTGCTCGCCATCCCGGCACGGCTCGCCGCCGATGACCGGTGGCAGCCCTACCTTGCCGCCCGAGCAGGGCAGGTCTCCGATCTCGCCGCACAGGTGCGGGACACCGCCGCCACCTGGACTGCGCAGGACGCGCCCACCTGGGCCCTCCCGTATCTCGCCGATACCGCTCTCACCTGCGACCTGGCGGTATGGCGCGCAGCCCACCAGGTTCCCGATGTCGACATGCGCCCCGCCGGGCCACGCCCCCACCGCATCGCCGAAGCCCACTCCCACACTCGCTTAACCGCTCGTGCCCAGGCCGTCGTCGGCAGTCCTGGCAACCTCGCCGACGCCTGGGCGCTGACCATTCGCGTGTTCGGCAACGTCGACATCACCCACGACGACTACTGGCCCGCCGTCGCTCAAAAACTCACCACGGCCCAGGACGCCGGCATTGACGTCAACCCGCTACTGATCTCCGCCGTCAGCGCCCCGCTACCCGCGGAAGCCACCGCCGCCGCCCTCTGGTGGCGGCTGGCCAGGCATCTAGGCGACGCCTCCGGAGCCCGTCGCGGCACCGTCGACACCGCCGTCCCGTGGCGGGCCCGCATCAGTGAAACCCTCGGCGAAACACTTACCGCCCACATCACCGCAGACCCACTGTGGCCCGTCATCTGCGCGCGCTTCGACCGCGCCGCACGGGACGGCGCCGACCCCGACCAGCTGGCCGGCGACGCCGCAGCCCTGGTCTCCGCCCATACCACCGGCATGGCGACCGCCGAAGCCGCACCCAGGCTGCTCGCCTCGCTCTCAGCCCTGACCGACCCGGAACCACTCGACCACGATCTCGACCCGGAACCACCCGAACCCGGAACCGAACCACTCACCGCAGAAGAACTTGCCACTGCAAAACCGGCCGCCGCCGGTCGCCCGAGCCGCAGCACCAGCCCGACCGGGCATCCCGCGACAGCCGACAACGTTGACCCCAGCGTGGCCGTGGCACCGCTGCCTGGCGAGACCATCCCACTACCCGATGCCCCACCCGACCACGAACCCGACCCAGCCCTCGACAGTCCTGCCGAAGCGCCGGCCACCGACCGCGCCGCAATGGTGGCCGCCACCGCAGACACCTGGGACTACTACCGGCGCCAAGCCCCCACCTCCTGGGTTCCCCGCTACCTTCAAGACCGCGGCATCGACCCGACCTGCGCCGGCTACGCCCCTGCCGGCTGGACTCACCTCGTCGATCACCTCCGCAATGCCGGATACTCGAATACCACGATCGCCGCCGCCGGACTCGCACGCACCTCATCGCGCGGTAGCCTGATCGACGCCTTCCGTGACCGGGCAGTCCTGCCCATCCGGGATACCGACGGGACCGTGGTCGGCTTCACCGGCCGCGCGAACCCGAATGCGAAACCTCACGGCGACTACATGCCGCCGAAGTACATCAACACCGCCACCACCGACCTGTTCCACAAGAACCAGATCCCCTACGGGCTGACGTTTGACGCCGTCGTCGCTCTGCGCGCTGGCGCGGACCTCATCATCGTGGAGGGTCCGTTCGACGCCCAAGCCGTGAGTCAAGCCGTGCCGCGCGACGACATGGGACTGCCGACCCTCGTCGCCATAGCACCGTTGGGAACCGCCCTCACCACAGGACAACTCGAAACCCTGAGCCACATTGCACCCTTGGCCGACCGCACCGTCACCCTCGCCCTGGACAACGATCCCGCCGGCCGCGCCGCCGCCGCGAAAGCCTGGACTATCCTCGCCGCGGCCGGCATCACCGATCCGCACACCATCATCTGGCCGGGCAAGGACCCCGCCGACCTAGTCGCACAGCACGGCCCCGACGCGCTGCGCAACACACTCGCCGACACCAGCCCGCTCGCCGACCGGCTCATCGCGGACATCATCGACAACCGGGTGAGCAGCAACCGGTACGTCGAGGAGCGCGTCGCCGCCCTCCGCCAGACCGCGCCCATCATCGCGGCCCTGCCAGAACCGCACCGCATGGAGGCCGCCGGCGACCTCGCCGAACGACTCGACCTCGACGTCATCAGCGTCATCGACGAGATCGCCAAACACCGGACTGACACCCCGAAGCTCAGCGGGCCACTCGACCTGCCCACCCCACCAGCCCTGTCCAGCTATTCCCGCAATATCGCCGCTCTACCCGACGTGCAGCGCACCGCCGAATCTCCTGCTACCAGCGGCTTGCATGACCCCAGGGAGGAAGGTCAGATCGGACCGGCTCGCGACCGGGGACCGGGTCTCGGATGGTGAAATAAGGGTCACCGAGGGTGCCTCGCTGATCTCCGGGGTGACTTCCGTCGTGCCTCTCAGGAACCGCCAGCTGTACGACCACACATCGTTGCCGTAAGAGGTCCGTGTCCCGGTAATGCAACCCGGACGGGTCTACTGGGACGGTCAGCAGCCACTTGGTGGGCGGTTACGCTGCGATCAGCGTGTTCGCCGCAAACCGTTCGGCTTGCGAAACTCGGGCCTGCCCCGCTTATGGCGGGTGCTTCGCAGCGGGGTTGACGCTGTGGAATCGGAGGTCCGGGTAGCGTTGAGCCTGTGAAGGTGACGTGTTCGGAGTGCAGCTGTGTGGTCGACCGCGGAGTGGTCGTGACGGCGTGTGGGGATGCGTCGTGCTGCTACCATCTGCTTCCGCGCAGGCGTTAGCGGTCGCTGCGGTCTCCGCCCGCGATGGCGGGGCCGCGCAGTGGCAGGGCGAGCGCGTCAAGGTCGGTGTGCACGACGCGGTAGTAGGCTCAACGGTCGCGTTGCTCGCGGGTGATCAGCCTGGCGTCGGCGAGCCGTTTGAGGTGGTGCGACACGGTCGGCTGCGACAAGCCGGTCGGGTCAGTCAGTTCGCACACGCACGCTTCGCCGTCACTGTGGGCCGCGATCAGCGCCAGGAGCCGCACACGGGTTGGGTCCCTGAACGCCTTGAAGGTCTCAGCTAATTGGTGCGCCGAGTTGGCGTCCAACACACCGCCCGTGACGAGGCTGCAGCAGGCTTGAAGGTCGGCCGCGGTGGATCGTCAGGGCGCGGAGTGCGGCGAGTATCGCGACAAGGTCGACTATCTCCTGGAGCAGCGCTCCGGCCACCGCGGGCAGAAGACCGACAGCGGCCACGAGCATCAGCCCAACCGAGGCGGCGATACCTGTCCAGATCGATTGGAACGCGATGGTGACCGTTCGGCGAGACACGGCTGTCGCATCGGCCACGCGCGTGATGTCATCCGACGTAATGACGGCGGACGCGGATTCGCTTGCCGCAGTCGCTCCCCGTCCCGCCATCGCAATCCCCACATCGGCGGCGGCCAGCACGGGAGCATCGTTGATTCCGTCACCGACCATCAACACCGGCTTGGGCTCCAGGCCGCGCACGATGTCGACTTTCTCTTGAGGCGTCGTCTCGGCGAATACCGTCGACACCCCAATCGCGCGGGCTATTGACTCTGCGGTGGGTTGGGTATCTCCGGTCACCATCGCAACCGACTCGATGCCTGCTGCGCGAAGCCGTGAAATGGCGTCGGCCGCCCCCGGGCGCACGGGATCGGACAATACGATCACCCCGGCGAGCGTCTCGTCGATGGACACATAGACGGCCGTTTGCCCGGGGGCAAGGCTCAGACGTTCGAACTCGCCGACGGACTCGGCAATGAACGTCGGTTTGCCCACCCGTACCCGCGAGCCGTCATCAAGGGTCGCTGCAATACCGCGCGTGGCGATCTCCTCGGCCGCCCGCACCTCGGGCAGTGTGACGCCCTGTCTGGCCACGAATTCGGCTATCGGCTGGGCAAACGCGTGCACAGAATGCTGCTCTGCTGCGCCGGCCAAGGCAAGCACAACATCGGTTGGCCTGCCCACGGATCGAATGTCGACCACATCGGGTTTGCCCTGCGTCAATGTGCCGGTCTTGTCGAAGGCGACCGATCGCACCTTGGCGAGCGCCTCCAGGGCGCCGCCCTCCTTGATTATCACGCCTAGCTTTGCCGCCGAACTCATCCCGCCCATAAAAGCGACCGGCGCGGCGATCAGCAGCGGACAGGGCGTGGCCACCACCAACACCTCGGCGAAGCGCACCGGATCACCGGAAACGAACCAAGCAAATCCAGCGATGAGTAGCGCCACTGCGGTGAAGGGCACGGCGTAACGATCTGCTAGGCGCACCATAGGAGCGCGTGAGCGGACGGCCTCGGTCACCAGTTGCACGATCGTTGCGTACTGCGAATCCCGCGCGGACCGCTCCGCCCGCATCCTAAACGTCACGGTGCCGTTGACTGTCCCGGAAAGTAATACTGCGCCGGACTGGTAACTCACAGGCATCGGTTCGCCCGTCACCGACGATTCGTCGATCGACGCATGATCGGACAGCAGCGTTCCGTCCACCGGCACCACCTCCGAGGATCGGACCAGCAGATCGTCACCTACCTGCACCTCACCGACCGGTATCTGATGCATCTGACCCGTGGCGGGGTCAACACGCTGGGCAACCGTCGGCGCCCGGTTGAGCAGTACATTGAGTTCGTGGGCGGCACGCCGTGCCGCCCACGCCTCCAATGCCTCGCCGCCCGTGAGCATCAGCGCGATGATCAGGCCGGCCACATACTCCCGTACCGCCAATGTCGCCACCATCGCGACAATCGCGAGGATATCGAGCCCCCAATGGCCGGCGAGCAGATCACGCACCATGCCGACGGCGGTCGCGACGATCACGGCGCCGATCACCACGAAGGCAGTCACCGCCAGCGCGCTCGACGCGCCGAAAACCCAGAAAACCACCCCCAGCGACAGTCCCGCCAGCGCGAACACGGTCCACGTCTGCTGCCGCAGAAATGCCCACATGTCCCGCATGTTCAGATCATCGCACAGCGGATATCGCCGTGGTGGAACTTACTTACTCGATCCCTGCGTACGGAATCCGGCGTAACTGGGCTGACGAGGGCGTAGGTGACCGTCTCTTACCGTCAACGCTGGTGCCTTCGGCTGCCCATAATCGCCGGAATGCTCGGTGTGGTTCGGGTGGTGAGCGCGAGCGCAATACCGCCGATGCCAGCGGTGATCCAGAAGCTGATGATGCGGTAGATGAGGGTTGCGGCTATCGCGGTGGGTGTTGGTATTCCTGCGGCGACGAGTCCGATGGTGAGTGTCGTATCGACGATTCCGATGCCGCCGGGGGTGATCCCGAGCTGCCCGGCACCGAACGCGGCCGTCCAGATGACGGTGATGGCCGCCCAGGTAGCGCTACCGCCGACCGCGAGGATGGATAACGCGAGTGCGGTGAGCGAGGCGGTCATGGTGAGCAGCGACCATGCGATCACGATGACGGTGTTGCGGGCTCCGGGCCGGGTGGTGGCCATGATCCGCAACATGGTGTGTAGGCGTCGCTCGGCGCGTGGCCACGGGCGTCGGGTTGCGCGCCGCAGCAGAGTGAAGGCGCAACCGGTCACGCCGTCGATCCGGCGTCGAATACGAGGGCTTCGGAGCGCGGCGAGAGCAATGAAGGCGGAGGCGATGATGCCGGTAATGGTGAGGATGCTTGCTGTGATGGCTCCGGGCGTCGCGGCGGCGAGCGATCCGATGATGCTGATCGTGGAATAGGCGAGGATCAGGTGGAGAGCGGATGTGGTCAGGGCCCAGCCGACGGTTGCGGGGTCGAGGCCGCGCGCGGTGAACCGGCGGAAGGAGTAGACCGCGGCGGCGGCCTTGCCCACGATCGGTATCGATTGCGAGAGCGCGTTGCCTCCATAGGTGGTGGCGACGACCGACGGTAGCGGCAGCAGGCGGCTACCGTCGGCGGTGAGTAGTCGGCGCTGTTGGCGTGCGAGCGATCCGATGGAGAAGATCTGCGCGGCGAACGCTGCGGTAAGCCAACCGGGATCGGTATGGGCGAGCACGGCTGCCACATCACGCGCCCAGCCCGGCCGGATAGCGACCAGTAGTGCCACGCCGATGACGATGAGGCCTGCGGTAGCCGCGAGGGTGAGGCGCGGCCTGGTCTGCAGGGCTGTCGCGGAGTTTCGTTGACCGTCCACGGCTGCGCCTTATCGGTGTGCGGCGCTACGCGGACGGGGCGGTGAGAATGGCGAGCACGATCTCGGTGATCGTGTCGCGTGCTTCTCGATCGATGACGGGTGTCGCCGGGTTGGTTTCGGCCCAGGCTGCGATCGCAGTCGGGATGGCGGCGACCGCGCAGGCGGCCCTGATGTGGCGGGCGGTGCGCGTCACCGATTGGGGCACCGCTGTGCCGTGTTCCGCTCGTGCGAGCTCGTCGGCAAGTGCGCGTTCGATCCTTTCGGTCAGGGCGCCGTCGTGGGCGTCCGCATAGACCTGTTCGCCTACGGCGGGATCGTTGAGGAGCGCTACTATCTGCGGGCCGGCGTCACAAATACCGTTGATGAGGTCGGTCACGAGCGTGACCTTTCGTGCGGGTGCTGCGCCGAGGGTTTTGTATCCAGCGAGGATGGTGTCGATGCGGCGCAGGGTGGGTGAGAGGACCCCGCGCAGGATCTCGTTCTTGTCGGTGAAGTGCGCGGCGACGACGCGCGGTGTGGTGTCGGCGTAGTCGGCGATATCCGCGATGGTGGTTGCGGCATATCCACGAATGGCGAATAGATCTAGCGCAGCTGCGACGATGCGATCTGTCAGCGGCGGATCGTCCTGTTTCATGGTGCTTGCAGCTCCTTGCGTCGTGACGGTAACCGTCGGTGATGACGGGTCGGCAGGCTACGCTCCGCACCGCGACATGATGCCCATTATGCATGAATGCCTACTGGGCATCAATGTGTTATGGTGGGGAACATGGCTGAGATCGGGTTACGTGAACGCAAGCGGATCGCCGTCGCCCACGAGTTGGCGCAGGCGGCCTTCGACCTGGCAATCGAGCGCGGGCTGGACGGGTTCACGATCGATGATGTGGTTGATCGGGCCGGTTACGCCCGCCGGACGTTCGCGAATCACTACTCGTGCAAGGAGGAGGCGGTCACGGCGCTCGCCTTGGAGCAGCTACGCGCCGGGGTGGCGTCGATGCCGCCGCAGCCGGCGGGCACTTCCTTGATCGGTTGGGTGCGGGCTTTGGCCAAGCATCAAATGTCGCAGGGCCTGTTCGATCTGCTCCGGCAGTTGGCGGCCCTGGCCCATCGGTATCCGGCGCTGGAGCCGCACCTGTCGAACGTGTTCTTGCTGATCCGTCGCGAGGCGACCGCACTGATCCAGGCGCGCGTTGACGGCCGGGCGAAGCCGTTCGCCGTATCCATAGTGGTGGCCGCCGCTTACGGGGCGCTCACCTTGATCCTGGACGGCGCCGTCGAGCAGGTAGCCGGTCGCGGGCCGGGCGGCGACGCACCGGGCCCGCAGGTACTTGACGCGATCTTCGACCAGCTCGAATCCGGCTTCTAACCTGACCAAACACCTCCTTATACCCCCATAGTCCTTCCGCAAAGAACCACCGCCCGGTGAAAGGTTCTGTCATGTCGCTTGCCCTTTTTCGGCTTGGTCGCTTCTCCTACCGCCACCCGTTGGCCGTCATCACCACCTGGATCGTGTTGCTCCTCGGTGTGGGCGGCCTGGTGCTGGCCGCAGGTGGCGGCACGATCACGTCCGCGATCACGATCGACGGGACGAAGAGCCAGGCGGTGCTTGACGAGTTGCGCGGCGAGTTCCCGCAGCTAGCCGGCGGGCAGGGATCGATCGTCTTCACCGCCGACGACGGGCAGCGCCTCGACCGAGGCGAGCACGCGACAGAGCTGGCCGATGTTGCCGCCCACATCAACGCCAATAGCGTGGTCGTGCCCCGGCGGAGCCCCGCTATTCCGGGCGCCGCGCCCGGCGCGCAGCCGGCAGCGGGCGCGCCGCATCCGCTCGCCGTTGATGGCAGCCCGGTGCCCGGTGTGCTGGTCTCCGGCGGCGGCACCGTCGCGGTGATGCAACTGCAATTCACTTCAGCGGTCGAAGACCTCCCCGACGGAACCATCGACGACATCGTCACGACCGCCAAAGACCAACTGAAAGATTCCGGCATCACGGTGCTGGTCACCGAGTCCCTCAAACCGCACACCGCACCGCTGGGCGGCTCCGAGGCACTCGGCATCGCGTTCGCCGCCCTGGTGCTGATCCTGGCGCTCGGCTCGATCCGGGCCGCGATCCTGCCGCTGGCCACCGCGATCAGCGGTGTGGCAATCGGCCTGGGCACAGCCCTCGGCGTGTCGAACTCAATCGAGATGACCTCGGCGACCCCCGTCTTGGCGCTCATGATCGGCCTGGCCGTCGGTATGGACTACGCCCTGTTCATCGTCAACCGCACCCGCCGACTGATGATCGATGACGATCTACCGGTGTCCGAGGCGGTGCCCAGATCTGTCGGCACCGCCGGCAGCGCCGTCACCTTCGCCGGGCTCACCGTCGTGATCGCCCTGACGGGACTGTCCCTGATCGGCATCTCGTTTCTGACCACCATGGCGCTGGTAGCGGCCGGCACCGTGGTCATGGCGGTCGCCATCGCCCTCACCGCCCTACCAGCCCTGATGCGACTGGTCGGCGAAAGGCTGGTCAGCCCGCGCGCCCGGCAACGCGCCGAGCAGCAGATCAGCAAACACGCTAGCGAAGCCGGGCGCCCCACGCTGGGCCGCCGGTGGGTGGTAGGCGTCATCAAGCACCGCGGAATCATCACCGCCGTCATCGCTGCGGGCCTGCTGGTGGCCGCGATCCCGGCCGCGTCGATGACGTTCGGCATGTCGGATGGATCGACCGCGAACCTGCACACCGACGAACGTAAAGCCTTCGACGCGGTCGCCGACACGCTCGGCCCCGGCTACAACGCGCCACTGCTCACCGTGGTCACCGCCGACCAGGATGCAGCGTTCACGCCCACCCAGCTACCAGCCATCGCTACAGCACTCGGCAGCTTTGACGGGGTCGACACCGTGCAACCCATGGGCATCACCCCCGACGGCAGCGTCGCCATGCTCACCGTCATCCCGTCCGGAGGGCCCACCGCGCAGGGCACCGAAACCCTCGTCCACGAGCTGCGCGATCACGGCGCCGACCGGCTCAGTGTCGACGCAGCCACGGGCAATGTGGCCGCTATCGGGGTGGCGGGTCTGGCCGCGATCAATATCGACATCTCGGAGAAGCTCGCCGATGTGCTGCCGTACTACATCGCTATCATCGTCATACTGTCGCTGATCGTGCTCACGCTCGTGTTCCGCTCCATCCTGGTGCCCCTCAAAGCCACCGTCGGCTTCCTGCTGACCATCGGCGCGACCTTCGGCATCATCACCGCCGTCTTCCAATGGGGTTGGCTCAAAGACCTCGTCGGCGTCGACACCACCGGGCCGATCCTGTCGTTCCTGCCGATCATGGTCACGGGTATCCTCTACGGCCTGGCCATGGACTACGAAATGTTCCTTGTCACCTCCATGCGGGAGAGCCACGCGCACGGCGCGACCGGCAATAACGCGGTGATCGGCGGCTACACCCAGGCCAGCCGGGTCGTCGTCGCAGCAGCCATCATCATGATCTCCGTCTTCGCCGGCTTCGTCCTATCCGACGACCCCATGGTCAAACAATTCGGCCTCGCCCTGGCCATCGGCATCACCATCGACGCCTTCTTGATCCGACTCACCCTCGTGCCCGCACTCATGTCCTACCTCGGCGACAAAGCCTGGTGGATGCCCAGATGGATGCACCGCATCATGCCCCACCTCGACATCGAAGGCGCGAGGCTTCACCAGCAACTCGAAACGGACACCGAGAAGACCGGTAGGAAAGCCCCCGGGAAAGAAGCCAGCCTCCCGCTCCTCACCCACGCCGCCGGACCGGATCACAACGACCCGGAGTGACGCGGGCAACGACACCGGACGTGGCCAGGCGGCACAACGGTGCCAGCGAGCCTGGGCCTGCGATACTGCCCCCGACCCGGTTTCGGCGCCCAGATCGGATACCGCGATGGCAGCACTTCGGTCGGCCCTGGCAGCCGTGGTGCTTGCTGTGGCGTTGGCGGGCTGCGCGGCGCCTAGCGCATCACATCAGGCGGGCGGACCGCTTACCGCGGCGGATCCCGAGCCTGCCGTGATCCATCCCTTCGGGGCGACCGTGTCCACGCCGGACGGGATCAGTATCTCCGTCGTCAAGCCGCGGGAGGTCCAACAGGGCCCGAGCGATTTCCTGCCGGACTTCCCCGCCATGAAAATCTATGGGCACTATGCGGAGTTCACCATCACCGTGGGCAACGACTCCGAGATCCCCATCAACGTCGGCGGGGTCAAC
This sequence comes from uncultured Mycobacterium sp., assembly GCA_964525125.1. Taxonomy (GTDB): domain Bacteria; phylum Actinomycetota; class Actinomycetes; order Mycobacteriales; family Mycobacteriaceae; genus Mycobacterium. The sequence continues at coordinate 25,568 of CAZGGK010000013.1, forward strand.
CCGACCGTGGTCAGCGCCGAACGGTGGGCCGAGCGGCTCGTCGGCTGGGGCGGTACCGACTGGCCGAACGGCATCGCCCGCCCGGGCGAGGCGGCGAGCTTTTCCATCATCTACGCCGTCATCGACCCCGATGACGTCCAGATCGAGGTGCTGCTGCCCATAACCGATGAACGCGATCTCCGCGTAACCTTTGCCAGCCAGGCGACCTTGACGAAACAGATCCGTCCCGAACCAGCCGCGCCGGATGGCGGCGACGAGGCACCCTGGGGCACGTACCTGCGGTGGAGTAACGGGCTGGCGATCACCGTCACTGCGCCCCGAGACTTCGTTCCTGACGGGGTCGCCGCCGCCCTGGGAGAGAAAGGTTCGCGGTATGTGAAATCGACCGTGCGCGCCGTCAACACCTCCGGCGTCCCGCTGAGCGCCGCCGGCATGGACGTGACGTCCTTCGCGGGCGATCGGGTGCTCAACGAGTTCGTCGATCTGCAAAACGGGCTCGGTATACAGCCCGGGCTGCTCATCGCCCCCGGTGGGGCCGAACAATTCGATGTCGCCTACGTCGTGGAGACCATCGAGGACTTCTTCGTCGAAATACGCCCCGCCACAGGCGCCAGCGTCGGACTGTTCACCCCCCGGTAATTCGGCACCACCCGATAGCAGCGTTGATAACCGCGGAAAACCGGCGTCGTCAGCGCCCAGTCTCGGCCACACCCGGAATAATCCCACCGGTGCGCACCGATCAGTACGACTCCACAAGGGGATCGTTGACCCGCCTGCCGAGAGGGACGAGCACACGACAGCCAGCCCTTACAGGGGAGCACGGTACTCTATAGCCTCACCCACCGTGTGGCTAAGCATCTCTTGCCAGATTCGGCGACGGTTTTGACGATCCCCGCGCCGATCACTGCCCCGGCTACCGGTCCGGCTGCGGCCCCCGCACCGGCAGCACCAGCGCTGCTCGCACCGGAGTCCGGGTCCGCACAGTCCGGGGCGGTCGCCGCCGAGTCGCAGTTCAATCTGCTTTAAAGGGCTAGCCATTTAGGTGCCAACCCGCAGGTCAGCGGCGGCGTGCCAACAGTGCGTCACACATGCTCGGCCGGCGGATCTTCGCAGTTCAGCGCTTGTTGGGCGCCGCGGAGCCTCGCAGAGCTGGGCATCTAAATGGATAGGCCTTCCGCTTTATTCAGATAGCCGTTCAAGGACGCGGCCAAGTCGGTTAGATGCGTCGTCGGCGGGGTCCTTGAGCTCGTCAAGGCCGCTGAGCGTGGCCATGATTTGCGGGTCGAGGATTTCGACGATGGTGGCATCCTCGCCAGCGCGTACGACCACGTTGCAGGGCAGCAACATGCCGATGCTGCGGTCGGCTTCGATCGCTCGGTGTGCGAGCGGTGGGTTGCAGGCGCCGAGAATGACGTAGTCCTCGATCGTTTCGCCGAGCTTTTCCGCCAAAGTGGCGGTGACGTTGATTTCTGTGAGTATGCCGAATCCTTCGGCTTTCAGCTCGTCTCGGACGCGTTGCACGGTGGTAGCGAACGGTGCGTTGACTGAGATTGTTGTTCCGTAACTCATGGTCGCTTCCTTTTCGCGGCTGGTAACCGCCGACAGCGGTCTGGTCAATGTGTATTGAAGAGTTGGCTGAACGGCGAGGCGCTATTTCCCGCCGGCGTCTCGATATCAGCGTGACCGGGGCACCGCTGAGCGGGCGGCAGGCCGGCCATGACCTGGTCGGCGTGCTCGCCGCAGCCGGCCCATGTTGTTTTCCCGCAAATATTGCAGGGGACTGGATAGCACATGATTATTACCTTTCGCCTCCGGAATTGGCGCCGGACTGAAATTGGATCAGCACGGCTGGCCACGGCATTGCAGGGCCCGCCGAAGCCGCAGCTGCTACACGACCGTGACATGCGTTCCTGTAATCGATGGACGACCGGACTCAATCCATGCGCGAGTGCCACCGGCGACGGAATAAGCGTCCACGCCGGCGCGGCACAGGACATCAGTGGCCGTTTTACTTCTGTTGCCGCTAGCGCAAATCACGTAAACGGGGCGTGAGCAGTCGATTTCGTGGGCGTACGAGGGCACCTGCCCGAGTGGAATAAGGCGTGCCCCCGGCACATGCCCGGCCTCGTACTCGTCTGGTTCGCGCACGTCGATGACTTCGGCACCCGATACGCGGGCAGCAGCGAATCGTTCCAGACTGACTTCGCGCACGATCAACTCCGCTCTCTTGCTTGTCTATACCCCATGGGGTATCGAACTGCTGCATACTTTAATACCCCTGGGGGCATTTGACAACCAGCGGCGTGGCGTAGCCGTGGCGCTATCGGCTGTGTCGGCGACCGCAGGGCCGCTGGAGCGAGCGGGCATGAACAAGAGCACCAGGACAACAGGCCGTGCGAGATGCAGACGGTGCAGGGATAGTGTTCGCGGCCTGCCTGTGGCGCCGTCGAAGCTGCTGTTCGTGCGGCCTGATGTTTTACGGGGAAGCCCTCTTGGGTCCGCGAGCCTCACAGCTGCCGCCGGGGCAGTACTGCGGCGGCCGCGTGCCGAAGCGGGCCTGCAGTGCGCAGCCGACGCAGATGCCGAACGCCGTCTCGGCGAACAGTAGCGTCAGGCAAATGCTGCACAGGGTGAGAGTGACCCACAACGGTGCGGCGACGAGCCCCATGCTGGTGCAGGAAGCGAGGGCGATAGCAAAGCTGAGCCACCACGCAAATCGCTTCTGGGGAGCCCCGACCCATTCTGGGGTCTGGTTCCGCACCGCCACGCGCCCGAGCGCGAGCGATGGCGAGAAGCGATCCCCGACTGTGACGCGAACGTACATATCGGCGATGAGGACGATCCCGAAGGGCTTGATTGGTTGCGCGGTACCGTTCGCCAGCGCCGTGGTGACGGCGGCCGCCCCGAGGAGAAACAGGATCCCCGCCGCCGCCCGTACGGCCCGTTCGTTGATAACGGGGATCGCGTAGCCGTCGACCATGCGTCCGATACGTGGAGCAGGCGTGCGTGGAGGCGTGGTCACATATGCCTTCCCGGTCAGGCTCCGCTGAGCGAGGCGATCAGGGCGGGGAACTCTTGCGCGAGCACGAGTAAGCCCATGGCGAGTACAAATACGCCGAAAGCTTTGCGCAGGGTGCGACCCTGTAGCCGTTTGGCAAGGACAAGGCCGACGAAGGATCCGATGATTGCGATAGCGGTGAACACGAGGATGATCGGCCAGTGAAGCCGTACCGAGATCATGGTGCTGGCGAACCCGGCAGCGGAGTTCATTGCGATTACTAGCAGGGATGTACCGACGGCAGCGCCCATTGGCAGCCCGGTGAACAGGACGAGCGCGGGGACGATTAAGAAGCCGCCGCCTACCCCGACCAGGCCGGTTACGACACCGACGGTGGCGCCGCTGGCCATCATCTGCAGCAGGCGGCTGCGCGGCGCCGTCGGCTCTTTTTCGGTGCTGCGGTCTTTGCGGCCGCGGATCATGGCGGTCGCTGCAGTGAGCATCACGACAGCAAACAGGACCATCAACACCGCGGCCGATAGGAGTCGGCCGAGTTGCGCTCCCGCGAAGGAGCCGGCCATCCCGGCTAGACCGAACTCGAGCCCCGATCTCCATTTCACGCGACCGGATCCCGCATGCCCCACCATGGCGACAATGCTGGTGATACCCACGATGAAAAGGGACGCGGAGATCGCCTCCCGCGTGTCCATACCCAGCACGTAGGTGAGGATCGGGACGGTCAGGATGGAGCCCCCGCCACCCAGGAGTCCCAAGGAAACCCCGACCAGGGCCGCAAGAACCAGGGCAATGATGATCAATCGGACGTCCCATCGGGATCCTGGGCGGCGGGGTGGGCTCAGGCCGTGGCGAGGGCGACGCTATCGGTCACGGGGGCGTTGCCAGGGATCGCGGCCCACGCAACGTAGCTGCCATCAAGTTCAGCGACGTCGTATCCGGCGCGGCGCAGTGCGCTGGCGGCGACAGCGTTGCGCACTCCGGTCTGGCAGTAGGTGACGATCGTGCCGGCGCCCGGTGCGGGTAGTTCGTCGAGGTGCCACATGACGCGCCCGCCGGAGAGTTGCTGCGCGCCGGGCAGGTGGCCAGCGGCATATTCGGTTTTGTTTCGCACGTCCAGGAGCACGGCCTGGTCGAATCCATGAAGTTCTTCCGGTTTCACCAGTGTCGGCAGCGTCAGATCCAGGCCGTCCAGCGACCGGATGTAGCCGCGCACGCTGTCGATACCGACGCGCAGGAGGTGATCGCGGATCTCTTCCGCCTCGGCACCGGTTGCGGCGAGCAACACCAGCGGGCGGCGCTCCTTCTGTGGGTCTACGACCCAGGCACCGTAGCTGGCGGCCTTGCCCGGGCCGGGCACATTGAGTGACCTGGCGACCATGCCTTCGTGCACCTGTGCCTGGTCGCGCGAGTCGATGAGGATTGCTTGATCCGCTGCCAATTCGGCCGCCAACCGGTCGGCGGTGTACTCGACGAGCTCCGGGACGTCCCCGATCACTGCGGGGCCGGCCTTGTTTTGCTGTTTCATGCGGGTGAAGTAGGCGTGCGCGTCTGGTTGGCCGTCGAGGAGCTCATCGATGAAGCCCTGTTCATCGCCGGCCGCGAGGTATTTGGCCCACCAGGCAAAGTTTCGCTCGTAGCCAACGGTTGATGACGGCACAGCCCCCAACGCCTTGCCGCACGTAGAACCTGAGCCATGCGCGGGCAGCACCTGCACATAATCGGGCAGCGTCATGAAGCGGTCGCGCAGGCTCGCGTAGAGGTCTTTCGCTCCGGCGAATCGGGAATCGGTGTAACCCGCTGCCTCGTCGAGCAGATCAGGGCGGCCGACGTCTCCGACGAACACAAAATCGCCGGTCAGCATGAAACCCGGCTCGGTCGACTGGGCGCCGTCGGTCACGAGATACGACAGGTGCTCCGGGGTATGGCCGGGCGTGTGGACCGCATCGATCGCGATATTGCCGATAGTGATTCGGTGGCCGTGTTTCATCCGTACCGCGCCGTCGAACGCATCAGAGTACGTCCAGTCTGGCCCGCCCTCGTCGGATACGTACATCCGCGCGCCAGTCCTCGCGGCAAGCTCACGGGTACCGGACAGGAAATCGGCGTGGATGTGCGTCTCGGTAACCGCAACGATCCGCATGCCGTTCTTTTCCGCGATGTCGAGATAGACCTTCAGGTCGCGGCGCGGGTCAACGACGATGGCGTCGCCGTTCGCTTGGCAGCCGATGAAGTAGCTCGCTTGCGCGAGATCCTCGTCATAGATGCGTTCCAGAAGCACGATGGGACCCTTTCCTATGTCACGAACTAGTCGAAGATTGATGATGGGCACTCGGTTCGACAACGGCCCGTAGAGCGAACGTCAGCCGCTCTGCTGGGCGCGGCGTTCGGCGATTTGTCGGCGGACATCATCCATATCCAGGTCGCGGGCACCCTGGATCAGCTGGTCAAGTTGCGCCGAACCCAGTGCCCCGGGCTGCCCGTAGACCAGAATTCCGTCCCGGAACACCATCAGTGTTGGGATCGAGCTGATGCCGAAGCCGGCCGAAAGCTGATGCTCCGCTTCGGTGTCCACCTTCCCGAACACGATGTCGGGATGCTCCTGCGACGCACGCTCGAAGACCGGGGCGAACGCGCGGCACGGCCCGCACCAGGCAGCCCAGAAATCCACAAACACGATGCCGTCGCCGCCCGTGACCTCCGAAAAATCAACGGAAGTCAAATTCTTTGTTGCCATCACTGCTCCTTCGGAGTGCCTGTTGCTTAGCGCCCAAACAGCCGGGAGAAAAACCCACCGCGAGCGGCCTTGGCGGCATCAATCTCGGCCTGGGTGTGCTTCCCGTTGCACCACCGTCCGGCCGGCACGCTGCGTTTGACCATCGCGATGTGCTGCCCACACCCCGCCCACGTCGTCTTGCCGCAGGTCCGGCAGGTCACCGCTCGGCACATACGGGTCTCCTCACTCCTCGAAAGCATGCACACGACGCGAATACCCTATGGGGTATCGCGACGCTGAGTCTAACATACCCTAGGGGGTATGATCGGAACTCAGCCGACCTGACGGAGGTTCCAACCATGAGTCCCGAGTCGCTTAGCAACCAACGCAGCACTGCACGCGATCCCGAGCACAGCGCCGAAGCCAAGCGGAAAATCGTCAACCGGCTACGACGCGCCCACGGGCAACTCGCCGCCGTAATCACCGCCGTCGAGCGGGACGATCAGTGCCGCGAAATCATCCAGCAACTCGCTGCTGTTTCTAAGGCGGTCGATCGTGCCGGATACCTGGTGCTCTCCACTGCACTGAAGCAGTGCTTCGATGACCCCGACGCCCCGGATACCGCGAGCCCCGAGGAACTGGAAAAACTATTCCTCATCCTCGCCTGACCATCGACCCGGGAAAGGCGGCACGGTGAGTATGACGGGCTTGAGTCTGCCGTTGAGCACCGCTGTTATCCAGCGGCGCACGATGACGGCCCTGGTGGGTAGCCAGATTCTGGGCGGAGTTGGTACAGCGGCAGGCATAGCCGTCGGCAGCATTCTCGCAGCCGAGCTGGTCGGCAGCGCGGACCTGGCCGGCATGGCGAACACGACCCAGGTTCTAGGCGGGGCGGTGTTCACGGCTCCGTTAGCCTGGTGGATGGCGCGGTCCGGCAGGCGTGCCGGTCTCGCTGCCGGTTATCTCCTCGGTGCCATTGGCGCTGCTATTGCGGTCGCGGCGGCGACGGCAGGATCATTTGCGGCGCTCCTGGTGGGGACCGCCCTTTTCGGCGGAGCGACGGCAGCGAGCGGGCAGGCACGCTACGCCGCAACAGATCTCGCGGAGCCAAAAAGATCCGGCCGGGCGTTGAGCGTGGTGGTCTGGGCAACAACAATCGGCGCGGTTGCCGGCCCGAACCTCCTCGGCCCATCCGGCCGGGCCGCCGCAGCGCTGGGCCTGCCACCGCTGTCGGGACCGTTCCTCGCAGGCATGATCGGGTTCCTCCTTGCGGCGCTGCTGATCATGCTGCGGATGCGCCCCGATCCGTTACTGACGGCAAAGCAACTGCTCAACGGCGAACGCGATCAACCGCAGGCCGATTCCGGCTCACTTATCGCAGGTCTTCGATCGATCGTGCGACACCGCCCGGCCCTAATCGGCGCCGCCGCCGTCGTCGCCGGGCACATCGTCATGGTGTCAGTGATGGTGATGACCCCCCTACAGATGAAAATGGGCGGCGCATCACTGAAAATCGTCGGGGTCGTCGTGAGCGTGCACATCCTCGGCATGTATGCGTTCTCACCCCTGATCGGTAGCCTCGTCGACCGCATCGGCGCAAAGGCAGTGATCATCGCAGGGGCGGCAGTACTCCTTGCGGCAGCAGTTCTCGCAGGAGCCGCAGGCCCGGGCGCATCGGGGCTCCTGACTGCCGGGTTGCTGCTCCTGGGAATCGGCTGGTCACTGACACTGACCGCAGGATCGACGATGCTCACCACCGCTTTACCGATCGGGGAACGCGCGGCAGGCCAAGGCGCCACCGATACGATCATGGGTCTCGCTGCCGCCGGCGGCAGCGCACTGGCCGGCGTCGTCGTGGGCACGTGGGGCTTCGGCTCGCTGTGCGCGGCCGCGGCAGTTCTCGCCATCGGACTAGGCAGCATCGCCTCCGGCACGCGAACGCGGACCACCGCACAGTAGGACGGACCAGCACCGACCGCATCTACAACCTGACGATCGTTGAAGAGCACGCGCGTAGCCATACCGCTTCACCACCAGCCACAGATACCCCACGGGGTATCATTGCGAGTATGGCAACAATAGACCTCACGAGCGAGAATCTCGACGCTCTCATCGGGGCCGACGGCATCGTGTTTGTGGATTTCTGGGCTGCCTGGTGCGGGCCGTGCCGCGCGTTCGCCCCGGTCTTCGAGCGTGCGTCGCAGGAGCATCCCGACATCGTGTTCGGGAAGGTGGACACCGAAGCGGAGCATCAGCTTTCGGCCGGCTTCGGCATCAGCTCGATCCCAACACTGATGGCGTTCCGGGATCGCATCATCGTGTACGCGAAGCCAGGAGCACTTCGCGCATCCGGTCTTGAACGGGTAATCAAGCAGGTACGCGAGCTCGACATGGACTGGGTGCGAACTCAACTCGATAAGCAGTCTGTGGGAGAAACGCCGTGACTGCTACTGCTCGGCCGACTCCCCAGGAAAGCGGCGACACCGCACCAAACGCTCCGCTCGTCGGGTGCCGCCTAAGCACAGCGGCGCGCCTGACACACAGCGCCATCGCGCTCGCAGCGCTCATAGCCGCATTATGGAACCTTCTCTCGGACGGGGTCACATCCAGCCTCGCCCTGACGTCGATTGCAGCCGTATTCTTCGGCATGAACGCCGCCACCGGGTCATGCCCCCAAGGCTGGTTCACCCGCCCCGGACGACGCATGACCGTACCGAATACAATGGGCTTCCCGCAGCTCCATCAGGATTTGCCACGCGTCAGACATCCGAAACGATGACAACTGCCTGGTCCCGGCCCTTCCACGCTGCGGCCTCTACACTGCAATCCGTCTTCTAGCGACGAGAACAGCTACGGGTGGCATCTTGGTTGCCCACTGAGCCCGGTGCTGACGGGGGTTTGATCTGTCGGAACGACCCGGCAGTCCCACGGTCGCTCACGATCGGGGTTGCCCCTTCACGGCGGCAGATCGGCCGAGCCCCCGATCCGGCGGCCTACCACTTCGACGGGACCGCCCCTGCAGAGACCGTGACGCGACTCGCGGCGGCCCGCCTCGAACGAATCGACCGGAACCCGCAACCCCGACGATGACGCGACCGCAACGCACCACCCGCGACCGGCAAGGGCAACCCGCCAGGCAGCCGCCCAGGTGCGGAAATCGGGCAGCTTCGCGCACGCCTGCGCGAACCACGTGGCCCGGCCCGTCACACTGCTCTGTGCCAGGAGTGCAGTGCCGTTCCGAGCGACCCACCGCGGCCGGCGGGTCGCACCAAGCACAGTCAAGGAGGTGACGTTGCCCGGCGATATCGACCGTTACCTGGACGTATGGACGGCCGTGTGGCTAACAGCGATCTGCCTGGCGGTCGCGTTCGCCATCGGGGCGATCTACCGCCGGATCAAAGGCACGGCCGCAGCGGCGCGGGTGGCCGGCTGGATACTTCTCGTAGGCTCGGTGATCGTCGTCCTCGCGGTCACGTTCCACGGCCGGCCGACCTACGCCGACGGCGCCACGACCGCCTCCAACTGGGTGCCGTTCAGGGACATCGCCATCGAGTTGCACAACGTCAATCACATGCTTGGCATCATCAACATCGTCGGCAATGTCGCCATATTCGTGCCGACCGGTCTACTGGCCGGCCTGCTGCTGCGCCCACGATGGACACCGTTCCTGCTCGCGCCAGTCCTGTCTGCCTGCATCGAAATCACACAGTCATACGTCGGCCTCAGCGGCGACATCGACGACATCATCCTGAACACCCTCGGCGGCGTCATCGGAGCAGCCATCGGGCTGATTGCGTATCGAACACTCGCACAGCGCTGCACCTCAACGGGAAGCACGGTGCCGCCTGAACCGCGACCGACTCAATAACCGCACCGCGATTCAGGCACCCATTCGCGCGCGCCAGTCGCCCACACCCGCTGAGCGCCGGCAGGGCCAACTGCATCACCAATTGCGGATCCCCAACTGGAAACCGGGGCCAGCGGCGTGTCAGCGAACCATCCAATTGCGGTCCACGCCAGCGGTCGTTTCTCAAGTCCCTGGAGTGAGAGCTCGCTCCGCGAATCTTCCGCCGCTGGCAAGCATAGGACATCCGTGCAGTAGTCCCCCACTACGGTCAGGTCGGTTAGGTGGGGTTGCAACAAGGAGCGTCTGGTCGTCGAGAGCAGGGTCGAAGTTGTTGCGGACGGCGCCTGTCAGGTTGGGCGGGTGGTGCTTGCGCCCGGCTATGCAGGGCGCAAGAATGCCGACCGTGCCGAGCAGCCGGTGGCAGGTTCCGGGCATCCATCGGTCGTGCCATACCATGGGCGCTTCGCGAGGCTCGTCGTCGCCGTGATACGCGTAGAGCCAGGCGTCCCACAGGGCGGTGAGTTCTTCGACGGCGTCGCTGTGTAGATACCAGCACGGTGGCATGTCTCGAAATGCCTTCGGGTAACGGTCGGTGAGCCACGTCACCCAGTCGGCTAGTTCGGCTAGCCTGATCTCGCTTACTTCCGTGTCGATGATCTCTTTCCAGCACCAGATCGACGGCTTGTCCGCGGCCGGTTTACCCGTGCCTCCGGTCGGCCCTCCCGCGGCGCCGTGGCTGGTCGATTCCGTGCCGTTACTGGTTGCGGCGATCTTGTCGAGTGCGGCGGCAACCACTGCCAGTCGCGTTTCGAGCCGGGCAAGGCGGCCGGCCACGCCGCTGTCTTCTGCCGATGCATCACTCATAGCTGGCGGTCCCCGTAGGCCCAGGCACTGCGGGTGTGCGTGCGGTAAGGGCTGCGATGTCGGCGGTGATCTGTTTGCGCCGCGTGCCGGCGTACCAGGCGGGGAGCTGCACGATCGCCGGGGGCAGCCGCTGGTAGAGCAAGAGTGCTTTGCTGTCGCCGATGGTGCGCACGTCACCGGCGGTGATGATGCGTTCGAGGTGGTCGGATCGCTGCACCCCGCGCCCCGAGGAGGACCGGGAGACGGTGCGCTGCGGGCGGCGATATTCGCCAGCGAGCTTGGAGATATCTTCCAGGAAGTCGGATTCCTTCGATCCGCCCATGACTAGGGCGCACGTGGCCGAGTTAAGGATTTCTTTCGCGCCGTCCTGCTGCCAGCGAGCTCTCATCTGTCCCCAGCCTTGCGGCATCAAACACAGCGAGATTCCTCGCCCACCGGAGTCCGACATGTAGGTCGGTAGTTTCGGCATGGCGGCGGTGTGGGCGGGCTCGTCGAGAACCACTGACAGGGGTGGATCGAGCCTGCCGCCCGCGGCCCGCTGGGAGGCGCGGCGCGCGGTGTGCATGATCTCGTCGACGAGCGCGGTGATGAACGGCCCGGCACTGTTCGCTGCCCCCTCGGTGAGCAGGTACAGGCTGTCCGTGGAGCGGCAGAATGCGTCGATATCGAATGCGGCGTGCCGCGTCGGCAGGCAGGTCGCAGCAATCCGCGGCGAGTCCAACGGTGACAGGACGAGCTGCAGGGTGCCGATGATGCCGCCCACCATCTCGCCGGCGGTATTGACTGCGAGACTGCGGAGCCTGGTTGCCCAGTCGGGGCGCGGCCCGTCGAGCAATTCGGCGGGTGCCGGGTCGGCCAGGTTGTGCAGCCACCTGGGGAGTACGTCGATGCGGTAACCGCCGATCGCGGCGGCCATCAGCCAGCAGCGCAGGATGTCGTTGGCCTGCCCGGCGAAAAAGTCCCCGCCCCTGACCGAGCCGAGCGGCCGTGCGCCGACGATTGCCTCGGCGCGCCTGATCGCCACCTGCGGATCCTGGCAGCCGACGAGCGGATCCCAGCGCAACGCAAGCCAGCTTCCGGCGAGCGGATCGGCAATGCCCTCCCCGTCGAGCACCCAGACATTGCCCGCTTTGCTGCGGGCGGTAGCGGTGGCGGTGAGCACGTCCGCCTTGGTGGAGGTGGCGACGACCGCGCCAGGCGCCTCCAAGACACGGGGAATTCCGATGGCTGTGGTCTTCCCGCCGCGAGGCGGGGCAACCGCGATGGTGGAATCCTCCCACCGTGCGAAAAGAACCGGACGAGACGGTCCGATCAGCGTGCCGATCGTCGGCCCGTACTGGGACATGCCCACCCGACGTGCCCTCCGCGCACTGCGCGGCAAAACGGCGGAAGGCCTGGTGGTCCGCACCGACTTGATGACGGCCGCGGCCCGGATCGGGCGTAGCTGGCCAGCGGTGGCCGAGCCAGGCATGCGCCTGCGTGCTGGGCGGCGCAGCCAGATGACGCAGGTGAGCGAGGTCGTGGCCCCGAACAGCAACAGCGCGCAGGCCGCCGCCGCAGCGTGTCCCCAGGATCGGGCCGAGAGCACTGTCGCAAGGCCGGCGAAGACCAGCAGTGCGGCGCCGCCCATGACTGCCACGCCGGCCGCCCATGACGTCCAGGTAGCCCAGTTCGGCCAGCGGCTGAGCCGTGGTGTGCCGGCAATCCTCCGCGGCCATGCGTCGCCGCCCGTTTCCCGGTGCGGATCATCGACGGTGTCGGCCGGGATCGTCTGCGTCATTGCTTGCTCCTTTCCTACTGCTGCCGGCCGGCGACTTTCCAGCCGACCGGTGACCACACGACGGTGAGAGTCGCGGTCGCCGCTTCGTCCGGCACGGCCGGCCCGGTCTCGCACTCGGTGTGAACCGTTCCGGCCACCTGCACGCGCACCGTTTGCGACGTGACGGGGGCTTCGGGCGGGATCACTGCCCCGGCGTCGATAACGGTTGCTGCGCACCGGTTTTCGACAAATGCGCCCCAGTCGGCGCCGACGTTGCCGCCGCGCAGGCGCTGGTTCTCGGTATTCACTTCGCCGGTCACGAACGGGGCGACCTTGTCGATCCAGGCCGTGGGCGGCTGATCCCAGGCGACGAACCTGGAGGCGGTCAGCCAGTCGACAGCCACCTGTGTCGGGCTCGCGGTGACGGACGCTCCCGCCGGCGCGTTGCTGGCAATCCTGTCGGGGGGTGCGGCCTGGCCGGTATCCGATGTCGCCGATACCGGCGGCTCCTGTTCGGTGACTGATATCGCTTCGCGTGGCGCGTCTGGCACCGGCGGTGTACCGCAGGACGCCACCACCAAGGCCAAAAAAGCGGCGGCGGCGAGCCATCGCCTACACATTGATGGCCGCCTGGGGGCGGACCGCGCCGATGAATTCGCGCCCGTAGATGCCCGACCAGATGCCGTCGCGGATGGAGACGGTCTGGCCGGATTGGGGAGCCTCGATCACCCGGTCTCCGCCGAGGTAGATGGCGACGTGGTGGATGCCGGTGGCGGTGCCGTTCGAGCTGTAGAGCAGCAGGTCCCCGGGCTGGAGTTGTGCCCGGTCGGTGATGTGGGCGAAGGTGGCCCAGATCGCCTGGGTCTGGTGCGGAACGTAGATTTTGACGGCGGCGTAGGCGTACTGGGCCAGGCCAGAGCAGTCGAAGCCGACCTTCAGATAGTCGCCGTGGGCGTCGGCGACCCCGCCGTCCCGGATGCCCCGGGTGGGGCCATCAGCGTTGCCGCCGCCCCAGGCATAGGTGACGCCGAGCTGGCTCATTGCCCGATCAATCACCGCCTGGCCCGCGCCGGATTCGGTCCCGGTGGGGCAGGCGGTGTTCGTGACGAGCCCGACCATCGTGCGGGCCTGCTGCTCCCACTTGGCGTAGGCGTCGGGGAATGCCGACCCTTGCACCGCCTGCGCTGCCACGGTGACCGGCATGTTCTGCCAGCCGTCAATGTCGGTCAGGCCCGGCTGCCCGGACGCGCCGCCGGTGAAGAACATGGCCGCAGCCGTCGCCGGATCCATCCGGTCGGGTTCTGGCCCCCAGGCTGCGATTTGCTGGAACAGGCCACGCGACGTGGTCATCGCCCCGGTGTCCGGGTCGGTGTCACCGTGATCCACGTTGCGCAGGGATGATTCCTGCATGGCGGCTGCCACCGCCACCACCTGGCCTTCGACGGGCACGTCGAGCTTTTGGCCGACGGCGACGATCGTGGCCGCATTGGCGACCTGCTCGTTGTCCCAGCCGGGCAGTGTCTTTTTCGCGAGTTGGGCCGTTTCGATGCAAACCGCACCGGGCAACCCGAACGCTGCGCCGACCGCCGGCAGGGCGCCGCCGCCAGTATCGGCCGGACTGCCGGCCGATACGGCCAAGAGCCCGGCGATCGCGATCGATACGATGCCGACAGCGCCTACGGCGGTGATCTTGCCGATCATCGGTTTGCCTCGTCTAGGGTCCGGTAGCGATCCTCCAACGCTTGATCGGTCTCCAAGACCTGCCACTCGGCCCCGCGCCTCGGCACGATGTGGTCGACCAGCCGAGGGCGGTCCCCTACCAAATGAATAGCCCGGCCCCTGGGCAAGGTGGGCAGCAGCTCCGCGGCCACGTCGGTGACCGGCACGAACCGGCGCAGCGCGGCCAGCGCATCGACTCGCTGCCGGTAGAGGATTTTCGTGGCGCAGTCCGAAATCAGGTCAGCCACGGCGGTACTGCCGGCTTCGCCGCCCAGCGCCCCGTCAGACATGCGGTGCGTGATGAGCACCACGCCGGCGCCGGTCTGTCTTGAGGTGCGCTGGCCCGCGTTGAGCCGCCGCAGCAGCGACGGAAACGCCATCAGCCGCCACAGCTCGTCGTAGACCTGCCACCACTGGGCGATGCGGTGCGCCATCGCCAGCTCGATCACCGACTGGGTGCACGACAGCACCAATGCCAGCGCGGTGTCCGATGCCCGCACCCTCGACAGGTCCACGACGGTTGCCATGGATGTGGGATCGATCTGGTTTTCGGGTCTGTCGGAGTCCAGCAGGCCCGCCAGTGGCCCGACAGTAAGCTCACGCAAAACCAGGCCGACCTTTCGGAGCGCCGCCTGCAACTCGACTCGGCCCATTCGCATCTCGGCCGCCATCTCGCTGGTGGGGTCCAGTAGCAGTTCGACGACCGGGCCGAGGCTGATTGGGGCCGGGGTGCCGCCGGTGGCGGCAGGGTTGCCGGCGGCGACGATGAGGGCCAGCTCGATGCCCGTACGCTCTTCCGGCTCCAGCTCGCGGCCGCCGGGCATGATCGTTTCTGCCTCGGCGATCAGCAACTGATGCCAGTGCGAAAGGACCAGCGCCCACCACGCGCCCGCATCGATTCCGAGTGGTCGGGGCGGCATGGCCAGCATGTTGATGCGATCTTTCATGCCCGGCCCGAGCCTTAGGACAGTGCCGCCGACCGCGCGGGCGACCGGTACCCACTCGCCGCGGATGTCGCCGGGAACCACGAACGGCCGCCCGAACGCTGTGTGCCTGAGCACCAGGGATTTGGCGCCGGCCGATTTGCCGGAGCCGATCACACCCGAGATCCACACCCCCGAGTCGTCCACCGCTCCGCGCCGCCGCCCGTCCCACGGATCGATCGCATAAAGCGACCCAGAGATGGCATCCCTGCCCCACACGGGCCCGATGACCGGCTGGGCAGGAGCCGATAGCCACGGGTACAGCCCTCGGATCGCCGCGGTGGACTCCCACTGCGCGGGCACCTTCACCGGCCAGGCAACCCGGCCCCCGAACCTTCCTGCCTGCCCGGCGCCGAAACCGGTGACGGCGGCAGGCAGAAGCGGCGTCGTCTGCCGCCGGGCGGAGCGGGTGGCCTTCAGGCGCGCCTGCTGCTCCGCGTCGGTGGCATCCGCCGCCGGCACCATATCCTCGGCCGCGCCGACGGGAGGCGCGGCGCGACTCATTTCAGGCCCCTGGCCAGCGGCAGGGCCGCTGCGAAGAACGCCTGATCGGTCTCCGTGTACCACACCTGGGCCTCCAGAAGCGCGGTGTTCATCGCCGACTCTGCCTGCGCGGATGCCGCCGCCAGCTCTGCCAGGCTCGGCGCCGTCACCGACACCAAAAGGGCCATACGGTAGGTCGCGAACCCCTCCACCAGCTCCGCCTCCCTGCGGGCAACGTCGGCGCCCTCCTGAGCGTCGGATCGCCGTATCCGGCGGTGGGCCTTCACATTCATCTGCGCCTTCGCGTCCGCCGTGGACGTGTGCTCCTCGACCGCCCGGGCGGCCGCCCGCCTGGCCACCGGCTGCAGAATGATCGACACGGTGTGCCGGACGGGCAGCGACAGCACCAGCGGTGCCAGAAACCCGACAGGCACACCGTCATCGGCGTGCGGGAACTCCGTCGCCCACCAGGTACGCGAATAGCAGTCGTTGTGCGCCACATACGAACGGGCACGAGCCAGACGAATCGGCTCAGCCGCCACCGGACTGCACCCCGAAGCGAGACCCGTGTCGCCACCGGCCGAGTCGCCGGCCCCACCACCTCGCCGCGCGAGCATGGCATCCGCCGCCGGATCGAACGCCGAGCGCACCAAACCGGCCACCGCACGCGGCGGCAGCCATCCGTCCACCGTCACCCCGGCCTGAGTGAGCGAGCTGGAAAGCCCGGCCACGGTGTGGAAAGCCAGGGCGGCAGCCCCGTCGTCCCCCCCGCCGAACTGCCGCAAAAGGCTCCGCGACTTGGCCGGATCGATCCGCACCGCAAGGTACGACTCGTGAGCCAGCCCCGAGCCGGACATGGCGTCGAGTAGCTCCTCGTTGATGCGCTGCGCGAACCGGGAGCCGCGCCCACCATGTTCGGAAAGGGCCCGCCAGGCGTCGTCCGCGACATCGGGCCGCACCCGCGAGAGCGACTGGATGGCAATGATCGGCGAATCCTCCCGCGCCAGGCCGTCGAGCAGCCGCCCGAACGCAGCCGTGTAGATACCCGCCTGCTCGGCACCTTCCAGCAGGAAGTTCGGCCCGGCGACCTTGAGCACGCAGGTCGTAGTGCCATCGGCCCGGTCGAACACCACCCCCACCTCACCGCCAGGCGCGCCGACTCGGAAGCCGCAGACCTCCAGGCGCGACAGCGGACCCGGTAGCCGCCACCCGGCCGGGCGGCAGCCGTCAGCCGGATGCCGGTACGGACCCGACCGATACTCACCGAGTCCGGTCATCCGCAACAGAGCATCGGCGGCGGCCGCCGGCAGCACATCCGCGGCGGCCCGGCCGTAGAGGCGCGCAAACCCCAGCACACCGGCCGCGGCCGCGGGCACCGCCAGCCACCAGACGCCCTTTTTGAACGCGATCATCGCGAGCATCCCGGCCAAACCCAGCCACAACAACTGTGAGATCGTACGGCCCCACAACACGCCGGGATCACGCCGTTTGGAA
This sequence comes from uncultured Mycobacterium sp., assembly GCA_964525125.1. GTDB lineage: Bacteria > Actinomycetota > Actinomycetes > Mycobacteriales > Mycobacteriaceae > Mycobacterium. The sequence goes on from CAZGGK010000013.1 coordinate 42,446, forward strand.
AACCTCACCCGCAGCTCGGGCGTTCGCTCAGCCATGGGATCCTCCTGTGTTTGCGGCCGCAGCGGCGGTTGCAAATGTCGCCGGGCCGGCCCGGCGGGACGCCGCCCTCGCTGTCGGTTCGGGCGAGGCTGGGTCTGGCAATCCAGCCCGCTCGAGGACGGTTGTGGCCGGAGGGTTAGAACGGGCCGTCATGGCCTGGCCGTCGCCCGCCGGATATTCGTCGGTATCGGCTGAAACCATCTCGGTCACCTGCGCCGGGTCGTATCCGCCTGCGCCAGTCGCGATCCCGCCGGTGACGCTGCCCGCAGGGTGGCCACCACTGGCGACGCCGATGGGTGGGTGGCCACCGCCGGTCGGGGCGGGAGGACTGGCCGGAGCCGTGCCGCGGCCGGTACTACCCGCCGAGGCCGGGACGTGAGGGGCGCGGTCGCCGCCGGCGGCCCGTGTTGTTCCGCCTGCCGATGGTCCGCCGATCGCGGGCTGACCGGTCCCGCGCGTCGCCCCGGCGACCAGCGCACCCGGGCTCGTCTCGGCCGGTGGTGTGGGGCCGCCCGCGGGCCGCCCGTCAGTCGAGCTAGGACCAGCCGCTCGCGAATCCGCGCCGTTCGGCTGTGAATCGCCAGAGCCTGATGCCGCAGGACCCGTCGGTGTTTTGAGCGCGTTCGCAGGTGCCGGGCCGCTCCAAGCTGTGCGCCCCGCCGCGGTCGGCCCGCCGGTCGGATTGACCGGCCGACCGCCTGATGCGCCGACGCCCGCCGATCCGCCGCCCGGGCCGCCCGGAGGCGGACTGCCGGCTGCCGTTCCGGCGAGTTGCGCACGGGTCCGCGCATTCTGGCCAAACCCGCCGCCCCGTCCTCTGTGGCCGCGGGGCCGGAAGCGGCTGGCCACCGCCATGCCACCGAGCAGAGCGGCACCCATCCCGAAGCCGTCCTCGCGGGCCAGTGGGAATTGCTTGCCGATCCACCAGGGGGCGATCGCCGCGACCACCAGCAACAAGGAGCCGGCAATGATGCCGCCCATGCCGTCGGATAGAGCCACCTGACCGGCAACCTGCGCGACCAGTGTGATGGTGGGGCGCAGCAGCACGATCGCCCACAGGATCCCGAAGCCACGCGACAGCCACTTTCGACCCCACCCGCTGGAGGAAAGACCGGAGGCCTGCAAGATCATCAGGGCGACGGCCAGCGGAATGAACGCTGGCGCCACCGTGAGCACCAGCCAGATGATCGCACCGGCGATCGTGGCGATCACCGCGAAAATGAACGCCAGCAGCCAACCCCCGGACACCGAGTTCGGCAGGTTCGTACCGGCGTCCGACACACCCCTGGCCAGCTTCGTGATCGCGTCGGTGGAGCTAGACCCGCCGATGACATTGGCAATCGAACCGAGCAGTCCGCCCAGGGCAGCCACCACCGTCGTGCCCAGCGCGATCGTCACCGCCCACTGCACCAGGCCGACTCCAGCGGGCAGGATCGTGCCGGTTCGCCCAGTCAGGCCCGCCACCGCCAAGGTGAGCAGGAAGATAATGGCCACCACGATCGCGGAGATCCCTGCGAGCCTGTTGAACAGCGGGGCGAAACCCATCAGGTTGACGGATTGCGGGGTGGCAGCGGCTTGCTGGACCATGCCCATCGACGTGTTCAGGGCATCGACGCCGCCTTTGGCCAGGCATTTGAAGAAGTCGGTACCGCACTCGATCGCGCCCCACACCTTGTCCAACACTGGGGCGGCGCCGACGGCGATGATCCCGGCGGCAATCAATAGCCCGGGTAATCCACCGGCCACCAGCCCGCCGGCTAACAGACCACCCGCCATAACGCCGAGCAGTAGTTTGAGTTTGCCGGTGAATGTTTTGATACTCGAGGCGACGGCGAACCACTGGTCCAGAGGCGCTTGCGCCCCGGCCTTATCGAGCGCGGTCACGATCCTTGTGCTGCTGTCGGCCGGAACGCCCTGGTTCATGAGCCACAGGGCCAGCTTCTGGTTCAGCAGCATCACGTTGGCGTTGAACGTGTAGCAGTTGGTGACGTTCTGTGCGGCGAGCGGATCCGTAGGTAGCTGTGCCGGGCAGTGCAAGAAGGTGGCCGTGGCGCAGAACGGATTGCCTTGGTCGGTGCAATAGTTCTTGACATCCAGCGGGTCGAAGTCCCAGGAGTGCAGTGGGTTGTCGGCCCCGGTGGTCGGATCCCAATACTGCGCCGGAGTCGCCTGGATGTTGCCGTCCGCGGTGGTTAGCGGCGCTGGCTGGGCCGCAACCTGATTGAGCATGAATTTGATGGATGCGTCATCCGGCGCTGGATAGAACGTGAAGCCCAGGGCCGAGGAACCGTCCGGCACCCCATAGGGGGCGAAGTCGTTCGTGCACGGCCCGAACGGGGACGCCGAATTGTCGAAACCCATGATCGTTCCCGGCGTAGCAAACACGCTCGCGCCGCCATCACTGGCGACAGGTACCGCGAGGTTCGAGGCGCTGAAGGCGCCCGCGTCCCAGGGGGTGGTGGCCACCGGCTTCCCGGAGTCGAGTAATTCAAGCCATGGCTGGCCGGTCGCGGTCGAAGTCGCATCCAATATCGCGCCCAGGTCGTCGAAAAAGTCCTTCACGTAGGACCACAGATCCCCGCCGCTGCTGTTGCACATACCTTGAATCGCATCGGGGATTTCGGTGCCATAGGCCTGCTCGTACTCGGGTGAGCCGATGACGAACTTGTTCAGCTCCTTCGGCCAGCGAGAATTGTCGATCGTCATGCCATTGCCTGCCTCGCCACCTGGCGAGAGGGGGTCCGCGGCGGCCGGGAGCGCAGTGGCCACGAGCATCACGGCCGGAACCAACACAGCCGTGACCGCACCCCGCCACAGTCGCCGAGGCACGGCTCATGCCTCCCAGCTCGGCGCCGGCAGCGGCGCGCCGGCCGGTAAGTTCCCAGCGACCGCCAACGGGTTCACCGAGACGTCGGCGAGCTTCCAGTCCCCCTCCCAATGCAACAAGACAGCCACCACCGCTGTGGACATGCGCACGCCCGCGTCGTCGGTGGTGAGCGTCGCCGCGGTGACGTTCACCGTCATAAATCCCTGATCCTTGGACACCTGTTGGCCCGGTGCTGCGGCGACGATGGCGACACCGCACCTGCACGGTCCGGAAGCGGTCAAGGTTCGCCCTCCGGTGGTCTGCTGTGCAGCGGGAGTCAGGAACGCAGCAACTCGCGCCTTGCGCCCATCGGTTTGCCCCTGATCGGCGGCGAGGAAACCGAGCTGGCCCCACGGATCGCCCAGTGTGTATTTGAACCACATCCCCGCCTTCACGGCCGTGACTGCCGCCGCAACCGCACCCTCATCGGTATCCGGCCAGCCATAGGGCACCCCGGCGGTGGTGCGCAATGTGGCCAGGCCCTGGGGCAACGCCCTGGTGCCAGTCGCATCGATCGGCGCGGGCCCGCCGGACTGCGATGGTGCCTGCCACGGTGGCGCAGGCGTCTGCGAGGCCGACGGCATTGCCGGTGAGCCGGTACGCCGACCGAACGCCCAGCCGCCACCCGCGGCGAGGGCCGCCACTATGACGACCGCCAGCAGACGCAGAAACCTGCCGCGTATCCGCCGAGGGACGTACAGGTCGGTCACGCGAACCATCCGCCCACCGTCGCCGGGGCGTCCGTCGCGAGCGCCACCCCGATGCCGATCGCCAGCGATCCGAGAACGCCGCCCATACCGACCGCTTTGGCGTGCATGAAACCGAGCCGTGGCCCGAACGCCGCGATCAGCACCCCCAGGATCAGCACGATCCCCGATGAAACCAGCGCTATCGCGGCAATCCAGCCACCCAGGGACGTCATACCGGCGATACCCGGCCCGGAAAAATCGGGCACGATTTTCGGGATCTGCCAAGCCCCGCCGCCGGGCGGCACCGGTGCCTGCGAGGCCGGTGTCGTGGCGGTCGTTTCGGCGAGAAATCCGGTCAAAGTCATTGCTGCGTTCCTTCTCTCAGGTGTGTTGCCGCCGCGTCCGCCGCAGCCGCGATCAACTCGTGCCCGCGCCCGACCCGAGGCCGGGCCAAGCGGACCCAGCCGGCAGTCACGTCGGCCGAGGCGGCGATCGCCGACCGCGCACCCTTCGCGGGCTTCCCGACAACTGCCAGGACCACCGGCGGCCAAGTGGCGCACCCGGGCGTCTCGCGCAGGTACGAGGCTGTGGCACGCAGCGCCTCGGGTCTGGCAGGGCAGCAAATGATCACGAGATCCGCGCCCAGGCTCGGCAGCGCGACGGCCAGATAGTCGCGGCGAGAGCCCAAATCGCAGACCACCGCACCGCCCACCTGTGCCCCCCGACATGTCGAGACCAGCGGTGGGACATCGGGTGCGGCTGGGCCGCCAATAGTGGCTACGGGCGCCGCCCGCCAGGTAGCGGCGATCGCGCCGGACATGTCGGTGCCGCCTGTCGACCACGCGCCCGTAGGCTCACCCAGCGGCGTGGTTCCCGGCAGCGGGCCGGAAGCGTCCAACACCGCCACCCTCCGGCCCTTGCTCCGCCACAGGTGAGTCATGCCGGCGCATACCGTTGACACTCCGGCCCCGCCGCACAGAGAAGCCACGGCCACGACGGGGCCTTCGCCTTGGCGGGGACTGGACTTCAGGCGGCCGGTGCGTCGCTTCCGGCGCAACGCTGCCGCGATCGGATCAGCCGGTGCACCGGTGCGACTCACAACCGGTCTTGTCGGCTTCATCGGCCTGTCGGATGTCAGCACCACCGGGCCGACGGTCACCGTCACCGGCGTCGCACCCCACGTGGGCGGATCCGGCCGCACGTCGCGGCTTTCCGAATGTGGGGCCGTCGGCCGGTGCAGCGTGGCCTGTAGTTCGGCGATCGACGCCGCCACAATGCTGCTCACCGTGCGCCTGCTTCGTACCCCGGCCGGCCGCGGGCGCGCCAGGCCAACACACCGTCGAGTAGCGCAGCCGCTGGCAACGCGCCGAGTCTTGCGCGGGCGGCGGCTGCGGGCCGGGTCCGGTCGATAACAGTGGCCAGCCGGTCGAGCATCGTCTGCGAGATCGCCAACTGCCCGTCCGCGATAGGAGTCAGCTCCCTGCGGACCAGTGCGTTTGCGGCAGCAACCTCCTCGAGGAGGTCCGCGACCCTCTCCCGCGCCGCCTGGGTATCTGTCTCCACCGTCGGTCCTCTTGCTCGCCGTGTTTTTGGTGCCGTCACCTCAAGCAGGCCGGGCTCGAGGGTGGAACCGGCCACACCGGTCAAGAAATCTCTTGCAGGAATTTCTCTGCGTGTGCCTTGAGAGTCGTGATGCTGCGTGACCTGTGACGGCGAATAGTTCGGACACCGCACCCAAGGTGGGCGGCGGCCTGCTCCTGCGTCGCCCCGATCCCGTCAGCCCCGTAGGCCAAAAAGTGCAGCATCGCGGCGTCCGAATCCGAGATGACGTTGTTCGCGGTCGCCCAGCCGAGCAGATCAGTCAGCAGCTTTCCGCGATCTGTGATGTCGTCGTCGGCCGCGGAATCGAAGCTGTGCCACATGGAGTCGTACGGCGATTCCGGTCGGGCTGCCAGCAGCTCTTTCAGGAGCTTTTTGCGGGTATCCAGCAGGATCGACGCTGCAAAGGAACGGCGGCGAGTGCGCACCGGGAATGCCCGGATCTGGCAGCACGCCTCGCCGACCACCAGGTCGAGCGCACAGTCGGCCAAATCCGTGATTTTGCGGGCCAGGACGATCAGGCCCGGCGAGAGCAGGTGCACGAGCACCAACGTGGCGTCACCGACGTTCCCGCCGGCCACCGCGGCCGTGCGCACCAACGCCCCCATGACGGCGTCCACTCGCCCACGGTCCTCACCCACACCCACCACGGCGGGCAGGTCGGCCACCGACTCGATACCGGTGAGCGTCGGCTCCGCCGCCGCCCACCGGTACATCGCCCCGGCCCGATCTAACCGGCCGACTAACTCATCCCACGGGCCAGCAATCGTCTGATCCGCAAACATCACCGCAGCCCTCCGCGCCCAAGAAGCCGCCGTTCGGCGGCACCTCGAACACTCCGGGCGCGTGATGCACTCTTCGTCTCCCTTCGTCTCCTCACTCGCGCTCCGACAGGTCGTCTCCCCCGCTTTGACCTGCGTCTCCCTTGATCTGTCGGCCGGTGCCTGATCCTCGGATTGCTGGTGGTGGCATGCCACCACCAGCCGCTCTTACCAATCCGGGCAGTGACCGTGTTACATTGTGGTACGGTCTTGGCGTGGGGTCGACTGGAGCAGACGCGGCGACCACATGGGCCGCCGCCATGGCGTGACGGAAATGCAGGCAAACGAGGCGCTGGCCGACCCCAACGCACTGGTCTTCGACCCGGACTACGCGAGTGCATCGGGCCGCAGCGTGCGCACCATCGGCTGGTCCGCCTCAGCAGATACGGTGCTGACCGTCATCACCCTGACGGCGGACGGCACGACCTACGGGGTCAACGGGTGGCCATCGAACGACATAGACACCCGCCATTACCGAGAACACGAGGCAAGAAGGTGACAGTCATGAACAACAGCGTCGACGTGGAGCGGCTGATCGACCTCGAGGCCGAGCACTCCGAGACAATGCACGACGAGCCGATCCCGGCCGATGCGCTCGCTGCGGCAAAAAGGCCCAACCTCGCCAGGTCCGTCACACTCACCGTGCGGCTGAACCCCGACGAGTTGGCCGACCTCCGCGATGCAGCACAGCGCCGCGGCATTCCACCGTCCACACTGGTTCGCGGTTGGGTCGTGCGCGAAATCGCCGCCGAAAAGTCCGACCCGGCTGATGCGGCCCGGGTGGTCGATCGCCTCGAGGACGACGTGCGCGCTCTGCGCAGACTCGTCGCATCGTAAAGCCCTCGCGCCGGCTGTACCGCCCGTTAGGAGGCGACGGCGAGCCATCCGCGCTCGTTGAGGACCGCGTACGTGGCCGGCGGGAGGTCCTCCTCCACGTCGGCCGCGTGATTGGTGAGGATGCGACGGATGTACTCGTTGCGCAGTGCCCCCATGCCTTGCGCGTCGCATGCCGCCGCCAGATCCAGCAGCGGCGTGTCCTCGCAGCTGCCCGCGGCAAGGGCGACCTTGGCTGCGTCGGCGGCATCCCGAGGGTTACCCGCAGCCAGGTAGTGCTCGGCGAGCTCGTGGGCGGCGTCGACGATCATGGCTGCGTAGATCTCGTCGAGGGGATCGTCGGCCAGCCAGCCGTAGCCGCCGGCCCGCCGCTGATCGAACGGAATGCCCGTCACCAGGCCCAGTGCGGCCGCCAAATCGGTGGCACCGGATTCGCCGCGTGATGCGGACCGAGAGCGCAGTCGCACGAATAGGTCCGCATCCGTCAGAGCGCCGTCCAGTCGGTACACCGCTTCCGTGGCAGACGAGTTGGTCGGCAGGAAAGGCTCGCCGGTGTCCGGGTCGGTGCCGAGCCAGCGGCGCACGGTTGCCGCCGCTTGACGCACCCTGGAACGGCCCGGCACATATGGCTCATTCGGCCACAGGGCCGTCGAAAGCTTCTCGGCGGTGAGCCCGGACGGGCGGCAGGCCAAAAGGGCGACCACCTCGGTGTGCCAGGCCAGGCGCGGTTTGCCATCGGGCAGGCTTCCCGCCGCGGCAACCGTGACCGGGCCGAGTAGCCGAATCTTCGGCCGCGCACAGTGGGGATCAAGCCAGTCGGCCAGGTCAGCATCCAGCGTGTCAGCCCTGGCATCGATTGGCCTGTCGGCCGCCGCGATCGACACCACATTGCTCGTCGGCAGCGCGTCCTGGACCTGATCGGTGTGGCCGGCAAGAGTATCGATTCCAGACTCGCCGACTCCTGCTGCGGGCAGCGGCAGCCCATCTGCCGCGGCGGCTCCCGTGGCCGCGGTCCACGCCTCATCGGTATCAACCGGGATGGCTGCGGTATCCGTCGCCGCCGCGTCACCGGTTTCCTCACCGGTCACAGACCCGGTGGCACGGGCCGCCGCCATGAGCGCACCCAGCTCTGCCGCATCCGATGCCGGCATGGACTGGGCGATCGTGCTGATGCCCAGCATGCCGATGCGCAGCGTACCGTCCTCGTCCACGACGGCGCGGCACATCGCCGTGCCGCCTGGGGTATCGCCGCAGGTGACGACTGCTACGGCCGTCCGCCCGGCGGCCGATACCGTCAACTGCTGCACGCGGCCGATGGCCAGCGCCCCGTCCGGGGCGGCAACCAGGAACACCTGCGGGGCGGGTACCTCCCGGTCGGAGACCGCGGCTCTGGCGGTGAGAACGTCGACGCCAGCCTCCCGGTCTTTGCCAACGAGGTTGATAGCGGATGTAGCGGACGCGGCGGTGGCGGCCAGGGATGATGCGTCGGCGATCTCCACCCGGTCCGGGCCGATCGATGCCACCTCGTCGCCCAGCCCGTAGCAGGTGACTTTCAGCATCTCCGACCAGGTGTTATGCGCGAGTTCGGCAGCCATGTAGCGCATCAGGTCGGCGCTCCGGTCCGCCGGGCCGGTGATTGCCAAGCCGCCGATCTGTTCCAGGTCGACCAGGTACTGCCGACCGTCATCGTCGTGCCCGACCGACGCCAGCATCGGATACGGGGCCAAAGTCACCGGCCGGTCCGCCTCGTCGAAAACCGGCTGCGCATCGGCAGCCAGCACCCAGGTGGCCTGGCCATCGAACGCCTTCCAGGGAGCTGGAACATCCGGATAGACGCGGGCCAAGCGCAGGCCAATCGTGCCGTCGGTATCGACGGTTGCCGACACGAGCTGCGGCAGTTCACCGATTATCCCTGCGCGTACCGCGGTCACCAGGCTGCGTAGCGCCCGGTCCAGGCGGGTCACCGTGTCGACTGCCTGCGGTCCGGCGGTGCGCAGGGCCCGCTCGGCCTCGCGGGCGGCGGCGGGTGCCAGTGTGATGGGGTCGCCCGGGAGCCGCCACCGGCGCTGGCGGCGGCGCAGCCGACTCCACGCCAAGAACAGTGCACCGGCCAGCAGCGGTACACCGGCCCCGGCCAACACCCAGCCCGGCCAGGACTGCGACGTTTCATCACTGTCTGCCGCGATGTCGGCTCCTGCATGCGAGTCTGTCGTCGTCGCGGAAGTTGGCGAGGGGTCCTCCGCCTCCACGGCGTCCGCTGCCGTGTCGCGTGGTCTCGCGGCATGTGCGGCATCGTCGGTCCGCGCACCGGCGGTATTCGCCGCGCCTGCCGAGCCATCGACGGCGGCTGCCGTGTCGGCCTGTCGTGGTGCCGTGCTTGGTTCGGTCTCGTCGGATTGCGGTGCGTCGGATTGTGGTGTGCCTGCGGGAGGCGCCGTGGCCGGCTCCGAGGTGGCGGCCGCCGTATCGGCGGGGATGACGATTTCCTGGCCGGGCCAGATCAGATTCGGGTCGGTGAAGACCCTGCCGCCGGGGGCCGGCTTGCCCTCGTTGGCCTGCCATAGCTCCTGCCAGGTGCTGCCACTTTCGTAGGCGATCTCGGAGAGTGTGTCGCCCGGCTGCACGGTGACCGTCTGCGCATCCGACGTCGGTGGATGACTCGCCGGCGCATCCGCCCGCTCGGGCAGACGTAGAACCGTGCCGGCGATGATCTCATTGTCCGGCGCGATCCGGCCAGGGTTGGCGGCGATGATCTCCGGGTAATGGCTTCCGCCGCCCAAGTGCGCTTCGGCGATGCCCCACAGGGTGTCGCGCGGCTGGACCCGATAGGCGATTGTCGCGTCGCTCTCAGTGGTCTCGACTGCCGACCGGACGGGTTCGGCGGCAACGTGACGAGGCGCCGCATCCGGCATAGCGATACTCGTAGCTGCGACCTCGGCCTCGGGGCTCGCCACCGCGCTCGCCACCGTGACGGCAGCAGTCTGGGCGGGGAGCGGCGCCTGCGCCATGGCAGGAACCGCCGCCAGGTTCAGGCCAATGACGATCGAGGTCAGCAGACCAGCCGCAGCCTTCTGGAAAACGGCCAGACCCGGCAGCGACGGCGACGGCATCCTGCGCAACAAGGCAGCGAGCTCGGTGACCAAGGAGATCGTGAAAAGCGCCCAACAGATCCACACCCCGGCGGCGATGACGAAAAGAGCCACCTGACCGGTATCCCGGCTGGTCGCGATCTGCCACAGCTCGCTTGCACCCGGGACGCGATGGGGAATGAGGTCGAGCCCGACCATGAGTGCCGGCACCCCGGCGACAAGAGCGACAAGCGCCACGGCGGCGGCCACCGCCCTGCCGATCCGTCCGACCCGGCGACCTGGGGTAGTCATGGTGTGCCTCCTTGTGCCGCGCCAACAAGCAGATCGGCGTCGTGCGTGACTGTCTTCGAAAACGTGATGCCCAAAAGTGGCGTGCGCCCGGTGACGGTCACCGTCACCTCGACTCGGCCAGGCCCGGTGGCGGCTGCGGCTGCGTCGGTGTAGCCGGCGGCGGCCAGGTAGTCCTGCGCCGCGGCGATCGCCGCCCCGGTATCACCGTCGGGTCCGGCCCCGATCGCCGCGGCACGGGCACCTTCGGCCGCGGCGATATCGGCGCGGGACGTGGCCTTGAGCGCTACCCCGGCCTCGGTGAGCATCACCGTCAGCGCCACCGAGATCGTCACGATGAACGTGGCCATCACGGCTACCGAACCGCGCTCATCGCGCCGGGCAGGGGGCCTCATGGGGCGGACCTTGCCGTGTCGATGGGCGAAACTGCCCGATCATGCAGGGTCTTCTCGCCGGGAAGACCCGGCCCGGCATCCGCCAGGCCGACAGTGCACCACACGTCCACGGCCACGGTCGCCACCGAGCCGACCGGTGCTGAGAAGCCCGACGTGTCGGTAGTGACCGTGACATCCGTGCAATGCAGCCCCGCATCGGACAGCTGCTCCGTTGCGGTCTGCTCCGCAGCCTGCGCTGCGGTGGCCGCGTCGCGGCTGATCGAGGCTGCCCGCGCTGCGGCACCGGCCACCCCCGTGATGCCCACATCAGCCAAGGCCAGGCGCGCGCCCACCACGATGAACCCGACCAGAAGGAGAATCACCGGTAACAGGATCGCCGTTTCGACCGCCTCCGAGCCGCGCTCATCACGCAATGGCGCCACCCCACGCCCCCTCATGCCGCCGTGGCTGGCGGGCAATCTCGGCCGGCTTCGGCCGGTCATGGCGCACCGTCGGGAGCGGTGAAGTGTTCGACCGGCCGGGTGGACGAGGCCGTCACCACCGGGCTGAAACCGGGAAGCGGGATCACCGCCGGAACCTTGCCGCGAACGGTGACGGTGACCTGATCGGCCGTCGCGTCCTCACCGATCGCCACCTCGGAAAGCCCCCCGCCCGTCTCGGCCAGGAACTTTTCGGCAGCGGACCGGCCCGAATCACTGGCGGCGCCGAGACTGGAGGCAGCACGCGCCCCCGACTGTGCCGCCGATTGCGCGACCTGACGGCCGTAGAACCACACCGCCACCTGAGTGCCACCCAACAACAGGATCACGATCAGCGGAAACAAGATCACCATCTCCACCGTCGACGACCCGGCCTCGCCGCGCAGCCGCCCCCGTCCGGCACGCCGCCTGGGCGTGCCGAGTCGGCGGGCGCGGCGCAGGCTCACTGGAACAGGGCCGTCTTCGTGGCAATGAACGCCACCGCCGCCGCGGTCACAGCCGTGCCTGCAGCAATGGCCAGAATGATCATGAACGCTTTCTCCGACGAATCCGACCCGGCCTCATCGACCGGGGCGTTGCCGCGCACCAAAGCCCACAACGACCACAAGACCGCCGCGGCGGCCGCCTGCGCACGGCCCCACACACCCACCGGCCGGCCGCCAGCCGCCGATCCCCTCCACATTCCCATCGCCGATCCTCTCCTCGTAGCAACTCCGCCACCCGATTCGAGGGCGGGCAAATCACGTCACACCTGGGCGAACATGCCCACGAAAAATGGCACCAACACAAACAGCGCCAGACCCATCACCAGCGTCGACAGCGGCCTGGACATGCGCTCGGAGATCGCGTTCGCCTCGCCGCGTGCCTGCGCACGCTGTGCACCGCGCAGCGTGCGGGCAGCGGCGAGCAGGGTCGAATACACCGCCGCCCCGTCGGCCGCCGACGCCGCAATATCGGCTGCCGTTGCGAGCTCGACCACCCCGATCGACTCACCCAACGAACGCAGCGCCGCCCACGGCCGCTGCCCGGACAGCTCGGCGCGGGTGATTTCACGGCGCAGCATGACAAACGCCGCCGTCCCGGAAAGACCAGCAGCCGTGGCCAACGCCTCCTCCACCGAGCCGCGCGCCCGCCGCTCCCCCGCCACCAGGGTCAGGAAAAACTCCAGATTCACCCGGAATGCGGCCCGAGCCTTGGCGGCCTGTTCCCGGACATCGGATGACGGCAGCCACCAGCCCACCGCGGCAATCGCCACACCCGCCGCCGCCGGAAGCCCCGCCAGCCACGACAGGCCCATCGCTACCAGCGACGCCGACATGACCGCCGGGAACACCAGGCCGCCGAGTGCCAGGGCGATCTTGCGGGCCACGATCTCCTCGGCCGAGATACCCAGAATCGCCAGGTCCTCCGCCGCTACCGTCACATGTCGACGGAGCCTGGCAGCCGCCCTGGCCATCCACGACGCGGGAAGCAGGCCTGCGGCACCGCTGAACCGGGCCGGCGAGGCTCCCGCCCGCGGCGTACCGGAAAGCCCCGCAAGGGCATCAGCCAGAGCCGGGTGGGCCGGCCTGGCTGCCACCACGGCCCACACGATCCCGGCGGTGCAAACCATGCCACCGAGGATCAGCACCTGCATGCCGCCCATCACGACGCCGCCCCCGCCGGATCCGACAGCACCGACACCGGCTCCGGCGGATCGGCCAACTTGCGCATCCACCGCAGCGAGATACCGAAGACGGCGAACACGACGGCCAGCAGCACCTGGCCCGCGGGAGAGGAATACCCCGACAGAAACGAGCGGGAGAACAGCATCATGCCAGCCATGATCAGCGCCGATACGGTCACGATCGTGCGCGCGTTCCCGCGCGGCTTCGCACGCTCCGCCTCCACCTCCCGCAGCATGCGGCCATACAGCTCCACGTCGTCGGCCAACTCCGCAAGCACTTGTGCCAGCCCGGCCCCGCCATGCCGCTCGGCCAGAATCAGCACGCCGGCGATCTTCTCGGCCGCCGGAGAGGCCACCTCGGAGGCGAACCTGCGCATCGCCGGCTCCAACCCGGCCGATGCGAGCCTGGCCGAAGCAGCCGACACCGGGCCCGTGATCGCCGCCGGCGGCGATACCGCGGACATGCCGATCGCATCCGGGATCGAACCGGCCGCACCCGAGGCGATCAAATCCGACAGGCGCCTGGCCCACGCCCCCAGCGCCTCGGCCTTCTCCACGGCCACCACCGCGGCGGCCGCCCCACCAAACACCTTCGGAATGAACACCACCGCCCCGGCCACAGCAACCCCGGCCACCGGCCATCCGGTCACCAACAGCGCCACCAGCCCGGCAGCCGCCGCGATCAGGTGCAGCCGATTCGGCCGCCAGCGGCGGCCACGCCGCCGCGTCCACAGCCGCACGCCGCGCCACCACAAGATCGCCGCGACCAGCCCGCCGGCACCGACCATGCCGCCCACCGTGACCAGCATCAAACCGATCGTCATGACGCCGCCGCCTGCCAGGTGGAGGCGGCCGGATCCAGCCACCGTCGAACCTCGAAGCCCACCTCGGACAGCAGCTCGGCCCTTGCCTCCGAGAGCCTGCCCGGCCCCGCCGACGTCGGCCGGACAGCCCCACCCCGCCTGACGAAGATGCCGTTCAAATCCGGGCGGCCCGAATCGCCGATCTTGCCGATCTCATAAATGCCCGAGACGAACCGCGTCCAGCTCCGGTCGCGGGTCACATGCACCACCAGATCGATCTCGGCCAGCGAGCGCATCACCAGCTCGGTCGACGGAGCCGGAGATGTTTTGAGCGCGTTGATCAGCACCTTGTCGAAAATCGAGGCCGCGCTTTTCGCGTGGATGGTGCACATGATCGACGACACGCCGGACACCGCCGCGTCGAGCAGATGCATGACGTAGGCGCCGCGCACCTCACCCAGAATCACCCACTGCGGCGACCACCTAAGCGCCTCGTGCGTCACCTGCGACATCGTGAAGGCGCCGCGGCCTTCCGAGTTCGCCGGCCGCGCCTCGAACGGGTGGATCGCGGCGAACCGCGGCGTCACCGCGCCCGTGACGGGATCGGTGCGCGGCAGGTGCAGCCCGAGCTCCCGCTCGTCCTCAATGGTCAAAACCACCGAGTTGTAGTCGATGGCATTGCCCAGGGCGCGCAGCATCGTCGTCTTACCCACCCCCGGCAGACCCGACACCAGAATCGACAGCCGCGCATCGATGGCCGCCTGCAAAAACAGCCGCATCGGGGTGTCCAGCATGCCCATCGCCCCAAGGCTCTCCAGCGACGGATCCGCGAACCGGTGAATGCGGATCACACCGGACGGCCGCGGCAGGATGTCGATCGCCGCCGCCAGGCGTGCCCCCAACTCACCGATGCCCCGAAGCCGCACATTGAGCACCGGATTCGACGCGGAAAGCTCCCGGGCGGCCTGCCCATCGGCGAAGCGGGCACCCACAGTACGCAACAGCCGGGTCAGCTCCTCATCTGTGTCGGCCAGCGGCGGACCAGACACCATCTCCCCCGACGACAGACGCAAAACGGTCGGGTCACAGCCGATGAACCGGATGTCCTCCACATCGCCGCGAGCCGCGATTGGTGCGATCCGGCCCATGCCGTCCAGCTCGCCCATCACAGCCGCAAACAGGCGTGCCTCATCACCGGCGCCGGGCACGGCGATACCGCGACGGGTAGCTGCGGCAAGCCACTGGCCGTACTCGTCGCGGATCAGCTGCCGCGACCACTCCCGCCGCTCGTCCGGCCCGAACTGCTCACCGGCCGTCGCCAAGCGAGTCGAGACCCGGTTGCGCAGCTCGGCCACCAGCTGCCAGTCCACCCCGGAAAGGCCCGGCACGTCGATTGGCACCAGTGACGGCCCGAGACTGTGCGCCGCCCTGCCGTTGATTGTTTCCGTCACGCCCAGGCCTCCTCGCCCTTGACGCGGGCGGGCTCGGTGAGCCGGCTGGCGACGGTCGTGGCACTGCGCAGCAGGGCGCAGCGGGCCAGCCGTGCCCACGACACCGCGGGACCGTCCGAGACCAGCCCGGCGCCGCGGGCATCGTCAGCAAGCCGCCCGGCCACCGGTAAACCGGTCGCTTTGGCCATCTCGGCGTCGCTGTACGGGCCGGGGCCGGTCACCAACAGCGACACCCGATCCACGTCACCCAACACGGAACGCAGCACCGAGACCGCCTGCCCGCAGGCGTGTATCGATCGCACTTGCGGGCGCACCGCCACCAACACACGGTCCGCCGCGTGCAACAAGACCCCCATGCCACGGTCGGCCAAAAGTCGCCCGGCGTCGACGATGACGTCCCGATCCAGAACCTGCCCGGATCGCTCGAGGGCCAAGGCCAGCGCACCCCACACCGGTGCGGTCATAGCTCGACCCGCCGTCGCATCCGCCACCCCGGGGAGCAGCCACACCCCGTCGCGCTCCGGCACCACGGTCGAGTGCTCCGCCAGCATGCTTGCCGCGCGTATCGCTGGCACCTCGCCCCGCGCATCGGCGGCCCACGACAGCAGCCCTCGATCGGTAGGCATCCGCCCCGCCAGGAAACCCGCCGCCAGATCCCCGCCGTCGACGTCGCAATCGACCACCAGGACCTGCCGTGGCCACGCCAGTGCGAGCGCCCATACGGCCGTCGACGCCCCTGGCGCCGCCTTTCCGGAACACACCACCGTCAGCATCGCGCCCGTCACCTACCCGGCGGCAGCAGCACCACCGCAAAGTCACCTGTCGCGGCCAGGCGCGCCAAGCCCTCTGCCTGAGCGTCGGCGACCCGAACATCGACCACCGTCACCCCGGATGCGGCATCCCTCGCCGAAACATGTGCCACCGTTGCGGCAATCGACTCGGCATCCGAATCAGCCGCGGCCACGCTCGCCGGCCCGGACTTCGGAGTCGGGACGATCAAAACCCGCCTGCCGGAGGAGACCCCCGCAGCAGGCATCTGGCCCAGCTTGACCGCCAGCGCCACCATCCGCTCACCGGCACCGAACCCGTCCGACGGGCCCACCTGCCCGGCAGTCAAAATCCCGCCCGCCAACAGCGGCATCTGCGCCACCTTGCCCACCACCGACGTCTTATCCGCTGCCGCGACAGGCTTGATATTCGGATCCGCAGGCAGGTCCACGACCACCAGATCCGCGTCCGACACCGCCGCACCGGCCGCAACATCCCGGGCCAGCGCCAATACCGGGACTTGGCTCGTCAACATTCGCGCACCGCCGTACGCGATGACACCACCCAGCAGCGTCACCAGCACCGCCACCACCAGGCCCCGCCTACCCCGCCGGGCCGCCGCGGCCCGGACCGGCGCCGCCGCAGCCGCCTGCCGCTGCGTCACCGCCTCGGTCGGCTTTGCATCCTCCGCCGCGTGCTTGACCCTCGTCACCCCGTCACCACCGCCTGCAACTCAGCCACCATGAACGTCGAATCCGCCGACGTGACGCGCGACGTGAGCGTCCCCGACGTATCCCCCGAACCCGTCCACGACAACACCCAGCGGATTTGCAAACTCGCCGTCAGCACCTCGCCCGGGTAATCCCACGTGGAGCGCTGATACACGTAATCGCAGCCATCCGGCTCCGGCTGAGGGACCCACGAAGACCGATATGCATCCTGGGTCTTGTCGAACGCCCGCCCGCTCGATGCGCACTCCACTGCGCCGTTGCCGTCCCCCGGCACCAGCACCAGCGCCTCCGGGGTCGCCGTCACCGTCGCCCAATTGGCCCCTGCCTGCGCAGTCGCAGACAATGTCTGCCACGTCGCGGGGTCAGTCCAAAACCACATATGCGTCTTCACCACGGTGTACGGGCGGCCGTCCTTCAACGTGAATGCAGGAAAATGCCCCCACGTCGGATCCGGGAGTCGGAATGACGCCGCCGCCTGTTCAGCCAACTCCCCCGGCGATGGATCCGCCGGTGGGGTAGACCCATTCGGGATAAACCGTCTGTTCCCCGACCATGCGGGGCTACCACCGTCGGGTGTTGCGCACACGTAGATCTGCACCACGCCCGAGCCCGGTTCGTTACCTTCCAGCCGAGGGTCGCCCGACTCATCTGGCTGACCCTGCTCGTCGGTCCACCAACACGCTGGACCGGTATCTCCGGACGAGGCACTGCCGCCATCGGAAGAACCGTTGTCGCCGGCCGATCCTGGCGAACCCGGAGACTCGGTGCCCACCGACACGCAATTCGGGTCGATTTGACTGCATGCGCTTGCCTCGGGAGTCGCCATCACCGAGACACCTGCGCACACGAGGACGGCAGCGCCGACCAAGACGGCAAATCCCCCGTTCCGCGAGCGGATCATCTCGTGCATGTTCTCGACCCGTCGAGGCGATAATCGAGCACGCGCCAGACGCCGAGCTGCTCGGCGACGATCACTGTCGCTTCGTATGGCGGGGGCGGCGTTCGCAGTTCCGTCGCGATACTCGCACCGCTTGTGATGTCGTACTGCATCCACGAGCTGGAAAGTGCCGGGCAGTCCGTAAGGACGTAGCCTGCTGCGTTGGGGATCTGCTCCTTCACTTCAACGCGGCTTGCCCACGGTGTTCCTCGCCAGGCGGTGCCGTGCGCGATCTCATCTTTGATGGCGCCAACCATGATGCTCTGTGCCGGATCGGCAGTGTACTTCTCGATGAGCGCTATGTCCGCTTGCTTCGGATTCTCCAGTCCTGCGTTGGTCGCCGCCTGCACCTTCAGGTACGCGTCTACAGCGTCTTTTGCCGCTCCGTAGGCGGGGGGCGTCCAGCCAGTCTTCGGCGCTGCCGAAGTGGGTGAAGTCTTCTCGCTCGTGGTGGGCTCCGCTGCCGTGCTCGTCGAGCTGGCCAATGATGCGATAGGCGTGGTTTCCGCTGTGCTCGTCGCCGTTGACGAGCTCAATGCGGTCGACGGTTCACTCTGCGGCGTCGCAGCTTGGTGCGAAGAACAGCCCGCGGCCAACATGGACAGTGCGAGAGCGACCGTGAACACCCCTGAGCTACCTCGCGTCATCGCCGCTGCCTCCTCCTCGCCCGGCCAGCCGAACGTGTTGCGTCTCACACCACAATCGCACGATCCACCGACCCTTTTCCTATACAGGCCAGCAGCGTGGCAGGAACCGGCCAACCGATAGAAAGTCTATATAGCGTTTAATAAAGACTACAGTACAGCTTGTGGTAAGGATTGGGGCCATGACCGAGAGGAGCGTTCACGTCGTAGTTCTCGCTGTTGGAGGGCTCGTGGCAGCTGCGACAGCCGCCGTTTCGTGTGCGCGCACCGGCTCGTGGTGGCTCTTCCCCGCAACGCTCAGCTGGGCCTACGGGATGGCAACTGCGGCCGGCTATGACGCCGTGACCAGGCGAATACCCACCCGTATCGTGTGGCCCGCGGCAGGAGTAACTGCCGCACTGCTCATGCTGGCCGGGTTGGCGACTGGCTCCTGGCAGCCGCTGCTCACCGGCATCGCAGCCGCGCTCGCGGCCGGGCTAATTCTCGCCTCATGCTGGCGTTTCGCAGGCCTGGGCTTCGGTGACGTGCGATTGGGCGTTCTCGGTGGGCTCGGCCTGGGGCAGACAGGCGGTCCGGCCATCACTGCGGGAGTCGCCGCATTCACTGTCGCTGCCGCAGCGTGGGCAGCGGTCGTTTATCTGCGGACCCGTGACCGCAAGGCCACCTTCCCCGTAGGACCGGCATTGACGTTGGGTTTCCTCACCGCCGCAGTTCTGTGACCGCGGAAGCCTCCCGGACCTCAGACTCCGCACAGCCGTAGACCGCAGCTAGCGCCGCGACCTCGTCATCTCGCAGGCGACGGTGGCCCATCTCGATTTCGCGATACCGCGAATAGTTGATGCCGCTACGCTCGGATACCTCCACCAGAGTCAGCCCACGCAGGCGCCGCATGGTCCGCAGCCCGGCCGGCGCGGCATCGCCTCCGACCAGGAGGCTGGCGTCGATGCTAAGCGCTTCGGCGAGCGCCGGAACCATCTTCGCTGTGGGCTCGGATATCCCTCGCTCCCACATCGAGACCCGCATCGGACCCGATACCCCAAGAGCCTTAGCCAATGCTGCCTGGCTGAGCCCCGCCCGCTGCCGGGCGACCTTGAGAACATCCGCGTCGAACCAGGACCGGGCCGTCACCGAAACCTCCCACTCGGCACCCAACCGTCGGCGCCGATGATCGGTACACACCATAACCAGCCAGCGAGCAGATCTTCGCCGAACGTGGCCGGTCCAGCTCGCCAACTCGGCCTATAGGGAGCATGGACCGGCACTACCTGCAAGATGCTCCAGCACCGCGACAGACCCAGGACCAGCGTCTCCAGTATCGGGGGAGACTATGCCCTGCCTCGGCGGTGATCAGGGTGCAAAGTAGTCCACCTGGGCCGAGAAGAATGCGACACGCCGACCCGAGATGCCGCTGTATGCATACTTATTGCCCAATACTGACTTCCATGCCAGCGATCAGAGGTCGTGCCGGCCGCGCATACGCGGGCACCGACAAACCCACTCCAGTTCTGCTACAAGCGCGCGTTGCCCCGAAGGTACGAGCCAAGGCGAACGCCGCGGCCGACCTCGCTGGCATGAGCATGGCTGCTTTCGTCGAGGCATTGATCGACCACGTCGTCGACGACTCCGGCCGTCCGTCGTGGATGCCGCCTCGCTCTGATCCCCAACAACAGGAGTTGCCCTTGAAGACTGCGTAGCCACGGGGGCCGGCCTGGCAGTCGGCACCACCGTGACGACAAATTCATAGAAATGACGAAACCCGCCCCTGGCAGGGCGGGCTAGTCAAAAGTTTAGGACCGATTGGGCTGGCACCTAGTCGGTCGTGACCCGTAAAGGATCAGCGTGGAAGCTGAGTCCGAGGGTAGCGCATACCCTCTTGCAAATCCACCCGCCGTCGAAACTGGCGTATCGGCGTGTCGCGATGACGGCCCGGCGGCTGTGTGGGCTGCCCTGGCGCCGTTGATTGCGGGGCGGCCGCGTGTACGCGAGTCCCGCGATGGTGGAAAGAACTATCACGGCCGTTGGGAGCGTCCGCTTACCAGTCGGCTGCCGCGTGTGCCGGCGGCGGTGCCTATCTACACGGCTGACGGTTGCGCCCGCACGCTGGTGTTCGACCTAGATACCTCCAAGGGTGGCCGAGGTGCAGTGCTGCGTGACGCGGCAGCGATCACCGACCTCGTGGCGCGGTGCGGCGGCGAGGTGTTCTGCGACGAGTCACCTTCCGGCGGCATCCACGTCTATGTCCCTTTCACCGACCCGATTCCGTTCCACGATGCCCGTGACCTTGCCCTCGCCCTAGCCGCGCGCACGCCGTCCATGGACCCGACTCCGAACACCAACCTGCTGCACGGCCTTATCCGGCCCCCCGGAGCGGCTCACAAGACCGGCGGCCATCAAACCCTCCGCGGCACCCTTGCCGCCGCCTACACCCTCGCCAGGACCGGTAACCGCCCGGAAGTCTGGACCGCGCTCAGCGCCGCCCTGGCCGACGACATCACCGCTGCCCAGCACGTCCGCACCGGCCCCACCGATGCCGAGGCCGCCTCGCCTATCGAGCGGGCCAGTGGCCCACGAGAACTCACGGGCACCTACCTGACCATGGCCACCACCGGCACCTGGGACGCGGGCCGCTACGCCTCACCGTCCGAAGCTAGGCAGGCCATCGTCACCTCCGCCGCATGGGCCGGGCACAGCCTGCCCCAGATCGCGGCCCGCATCAAGACCGGCACCTGGCCCGGCCTGGCCGCCCTCTACGCCAGATACCGCCCCGGCGCCCGGCACAAGGCACTCACCCGCGACTGGACCAAAGCCCGAGCCCTCATCGAAAAACACCAGGCCAGCACAAACAGGGAGGCCGGTGTCCGCAAATCCCACACAAGCGAGCCAACTTCACACCGCCGCCTACTATCCCCCCGGTCTCTGGCTACGGAAAGTAACCGCGCGACCCCCGGGGAATTTCAGTACATCCGCGAGTGGTGGGCGGCGCTGCTGACGGTCGAGCACGATCGCTACACCGGCCGGGCCGGGCCGGCGGTGCGCATGGTGCTGCGGGCGCTCGGCGAGGCCGGCATGAAGACCGGAAGCCGCTACGTCGCGTTCGGCACCCGCTCTGTCGCGCTGGCGACCGGGCTGGATCACTCCACCGTCGCGGCACACCTGCGGACGCTAAGGGATGAGGACGACCCGCTGGTGGCGCTGGTCGAAGCCGACCGCGGCCTGCAGGGAGACCTGTACGAGCTGCGCATGCCCGACGCGGTGGCCGACCGCGCCGCCAGAGCGCCGTGGCGGGCCGGGAAGATCCAAGCCCTCCGGCCGGCGTTTAGGGAACTCGGCCTGCCCGCCGCGTACGTGTACGAGGCGCTGGAATCGGCTACAGAGCACCGAAGCTCCTTCGAGCTTGCCAAGATCACTCGCCTAGCCCGTTCGACCGTGTACGAGGCTCTGGAGACCCTCGCCGCCTACAACCTCGCCGAACAGGTGAATGGACGATGGCGGATCGTGGCCGCAACCAGCCTGACGCAGATCGCCGAATGGCTCGGCTGCGTGGCCGACATCGAAGCACAGCTCACCTGTTATCGGATCGAGCGAGCCGCCTGGCGGGCGGTCCTCGGCGGCGCGGCGCTACTCGTGGAGACCATCGTTGTCGACCACGACCACGGACTGGCGCCGTGGCCTGCCCCTCCCCCACCCGACGGGAAGGGCCGAGCGTACAGCGTCATAGACCTGCTGCAGGAACGGCTCGGCGCCCGTGTCCTACCCGAACCCGCGACCATCGGAGGAACACCATGACGACGGGCACCGCCCGGACAAGAACAGACGACCGGCCGCTCGACGGCTACCCGCATCCGTCGGAGGCCGCCTATTGCGTCGGCTGCGGGTGCCTGCCGTGCCGCGAGGCGAGATACCGCTACGCCAAGCACTACCGGGCCCGCGTCGCCGCCAGTGGGCCGGCGCTGGTCGACGCGACCGCTGCCCGTACGCACCTGCGGACGTTACTGGAGGCCGGCTACTCCCCCACCGTCATCGCTGCGGTCACGCGCGTCGACCGGACCACCATCGTCAATATTGACGAAGGACGACACGCCACCACCTCGAGAGCTGCGGCGGTAAGGATCATCGCCACCACACCGACCGACCTACTCACCCGAGCCCCGGCCGACACCTACGTGCCCGCTATCGGAGCTGCCCGCAGGATCCGTGCCCTACAGACGCTCGGCTGGACACTGACGCGCATCGCCGACGCTGCCGGGATCACCGCGGCCCGGCTCGACTGGACCGCGCGCCATCCCGACGGAACGCTGCCTGCTGGCGCCCATCGGGCGGTCCGCGACGTGTACGACGAGCTATCCATGCGGCTCGGCCCCAGTCGCCGCACCGCTGCCTACGCCAAGCGAGTCGGCTGGATGCCGCCGTTGGCCTGGGACGACGACGAGATAGATTGCTGGGCCGCCGCACCCAGAAGCCCCGCCGACCCAGGAAACCAGACCGACGAGCGCGACCAAGTGATCGCCCACCTGACCCGCATCGGCAAATCGGCCCGGTTCATCGCCGAGACCGTAGGCTGCTCCGACCGCACCGTCGTACGAGTCCGGCAGCGCGAACGCACCGCCGCGTGACCGGCGGCAGGGATAACGACAGCCCACCAGGAGGTATAGCCGCCGTTCTATAGTGCATCGTTTTGCACACGGCTACAATGGCTGTGTAAAAGGGTTGTGCGACCGGAGGTGAGACCAGTGACGGTAACAATCGATGACGTTCTGAGTAGACACGGCATCGATGCCACAGACCGCGAGTTCATCGACGCCATCGACAGGGCGCTGTCCGCGATCGGGGCACCCGACGGCCAGGTGCTCTCCGGCCCGGAACGCGCATTCCTCACCGAACACGGCGGGATTGACGCGGCCGAGGCCGTCACCCGCACCGGCGCGAACATCAGCGCAGAACGACTCGCCCGCACCATGGCCGCCGCGCGCGACCAGCTAGGGGCCCTTCTGACGAGCGCCGAGGCTGCGGATCTGCTCGGGGTGGACCGCAGCGTCGTGTCTCGGCGGATCACCGGCGGCCGCATGCTCGCCGTCAGCGGACAGGGGAGCCACCGTATCCCTGACTGGCAGATCGCAGGCGGGCGATTGCTGCCCCATCTGGCAGAGGTGATCGCCGCGATCCCTGCGGATGCCGACCCGGCTGACATTGCCGCCTTGATGCGGACAGAACAGGACGAGCTGTCCGGCAGGACCCCGGCAGCGCACCTGGCCGCCGGGGGCGACGCCCTCCCGGTGCTCGGGCTTCTCGACGCGCTGACCGCGTGGTGAGCGGGAAAGTACCTCGTCGGCCACCAGCGGCGCTGACTCGGGTCGACCCCGATATCCACCACACCCAGCCGATAATGTGGCGGATCCACCGCACGGTCGGGCGTCACATTACTGCCTGGAACCAGCTGCGCCACTACGGGCCGCTACCCGGCATGCGCTACGACCCACATCCGCAGCCGACCGGCGAACACAATCGCTACGCCGTCGCATACACGGCATCGGACATCGAGACAGCCGCCGCTGAAGTATTCCAAACCACCCGCCGCATCCGCGCCGGACGCGAGCTGCAACTCACTGCATGGAGCCCCACCCGGCAACTCGCCCTGCTCGACCTCACCGGAAGCTGGGCGCTGCGCAACGGAGCCGCTAACTCCCTCACGGCAGCGCCCCGGCCCACCTGCCGCGCCTGGGCACACGCCATAGCGAGCACCTGGCCGGACATCGACGGGCTCTATGCGCCCTCCACCCTGACCGGTTCGCCGATGATCGTGCTCTTCGCCCCCGCACGCGACAGCTTTCCCACCTCACCAGCGTTCAGCCGACCCCTGGACCACCCCACGATCTGGGCCACCCTCGCCCGAGCCGCCGACACCATCGGATACACCATCGCCGACACCACTCCCAAGTAGGAACCGGACAGCGATCAGGAAGACGGGCCTTCGCCGACCCCTATTTCGCAGTACTAGACCTACCGCGGGCCGGTTCGAGCTCCTTGAGGCGCGCCTGCGCATGCTCCAGCTGGGATTCGGCGCGGGTGGTTGCCTTCTCCGCCACCAGTCTGGCGGTGTCGGCGGCCGCGCGGGCCGAATCCGCGCGTTCGACCTGCCGTTCGGCATCATTGGCTCGCTGCGTCGCGACGGCCAGCTCCAGTTCCAAACGGGAGCTAGAGCTGCGGGCCGCATCCAATGCGCTTCGCACTTCCTCCAGCTCACCTTCGACGGCCACCACACGCTTATCGGCGACTTCGATCGCCGCAGCATTCTTCGCAGCCTCAGCGATGGCCTTGCCGCGGTCTAGTTCCGCCTGGGACGCGACAGAATCGGCGCGTGCTGACTCGGCGTCAAGATCCTTTTGCAGCTTCACAACGGAAGCCTCCAGCTCTACGCAACGGGCCGCTCTCGCCTCGCTCTCTGCGCGTGTCGAGTCGAGCTGCTCTTTCAAGGCGGCGGAAGCGGCCTCGGCCGCATGTACCTGCTCGAGCGCCTCGCCGCGGGCCTGCAGCGCTTCGTCACGCTCGTCGACTGCCTGGTCCAATTTCTCCTCGAACTCGACGGCGGCCAGGTCGGCAAGACGCGCTGCCTCGAGCGCGTCTCTGGCCGACGACTCCGCGTGACGTTGGGCGACCTCCGCCTCTGCGACACGGGCAGCGGCCTCGGCGGATGCAGTTTCGAGCTGAGCCGCCGCAGCATCCGGATCGGTCATGTCCTGGAGAGTCTCAACCGTGCGCGCGAGCAAGTCCTGCAGCTGCTGGAACGCCTGAACCAACTCATCACGCAACACGCCCGCCCGAGCCGTAGCCATCGATACCGGCCGACCCATGTCCTCCTGGACTACGCCCCGCTGAGAACGGCCACGCTGACGAGCCTGCCAGGCACGCGCCGCGGTGTGCTGCGGATCGTCGCAATATTCGACGGGCCTACCCGGCTCCCCTGTAGCGGGCTCGGCAGGGCGTGTACAGCCGGGGAACTTGCAAAGTCGCAGGTCGGTGGGATTCGTCATGTTTCAACCCTACCACAAGATGAAATGAATGAAAATAATTAAATAACGGGCAATACAGCGGGCAATACAGAGGGCGGGCAAGCAGGCAATACAGCACGCAGGCAGGCACGCAAGCGATCCGCCATGCAGGCTAGCTACACATAAGCCGTGCGATATGGCATGCTGGCAAGCATGCAGGACACACGCCAGTCACTCAGTCGCGTCGTCGCTATCGCCAACTCGAAAGGCGGCGTAGGCAAGACCAGCCTCGCGACCACCATTGCCGGGCTCGCCGCAGCAGCCGGCTACAAGATCCTGCTCATAGACCTCGATCCGCAAGGAAACGCCGGTGAAGACCTCGGCTACACCGGCAGGGGAGAGGGCGACGACGGTGCCGGCCTCGTCACCACACTCGCCGTCGGCACGCCCTTGAGCATCACAATCACGTCGGTCCGTGAAGGAATCGATGTCATCACAGGTGGAGAAAAACTAGAGGACGTCGCCGGACTGCTCCTGTCGCAACACCAGCGCGGCGCTGAGGTTGCCGACGTCCTCGCGCTCCCGCTCGCCACACTATTGGCCGCTAACGACTACGACCTCGTCCTGATCGACTGCCCTCCGGGCGAGTCCACCCTGCAGATGCTGGCGCTCGGAGCCGCGCGCTGGCTGATCATCCCCACCCGTGGCGACGCCGCCAGTCTGAAAGGGATGGCGCGCATTGCAAACCGCCTCGTCGCCGCCCGCGTACACAACCCGAGTATCGAACTCCTCGGCGTGGTCCTGTTCGACATCGCCAGCACAGCCACCCGGCTCCGCCGCGAGACCTCCCGACAGATCACCGAAGCGCTCGGCGGCATCGCACCGCTATTCGACGCAACGATTCGCCACAGCGTGGCCGCCACCGACGCGCGGGGAAGTGGGCTGCTCATCCACGAACACGCCGCCGCCGTCGAAGGGGGCGAACCATTCTGGAAAGCACTACGTGAAGGACGTAGACCGGTTACGGCTGGCTCGGCACCGGCGCTGGCAGGCGACTACGCCGCACTCACCCACGAAATCCTGCTGCGGATCTCCACCCTGGAAGCAGCGCAAGAAGCGAGCAACGCATGAGCACCCCGAGCCCGAGCCCCATGAAGACACCCGATCTCGCAGGACTCCTCAAGCGCCCCACCCGGCCGATGGCCAGCGCCACTCCGCAGCCAGCAGTCCCCGATGACGGGTCGGCACAGAGGACGCAGGTCGAAAACGATTCCGACGCTGGACTGCCACAGGCCGAGTCAGGTCCACCCAAGTCCCAGAAGCGATCACGGGCCCACGCAAAAGAAATAGAGTCCGCCAAACAGGCAGCTCCCACTCGCGAGTACCTGCGGTCTGTCATGGTGTACCTGCCGCGCAGCATCCACCAGAAGCTCCGCACCAGGGCCGACGATGAGGGGACGACGGCGACAGCGCTTATTCTCGCTGCGGTCAATGCGACGCATACCCAGCTTGGAGATCTTCTGACCAGGGCTGACACCAAGCAGCACCACGCCAACCCCGGTGACCTCTTCGCCGTCCCCCAGGTGAGGCACGTAGCGGAGCCTCGCGTGCAAACCACGATTCGTGTCACCGACGCTCAGCACCGTGCGTTGGGTGACCTCACCGCACAACACCACACCAACCGGTCGAAGCTGGTCGTGACCGCACTGCGCGAATGGCTCCGCTGATGCAGGACCGCGGTGACGATCTGCGACGCCGCATAGTCGCTGCAACCCTCATTTGGATTCACCGCAACTACACGGGGCCGGTGTGACGGGGCTGCACTCGTGGGGGGACGAAAGCGTACGCACTACCCGGATTGCACAACCGTCCTACCTGCTCGGAGCAGTCGTTGCCGACTCGGCCGCGTGCGACGAATTCCGTCGGGCTCTGCGATCGCTTCATCGTCGCGGGCCGAAGCTCCACTGGCATGATCAAGACTCCCGCGCGCGACGTGAATCGATCGCGACCATTGCTGAGTTCGACGTGTATCACATCGTCGTCATCGCCGCACCGATCGACGTCAGGCGCCAGGAACGTGCACGAGCTCTGTGTTTGGAGCGGCTCGCCTGGCATTTGGACGACGCCGGCGTGCGGGTGCTGACACTCGAAGCTAGGCCTCCGCAACTCATGCGCCGAGATATCCGCACTATTGACGCCCTACGCAGCAAGCGTGCCCTTCCATCCGGGCTACGTTTCGACCATGAGAAGCCGAGCGTTGAGCCGATGCTCTGGGTGGCCGATCAAGTCCTCGGTGCGCTCGGGGAGTCCCTCACCGGCGGCGGGAGTGAGTGGTTCGACGCCGTGCGCGCCCGCACGACCATCGTCGGTATCGAGCCGTAGAAGCGCGAAAGCCGGGTCCCGCCAAAAGGGCGGGGGTCCCGGCTTCTACTTCTCCACCCCCGGCGGGGGCGAGCTAACGCTATGGTAGCCCACATAGTCCCGAAAGGCTCGGAAACCCGGACGACAGGCGACGTCCGACATTACGCTCGCACGGTGGCGAGTTCTGCCCAGTGAGTGGTGGCGCGCGGGGTGAGCATGGCTCGTTTCATCGTCCAGGTGGGGCCGGGGCGGATGCCGCCGTATCCAAGCCCTATTGCCTCCCGACCTGCCTTCTTTTGCACCTGGTCGATGAGGGTTGCGATCCCGGCGTCTTCGTGGGGGTGACGCCACGGGTCGAGCGCGAAGTTCGTACCGGCGGGGGAGAGGTCGGTGAGCATCAGTCCGGCACGGGCGTAGCGGATGCCTTCCTGAATCTGGGGGATGAGCAAGCAGGCAGCCTTGGTGAGGGCCACCGGGTCGGCAGTGGGAAACGGCAGCCGCGTGCGAAGGCTCGGGTAGTGCTTCTTGTCGGCCCAGTGGCTCGTTGACGCGAACACGTCCAGTGTTCGGGCGACCTGTGAGTGTTTGACGAGTCGGGTGGCCGCCTGCTGCGCATAGATCGACAGTGCTTGCCGCATGCCGTCTTTCGTCGTGATCTTCTCCGCGAAGGACCGGGAGACGATGAGTTGGTCCTTCTTCCCGGTGCGGTCCTCCTCGGGGCCGACGCAGTAGACGCCGCGCAGCTCCAGCGCGGTTCGCATCACGGTGACCGAGAACCACTTGCGGACCTGCACAGGGTCGGCGGTGGCCAGATCCCACACGGTGTGTATCCCGTGGCCGAGCAGCCGCCGCTCCAGTCGGTGGGCGATACCCCATACCTGCGAGGTTGGTAGCGATTCCATCAGCTCGCGTCGCCACGTCGGGCGGGTCGCCGGCCAGACACACACTCCGCCGAACGTCGGAAGCTTCTTCGCCGTCTTGTTGGCCAGCTTGGCAAGGGTGCGGGTCGGAGCGATGCCGACGCAGACCGGCACGCCGATCAGCCGCCACAGTGTGTCCTTGATGGTGCGACCGAGGCGGATCATCGCGGCCGGATCGGCGGCGGTGCGCCGGTCGACGGTCAGGAAAGCCTCGTCGATCGAGTACACATCCAGTTCGGCGGTGAAGCGGGACAGTACCTCCATGACCCTGCGGGAGAGGTCGCCATACAGCTCGTAGTTGCTGGACACCGCGACCAGGCCCAGCCGGGTTGCCTGCGGACGCAGCTCGAACCAGGGGCGGCCCAGATCGAGGCCGAGGGCCTTCGCCTCAGCCGAGGCTGCGACGACCATCCCGTCGTTATTGCTCAGCACCACAAGCGGGCGGCCCTCGAAGGCGGGATTGAAGACCCGCTCGAACGAGGCATACGCGCTGTTGACATCGACGTGGACGAGCATCACCGGCGCAGATGATGCAGGCAATACGTGACGACACCCCACACGCGCAGGTCCGACAGCTCCGCAACAACGATGTCCGGGTGGCTCCGGTTCTCGGCCCGCAGGATCACGCCGGTAGGTGTGACCTCGAGGCGTTTGACGACCAGCTCCCCGTCGAGGACCGCCACAATGACATCGCCATCGCGAGGGTCTATCGATCTGTCCACGAGCAGCTCGTCACCGTCGTTGATCCCGGCGCCGGTCATCGACCTGCCGGAGGCACGCACGATGAACGTTGCCGCCTGGTCTTGAACCAGCATCTCGGTCAAATCGATCGGGCCGTCGTAGTAGTCCTGAGCCGGCGACGGAAAACCGCACGCGACCGCGACCGGAGCGACCCGGATTGGCACCGGCAGCGTGTCGATCTCGACGGGCCGGGGGAACAGAGCAAGCACCGTCGAACCTCCCAATCCCTAGAACACTTGTACGGCACGATTATGCATGCGGAACCGACAATGGCACCGGGGGAGTGCGAAGGCGCTGCTCAAGGGTCGGCCGCGCCGAGGGCCGTCGTGCTCCTCACCGCAGCCCCGAAGGCTGTGGTGACAGCCGGGGCGGACGCTGCTTTGTCAGTGGTCGAGATCGGGTGAGCCGATTGTCGGACGCTGAAGAGCGAAAGGTGTTGCTTGCTCCGTATCGCGTTGGTTTTCCTTCGTGGCCAATGTGCCAAGAGCGCGGTATGTGCGGTTCGCCGCTGCGAAATCTCGTTGCTCGACGGCGGTGGCCGAGATGTAGACCTGGCTGCTGGCCAGGGACGCGTGCCCGAGGAGTTCCATGATGGCGCTGGCCGATGCGCCGTCCTCGGCGAGCCGGGTGGCGAAGGTGTGGCGCATCGCGTGAACGAGCGCCCCGGTAGGGCGGCGATCGCTCACGCCGGCACGCCGTAGGGCTGTTCGGACCAGGTATTGCAGCCCACCACGCTGGAGCGGCTTGCCTGCCCAGTCGACGAACAGGGGAGAGGCTCCGGTGGGCTTCGGAGTTGGGAAGCGGCGTCGCCTGCTTGCCAGATAGACCTGGATGACGTCGTAGAGGGAGTCCTCGATCGGGACGCTGCGCGACTTACCTCCCTTACCAACCACGGCAATACGCCGCTCACCAGGCCGGCCCGCGATCGACTCGATTTGCAGGCCCAGCAGTTCGGCAGAGCGGACCCCGGTGAGCAGCAGCGTCGCAAGGACGGCGACGTCCCGCTCGGGCCACGGGTGCCGTGTGTGCGTGTCGGTGGTTGCTGCGGTTTGCAGCAGCCTCTCCGGTGTGTCTTCGCCTCGGAGTGCCTTCGGTGAGCGCCGCGGTAGCCGTGGCTTGGGGATGGCGGCCATCGGGTTGCCGTCCCGGATGTCTTCGCTGACCAGAAAATTGAAGAACTGGTTCCACGTCGACCAACACCGGGTGATCGACGACTTCGCGTGGGTATCGGCGAACGCGCCGAATGCCTCCCGCAACACAGGAACCGTCAGGTGATCGATCTGAAGCATGGCCGGGCTCGCGCCGTGCACCCGGGCGATGTGGCCCGCGATGATCGAAAGATCCCTCCGGTAGGCCGCAGTCGTGTGGACGCTGTCCTTCAGCGGCCGACGCATCGCGAAAAACCGATCGATCAACCGATCCAACGGTGCACTCGACTCGGCTTCGCCCACATCAGCAAGCGTCGCACAGCGGCCGCACGCGACTGGGGAGCCATGCCGACATTTGCAGCATAATAACAGTTATGCTGCAAAACAGTCTGCAGCCACTTTCGATACTCATCTCCAGGTGGTTTCGTTCGCGACGTTCACCGAGGCAGGTTCCGTAGCGTCCGACAGCGTCGGTTGACCAGATGTTCAACGATCTCCCACGGAACATGCTTGCGGAACGCACCGCATTCCGCTGCGGGATTGTGGGGCGCGCCCCTCACTGCTTCGACTGCCGGAAGCAGCACTTCACTTGGGACCCCAGCAGCTTCGGCAAGCCAAATGAGTCCGCCGGCGCATTTGAAGCGGTTGTAGAACTCCTTCGCGCCGCCACCGACGTTCTGTCTGCCGTAGTAGCCGGGGCCGTTGTACTCGGCGAGCCACCGCTCAACATGCTCCCGCTGTGACCTGTAGTAGACCGACCTTCGCGCACGTTCCGCGCGGTCACTGTCCTCGAAGGCCTCGGCAATCGGCGTGCGTTCCGGAAGGCGCAGCACGATACGGCGCAACCCCGCAGCAGTGAGTCCAGCCGTACCCGCTGGACTGCTGACCGCTTGCACTCTTCGTTGGCTCATGGGCGGCAACCACTGGCGCGCAGCAGCGCGTCATACTCCGCACCGTAGCTATCGGCATAGCCGTCGGACGAGAGCCTCTCGTTGACCTGCCGTTGGGCACGTATACCGGCGCAAATCTCTGGCTCAGCTGCGACCGGCGGTACGGCTGATCCGACCGCATCAGCAGGCTGTACAACTGTCGAGAGCACGGTCACGGTCGAAATCTGCGTGACGGTGACGGGTGGAACCGATTCGCCTGGCGTACACGCCGTCAACAGTGCGGCGCCGGCGATCGTGCCAAAGATGTTTGCCGCTCTGGCGACCACTCGCATAGCGCCTTCGCTCCTTCCCGTGCGCCAAGGTGACCTTGCAGGTGGTGGGGTGCCGCCCAGATGGGTGGCACCCCACCAGTTCGTTACTTCCCTCTGCCGTCGCCGTTGCGTGCCGGATCAACAAGGATGAAGCCTTGCCCCGGCTTCGGCGTCGGCGGCAAAGGCTCGTGACGAACTACGGTACGTTCCTGACCGGTTCGCCCGCCCCGCGGCCCAACGATCTCGTAAAGACCGGACCGCGGTGCTGACTCCCCAGGAGAGAGCGGTTTGGTGCTTGCCATTTTCATAGCTCCCTTCCGCACACGACGGCCACACCCAGCGGCGACTGTGACGGGCTTCCTGTAGCCCGCCCAGTCGCTCCGGGTTAGAGTCGGTGGGTTCCTACCACAGAACACCCTCGACCCCGATATGGCCGCTGACCTTTTCGTCGGCACTGCGCCGATCGGGGTCGTTGTGTACTTCGGGCGTTACTCTAGCGCACCCCACCGACGGAAAGGCGGAAATACCCCCACATGTAGTGTCCACACGTCGTGCCCATATACACATCTTGTGGATAGTGGTGTGGACACGATGTGGATACGTCTTGGGAAACTAGCTGGTCTTAGCTCGCGGATGACGCACTCGAGGCAACGGAGCCTCGCCGGCCTGGCCGACATCGGTGAGCTCGACATAGCGCTTGAACAGGATCTCTTGCCGTTGGGCATTGGTCTTGATGGGCTGTTTCGCGCCGAAGGCTCGGTCTACTACGCGGTCAAGTATGTCGTGCGCTTTTACCAGGGCAGGGTCCATGGCGAGCGGGTTGTAGTGGTCTGCGAGAGACCGTTCGGGATGCAGCGCCCGGGCGGCCAGGACACCTTGGCCGGCGTTGATGATCGCGGCCCTATCTTCGGCGGCGACCTTCGGTAGCGGCAGGGTGTACCAGGTGAGGGTCGAGGCAAAGCGCAGATCAGACTTGATCCGTCCGCCGATCGCCTTCTGCCAGGTGATGAACATGGACGAGGACATGATGGCGAACTGGAACCCATCCGGATCTGAGATGGTGAAGGTCGCGTCGCTGGCGATGACGTTTGGCGGGAACTGAGCAACCGGAAAGTAGCGGCGCCCCTCAGAGGCATGCCTCGGGACGCACACATAGTCGGTGGGCTGTTTGGCGAGTTGCCGGAACAGGTGCGGGTAAGGGTAGTCGCGGGTGGATGCGGCCGTGGATGCGAGGCGGAAGTCTCTGACGGCTTCGATGCGGTGTTTGAGCAGCGTCGAGCGGCTGGTGTCGGCGGGGTCCATGCCGTCGAGCCAGAGGCACCAGCGGTCCTCGTTATGCAGGAGTTCGCGGGCTCCGACGTATCGGTGGACGTATTTCGCGGCTACCGGGTCAGCCATGACCTGGTCGTACTCGTCGGGTTCGATAATCAGGTGGCCGCCGTCGCTGGGCTTCGACCCGTACTCGGTCTTGACCAGCTCGGGGCTTAGGACTGTGGAGCGTTTTTCGACGAGCACGTTGACGGCGTCGAGCAGGTAGGCGTTGATGCCGGTTTGGACGGGCACCTCGAGCGGCGTGGACTTCGGGTCGGTATAGGTGAACAGCCGCTGTCTGGCGCGTTTGCGGCTGGTGAACCCGATGACGACGCAGTGCACGGCGGCCGCGCCGGGTGCCTCGCTGGACCAGGCGAAGGTCTGGTGGGCGAACTTGATCCGCCAGCCGCCCGCGAAGATCGGGCCGAATAGACGTGGTGCCTGATCGCCCTGGGCGATGGAGTTGGTGGAGACGAACGCCCACTCGCCTCGGTGTGACCGGTGGTCGAAAAGGTCGAGCGCCTTGGCGTACCAGCCGGTCACGTAGTCCATGCGGGAGAGGGTCTTGTCGCCTCCCCACACATGGTGGAGGTCGGCCAGTTGATCGGCGCCGCGCGTGTTATCGCCGAGGAACGGCGGGTTGCCCATGACGTAGAGGTTGGCGGTGGGCTCAACGATCTGACGCCAATCGGCGCGCAGTGCATTGGTGACGTGGATCGTGTTGACGGTCCCGAGCGGCAGCGCCTCCGGTGCTTTGCCCAGGGCGAGTTCCATGGCCTGATTGGCCTGATGGTTGGCCAGGTGGAGCGCAGTCTCAGCTATACGCGCCGGCCATTCTTCGATTTCAATGCCGGTGAAGTGGTCGAGTGTGACCGGCAGATCCGCCTTGGTGAAGTACAGCATGGGGATCTGCGACGTGTCTCCGAGTTCCTGGAGTCGTTGCAGAATGTCCAGGTCGAGCTTGCGCAGCTCGCGGTACGCGACGACAAGGAAGTTCCCGCAGCCACAGGCCGGGTCGAGGAACCGCAGATCTGCCAGGTGCGCCCGGAGCTTCTTTAGCCGCCCTGTGTCGTGGACGGCGGCACGATATGCCTCGCGAAGCTCGTCGAGGAACAGGGGCGCGATGGTTTTCAGGATGTTGGTTTCGGTGGTGTAGTGCTCGCCGAGTTCTCGGCGGGCCTCGGCAGATTTCACGGCTTGGAACAGAGAGCCGAAGATGGCCGGGCTGATCGCGGACCAGTCGAACGCGCACGCATCAAGCAGCAGGTCCCGCATCGAGCTGTCGAACGACGGGATGGTGGAGGGTTCGGCGAAGATGCCGCCGTTGACGTAGGGGAAGCGGGCGATCAGCTCGTCGACCGTATGGTGCCGTTTGTCGGCAGGACGGTTCATGACCTGGAACAGCAGGGCGAGCTGCGGGCCGAGGTCGGCGCCGTCCTCGCCGGTGCGGCTGTCGAGGAACTCGTAGAACAGGTCCCGTTCCCACAGGCCCGCGTCGTCGGCATACAGGCAAAACAGGAGCCGGACGAGAAAGATCGACGCCTCATGATCGCCGTACCCGGTGTCATCAAGCTGTTCGTAGAGCTGGGCCATGAGCCGGGCGGCCTTTATGGAGGCGCGTTCTTGTTCCTTGTCGCCGAACGTGCGCACCTGGTAGCCGGCCAAGAACGCGAGGGCTTCGGCCCGCGCGGGTAGCTCGTCGAGAGTGAACTCTGCCGTGTCGGCGCCCGACTCAGCGCCAAGGTCGAGGATGCGCAGGCTAGCGAAGTCGCTGGTGATAACCCATTGCGGCATCTCGGCCTCGGTGAGGCTGTCGAGGTAGTCCAGGGCCTGCCGCTCCGCCCTTTCGAGGTCGGCGCCCTTCGACTTCATTTCGATCGCGCACTTGCCCGGCACAAGGGCGTCGATGTAGCCGCGGCGCCCAGTGGAGGTTCGCTCGGCCCGCTTCTCATACAAGGCGGCCTTGGACTTCGTGATCCCGAACGCGGCCAGTAGGTCTCGAACAAACATCTGCGCCTGCTGCCGTTCATCGCCGGGCTCGTCGCGCCACTCGGCCGCGAAAGACGCGCAGCGGCGCCTGATCTCGTTGAGCGACAAAGCCTTAGCCATACAGATAATCTTCCCTTACCGGCCGTGCGGCGGGCACGGGACCGCGCCGCGCGCGGGCGCGCCCTGGCGTTCGACCGAACAGTGGCCTCGAACGTGGCCGTGTCGACCGCATCGGCGCGCGCTACCGTGACATCCGCATCGACAACTACTTCTACGCCGACACCGTCGAGGAACAGGTGTACAAGGGCATTGCCGAGGATTACGGCGACTTCACCGACATCGTCGGCGACGCCGCCCCGGTGCTTGCCAACGTCGAAAAAGCCATCGAACGCCTCGCGCTGACCGGCGAAGCGACAGCGGCCGACGTCGACTCCGAAGTCAACCGGATCCGCCGGCAGGCCAAGGACGTCCATGACGCGCCGGTCGGTAACGACGACCTGGGTGAGCCTGTCGACGCCGAGCTTGTACGAGAGCCGCCTTCGCTGGTCGGCGCCGTGACCCCTGGCGACTTGGAGCGGGTGCTGACGACCAACGGGCTGACCCGGCGATGCTTCGAGCCCGACGAAACCAGGCCCGGGATCTTCTGGCTGAAACCGCCGGCAGAAGCCCTGTCCGCCGTATCCTTCGGCGAGGACGGCGGCGTCATTTCAGTCGAGGAGTACTACCAGCCATCCCCCGTCGCCCCCTGCCCGTCACGTTCGACCGCACCATCTGGGACGAGAGCGACGACGCCTCGCTGGTCTTCCTCACCTACGGCACCCCGAGCCAGCAGCCCTGCTGCCCGGCGCCGAAGCCGAAGGAAGCTGACACACGCTGGCAGATCACCACGCGCATCGTGTGTTGCTGCCCTCGGTGCTGGGTCGCGCCGAGGGCAGCAACACACGACTATGCGGCCTCGACGTCCGGCCCCACGCGATCGTCCACGTAGTGTGTGAACGTTTCAATCAGATTCTCCGCCGACTGATGCACCGCTCGCAGAGTTACTTGCCGATTCGTTGGACGCACAGCCTGAAGTCCGGGCTGAGCCTTGAGACTCCGCTTCGTTGGCCTGATAACTCGACCGTCGCGTTGCACGACCGCTTGCTCGGCCTGCGCATAGCCGAGAACGGACACCCCGTAAAAGCGGTCAGCTGACATCAGCAGTGACGCCCGGACCCAGCCTTTCGGGACGAGCAGCAGCGGCTTACTTGCCACCTGCGGAAGCGTCAATGAAACCTCGTGCCAGCGCGACTCGTGCCTGTCCCATGCGGTTCGCGTGACCGTGATTGTCGGATAGTCGTCGCTTGCCAATTCCGGGTACGTAGCAATCATCGACTCCGTGAACCTGCCCAGCGTCTCGAAGATGATGCGCGTGGTGAGGTCCGAGGTGATGTCGCGGTCAACACCGTTGACGAAAAGTGGGAGTTCTTCCAGATGACGTAGGACGCCGACGCGAAGCAGAGCTTCGAGTTCTCCTACAAGAGCCTCCCAGATCGCAGTTCCGATCATCGCGGCGCCGCCGTGGCCCTGTGCTCCAGCCGCACACATGCCGAGCCGTGTCTCGGGCGGTTCACGGAACTGCTGCAGGAGCTGCTCTCCATGCTCGGCTGCCCCGGTCGACCCATCGAGTACGCATCGGACGACCTCGCTCAGGAATGAGTCGAGACACCAGACCGCATTGTGGCCAAACGGCTCCGGCCCTGGCCGCAGGCGCACCATGTGTGGGTCGACGAAGAGCCTGTTGTCGTCGAAGACGTCGACGTCAGCGAACGGCACCGGGCGATCGATACCGTAGTACTCAGTGATAAGCGGCATGGCCACTCCTTCCGGTAAGGCCCGAGGAAGGACTGGGGGCTTCTGAACCCCCGGCAAGTCCGCTACGCTGACGATGACTCTTGCAGTCACGACGCGTCCTCAGGCGTGTCCTGGCCTGATCCCGTGACAGCGGGGTCAGGCCAGAAGTAGTTATGGCGGCGGATTCACTCATCCGGATCCTTGCTGGCAGAACGGTTTCCACGTATCTCAACCGACGAGCCGCGCAAGTCGATGCACAGCATCCCGTCCTCAACGGTCGGCGCGTACCTGCGACTGACTGCGAAGTCGAGACCGTAGTGGCCGGCGAACGAAACGAGCGAAAGCATCACCTGCTTCGACGTCTTCGTGTTTCGGAACTTGTAACTTCGCGTCGTCGGCTCAGACGGACGTAGTGCTATCACTTGTCGATCAGCGTCGAAGAGCAGCTCAACCTCTTCAGCGTCGTTAATCAGAGCGTGGGCAGGCGCGTTCAGCGACAGAATGCCGCGGCGTTGAATGGTGGCGCTCGGCGCCCCACGCGATGGAGCGCTCCGCTTGTCGAACACTTCGAATGCCATGATTCGTCCTCCTGACGTCCTTCAGACAAAGCATAACATCACCAACGGTTTCTGTGTCTGGCCCGAGTCATCAAGCGCGGCGTCCTGCGAGGAAGCGAAAGCAGAGCGCTGCGTGGCCCTGCAGCCCTATGTGAGCGAAGGTGGTGATCTCACGGCCCGTCGGCCAGGTTGCCGCGGCACCGAAACTGCGAAGTTACGGATCACCCGGTCTATCGAATAGGGCACATGGGTCTTGGCATCGCGCATGAAGCGCCGCCTGCAGCCGCGGCCGTTTCATGCCGTTGTCCGCCGTATCGCTGACGAACGCTTCGAGACAATTGAACTGCCGCCCAATGCACAGAACCGTTTCGGAAACCTGGTTGCCCGATCGGTGACCCGCATGGGGTGAGGTGAGTCCGGCGTTGCCTCGGATGTTCGTAAGCCGATCGGCAAGCGTTACACACATCCAGTGTTTCGTGCGGGCAGTAGTCTGTGAGTCGCAGCGGTAAGTGTCGTGTCCCTGGTGGCAGTTAATGTCCGAC
>CAZGGK010000014.1:0-37107 GCA_964525125.1 uncultured Mycobacterium sp.
TCCAAACAAAACCTGTTCAGAAAAATCCTGAAAACATCAGTTCAAAAACCGACATAAAAAAACAACCACACCCCCAACACGGGAAGCCGAGAGCATGGCAAAACAACAACAAACAAAACACCAAACACACTATTGAGTTCTCAAACAACACGCCCCGTCTAACGCGCAGTCGAGCTTGCGAGAGAAAATTGCAGGCGCACTGACCGTGTAGATGGAACTCCCACGAAATCGCCTGGATTTCGTGGGACGGTCGCGTCTTCCCGGACATCCGGGCCGCGGCGACGTGGATAAAGTTACGCGAGGGCAACCTGAGAGTCAAACTAGCTGCTAGATGGGGGGTTTGGGCCGTTCAAGATCAACCGGGAGGCTCGGTGACCCGCTCCGTGACCCGCTCCGTGACCCGCTCGGTGACCCGCTCGGTGACGCGTTCCAAGCCGGCCACATTGCGTTTGCCGCGGCGCAGCACCAGCCAGCGGCCGTGCAGGAAGTCGCCGGACTGCGGTCGCCACTCCTCACCGTCGATGCGCACGTTGTTGACCGATACCCCACCTTCGCCGATGGTGCGCCGAGCAGCCCCCTTGCTCGCCGACAGCCCGGTGGCCACCAGTAGGTCGACGATGCCGTCCGGCTCGCCCGGCGCCAGTTGCGCAACCGGGGTCTCGTGCAGGGCCGCCGTCAGTGTCGCCTCGTCCAGCCGGGACAGCTCGCCACGGCCGAACAGCGCCTGGCTGGCCAGTTCGACCGCCTCGGTGGCGGCCGCACCGTGCACCAGGGTGGTGAACTCCCGGGCCAGGCGCCGCTGGGCGGCACGCTCGTGCGGCCGGTCCGCCGTCGCCGCCGCCAACTCCGCCAGCTCGTCCGCGGACAGGAACGTGAACCAGCGCAGGTAGCGGATGACGTCGGCGTCGGCAGTGTTGACGAAGTACTGATACCAGGCATACGGGCTGGTCAGCTCCGGATCCAGCCACAGACTGCCGCCGCCGGTGGACTTGCCGAACTTGGCGCCGTCGGCGGCGGTCACCAGCGGCACGGTCAGCGCGTGCACGGTCGCCCCCAGCCGCTGCCGCACCAGCCGCACCCCGGCGACGATATTGCCCCACTGGTCGGAGCCACCGATCTGCAGGGCGCAGCCGTACCGCCGGTGCAGTTCGACGTAGTCGTTGGCCTGCAGCAGCATGTAACTGAACTCGGTGTAGGAGATGCCCTCCCCATCCAGCCGCCGCCGGATGGTGTCGCGGTCCAGCATGACGTTGACCGAGAAGTGCTTGCCGACGTCCCGCAGGAACTCCACCGCCGACATGGCTCCGGTCCACTCCAGGTTGTTGACGACGACGGCGCCCGTCGGGGTCTTGTCGAAGTCGACGAAACGCTCCAGCTGGCCGCGAATCCGCTCGGTCCACTGTGCAACGACATCGGCGGTGTTCAGGGTCCGCTCGCCGCTGTCGCGCGGATCGCCGATCAGTCCGGTGGCGCCGCCGGCCAGCACGACGGGGCGGTGTCCGGCGCACTGAAAGCGGCGCAGCGCCAGCAGCGGCACCAGATTGCCGGCGTGCAGGCTGGGCGCAGTGGGGTCGAAGCCGGCATAGACGGTGATCGGCCCGCGGTCGAGCGCGGCGGCCAGCGCCTCGGAGTCGGTGGATTGGGCGATCAGCCCGCGCCAATTCAGCTCGTCGAGAATGCCCATGAGTGAGATTCTGCTAGACCGGTCCGCGATCAGTCGCTCTCCCCCGGCGCCGGCGCACGCCGGCTGCGCCGGTACGCCGAGACCTGCGGGCAGCCGGGCAGCCATAACCGCCAGGGCCGGTCGGCCGCACTGCTGACGCCCACCCGGGGTCCGGCCATCGCGACAACGGGATCGCTGAGGTCCAGCCGCACCGGGCTGTCCGGATCGAATAGGTCGATACCGTTGTCGTCCATAGCGATTCCCAAGGCCGCACACAGGTTCCCGGGTCCGCGGACGAGTGCGGCGTCGGCAGCCGCACCGCGCCGGGACCGGGCCAGCTCGATCCCGGCCCGGATTACCCCGGAGCGCAGCAGCACCGCGGCAGCGGTCCCGTCAGGTCCACAGGCGACGTTGGCGCAGACGTGGATTCCGTAGCTGCGGTAGGTGTAGAGACGCCCGGGCGGCCCGAACATCACCGTGTTTCGCCCGGTGGGACCCCGGTAGGAATGCGCCGCCCGGTCCGGCCAGGGGCCGTCGGGCACACCCCCGTACGCCTCGACCTCGACGACGGTGATGCCCACCCCGCGCCCGGTGACCGTTGCACCCAGCAACCGGTGCGCAGCAGCGAGTGGGTCGACTGCCAACTCGTCGGCGCTCACCGTCCAGATTCTGCCCGCGCGCATTGACAGGCGCGTGCCGAGGGGCGATATTCATCGCATCGTGAATTCCTTCGGCGGCGGTTCCGGGACGGCGATCGACATCAGCCGCCTGCGGGTGGTCCGTGGCGGACAGCCGGTGCTGCACGACTTCTCGGTGCGGATCGCGCGCGGCACCGTCACCGGTCTGCTCGGCCCGTCCGGCTGCGGTAAGACGACACTGCTGCGCTGCGTTGTCGGGAGCCAGCTCGTCGCCACCGGCACGGTCA
Organism: uncultured Mycobacterium sp.; assembly: GCA_964525125.1. Classification (GTDB taxonomy): domain Bacteria; phylum Actinomycetota; class Actinomycetes; order Mycobacteriales; family Mycobacteriaceae; genus Mycobacterium. The sequence goes on from CAZGGK010000014.1 coordinate 2,589, forward strand.
CGGTGCTGGGCCACCCGGCCGGCTCCGCGCCGCTGCGGAACCGGGTCGGCTACATGCCCCAGGACCCGACGATCTACAGCGATCTGCGGATCGTCGACAATCTCCGCTACTTCGCCGCACTGGCCGGAACCGGCCGAGATGTCGTCGACGAGGTGCTCGAGTCGGTGGATCTGGTCGACCACCGCAACGACTACTGCGCCAACCTGTCCGGTGGGCAGCGGGCCCGGGTGTCGCTGGCCTGTGCGCTGATCGGCCGCCCGGACCTGCTGGTGCTCGACGAGCCGACGGTCGGGCTGGACCCGGTGCTGCGGGCCGAGCTCTGGCGGCAGTTTCACGACCTGGCCCGGCGCGGCACCACGCTTCTGGTGTCCAGCCATGTGATGGACGAGGCGGACCACTGCGCCGATCTGCTGCTGATCCGCGAGGGGCGACTGCTGGCCCACACCACACCCACCCGACTCCGAGAGGACACCGGATGCACATCGCTGGAGGAAGCGTTCCTCTCGGTCATCCGGCACAGCACCGCGCCCGCCCGCGGCTGACGGCTCAACCGTACGCGGCCACCACGCTGCGGATCCTGCGCCAGTTGGTCGGTGACCGGCGCAGCGTCGCGATGATTCTGCTGGTGCCCAGCCTCGTCATCGCCTTGATGTACTTCATGTTCCAGAATGTGCCGCACCCACCCGGCACCTCGTCGCCGTTCAACACCGCCTGCCTGATCCTGCTGGGCCTTTTCCCGTTCTTCCTGATGTTCGTGATCACCTCGGTGACGATGCAGCGGGAGCGGGCGTCGGGAACCCTGGAGCGCATTCTGACCACCCCGCTGCGCCGGCTCGACCTGCTGGTCGCCTACGGCACCGCGTTCTCGATCGCCGCCGCCGCGCAGGCCACATTGGCCTGCACTGTGTCGTTTCGGCTGCTGGGCTTTGACACCGCGGGCAGCGCCGGCTGGGTGTTCGGGATCTCGATTGTCAACGCTGTGCTGGGCGTGGCGATCGGCCTGCTGTGTAGTGCTTTCGCCCGCACCGAGTTCCAGGCCGTGCAATTCATTCCCTTGGTGATGGTGCCGCAGTTGCTGCTGGCCGGCATCATCGTGCCGCGCGCGATGATGCCGGGCTGGCTGCAGTGTATCAGCAACGCGCTGCCGGCCAGCTATGCGCTGGAAGCCGTCCAGCAGGTGGGCGCCAATCCGGAGCTGACCACGGTTGCGATTCGCGATACCTGTGTGGTGCTCGGCTTCACGATCGTCACACTGTGCCTTGCCGCAGCCACCCTGCGGAGACGGACACCGTAGTGATCGCCCCGGCAAACCGGAGGCGACCCGGCCGGCCACCGGGCAGCTCCGACACCCGCGAGCGGATCCTCGCCAGCGCCCGCGAGTTGTTCGCCCGCAACGGGCTCGACACCACCTCCATCCGATCCGTGGCCGCGGCGGCCGACGTGGATTCCGCACTGGTGCACCACTATTTCGGCACCAAGCAGCAATTGTTCGCCGCCGCAACGCAACTGCCCGTTGATCCGATGACGGTCATCGGGCCGCTGCGGGAAACCGCCGTCGAGCGGCTCGGACACACGTTGCCGGCCCTGTTGCTGCCGCTGTGGGATTCCGAGTTGGGCACCAGCTTGATCGCCACCCTGCGGTCCATGCTGGCCGGTGCCGACCTGGATTTGGCGCGGTTGTTCTTTCGCGACATCGTCGTCACCGAACTCGCCGCCAAAGCCGACGATCCGCCGGGAACCGGAACCCTGCGCGCAGAATTCGTGGTCAGCCAACTGATGGGAATCGTGATGGCGCGCTACGTCATCGGCTTGGAACCGCTCGCCTCGCTGCCGGTGGATCAGATCGTGGCGACCATCGCCCCGAATCTCCAGCACTACCTCACCGGGGAGCTGCCGGAGTTGCGCGTGCCAGGAGCCGGGCATGCTCGTCGGCATCCACGTCGCGTGCCTCGGCGATGAGCAACACCGGGATACCGGCCTCGATGCGGTAGGCGCGCCGCAGCCTCGGGTTGTAGAGCAGCTGATCGTCGACGAGCAGCAGCGGGCCGCGGTCGGCCGGGCAGACCAGGATCGCCAGCAGGGTTTCGTCGATCACGGCTGGTCACCGGTGAGCGTGGCGCGTACGGCCGCGGTCAATCGCTTGAACTGCTGACTGTCGGCGTCGAAGTACCAGCTGTGCCGGCCGGGCCGGGGAAGCCCGGCGTCGCGCAGCGCGCCGACGGCGGGCCGGTAGACGGCGCTCAGCGGCAGCTCCGGTACGACGTGCACGATGTCCGGCCCCAGCCCGACGGGCATGCCGGCGACCGCCGCGCTCAGGTCCGCCGCGGTGATGGCCGCCCCCGGGCGCAGCGTGATTGCCGTCACGACGAGCCGGGTGTCGCCCACCGGCACCGGATAGTTCACCGCCAGGTCGACGCCGGCGAGGAGTCCGAGCGCGTCGGTGATCAGCACCGGGTAAACCACCCCGCGGGCGGTGTGCAGCACCGATCCGCGCCCGCCGGCCAGCCAGTAGTCGCCGTCGGCATCGCGCCGGAACAGGTACTCGGTGGAGATCCAGGTGTCGGCGGGGGCGAAAACCCCGCGCTTGACCGACGCGGCCGGATCGATCGGACCGCGCGGTTTGGCCAGCAGCACCCCGATCTCATTCGTCTCGGCAACCGCGACGAAGCCCCGATCATCCTCCAGGATCAGGTCGTTTTCCGGGTCGTAGGCAGCCAGTGCCACGTGGACGGCGCCCGGCAGCGGCCGGCCCTTGCTGCCGACCTTGGCACCGGAAACGTTGGCCAGCACGGCCTGGCCGTCGGTGGTGGCGAAGAACTCCACGATGTGGGCGGGAGCGAATGCGTCCGTCACCCGCTGCCACAGCCCGGTGGGCATGCCCGATCCGATGAACAGCCGGATCGGGTGATTGCCGTGCAATCCGAACCCGGGATCGTCGATGACCTCCCGCAGCATCGCCCAGGTGTAGGTCACCACGCTGACCCCGTACTGGCGTACCTCGGCGACGAACCGGTCCGGGCGCAGACCTCGGGACAGCGCGATGCGGGCGCCGCCGACCACCGCCCCGCCCAGGCTGACCAGCAGGCCGGACTCGTGGTGCAGCGGGGTCAGGCAGTAGACGGTGTCGCTGCTGGACAGCGCGGCCGTCGACGCGGTGCCGAAGGCCGACAGCGCCCAGCGGTAGTTGGTGATCTGCTTGGCGACCAGGTTGCCGGCCACGACGCTGAACGCCACGAACGCCAGATCCTGCGCGTAGCCGGGGTTGGGCCGATACCAGCCGGGCAACTCGACCGCGTCCGGGTCGATCTGCTCCATGTCGATCACCTGACCCGTTTCCAGGGCGTCCGGCGGCAGGTGCAGGTCGCGCGATTCACCGCCGCCGAGCACCAGCAGCTGGCAGCCCAGCTCACGGGACGCCACCAGCGCTGTGCCCAGATTGGTTGGGCCGGTGATGATCTCAGCCACCCCGCCCAGCCGGGCGGCGGTGGCCAGGTCCGCATCCGGCGGCATCAGGACGGCGACCGCGCCAAGCCGGGACAGCGCGGCGATGGCGACCATGGCGCTGGGTCGCGTCTCCATCAGCACCCCGATGTGGTCGCCCTGGCGCACGCCGACCTGGATCAGGCCGCGCACCACGTTGTTGATCCGCCGGTTGACCGCTTCGTAGGTATGCACCCGCCCGTCGAACAGCAGGAATTCCCCGTGCGGGGAGTCGTCGGCCTGTTCGTCGATGATCCGGCCCAGCGAAATCCGGGTGTGGTCGTTGATCTGGCCCAATCGGGCCAGCCGGGGCAGCGTCCGGGCTGTCTCGACCGCCATCGTGCGCATCGACTTCTGGGTGGCGACCAGGGCATCGGCGGCGCCGCGGGCCAGCGTCAGCGCGAGCCCGGAGACCTCACCGAGGCCATGGGCGACCCGGGAGCTCATCGCGACCCCGCTGTCTCCGTGCTGGGCGGGCTGGTCGACCATCGGCACCACCCCGGCCGGCTGGTCGCCCTGCCCGGACAGCCACAGCACCCAGTCGGCGACGGTCGGCCAGGACTGCTCAGCCGCCTTGGACCCGACAACCAGGCCGAAATGCCCGGCCCGCAGCAGGTATTCGTAGACCGCGGCGCTCGGTGCCGCGCGCCGGATGCCGCGAACCGCCGCGGGTTGCCCGATGTCGTCGACCTCCCCGACGAAAGCCAGTATCGGACAGGTGATATCGGTCAGGGTCACCAGCTGGCCGTTGATCGCGAAGCCGCCGGTCATCATCCGATTGTGGGCGATGAACTGCTTGAGCAGCTCGGCGATCGCCGGGCCCGACCAGGCGATCCAACCCTCCGACTCCAGGAACCGGCGCTGCGACTCCCGTGGCAGCAGGGCCTCGCGGTCGTGGAGCTGGCGCAGGAAATCCAGTCGCGCCTTGGCGGTCTTGAGCGGGTCCATCATCTGGAAGCCGACGCGCGCCATCCAACCCGAGATGTCCAGCCGGTTGAAGACGTGATCGGCCATGAAACCGGCCACGCCGGAGGCGATGCCGGGCGGCATGCCGCCGGGCAGGCCGGCCATGGTGTCGACCGGGGACCCGAATGCCACGATGCTGGCGATGTTCTTCGAACGCCGGTACGCCGCCGCCTGGTAGGCGAACATGCCGCCCTGTGAATACCCGGTCAGGTGGACATCCTGGCCGGTGGCACCGACGACCGTGTCGATCGCCTGACTGAGCGCGACGATGTGGTCGGCCAGGTTGCGGCGCATGCCGCCTTCCACCTCGTCGGGCGAGCCGAAGTCGATCACCCATGCGTCGCAGCCGGCCGAGTGCAGAATGCCGACGGCGCCCTCGTCCGGGGTGACGTCCCACATGTTCGCCGACATCATCATCGGGTGCACCAGCAGCACCGGCGGACCGGCCGCAGGCATCCCGGGCCGGCTGCCGGGCGGGAAGTAGCGCCGCAGCTTGTACATCGGAACGGTCTCGACGATCTGGAACGGCGACGGCACGTTGCCGGTCTCCAGGCCGCCCCAGCGCAGCACTTCCAAGCCGTTCTGCGCAGTGGCGACCAGCCACTCGACCGGTCGGGTGATTGCCGAGAAATCCAGGTCCACCCTGCTCCCCTCCTGTGACATTGTCGCTGCTCATGGCTGGAACAACCTGCATATTCTGGCACAGTAAGGTTCGGGCGGTGGCGCATCTACTCGGAGCCGAGGCCCTGCACCTGCAGTACCCGACCGGTGTGGTGCTGGACTCGGTGACCGTCGGGGTCAACGAGGGCGACCGGGTCGGCATCGTGGGCCGCAACGGGGACGGAAAGTCGTCGCTGCTGCAGTTGCTTGCCGGCCGGATGAGCCCCGGCGGCGGCCGGGTCACCCGGCGCAGCGGGCTGCGGGTCGGGATGCTGGATCAAGCCGACACCCTGACGCCCGGGCATACGCTGGGCTGGACGCTGGTCGGCGACGCGGCCGACCACGAGTGGGCATCGAAGCCGCGGATCCGTGATGTGATCGACGGGCTGGTGCCCGACATCGGGTGGGATGCCGATGTCGCCGGGCTCTCCGGCGGCCAGCGCCGCCGGGCGCAGCTGGCCGCGCTGCTGGTCGGCGACTGGGATGTGATCGCGCTTGACGAGCCGACCAACCACCTCGACATCGAAGGCGTCACCTGGCTGGCCGCCCATCTTCGGAACCGCTGGCCGCGCAACGCCGGCGGCCTGCTGGTGGTCACCCACGACCGTTGGTTCCTCGACGAGGTTGCGACCAGCACCTGGGAAGTGCACGGCGGGATCGTCGAGCCGTTCCAGGGCGGTTACGCCGCCTACGTGCTGGCCCGCGTCGAGCGCGACCGGATGGCCGCTGCCAGCGAGGCCAAGCGACAGAACCTGATGCGCAAGGAGCTGGCCTGGCTGCGGCGCGGGGCACCGGCGCGCACATCGAAACCGAAGTTCCGGATCGAGGCCGCCAACGCCCTGATCGCCGACGTGCCGCCGCTGCGCAACGGCGTGGAGTTGGCCAAGCTGGCGACGGCTCGGCTGGGCAAGGACGTCATCGACCTGCTCGACGTCAGTGTCTCTTTTGCCGGCCGCCCGGTGCTGCGCGACATCGAGTGGCGGATCGCCCCGGGTGAGCGCACCGGCATCGTCGGCGCCAACGGGGCCGGCAAGTCCACTCTGCTCGGTCTTATCGCCGGCACCGTCGTACCGGACAGCGGACGGGTCAAGCGGGGTAAGACGGTTCGGCTGGGAACTCTCGATCAGCAGTCCGGTGCGCTGGCCGCCGACGCCGACACCCGAGTGGCCGAGGTGCTGGGGCGGCTGGCCGGCAGCTATCAGGTCGACGACCGGGAGCTCACCCCGGCGCAGCTGTTGGAGCAGTTGGGTTTCGACCGGGCAAAACTGTCGTCGCGGGTCGGTGAGCTCTCCGGTGGTCAGCGGCGGCGGCTGCAGCTGATGCTCACGCTGCTGTCCGAGCCGAACGTGCTGGTTCTCGACGAACCCACCAACGACGTCGACACCGAGATGCTGACCGCCACGGAGGATCTGCTCGACTCCTGGCCGGGCACGTTGATCGTGGTCTCCCACGACCGGTATCTGCTGGAGCGGGTCACCGATCAGCAGTACGCGATCCTGGACGGCCGGCTGCGGCACCTGCCCGGCGGCATCGACGACTATCTGCGGTTGGCCGCTGTCTCGAGGCCGGCCCCTGCCCCGCGATCGGCGCCCGCCGAGCGGGCTGCCGGGCTGTCCGGTGCCGAGCTGCGGGCCGTGCAGAAGGAGATCGCCGCCCTGGATCGACGGTTGGCGAAGTTGGCCGAGCAGATCGAGGCAAAACACCACGAGTTGGCCGGACACGATCAGTCCGATCATGGCGGGCTCAATCGGTTGACCCGGCAGTTGCGGGCTTTCGAAACCGAGGTCGCCGAGGCCGAGAGCCGGTGGCTGGAGCTGTCCGAGCAGGTCGAATAACGGGATGCCCGGCGACGTACTCAGTCGGACGCCGGCCGGTCGAGCTCGTCGAACCTTGCCAGCGCGGCGTCGAGATCTGCCACGTCGAACAGCTCGGAGCGATTGGTGCGGTCCCCGGCAACCGTTATCACGCAGATCTCCCGCCACTCGGCGTCGAAGCCCTCGCGCGAGGTTCCGTGCATGACGTAGGTGACCACTGCCCCGAGATCGCTGAGCCGGTGCACGGACTCGATGTGGGTGTAGACGCCCGGCACCACGTCCCAGCTCGCGTGGAGATAAGCCCGGAGCTCACCGGGCCCGAACGCGATCGCTCGCCGGTGGTCGACGTTCACCCAGTCCGCCGTCGTCGGGGGAAGCTCACCGCCGTTGACCGCCGCGTAGGCCGCCGTGACGGCCGACCAGGTGCGGGCGTGGGCGGCCGCCTCGCCGGCGAGGTACCGAGCGTCCAGCTCAGCGAACGCCGCGTTGACGCCGTCGACGCCGAGCGCGATCTGCGCTGCGATCCGCTCGTCGGTGTCGATCTCGGCGATGATGAGCATGTCGCTGCTGAAGTCCCCCTGCCGCAGGTCGCGGTTCGGGGAACAGACGCGAGTTAGGGAAAGGCGTTCCCCGCGGGTCGCGATGACGGACCACGTCACCGGTGCTGCGTCGGCGAGGGCTCGCAGGTTTGCGATCACGGCATCGTGACCATCCCAGAACCCGGAACCCGTTACGCGACGGCGATCGTCGACGAAACTACCGTCGGTCAGGGTCTCGGCTATCGCCGCCCAGTTGCGGGCCCGGAAGTACGCCAGGAACCGGTGCTGTGCGCGGCTCGCCGCATTCTCCAGGCGCGGTGTCTCCGACTGCAGCTCGTCGAAGCGCGCGAGCGCGGCGTCGAGGTCTGCCTCGGCGAACAACTCGCAGCGGTCGATCAGGTCGCCTTCGACCGTCACAAGGAGGACATCCCGCCACTCGGCGTCGAAGCCTTCTTGTGAGATCCCGTGCGCCACATGGGTGACGACCGCTCCGATGTCGCTGAGCCGATGCACCGCGGCGATGTAGATTCTGGTGTCGGGCGAGTCGTCCCAGGCGGCTTGGATATACGCGATGAAGTCGCCGGGGGCGAAGGCTGCCCCGCGGCGGTGGTCGATGTTCACCCAGTCGGGTGCCGTCGCAGCGAGCTCGCGTCGGTTGAGCGCGGCATAACCGCCTGTGACAAGAGACCAGGTCTGCGCGTGCGCGGCCGCCTCGCCGGCGAGATACCTCGCATCGAGTTCGGCCAGCGCAGCATCGAAGTCATCGACGGCGAACGTGACCAGCGCGACGACCCGCCCATTGGCGTTGATCTCGACCAAGCTGAGTGCGTCGGTGCGAAACGCATCGGAGCCCTGGCCGCCGCTGGAGAAACCCGAACGCAGGAGCGAGAGACGCTCGCCGCGGATCGCCATGACGGTCGATGAGACGTTGTCGAAAAGACCGCCGACAGCACGGAGGTCCGCGACCTGGGCAGCCACCCCGTTTCGCACACCCGAGCCCACCACCGACCGACGATCGTCATTACAGAAGTCGTCGGCCAGGATCTGCGCAATGGCGTCAATGTCGCCTACTGCGAAGTGCGCCAGAAAACGTTCAGCCACTTGGGTTGCCGCGTTCGACAACCACGGTGCCGGCCGGTCGAGCTCCTCGAACCGCGCGAGCGCGGTGTCGAGGTCCGCCTCGTCGAAGAGCTCGCAGCGGCATATTCGATCGCCTTCGACCGCGATGATGTCGGTTGACCGCCATTCGGCGTCGAAGCCCTGGTGTGAGGTCCCACGAGCCACTCGGGTGAAGAGTGCTCCGAGACCGTTTAGCCGATGTACGGCCTCGATGTAGAGGCTGAGGTCCGGCGTGTCGCCCCATGCACTACGGATGTATGCGGTCAGACCACCCGCCTCCAGCGCCGCCACCCGACGGTGGTCGATGTTCACCCAGTCAGGCGTGCTGTTGGGGAGCTCGTGCCGGTTGAGGGCGGCGTAGCTTTCCGCAACGACCGACCAGGTGCGCGCGTGGGCAGCCGCTTCGCCGGCCAGGTAGCGGGCGTCGAGCTCGGCGAACGCGGCATCGATGTTGTCGGCGTCGAACATGACATGGGCCGCAATCTGGTTGTCGGAGTTGATCTTGACAACGCCGACCTGGTGGTCTATCCCCTCGGACCAGTCGCGGATGGCCAGATCGTGACGCACCAGTACGAGACGCTCCCCGCGGGTCGCGATGACGGTCGGAGCTATGCCGGTGATTCCAACCTCGGCGAAGGAGCGCATGTTCGCGATCTCGGCATCGCGACCGCGTCGGACTCCCGCGTTCACCACCCGTCGGCGATCGTCCGTCACAAAGTCATCGGCCAGCGTCTCGGCCATGACCTCCCAATCGCGGGCGGCGAAGCGCCCAAAGTAGCCTCCGAGCAATCGGCTCGCCGCATTCTCGAGGCGTGCTTGCGACCGTCGCTCCTCGAACCGGGCGTACGCGGCGTCGAGCTCAGCGGTCGCGGCGTCCATGTCGTCGACGTCGAACCACACCTGCAGCGCGATGCGACCGTCCTCGTCGATCCCGTATAGCTGAAGAAGTTCGTCGCGCGGCGCCCCGGGGCTCATGTCGGTCGTGCCGACCGCCAATCGGCAGAGAGCCAGGCGCTCGCCTCGCACGGCGATGTGGACTTGATCGATTCGCATGGCACCCGCCTCGAGGTCGTGCCTCGTCTGATGTACCACATCCTCCGATCGGAAGTCGTTCGGCCCAAAACCGACGAGCTTCCGGCGACTCTCGACGAAGCCCCCGGGTGCAAAAAGCTGCTCGAACTCGTCCCAGGCTCTCTGATGAATAGCAGCCATCACCCGTTCGCCCACTCGCACGGCCGCGTTGTCCAGCTCGCCCACGGGCGCTTCGGGTGGCGCCGGGACAACCGGCTGGACACGCTCGCCGAGAATGCTGCGCGCCTTCTCCACAAGTGCCGCAGCACCTTTCCGCTCGTACAAGTCAACCGCCTGCTCGGCGGCGGCTCGTGCCCCGACAACGTCGCCCCCGGCCTGCAACACCGTTGCCAGCGTCAAGCAGGCATCACCGTGATCGACCAGGGCGTCGGTGCGCTCGGCCAGGGCGACCGCGTTCTCGGCAACCTTTCGAGCCTCGTCGTGATCGCCGTGGTGCGAAAGCAGTTGCGCGCGAAGTGTGCGCCAGGCGATCGACGGCTTCAGCGCATGCCCGGCGAGCCGCTCGCTCTCCGAACACAATTCGTCGGCCTCGGCGCCCCGGTCGAGCGCCAGACACGCTCCGCCGAGCAAAGCGGCGGTCTCGGCGGTGTCGGTATCGAGGCCCATTCGGCGAAAGCCGTGATAGGCCTTACGCAGCTGCGGCTCGGCCGCCGCGGGATTGTCGATGACCAGCTCCACGATGCCGGCGAACTGCTCGACCTCCAGAAGGGCATGGCGCAGACCGAGTTCGGTGACGATGCGCCGGGCCGACTCGATCATCCGCCGGGCCGCGGCGGCCCGGCCGCGGAAGGCCTCCAACACGGCCTGGCACCGCGTCGAGGTGGCCTCGACCGCGGGGGAGTCGGTGGTGATGCGCAGCAGTCGCACCACGTCCAGGCACCGCCCGCCGGCCCGCGGCACCGGGTTGGGGCCCCACAGCGCCGCAACCGGCGCGCCTGCCAGAACGGCGTTCACCCGGCGGTGCTCACGTGCGCGCCGCGCCGCGGTAAGGGCATTGTCCAGGGCGACTTCGCAGTCGCCGATCCGCCCGAGGCGGGCCAGGCACCCGGCCCGAACGGTGTGCGCTTTGGCTTCCCCTGCGGCATCGTCCAATCCGGCCAGCTTTTCGGCCGCCGCGCCCAACGCGGCCTCGACCTCGTCCAGCCGCTCGGGACGGGTCAGCATTGCCAGCTGGCCGTCGAAGCAAGCCGCCCAGGCCGTCAGCCGGGCCGAATCGACTGTCGCTGCTTGCAATTGCGAGACCGCGCCAACCGCCGAAGCCACGTCACCGGCGGCCAGCAGCGCCTCGCAGCGCGCGAGCAGCAGCTCGGAGACTTGCGCGTCACGGTCGGGCAGCTCCTCGTCGATCTCCTCGAGTGCGTGCAGGGCGTGGTCGTACAGGTCGGCGGCGCCCTCGTAGGCCAGTCGTGCCATCGCCTGGTCGGCGGCGCGCCGGCAGTAGTGGACGGCCTTGGCCGCGTTGCCCGCCCACGCGCATTCGAAGTAGTGATATGCCAGCTCGGCCGGCAACTCGTCGCCGGCGCCGGGCCGGGTCTCCAGTGTCGCGGCGATGCGCTGGTGCAGCCGCATGCGCCGCACCGACGGCAACTCGGCCAGCAGTGACTGCCGGACCAGGGCGTGGTTGAACCGGTAGCGACCGCCGGGCTCTTCGATGACGATTCCGGCCTGGCACGCTTCGTCGAACGCGTCGACGAGATCGCTGCCCACCACTTGCTCGACCAGGTCCAGCGCGAACCGGCTGCCCACCACCGCGGCGGCGGCAAGGGCCTTGTTGGTCTCCGCCGGAAGCCGGGACAGCCGGCGGCTCACGGCCTCGCGCACCCCTTGCGGCAGCGTGCTCTGGTCCCACACGCCGCCACTCTCGTCCACATGGCGCAGCGCCTCGATGAGGAAGAACGGGTTGCCGCCGGTGACCGACGCCAGGGCGTGCGCCAGTTTTTCGTCGTCGTAGCCGGCCTCGGCGACGTAGGCGGTCACGTCGTCCTCATCGAGGCCGCTGAGGTTGATGCGGCTCGCTGTCCCGTCTCGGTGCAGGTCGGCGAGCATCGCCGCCAGGGGATGGGAGCGGTCCAGGTCGGTGCTGCGGTAGGTGCCGACGATCTGCACCCGGGTGCGTTCGCCGAACCGCAGCAGGTGGCGCAGCAGCAGCAGCGTCGGCTTGGCCGCCCAGTGCAGGTCATCGAGGATCAGCACGACCGGTACGCCCACCGAGGCGATGTCCAGCAGCGCGACGACGGCGTCGAACAGTGCGTAGCGCTCGGTGTCCGGGTCGGCGCGCATCGGCGCGGCCAGGTCGGGCACCACATCGACCAGCCCGGGGATCAGCGCGAGCAGTGCCTCCAGACCCCGCAGTCCCCGCAGCCGGCCGGCACCGAGGAAGGGCACCAGCGAACGCAGAGCTTCGGCGAACGGCTGATAGGGCGCGCCGAGGTCCTCGTCGCACCGGCCGTACAGCACCAGTGCCCCTTGCTGGTAGGCCTGCCGGGACCATTCACCGGCCAGCCGGGTCTTGCCCACGCCCGGTTCGCCGGCGACCAGCACGGCCTGCATGCCACCGCTGAGCGCGGTCTGCCAGCCGGACAGCAGCAGGTCGAGCTCGCGACCGCGCCCGACGAACGGTCCCGAGCCGGTCAGCACCGTGGGTAGGGCTGGACGTTCCATGGGCGCATCGCTGGTCTCCGGTTGCGGCCCCTCGGCCCCGGCGCTCTCCAAACGCAGCTGGAAAACATGCTCCGGGCGCGCCAGGTTGCGCAGCTGACGCATGCCCAGGTCGGTGAGCACCATGTCGTCGGGCAGGGTGTCGATGACGAGCTCGGCGGTCGCCCCCGAGCACAGGATCTGGCCACCGGCAGCCAGCGAGCGCAGCCGCGCGGCCCGGTTGACGGCCCGGCCGAAGTAGTCGCCGTCGCGCAGCTCGGCCTCTCCGGTGTGCAGTGCCACCCGGACGCGCATGGGTTCGCGCAGCCCCCACGGCTCGTGTCCGATCGCGTCTTGCAACTCGACGGCGGCGGCGGCCGCCGCGGACGGCCGCTCGAAGACCGAGAACGTGGCATCGCCCTCGCCCCGGGTCTTGATCAGCCAACCTCCCCGCGACGTGATGACCTGCCCGACCAGCTCGTCGTGACGGGCCAGAGCCACCGCCATGGCCCGCGCGTCTTCCTCCCAGGCGGCGGTCGACCCCTCGATATCGGTGAGCAGGAACGTCACCGCGCGGGTGACCACCGGAAGATCATGTGTCACACGGATATCCAACGAGGCGTCCTGCGTGACTATCGCGGCTTCGAGCCGGCGCAGCTCCGGCCCCGGGTCGACCCCCAACTCATCGGCCAGCAGCGAGCGCGCCCGTCGATAGGCACCCAGGGCTTCGCCCTGCCGACCGGCGCGGTAGAGGGACAACATCAGCTGGCCCCATCGCCTTTCGCGCAGCGGCGCCTCGGCCACCGCCGCCTCCAGATCACCGATGATCTCGGCGGCGCGGCCCGTCGCGAGTAGCGCGTCGGCCCGATCCTCGACCAGTGCGGCATGCCCCTCGGCCCAGCGGGCCTTCTCGGACATCCCCCGCCGGCTGTCGGGCAGCTCAGGCATACCGCGCCACAGCGTCAGCGCCTCCTCGAGGCGAGCCACGGCCTGACCGGTGTCGCCCGCGGCGGCGGCGTCCCGGCCCATCCGGGCGGCCAACCGGTAGCGCGAGACATCGACCTCGGCCTCGGCCAGTGTCCACCCGGTGCCTTCGGTCAGCACGAAGCCGTCACCCAGGGTGCGTCGCAGCGACGAGATGTGGGTCTGCAGAGCCTTGTCCGCGGTGCGCGGCGGATCATCGCCCCAGAGCAGCTCGACCAGTGAGTCGGCCGACACCAGGGAGCCGCAGTGCAGGCCGAGCATGGTGAGGACGGCGCGCGGTTTGGCGCCCGGAATCGCGACCGGCGCGCCATGCTGCCGCACCTGTAGAGGTCCCAGAACCCCCAGTTCCACGGCTTGAAGCGTACTCATGGCCCCGATCGTCGGTGGGGCGATTCAACACCTGGTCAAGGTCGGGTAAAGCCGCCCGATCGCTGGCGCCGGGGCCGGCAGCGTCCGCGGCGGCCATGGGGCGCACCGAATTGATCCGGACCCTAGCCGGGCCACTCGAAGTGCTGGTAGTCCACCGGTGATAACCAGTGCCCACCCCAGCGCCAGCCCCGGTCTGTGAAGACCCGCACCGCCGGGTCACCGTCGTGCAGCAGACCGGGGTCGGTGCGGCGACGGTCGAGATAGACCGCGGCGTTCCTCGGCTCGAAGGTGCCGCCGTCGACGGACGGGTTGAGCAGGGGGTTGACGTCGATTGCCCGGCCGTAGGCGTGCAGCGCCCAGTTGCCGGACCCCGGTATGCGACGGCAGCTGAACGCCGAGGTGTTGTTGTCCGCCATGGACAGTTCGTCGGCGGCCCCCGGGTACTCGGCGGCCGGGCGGATCTTCTCGATCGGATAGCCCAGCCGGTACAGCTGCTCGAAGACGGCGACGATCTGCGGAACCAGTTCTTCGTGCACCACCAGCTCGCCGCGGTGCGCCTTGCCGTCGAACCCCAGGTGGTCGACGCCGACCCGCCGCAGCTGAGCCGATCCGACCGGGCAGCCCGGCCGCCAGCTCGCGCCGAGTTCGGCGGCGGTGACGGGGTCGACGGTGGCCCGGACGGTCCGGGTTTGCGGGGCAGCCGGCGACGCCCGGCCGGCTGCGGGTGGCGATGGCAGCGATGGCGGCGATGGCGGCGGTGGTGCGGCGGTGCACCCGGAGAGCAGTGCGCCGGCTGCGATGAGCACCGCCGGTGTGGCTACCCGCCGCCTGATCAGTGGTTTCTTCGGGTAATTCCTGATGCCGCCCACCGTAGCCCGCAGCGGGGATACTCTCGATAAGACGGCTGGCCCATTGTTGTTCACACGAGTGCGGAGGGCACCATGAAGATCATCGCGATGTTGAAGACGGCAGCAGCAACCCTGGTCATGGCCATCATCGCCATGGCCCTCGCTCCGCTGGCGACCGCGGCCTACCCGATCGTCGGCAAGCTGGGCAGCACCCTGCAGGAGACCGACACCGTCGGCCAGATCGTCTTTTCCTGGAGGGTCGCCGATCTCAAACCCAGCAGCGACACCATGCCCGGCCGCCCGGTAGCCGGCCACGTCTGGGAGGCCACCGCCACCGTGAACGCCATCCGGGGCGCCGTAACCCCCGCTATTTCGCAGTTCAACGCGGTGGCCCCCAACCAGGCCGCTTACCGGGTGCTCTGGGAAGTCGCGGCACCGAACGCGATCAGCGGCGCCACCATCCCACAGGGAGCGCAGTCGACCGGCAAGATCTACTTCGACGTCACCGGTCCGGCACCGAACACCGTCACCATGAACAACGGCATGGAAGACCTGATGATCTGGGGGCCGTGACTCAGTGGCCCCAACGGCGCAGTCGTTCGGTGTTCTGCCGCAGCCGGTCCAGCTGACGTGACACCTGAACCGGCGCGGTACCGCCGCGGGCGTCGCGAGACGACACCGAACCCTCGATGGTCAACACCTCGCGAACCTGCGGAGTCAACTCGGGGCTGATCGCGGCCAGTTCCTCGTCGGTGAGTTCCGCCAAGCCCACTGCGCGCTGTTCGGCGGTCCGCACCGCCGCCCCGGCCGCTTCGTGGGCGTTGCGGAATGGAACGCCTTGCCGCACCAGCCATTCGGCGATATCGGTGGCCAGGGTGTAACCGGCCGGCGCCAGTTCGGCCATCCGGTCTGCATCGAACGTCAGCGTGCCCACCAATCCCGCCATCGCCGGCAGCAGCAGTTCCAGCTGAGCCGCCGAGTCGAACACCGGCTCCTTGTCCTCCTGCAGGTCCCGGTTGTAGGCCAGCGGTTGGGCCTTCAGCGTGGCCAGCAAGCCGGCCAGGTTTCCGATCAGCCGACCGGACTTGCCGCGGGCCAGCTCGGCGATATCGGGATTCTTCTTCTGCGGCATGATCGAGCTGCCGGTGGACCAGGAGTCGTGCAGCGTGACATAGCCGAATTCGGTCGAACTCCACACGATGATGTCCTCGGCCAGCCGAGACAGGTCTACGGCGATCATGGCGAACACGAACGCCGCCTCGGCGGCGAAGTCTCGTGCTGCCGTCGCGTCGATCGAGTTGTCCGCAGCGGCGGTGAAGCCGAGTTCGGCGGCGATGGCGTCCGGGTCCAGGCCCAGCGAGGAGCCCGCGAGTGCGCCCGATCCGTACGGGGACACCGCGGTCCGCGCGTCGAAGTCGACGATGCGGTCGACGTCGCGCAGCAGCGGGTGCGCGTGCGCGAGCAGGTGGTGGGCCAGCAGCACCGGCTGCGCGGACTGCAGATGCGTCTTGCCCGGCATGATGACCGCCGGGTGTGCCGCCGCCTGCGCAGCCAGGGCGTCGACCACGTCGAGCACCCCGGCGGCGACTCGCCGGACCGCGTCGCGCAGCCACATCCGGAACAGCGTGGCCACCTGGTCGTTTCGCGACCGGCCGGCCCGCAACCGCCCCCCCAGGTCGGGGCCGACCCGGTCGATCAGGCCGCGTTCCAGCGCGCCGTGCACGTCCTCGTCGGTGACCAGCGGCCCGAAGCTGCCGTCGGCGACGTCCGCGCCGAGGCCGTCCAGACCGGCCAGCAGGCCGTCGCGCTGGTCTTCGGTGAGCAACCCGGCTCCGAACAGCACCTTCGCATGCGCCTTGGAGGCGGCGATATCGTACGGCGCCAGCACCCAGTCGAAGTGGGTGGATCTGCTCAGCGCGGTCAGCGCCCCGGCGGGGCCTTCGGCGAACCGGCCGCCCCACAGGGAGCCCTCATGCGTGCTCACCGGGTCCCCCGCGATCGAGTGTGCGATCCGATCCGCCCACGGCGGCGTGTCGCGGACGAAACCGCGCAGTCGGCGACGAGCTCCACCGTCATGAGCGCGGGCCCCGGCGGTCCCTGCCGGCCGAGATCTTCGAGCTCAGGCCGTGCAGCTGCACGAATCCGCGGGCGGCGGTCTGGTCGAAGGTGTCGCCCTCGTCGTAGGTGGCCAGGTTGAAGTCATACAGCGACTCCGCGCTGCGCCGGCCGTTCACCGCGATGTGGCCGCCGTGCAACACCATCCGGACCTCCCCGGACACGTGCTGCTGGGTGTGTGCCACGAAGGTGTCCAGCGCGGCTTTCAGGGGCGAGTACCACAGGCCGTCGTAGACCAACTCGGCCCATTTCTGGTCGGTGTGCCGCTTGAACCGGCCCAACTCCCGCTCCAGGGTGACGTGCTCGAGTTCGGTGTGTGCGGTGATCAGCACCATCGCACCCGGCGCCTCGTAGATCTCCCGGCTCTTGATGCCGACCAGCCGGTCCTCGACGACGTCGAGCCGCCCCACGCCCTGCGCACCGGCGCGCCGGTTGAGCTCGGTGACGGCTTCCAGCACGCTGACGTCGCGGCCGTCGATCGAGACCGGGACCCCCCGCTCGAACCCGATGATCACCTCGTCGGGCGTGTTCCAGTTCAGGGTGGGGTCTTCGGTGTAGTCGTAGACGTCCTTGGTCGGCGCGTTCCACAGGTGCTCCAGGAAGCCGGTCTCCACCGCCCGGCCCCAGACGTTCTGGTCGATCGAGAACGGCGAGCGCTTGCTGACGTTGATCGGGATGGCGTTCTCCTCGGCGAACGCGATGGCCTTCTCCCGCGTCCACGCGTAGTCGCGGACCGGGGCCAGCACCGCCAGATCCGGTGCCAGCGAGGCGAATCCGACCTCGAACCGGACCTGGTCGTTGCCCTTGCCGGTGCAGCCGTGCGCGACGATGCCGCCGCCGTGCTCGCGGGCCGCGGCGACCAGGTGCTTGACGATCAGCGGCCGGCTGATCGCCGACACCAGCGGGTAGCGGTCCATGTACAGCGCGTTGGACTGGATCGTGGGCAGGCAGTAGTCCTCGGCGAACTCGTCGCGGGCATCGACCACCACGGCTTCGACGGCACCGCAGTCCAGCGCGCGCTGGCGCACCAGTTCCATGTCCTCGCCGCCCTGTCCGAGGTCGATCGCGACGGCGACGACTTCGCGGCCGGTCTCGCGGGCGATCCAGCTGATCGCCACCGAGGTGTCCAGGCCGCCGGAGTAGGCCAGGATGACGCGTTCGGACATGTATCGATCTCCTTGGTTTCGTGGAAGGTCTACTTCAGGTCTTGCAGGGCGGCAGCGAGTTCGGCGCCGGTCATCGGCTCGCGGGCCGCCACGAAGATGGTGTCATCCCCGGCGATGGTGCCGACGACGTACGGTAGCGCGGCCCGGTCGATCGCACTGGCCAGGTAGTGCGCGGCGCCCGGCGGGGTGCGCAGCACGACCAGGTTTCCGGTGGCGTCGGTCGACACCAGCAGTTCGCCGAGCAGCCTGGACAGCCGACCGGTGCCGCCGGAGACGACGCGCAGCGGACTGCCGTCTTCGGGGATGACATACCCGCCGGCCCCCCCTTCCGCACCCCGCAGCTTCACCGCGCCGAGCTCCTCGAGGTCCCGCGACAGTGTGGCCTGGGTGACCTCGATGCCGTCGGCGGCCAGCAGGGCGGCCAGTTCGGTCTGACTGTGCACCGGCGCCGACGACAGCACCGCGACGATGCGGGCCTGCCGACCGGCCCGGGTGACGGTGGACTCGGTGCTCATCGGCGACTCACGAATGCTCCAGCAACCACACCAGCAGTGCCTTCTGCGCGTGCAGCCGGTTCTCGGCCTCGTCCCACACCGCACTGTGCGGACCGTCGATCACCTCGTCGGTGATCTCGTCGCCACGGTGCGCCGGCAGGCAGTGCAGCACGGTGACGTCGACGGCGGCGTGGCCGAGCAACTCTTCGTTGATCTGGAACGGCCGAAACGGCCCCTTCCGGTCCAACCCGTCGGCTTCCTGGCCCATCGAGGTCCAGGTGTCGGTGACCAGCACGTCGGCGCCGGCGGCCGCCTCGACGGGGTCGGTGGTGATCCGCACCGACGCACCGGTTGTCGCCCCGCGCTGCTGCGCGGCTGTGACGACGGCCGGGCCGGGCGCGAAATCACCTGGCGCGGCAACCGTGACATGCATGCCGGCGGTGACGCCGCCGAGCAGTAGCGAGTGCGCCATGTTGTTGGCCCCGTCGCCGAGATAGGTCAGCTTCAGCCCCTTCAGCCCGGCCACCCCCCCTTTGCGCTCGGCGATGGTCTGCAGGTCGGCCAGCACCTGACAGGGGTGGAAGTCGTCGGAGAGGGCGTTGATCACCGGCACTGTCGCGGTGCCGGCCATCGCGGCCAGCCGGTCCTGCCCGAACGTTCGCCACACGATGGCATCCACGAAGCGGGACAGCACTTTTCCGGTGTCTTCCAGGGTCTCGTCGCGGCCGAGCTGGGTACTGCGGCCGTCCACCACGACGGCGTGGCCGCCGAGCTGGGCGATACCCATCTCGAACGAGAACCGGGTGCGGGTGGAGTTCTTGTCGAAGATCACCGCGACTCCGCGCGGCCCTTCCAGCGGTCGTCGGCTCAGCGGACTCTTCTTGAGTTCGGCTGCCAGCCCAAGGATTTCGGCCTGCTCGGCCGGGGTCAAGTCGTCGTCGCGCAGGAAGTGCCGGGTCATTGCGAGACCTCCGAGGCATTGTCGAGAACGGCGGGCAGAGCGGTCAGGAACGACTCGATCTGCTCATCGGTGATGATCAGCGGCGGCGCCAGCCGGACGACGTCCGCCGCGGCCGCGTTGACCAGGAAGCCCGCGTCCCGCGCCGCGGCCTCGACCGCTTTGGCGGCCGGTCTGGTGAGCACGACGCCCTGCAGCAGACCCCTGCCGCGCACGTGGTCCACCAGCGGGTGGTGCAGTTCCTCGATGCCGTGGCTCAGGGTCTTGCCCTGCACCCCGGCCCGCACGATCAGATCGCCGTCGGCCAGCGCCTTGAGCACACCCAGCGCGGCCGCGGTGCAGACCGGGTTACCGCCGAACGTACTGCCGTGCAGGCCCGGGGTCAGCAGGTCACCCGCCGAGCCCACCGCCAGGCACGCGCCGATCGGCAGGCCGCCGCCCAGCCCCTTGGCCAGCGTCACCACATCGGGGGTGATGCCGTCATGTTGGTGTGCGTAGAACGCACCGGTACGCCCGACGCCGGTCTGCACCTCGTCGAGCACCAGCAGTGCGCCGTGCGCCGCGGTGATCTCACGCGCCGCGACCAGATACCCGCCGGGTGGCACGACGACGCCGCCCTCCCCCATGATCGGCTCCAGGAACACCGCGGCGGTGGTCGAATCGACGGCCTCGGCGAGGGCTTCGGCATTCCCGTACGGCACGTGGGTGACGTTGCCCGGCAGCGGCTCGAACGGCGCCCGTTTGTCGGGCTGGCCGGTCAGCGCCAGCGAACCCATCGTCCGGCCATGGAATGCCCCTTGCGCGGCAACGATATTCGTTCTACCGGTCAGCCGGGTGATCTTGAATGCGGCCTCGTTGGCCTCGGCCCCGGAGTTGCAGAAGAACACCCGGGCCTGTGCCCCCAGATGGCCGACCAGGCACTCGGCCAGTGCGATACCCGGCTCGGTGGCATACAGGTTCGAGGTGTGGCCCAGTGTGTTCAACTGCGCGGTCACCGCCTCGATGACCGCGGGATGGCGGTGGCCGAGCACGTTGACCGCGATGCCGCCGAGCAGATCCAGATATTGCCGGCCCGCAGCGTCCGTCACCACCGCGCCCTCACCGCTGACCAGCGAAAGCGCCGGCGTGCCGTAGTTGTTCATCATCACCGCCGACCAGCGGCCTTGCAGCGCCACGGCATCGGTCACGACTTCACCACCTTGGTGCCGGTGCCGGCGTCGGTGAACAACTCGACCAGCACACAGTGCTCAACCCGGCCGTCGATGATATGGGCGCTGGGCACTCCGCCACCGACAGCGCGCAGGCAGGCTTCCACCTTGGGGACCATGCCGGACTCCAGTGTCGGCAACAGCTGCGTCAAGGTGGCGGTGTCGATCTCACTGACCAGTGAGTCGGTGTCCGGCCAGCGGGTGTACAGGCCCGCCACGTCGGTGAGCATCAACAACTTCTCGGCGCCCAGCGCCTCGGCCAGCGCGGCGGCCGCGGTGTCGGCGTTGATGTTGTGCACCACCCCGTCGGCGTCCGGCGCCAGCGTCGACACCACCGGAATCCGGCCGGCCGCGATGAGATCGCGCACGGCTTCGGTGTCGACCCGCTCAATGTCGCCGACCAGGCCGATGTCGGTGGCAACCCCGTCGACGGTGACGCTGCGCCGCACCGCGGTGAACAACTGCGCGTCCTCGCCGGTGATGCCCACCGCGTAGGGGCCGTGCGCGTTGATCAGGTTGACCAGCTCCCGGCCCACCTGACCGAACAGCACCATTCGGGCCACATCGAGGACTTCCGGTGTGGTGACCCGGAATCCGCCCTTGAAATCGCCTTCGATCCCCAGGCGCTTGAGCATGTCACTGATCTGCGGTCCGCCGCCGTGCACCACGACGGGGTGGATACCGCAGTTGCGCAGGAACGCCATGTCGGCCGCGAAGGCGTGTTTGAGGGCGTCGTCGGTCATGGCGTTGCCGCCGTACTTGACGACGACGATCCTGTGGTGCAACTGCTTGAGCCAGGGCAGGGCTTCGGCCAGCACCCGGGCTTTGACGTCGGTGGGCAGTGCGGCAGGGTTCATGAGCTGTAGGCCGAGTTCTCTTCGACGTAGGCGTGCGACAGATCTGTGGTCCGGACGGCGGCCCGACCGCTGCCCTGGTTCAACTCGACGGCGACATCGATGTCTGCCCCCGACAGGTCCACCGCCCGCGCCCCCGGCCTCGGCGCACCATTGCTGAACACCGCAAAGCCGTTGAACGACACGGTGACCCGATCGGGGTCGATCTCGAACGGCACCATCCCGACCGCGGCCAGCACCCGGCCCCAGTTCGGGTCGGAGCCGAACAGCGCGGTCTTGACCAGGCTGTCGCGGGCGACCAACCGGGCCGCGATCAGGGCGTCGTCGTCGGTGCCGGCGCCGGCGACGGTGACGGTGACCCGTTTGGTGACACCTTCGGCGTCGGCCTGCAACTGCGCGCACAAATCGTCACAGACCGCCAGCACGGCCGCATCCAGATCGGCTTGGCGCGGCATGATTTCGCTGGCCCCGGAGGACAACAGCAGCACCGTGTCATTGGTTGAACAGCAGCCGTCGACGTCGAGCCGGTCGAAGGTAACCCCGACCGCCCGGCGCAGCGCCCGGTCCAGGGCTTGCGGGTCGGCTTTCGCATCCGTGGTGAGGACAACGAGCATGGTGGCCAGCGACGGCGCCAGCATGCCGGCGCCCTTGGCCATCGCACCGACCGTCCAACCGTCGGCGTGGTGCAGCGCAACCTGTTTCGGCACGGTGTCGGTGGTCATGATGGCCCGGGCAGCCTCGTCACCGCCGGTCAGCCCGCCAGCCATCTCGTGCACGATGTGCTCCACGCCGGTCAGCACCTGCTCCATCGGCAGCCGGTCCCCGATCAGCCCCGTGGAGCAGACGGCGACCTCCACGGCTCCGGTCTCGGTGCCCCAGTCCGACAGCGCGGCGGCGACCGCCTCGGCGGTGCGGTGGGTGTCGGCGAACCCGTCCGGCCCGGTGCAGGCGTTGGCGCCACCGGAGTTCAGGATCACCGCCCGCAGCCGGCCACCGGTCAGCGCCTGCCGGCTCCACAGCACCGGCGCGGCCTTGACCTGGTTGCGGGTGAACACCCCGGCGGCCGCGTAATCGGGGCCCTTGTTGAAGACCAGCGCCAGATCCAGCGCCCCGGAGGCCTTGATGCCCGCGGCGATCCCGGCGGCCCGGAAACCCTCCGGGGCGGTCACGCCCTGTTCGCGCAGCAGTCTCACGGCGCCACCCCGACGGTCGAAAGTCCTTCGCTCTCCGGCCAGCCCAGCGCCAGGTTCATCGCCTGCACCGCTGCGCCGCCGGTTCCTTTGACCAGGTTGTCGATCGCCGCGATCGCGATGAATGTCCCGGCGCTCTCGTCCACCGCGACCGCCAGATGCGCGGCGTTGCTCCCGATCACCGAACCCGTTTGGGGCAGCTGACCTTCGGGCAGCAGATGCACGAACGGCTCCTCATGGTAGGCCTTTTCGTAGACCTCCCGCAGTTGCGACAGCGGTGCGCGGGTGCGCGCGGTGCAGGTGGCCAGGATGCCCCGCGACATCGGGATCAGCACCGGGACGAACGAGACGCTGACGTCGTCGCGGTGGGTGACCGCGCGCAGGCCCTGGACGATCTCTGGGGTGTGCCGGTGGATTCCGCCGATGTTGTAGGCCCGCGCCGAACCGATCACCTCCGAGCCGAGCAGATCGGTTTTGGCCGCCCGCCCGGCACCGGAGGTGCCGCTGACGGCGACCACGCTGACGGCCGGTTCGATCAGGTCGGCGGCCACCGCCGGCCAGAGCGCCAGCACCGCCGCCGTCGGGTAGCAGCCCGGGACCGCGATCCGACGGGCCGCACGCAACTTCTCACGGGCGCCGGGCAGTTCGGGCAGTCCGTAGGGCCAGTTGCCGGCGTGCGCGGAACCGTAGAACCGCTCCCAGTCCGCGGCATCATCGAGCCGGAAGTCCGCCCCGCAGTCCACCACCAGGGTGTCGGGGCCGAGTTGCTCGGCCAGCACCGCCGAATGTCCGTGCGGCAGCGCCAGGAACACCACGTCATGATCGGCCAGGACGGCCGGCTCCGTTGATTCCAGAACCCGATGCGTCAGCGGCACCAAGTGCGGATGCTGGTCGCCGATGGTGCTGCCGGCGTTGGCCGCCGCGGTCAGCGCACCGATCGCCAGCCGGCCATCCGCGTGAGCCGGATGCCCCAGCAGCAGTCGCAGAATCTCACCGCCGGCGTACCCGCTTGCTCCGGCGACGGCAACCCGCAGTGTCTCGGCCATGTCGCCCATTATGTATTTTCATACGCTATAGGACAACTTTATTAATCATTGAGTCCCGGCGCCCCGGGTGCAACGACCCTCAAAAGTGGTCATCGATCAAGGGCGAGTCAACTATCTCCTGGAGTGCGGGTCCGAATCCGCGGATTCACGCTCTCAGCTGAGCGCCCACCAGTTCGCCGGCACGCCGCACCGCGGCATCGCGCGCGGCGCTGGCCTCGTCTTCGGTCAATGTCCGGTCCGGTGCCCGGAACCGCAGCGCGAAGGCCAGCGACTTGCGGTCCGCGCCGACCTGCGGGCCGGTGTAGACGTCGAACAGCGCGATTTCCTCAAGTAACTCCCCCGCCCCGGCGCGCACCGCGTCCAGCACCGCCTGCGCGGGCACCCCGGCGTCCACCACCAGCGCGATGTCCTGGAACACCGCCGGGTACGGCGACACCCGCGGCGCGGGCAGGGCCTCGACGAGCGGCATCGCATCCAGGTTCAACTCGACCGCGCAGGTGCCTTTGGGCAGGCCGGTGCGTTCGATCACCGCCGGATGCAACTGCCCGGCGTAGCCGATCACCTTTCCTTCCCCGGGAGCATCGGCCAGCACTTCGGCGCAGCGGCCCGGATGCCACGGCAGCTGCCGAGAAGCCCGCAGGCGCACCTCGATCCCGGCGGCCCGCGCGATCACCCGCGCGGCGTCGATCGCATCGGCGGCTTCCACCGGGCGGCCCGGCCCCCACGGCCCACGGGGTTCCCGCAAGCCGGTCAGGGCCGCCGCCACATGTTGCGGCTGGCGTGGCAGTGCGGCGTCGATCGCCGCGACCTCGGCCTCGGTGGGCCGCCGATCCACCGGGACGGCGTCCACGCCGCCGGTTGTCCCGTCCGTCTGCGCCACCTGGGCGATGGCGAACAGCGCGACATCGGTGATTCCTCGGGAAACGTTGCGGTTCAATGCCTCCAGCAGCCCGGGCAGCAGTGTGGAGGCCAGCTGCGGCCGGTCGGCCTCCAGCGGGTTGAGCACCGCGGTGGTGGCCCGGCGGGGATCGTCGGCCGGCAGGCCCCAGGCGTCGAACACCCCAGCGGGCAGGAACGGCGTGGTGAGCACCTCGACATAGCCGTCCAGCGCCAGCACCTTGCCGATCGCACGGCGGCGGCGCTGGGCGGCGGTCAGGCCACGGCCGGCCGGTGCCGACGGCAGCACCGACGGGATGGTCTCCAGGCCCTCCAATCGCAGCACCTCTTCCACCAGGTCGGCGGGCTGGCGCAGGTCGGGCCGCCAACTCGGCGGGATGACGGTCAGTGTTCCGGAACCCGCTACCGCACAGCCGATCTGGGTGAGCCGCCGAGCGGTGGTACCGGCCGGATAGCTCACTCCCGCGGTGCGGTCGGGCAGGTCGGCCGAGATCCGGATCGGCGGCAACGCCCAGTCTCGGCGGGGCGGGTCGCCACGCCAGTCGGTCAGCGTGGGCTCGGCGGTTCCGCCGGCGATCTCGGCCAGCAGCGTGGCACAGCGATCCAGCGCCGCCACCGAGATGGCCGGGTCGACGGTGCGTTCGTAGCGCCGCGCCGCCTCGCTGGGCAGCCGCAGTCGCCGCGCGGTGCGCGATACCGCGGCCGGTTCCCAGACCGCGGCCTCCAGCAGCACGTCGGTGGAGTCGCCGCGCATCTCGGTGCTGCCCGACCCCATCACCCCGCCGATCGCCGCGATCGCCACGTCGTCGACGATCAGCACATCGGCGGGATCCAGCCGGCGCTCTACGTCATCGAGGGTGACCACGGTCTCGCCGGGGCTGGCGAACCGGACGTCGAACCCGCCGGTGATGCGGCTGCGGTCGTGGGCGTGCATCGGGTGGCCGAGTTCGAGCATCACATAGTTGGTGGCGTCCACGGCCGGGGAGATCGCCCGGATGCCGCACAGCAGCAGCCGGCGCTGCAGCCACCATGGCGACACCGCGGCCGGGTCGATGCCGGTGACCGGCCGCAGCGCGAAGCGGCGCACCCCGGTCTCGGGCTGCACCCGCAGCGGCCAGGCCTCGCCGTCGGCGGGCAGCGCCGGCACCGCCGCGGGATCGGCGAAGTCCAGGTCGTAGGCACAGGCCAGGTCGCGGGCCAGTCCCCGCACCGACATGCAGTAGCCGCGGTCGGGGGTGATGGCCAGCTCGTAGACCACGTCGTGCAGGCCGAGCACCCCGGTGGCGTCGGCTCCCGGCTCGGCGGTGCCGGGCGGCAGCACCAGGATGCCGGAGTGGTCCCCCGCCAAGCGCAGTTCGGTTGCCGAGCAGATCATGCCGTCGGAGGTACGGCCGTAGGTCTTCCGGGTCGCGATGGCGAAGTCCCCGGGCAGCACGGCGCCGGGCAGTGCTACCACCACCAGGTCGCCGACAACGAAATTATTTGCACCGCAAACGATGTCGCGAGGCTCGCTTTCGCCGACGGCCACCCGACAGGCCCGGATGGGTTTCTTGAACTCGGTGAGCTCCTCGATCTCGGCGACCCGCCCCACCCGCAGCGGCCCGCTCACCGGCCCCAGGGTGTGCACGGCTTCGACCTCGTGACCGATCCGCAGCAGTGCCTGCTCCACCTCCTCGGGCGAGGCGTCGAAACCCGGTGCGCCCGCGATCAGGGCCTCACGCAACCAGCTGTAGGGAATGCGCATCAGACACCGGCCCCGAACGGCAGCGAGAACCGGACGTCGCCCTCGACCATGTCCCGCATATCGGGAATGCCGTTGCGGAACTGCAGGGTTCGCTCCAACCCCATCCCGAACGCGAAGCCCGAGTACATCTCCGGGTCGATGCCGACGGCCCGGAGGACGTTGGGGTGCACCATGCCGCAGCCGCCCCACTCCACCCAGCCGGCGCCACCCCTGCGGCCCTCGAACCAGATGTCGACCTCGGCCGACGGCTCGGTGAACGGGAAGAAGTGCGGCCGGAACCTGGTGCGCGTCGCCGGCCCAAACTCCGATCGGGCGAAGGCGTCCAGGGTGCCGCGCAGGTGCGCCATGGTCAGGCCGCGGTCCACCGCGAGCCCTTCCACCTGGTGGAACACCGGGGTGTGGGTGGCGTCCAATTCGTCGGTTCGGAAGGTGCGCCCGATCGAGACGACGTAGACCGGCAGGTCGCGTTCCAGCAGGGCGCGGATCTGCACCGGCGAGGTGTGGGTGCGCAGCACCTGCCGGGACCCGTTCGGGGCGATGGTGAAGGTGTCCTGGTCACTGCGGGCCGGGTGGTCGACCGGGAAGTTCAGCGCATCGAAGTTGAAGTGCTCGGCTTCGACTTCGGGGCCTTCGGCAAGTTCCCAACCCATCGCGACGAAGGTGTCGGCGACGTGTTCGGCCAGCAGGGTGATCGGGTGCCTGGCGCCGGCCGGCCGACGCGTCGACGGCAGCGTCACGTCGATGCTCTCGGCCACCAGCACGGCGGCGTCCCGTTCGGCGCGCAGCACCGCCAGTCGCTCGTCGTAACCTCGCTGGGCGGCGGCGCGGGCGGTGTTGACCCGACGGCCGGCGTCGGCCCGCTCGGTCTTGGGCAGCCCGGCCAGCGCCTGCCGGGCCAGCGCCAGCGGCGAACGATCACCGAGGTGGTCGATCTTCACCCGGGCCAGCGCGTCCAGGTCGGCAGCCTGGGCGAAGGCCTGTTGCGCCGTGTCGACCGCCGCGTTCAACACGGCATCCGACAGCACCGACGGGTCAACCGGTTGATCGCCCACGCGACGAGACTCTCCTTGCTAACCGGGGTTGGGTGCGGCCTGGCCTGGTGCGCGACCTGGCCGTGACGCAAATGCAGATCATATCCGGGTGCGGGCCCGGCCAGTTGACGCAAGCCCCGCACGCGGGTCGTGCCCGACCTGCGGCCGCCGGCTGAGCCGCTATGACGTGGTGCCCGGCGTGGCGCCCTTCCCGCCGGCGCCGCCGGTGCCGCCCGTGGTACCCGAGGGAGCGGTACCCGCGGTCCCCGCGGCGCCATTGGTGCTACCGGCACCACCGCCGGCGCCACCCTTGCCGGCGGCGCCGCCGTTGATCGATCCGGCGCCACCGCCGCCGTTGCCGCCGGTCCCGCCGTTGCCGCCGGAGCTGGTGGTGCTGGTGGACGTGCTGGAGCCGCCGGCCCCGCCGGCACCGCCGGCACCGGCGATCGCCGTGCGGGTCGCGTTGGTCGGCGCCAGGCCCTTGGTCGAACCGCCGTTGCCACCGGTGCCACCGGCCCCGCCGGCACCGGTGGCACTGTTGCCGCCGGCCCCGCCGGCGCCGCCGTTGTGGGCGCGCCAGGTTCCGTCGCCGCCGCTGCCGCCGTTGCCGCCGTTGCCCGCGGCGGTGCTGACGCTGCCGCCGCCCTTGCCGCCGGCGCCACCGTCACCGCCGACGCTGACGATCTTGTCGCCGGCCAGACCGGCACCGCCGGCGCCGCCGTTACCGCCGCTGCCGGCGGTACCGCTGAGGGTGTCGCCGCCGGCGCCGCCGGCACCTCCGTCGCCGCTGTAGCCGACGGTCACCCCGGTGGTGGTGATGCCGCCCTTGACGTCCAGCCAACCGGAGGGGACACCGCCGTTGCCGCCGTCGGCGCCGCTGCCGGCAGTCCCGGTGTCGCTGCCGCCGCCGGCACCGCCGACACCACCGTTGCCGCCGGAGATGGTTCCGATACCACCGTTGCCGGCGGCGCCGCCGGCGCCGCCGGCGCCGCTGTCGCTGTGACCGCCGGCACCCCCGCTTCCGGCGTTGCCGCCCCAGCTGACGACGCCGGTGCCGGTCGGGCCGGCCGTGCCGCCCGCACCGGCGCCGCCCGTGCCGCCGGCGCCGCTGACGCTGCTGCCGCCGGCGCCGCCGGCGCCCCCGGCGCCGCCGATGCCCATCACGGTGCCCGCGGGGAAGATCTTGCTGAAACCGTCGATGCCGCGGGTCCCGTCGGATGTCCAGCCGCCGGCCTGCCCGCCGAGACCACCTGCGCCGCCGGTACCGCCGGTGCCGCTGGTGCTGTCGCCGCCCACGCCCCCGATACCGCCGGTGCCGCCCTGCCAGATTCCCAGACCACCGGTGCCGCCCGTACCACCGGTGCCGCCGTCGCCGGCCTTGGTGCCGCCCGCGCCGCCGTTGCCGCCGGTGCCGCCGGTGCCGCCGACGGTCGGACTCCCGCTGGCGCTGCCGGCGATACCGCCGACGCCACCCTGGCCGCCGTTGCCGCCGTTGCCGTAGCTGCCGCCACTGCCACCGTCACCGCCGTTGCCACCGCTCAGATACAGGTTGGCGCCGGGACTGCCGGCGGCGCCGGCGCCGCCGTTGCCGCCGTGCGCCTTCCCGGTTGCGGCGACACCACTGTTACCGGCGTTGCCGGCCGTGCCGCCGCTGCCACCGGTCCCCGACGCTCCGGCGACGCCGCCCTTGCCGGCCACCGTGCCGTCGCCGTTGGTGGTGGCGGCGTTGCCGCCCTGGCCCCCGGAGCCGTCGCCGTACTGGCCGTCCTTGCCCCAGACACCGTCGGCGCCGTTACCGCCGCTGCCGGGGGTGACGCCGTTGCTGCCGTCGCCGCCGTTGCCGCCGTTGCCGTTGACGCCGGCGCCGCCCGCCCCGGTGCCGGCGTTGCCACCGGCCCCGCCGGCCCCGCCGTCGTAGCCGTTTCCGCCGCCGGTGCCGTCACCGCCGGAGCCGCCGTTGACCCCTGCCACCCCATTTGTGCCGTCGACGGCCTTGGCGACGGTGGCGCCGGCACCGCCGTCACCGCCCTGTCCGCCGTTGCCGCCCTTGCCGACCGTCGCGATGCCGCCGTTGCCGCCGGCCCCGCCGATCCCACCGGCGCTGGCCGCGCCCTCACCGCCGTTGCCGCCCTTGCCGCCGTTACCACCGTTACCGGTGGCCGCGCCGCCGCCGCCGTCACCGCCGGCGCCGCCGTTGCCGCCGTCACTGCCGTTGCCGCCGTTGCCGCCGGTGCCGCCGGTGCCGTGGTTTCCGTTCGCATCCGCGCCGGCGCCGCCGTTACCGCCGTTGCCACCGCCGGCGGCCAGGCCGCCGGCCGCCCCGCCGGCGCCGCCGAGGCCACCGCTGCCCCCGGTGCCGGAATTGCCGCCGTTGCCGCCCTTGCCCTCCAGGCCGGTGGAGTTGGTGCCGGCGTTGCCGCCGTTGCCGCCGGCGCCGTCGTTGCCACCGGAGCCGTTCACGCCCCACACCCCCTTGGCGCCGTCGCCGCCCGCACCGGGCGCGCCGGCGTTGCCGCCGGCTCCGCCGTCGCCGCCGTTGCCGTTGACCCCCACGATGCCCTTGGTAACGGTCCCGCCGTTGCCGCCGGTACCGCCCGCACCTCCGTTGTAACCCTGCCCGCCGGCGCTGCCGTCGCCACCGGCGCCGTTGTTGGTGCCGCTGACCCCGGCCGTGCCGACCGTGCCCTCGGCACCGTCGCCGCCGACACCGCCGATGCCGCCTTCGCCGCCGTTGCCGCCGTTGCCGGACACCGTGCCACCCACGCCACCGTTGCCGCCGGTGCCGCCGATGCCGCCGTCGCTGCCCACCCCGGCCGCTCCCTTGCCGCCGGCGCCGCCGTTACCGCCGTTGCCGGTGGTCGCACCGTTGCCGCCGTTGCCGCCGCTACCACCGCCCAAGTGGCCGGCCGCGCCGTCGGCGCCCTTGCCGCCGTCACCACCGTTGCCGCTCTGGGTGCCGGCCGCGCCGGCGGCGCCGGTGGCGCCGGCACTCCCCAGCGAACTGGCTTTCCCGCCGGCACCACCGGCACCGCCGGTGCCCGCGGCACCCGCGTCACCGCCGTTGCCGCCGTCGAAATGTCCGGCGATGCCGTCGGCGCCGGTACCACCATCACCCCCGACACCGCCGGCACCGCCCTTGCCGCCGGCACCGCCACTGCCGAACAGTGCGCGGGCGCCGTTGCCACCGGCACCGCCGTTACCTCCGGTGCCGCCGTTGCCGCCGGTGCCACCGTTGCCATCGCCACCGTTGGCGAAGGTGCCGGCCAGCCCGTCGGCGCCGGTCACCCCGACACCGCCGGCACCACCGGCGCCACCCATGCCGAACAGCCAGCCGTTGGCGTCGCCGCCCGCGCCGCCGTTGCCGCCCAGCCCGCCGGCACCACCGGCACCCCCGATGCCCATCAACGAACCGCCGACACCGCCGACACCGCCGTCGGCATCCGCACCGCCGGCACCGCCGGCACCCCCGGTGCCGAATATCCCGGGGGCGGCCCCGCCGTTGCCGCCGGCCACGCCGGCCTCGGTGCTGGTCCAGCCGGCCCCGCCGTCGCCGAACCACAGGCCGCCGGCGCCGCCGTTGGGCGACGCCTCGGTGCCGGCGGCGCCGTTCCCGATGAACATCTGCCCGGCCGGAGCCATGGTGTTGAGCAGGTTGTTGATCGGCGCCGTCAGCGGGCCGGTGATCCACGAGACCATGAATTGGTGCATCGGCTGGTAGAGCAGCGCGTTCGCCAGTGACGTCAGGTCGAGTGACGCCGCGGCCGGCACCGCCGCCGCGCCGGACAGGTCCCATGCCGCTGGGTCGAAAAGCGCGGCCAGGTCGAAGCCGCCCGGGCTCGATCCGGCCGCCGTGTCGGCGATCGGGTTGAACAGGTCGGCCAGCCAGCCGAGATCGATGTCGGCGCCTGCCTGCGGCGCGGTCACCAGCGGCGCCATCCCGAACGCCAGGAACGCACCGACCGCGCTCCCGGCACCGACCGCCCGGTTGGCCCCGGTGGCGCGCAAGCGCCGGCCCTGCTCACGTTGACGCTGACGACCTGACACCGTCCCACCCCTGTCTGTAGCCCAAGAAACACCCGTATGGCGGCGATCGCCCGATTACAACCTTGCAGCAGGCCGATGTCAAACGAACCGAGGCCGGTCTGCGGCGGTCGTGAATGCGTTCGCGCCGGCCGATGCGGCGCGGGCCCGTCAGCCGGCCAGCACCGGTTCGGCGGTGATCAGCGCGACTGCCGCCGTACGGCGTGCCACCCGCCGGCGCGCGATCCGGTCGGCGGCCACCGCGCCCATCGCGCCCAGCGCCGCGCAGGCCGGGATCGAGACCCCGGTGTGGGCCAGCACGACGAAGCCGAAAGCTCCCGACACCGCCAGCAGCACGTACCGCACGGGAGTCCATCGCACCGGCCCGCCGAACCGGACGCCCACCAGCATGCCCAGCACCAACGCGACGGCATGGCCGACGTCGGTGAACTCGGCGCACAGCGCCGATGTGCCCAGGGCGACCGCAAGCCACCAGCCGGTCCAGGCCGGTCGCCAGCGCCCGGGGATCGCCGCGGTGAGCGCGCCGAGCACCGCCGCCGCCCCGTAACTCATCCCGACGTCACGCGCGAAGCCCACCGACCACGGCAGCCAGCCGAACTTCACCGCGGCGGCCAGGCCCGCCGCCACCAGCAGCGTCGCACCGACGTGACCGGCGACGAACACCATGACCAGCCGACCGCTGTGCCAGAGCAGCTCGGCCAGCGCCAGCAGGCAGACCAGCCCGGGCAACCAGAGGTAGACCGGCCCGGCGTCGGCGACGAACGCGCTGCCCAGCAGGGTCTCCAGGCGGCCGTGCCGCAGATTGTCCAGGTTGGTGCTGGCCGCGAGGACGATCCGGTTCTCGGTCCGCGGACCCAGCAGCACCAGCACCCAGGCCGTGGCAGCCAGTATCGTCGCGTAGGCCACCGTGAATCGGACCCGAAGCAGCCGGGTCAGCGCGTTCGATAACATCGGTATAACAATATGCCTACGAGCCGGACTCGTCACATCGGTTATCGGCTGTCAACTCCCTACCAGTTTCGCCACCGCCCTTGAGCCGGTACATCACCAGGCCGGCCGGGACACCGGTGGGCTTGGCCGCGAACACCTGCCTGCGCAGCCGTTTGGCCACCACCCCCAGGGCATCCAGATCGGACGGCTGAATCCGGTCCAGGGTGGAGCCGGACACCACGATGCCGCCCCGAGTAGCACGACCCATCACCCTGGCCGCGATGTTGACGTCCACCCCCAGCCAATCGTCGCCGAGTCGCTGCGGCCGGCCGGTATGGATACCGATCCGCATGCGCGGCGTGTAGCCGTCGACATCCACGGACCTGAGCGCGTCCCGCGCCGCGAGCACCGCGCCCACCGCTACCAGCGGGTCGCGGAACACCGCCATGATGCCGTCGCCCATCCGCTTGACGATGCGCCCGCCGGCCCCCAGCAGCGGGGGCTCCACCGCCTGGGCCACCCGCCGCAGCAGCGTGAGCGTCGCGTCGTCCCCGGCTTGCAGCGACCACGCCGAGAATCCGACCAGGTCGGTGAAGACCAGCGTCGCCTCCGCATTCGCCGGCTCGCCGGAGATCCACTCGGTCAGGGCCTGCCATACCTGCAGCGCGCCCAGGCTCATCTCGCGGGAAGCCCCGGCCCGTTCACCCATCAGCCGATCCGCCGCCCGGGCCGCGGCGCGCGGGCCGCCGTCACCGGCGGTGGAGAGCGGGTCACCGAATTCGGGGTCCCCCGGCAGCGCACGACGAGCCTGCCGGATCGCATCGATCACCCGGCGGCTGTTGTTGGTGCTGCGCAGCCATGCCGTGGCCGCAGAGATCGAGAACGGTCGACGGCGCCGCGGCAGGTCCGGATCCGGCATGTCGTTCATCGCTTCGGGCACCTTCTCGTCCGCGCCGGACCGCTGATCGAACAGCTCAAGGCCCACTCACCCCAGGCTAGGGTGTGCGCTCCGGGCGCGGCAACGATCGGCACAGTGGTGTCCGCCACGGCCGGCCGGCCGGCGATCCGATCGCCTCGGCAAAACCCCTGGCAACATGCCCCGGAGGTTATCGACAACCGACGTTGTCACAATTATCGTAGGGCCAGGCTCGTCAGACAGGAGACGTGATGAACCCCACACCGGCCAAGGCCGTCGCGCCCGGATCATCGCATGACCACGTATCCGCCGCGGCTCCTGAACCACTCGGTCCCGATTCGCTGACCTGGAAATACTTCGGCGACCTGCGCACCGGGATCATGGGCATGTGGATCGGAGCGATCGAGAACATGTACCCCGGCCTCGGTGCCGGTGTGGAGCAGCACTCCAGCCTGTGGCGCGAGCCGCTGCAGCGGGTGTCCCGGTCGGTGTTTCCGATCATGGGGGTGGTCTACGACGGCGAGCGCGCCCGGCAGACCGCCGAGGTGATGCGCGACTGGCACCGCGACATCAAGGGGGTCGACTCGAACGGGCAGCGCTACCACGCACTGGACCCGGAGACGTTCTACTGGGCGCACGCGACGTTCTTCATGATGGTGGTCAAGCTCGCCGACTTGTTCGCGGGGGGTCTGACCGAGGCGGAGAAGCACCAGTTGTTCGACGAGCACGTGCAGTGGTACCGGATGTACGGCATGAGCATGCGCCCGGTACCCAAGACCTGGGACGACTTCTGCGCGTACTGGGACCGGATCTGCCGTGAAGACCTGGAGATGACCAAGTCCGCGCACGACATCCTGTACATGCGCATCCCCAAACCGTGGTTCGTGCTGCTGCCGACCCCGATGTGGGACCAGCTGTTCAAGCCGATGCTGGCCACCCAGCGCTGGTTCGCCGCCGGGCTGTTCGAACCGGTGGTGCGGGAGAAGGCCGGGCTGCGCTGGTCCGATGGCGACGAGGTGCTGTTCCGGCTGATCGGCAAATTCAGCCAGATCGCGTTCGCGTTCGTCCCCGAGGAGATCCGACTGCACCCGCGCGCCCTGGCCGGCTACCGGCGCGCGCAGGGCAAGATCCCTGCCGACGCCCCGCTGGAGGAGGCGCCGTGGTTCATGGCGCCACCCAAGGATCGCCGCAACAACGGGATGCACTACGTGCCCCGGCGCCGCGGCCTGCTGGAGCGGGCCGGCTCCCTGGTGCACAGCACGTTCTCGCTGGCCGGGAGGGGACGGCCCGCGCGGGCCAAGGCAGCCTGAGTCCCGCGGTGGTCGCAAGCCCGGCGGAGCCGGGCGCAGCGGGCCACCGCCATCAGGTCCCGCGGTGGTCGCAAGCCCGGCGGAGCCGGGCGCAGCGGGCCACCGCCATCA
>CAZGGK010000014.1:37207-74804 GCA_964525125.1 uncultured Mycobacterium sp.
GGTCCCGCAGCCCGCGCCCGACCGGACGGCACGGGCGCTTTCGTACAGGCAGATCGCCGCGGCCGCAGCCACGTTGAGGCTCTCCGCGCCACCGGCCATCGGGATTCGCACCCGGTGGTCCGCCACTGCCGCGACGCCGGCGTCCAGACCGTGTGCCTCCGGGCCGAACAGCCACGCGGTGGGGCGAGCCAGTTCCGCGTCGTCGAGGCTCAGTTCGCCGTCCACCGTGGTGGCCAGCAGTTGCATCCCGGCATCGCGCAGTTGCGCCAGGGTGGCGTCGGTGTCCGGGGCGACGATGACCGGGACGGTGAAGATGGCACCCGCCGATGCCCGCAGGCACTTGCCGTTGTACGGGTCGACGCTGTTTCCGGTCAGGATCACCGCCGCGGCCCCCATCGCGTCGGCGATACGGATCACGGTCCCGGCGTTGCCCGGCTCACCGATGCCCACCGCGACCGCGACCAGGCCCGGCGAGCCGGCCAGCACCGCATCCAGCTGCCGGACGGGCGTCCGGCACACCGCAACCAGGCCGACTGGGGTCACCGTGTCGGCCAGCGCCTTGGCGGCACGTTCGGTGACCAGGTGAACCGGGACGCCCGGAGCCTGCTCGGACTGCATGGCCCGGATGTCGGCCAGCAGCGCAGGGTAGCGCTCCGCAGCCGGTTCGGTGACGAAGACCTCGAACACCAACCCCCGCCGCGACGCGGCCTCGACCAGGTTGACGCCCTCGACCAGGAACCGCTGCGCCCGCCGGCGGGCGACCTGCCGATGCAGCTTGACCGCCGCGACCACCCGGGCCGAGCGTTCGGTGAGCATCGCCAGGGTTCGGGCGGAGTCTAGGCGGCCTCGCCGGAAGGCGCGTTGACGTCCTCGGGCAGTGCGGCTCGGGCCACCTCGACCAGCGCGGCGAACGCCTGCGGGTCGCTGACCGCGATCTCGGCCAGGTTCTTGCGGTCCACCTCGACACCGGCCGCCTTGAGGCCCTGGATCAGCCGGTTGTAGGTGATGCCGTTGGCCCGGCCGGCCGCGTTGATCCGCGCGATCCACAGTTTGCGGAACTCGCCCTTGCGGGCGCGGCGGTCACGGAACGCGTAGTTCAGTGAATGCAGTTGCTGCTCTTTGGCTTTGCGGTAAAGCCTGGACCGCTGGCCACGATAGCCCCGGGAGGCCTTCAGGACGGTGCGCCGCTTCTTCTGGGCGTTGACTGCCCGCTTCACGCGTGCCATGGGTGTTCCTACTCTCGTTGGTGCTCTCGGTGGAGCCTGGTGGTTTCAGCGTGGGAAGGCCGACTGCTCAGCCGTTGAGCATCGCCTTGACCCGCTTGGTGTCATTGGCCGACACCTCGGTGCGGCCGGCCAGCCGGCGCGTCCGGGTGCTCGGCTTGTGCTCCAGCAGGTGCCGTCGGTTGGCCTTCTGGCGCACGATCTTGCCGCTGCCGGTGAGCCGGAAGCGCTTGGAAGCGCCGCTGTGGGTCTTTGCCTTGGGCATGGTGTCCTCGCTTGGTCAGTTGGACGGCGGATTGCCGTCTTCGGGCTTGTCGGGGGTGGTATCGGAAGGGCCGGCCGGCGGAACCGCGACCGGACCGATGGCACCGGCTTGCTCGGCCGCCCGGGCGCGGGTCTTCGCACCCCGGTGCGGGGCCAGCACCATCGTCATGTTGCGTCCGTCCTGCTTGGCAGAGGTTTCGATGAAGCCGTAATCCGCGACGTCGGCCCCCAGCCGCTGCAGCAGTCGGTAACCCAACTCCGGCCGCGACTGCTCGCGCCCGCGGAACATGATGGTGACCTTGACCTTCGATCCCGCCTCCAGGAATCGCACCACGTGGTTCTTCTTGGTCTGGTAGTCGTGCGGATCGATCTTGGGCCGCAGCTTCTGTTCCTTGACGACGGTCTGCTGCTGGTTCTTGCGAGACTCACGAGCCTTCTGCGCCGCCTCGTACTTGAACTTGCCGTAGTCCATGATCTTGCAGACCGGCGGTTTGGCGTCTGGAGCGACTTCGACCAGGTCGAGATCGGCATCCGCGGCGACGCGCAGGGCGTCCTCGATGCGCACGATGCCTACCTGTTCCCCGCCCGGGCCGATCAGACGGACCTCAGGTACGCGAATACGCTCGTTGACGCGGATCTCAGTGCTGATGGGACCTCCCTGGGTAGTCGTCTCGTCGCGACCACGCCGGATTCCCCGGTCGTAGCGGCGGTGACACCACACCCATCAGCGAAAAGGCCCTGCATTGGCAGGGCCCGATGCCGACCGATCACGGCTCGGGAAACCCGAGCCGCCCACGCTTTGCGCAGAGCAGGCAGAACGAACTGCCGACGATCGGACCGCTGAGCTTTCGGATTGCTCCACAACTAGCGGTGGGAGTGGGACTCCACTTGCTGTCCTGGCATATGCCGGGACGGTCGCGCTGCACAGTTTAGCAGCTGCGCGGCCCGCGCAACTTCGTGTGACCTACGACGCACCGTCCGACGCGTTCGGTCACTGCCAATTCTCGGCTTGAATGAATATCCTCGCCGCTTATGACCCAGATTTTGGCCCGTACCCGGAGCCGACCGACCTCGCGGTACAACTGGGTCCCGGCGGCTGTCGGCTGGGCGGTCGGCGTCGCCGCGACGTTGACGCTGCTGGCGAGCCTGTCGCCGGTGATCCGGTGGGTCATCAGGGTGCCGCGCGAGTTCATCGACAGCTACCTGTTCAACTTTCCCGACACCAGCCTGGCCTGGGCGTTCGTGCTGGCGCTGCTTGCCGCCGCGCTCAGCGCACGCAAGCGCATCGCGTGGTGGCTGCTGGTCGGCAATCTGCTCATCGGCGGCGGCTGGAACGCCGCCAAGCTGTTCGCCGGGAGCACCGGCACGCTACAGGTCGTCAGCGGGGTCGTCGGCCTGGTGCTGCATGCCGGCGCGATCGTGCTGCTGCTGCTGGCCTACGGTGAGTTCTGGGCGAAGGTCCGCCGCGGTGCGCTGCTCAAGTCGGCGACGGTGCTGATCGCCGGGTGGTCGGTCGCGATCCTGCTGTGTTGGGGATTGATCGAACTGTTCCCCGGGACCGTCGAACGCCCGTGGCGGTTGGCCTACGTGGTGAACCGGGTGGTCGGTTTCGGCCTGCTCGAACCCGATTTCTTCAGCGGCAAACCGGAGTTCGGGCTGAAAGCGCTGTGCGGCCTGCTCGGCGCACTGGCGCTGATGGCCGCCGCGGTGGTGCTGTTCCTGTCCCAGCGCGCCGACAACGCTCTCACCGGTCAAGACGAGTCGGCGATCCGCGGGCTGCTGGAGTCCCACGGCCAGAACGACTCGCTGGGCTACTTCGCCACCCGAAGGGACAAGTCGGTGGTGTTCGCCCCCAGTGGGCGCGCCGCGATCACCTACCGGGTGGAAGTCGGGGTCTGCCTGGCCAGCGGCGATCCGCTGGGTGACCCGAAGGCGTGGCCGCAGGCCATCGGCGCCTGGCTGCAACTCTGCCAGATCTACGGCTGGGCGCCGGGCGTCATGGGCGCCAGCTCGCAGGCGGCACAGGCATACCGCGAGGCCGGGCTGAGCGCACTGGAACTCGGCGACGAGGCCATCCTGCACCCGGCCGACTTCCGGCTGTCCGGTCCGGAGATGCGCGCCGTCCGCCAAGCGGTGACCCGAGCCCGCCGCGCCGGGCTGGCCGTCCGGATGCGCCGGCACAGCGACATCGGCACCGAGGAGATGGCGCAGGTCATCGAGCGTGCCGACGCCTGGCGGGACACCGAATCCGAACGCGGCTTCTCGATGGCGCTTGGCCGGCTCGGCGACCCCGCCGACGGCGACTGCCTGCTGGTCGAGGCGGTCGATCGCGATGGGGCCGTGGTGGCGATGCTGTCGCTGGTGCCGTGGGGGCACAGCGGGGTGTCGCTGGACCTGATGCGCCGGTCGCCGCAGTCCCCCAACGGCACCATCGAGCTGATGGTCAGCGAGCTGGCGCTGCAGGCACAGGACGTCGGTATCAGCCGGATTTCGCTGAACTTCGCCATGTTCCGCTCGGCATTCGAACAGGGCGCGCAGCTCGGCGCCGGCCCGGTTGCGCGATTGTGGCGGCGGCTGCTGATGTTCTTCTCCCGCTGGTGGCAGCTGGAAACCCTGTATCGCTCGAACATGAAGTACCAGCCCGAATGGGTGCCCCGCTTCGCCTGTTACGAGGATGCCCGGTTGATCCCCCGGGTCGGCGTCGCCTCGGTGATCGCGGAAGGCTTTCTGGTGCTGCCGTTCTCACGGCGCAACAAGCAGCACACCGGGCACCGCTCGGCGGTGCCCGACGTGATGCTGGCAACCGGCCTGCTGCACAGCGACGGCACCGCACCGGATCATCCCGCGGCTTCCGACGACACGGACAGCGCGACCCCGCCTGGATCTCGCCTGCCCGAACAGGTGCGGGTACGGCTGGCCAAGTTGAAAGCGCTGCGGGACAACGGAGTCGACGCGTATCCGGTGGGACGACCGCCCAGCCACACCGTGGCACAGGCGCTTGCCGGCGAAGCCACCGGCAACGAGGTGGTTTCGGTGGCCGGGCGGGTGCTGCGGATCCGGGACTTCGGCGGGGTGCTCTTCGCCCAACTGCGGGACTGGTCGGGTGAGATGCAACTGCTGCTGGACAATTCAGTGCTCTCGAACGGCCGGGCCGCGGACTTCAACGCCGCCGTCGACCTCGGCGATCTGGTGGAGGTGACCGGGCAGCTGGGCCGCAGCAGGAACGGAACCCCGTCGCTGCTGGTGCACCGCTGGCAGTTGATCGGCAAGTGCCTGCGCCCGTTGCCCGACAAGTGGAAGGGGTTGACCGACCCCGAGGCCCGGGTGCGGACCCGCTACGTCGACCTGGCCGTCAACACCGAATCCCGCGATCTGATCACAGCCCGCAGCAGCATCGTGCGCGCGCTGCGGGAGACGCTGTTCGGCAAGGGATTCCTGGAGGTCGAGACCCCGATCCTGCAGCAACTGCACGGCGGCGCGAACGCCCGGCCGTTCACCACCCACATCAACGCCTACAACCTGAACCTGTATCTGCGCATCGCCCCCGAGCTGTACCTCAAGCGGCTGTGCGTCGGCGGCGTGGAACGGGTCTTCGAGCTGGGCCGGGCGTTCCGCAACGAGGGCGTCGACTACAGCCACAACCCTGAGTTCACGCTGCTGGAGGCCTACCAGGCGCATGCCGACTACCGGACCTGGATCGACGGCGCCCGCGAGCTGATCCAGAACGCCGCTGTGGCCGCCAACGGCGCACCGGTGATGCTGCGGCCGTCCGGCGGTGGGCACCTCGAACCGGTCGACATCTCCGGTGTCTGGCCGGTGCGGACGGTGCACGGCGCGGTGTCCGAGGCGCTCGGCGAGCGGATCGATGCCGATACCGGCCTGGACACGCTGCGCAAGTTCTGCGACGCCGCCGGTGTTCGCTTCCGCCGGCAGTGGGACGCCGGGGCGGTGGTGCTCGAACTCTACGAACAGCTGGTCGAGCATCGCACCGAGCAGCCGACGTTCTACACCGACTTCCCCACCTCGGTGTCACCGCTGACCCGGCCGCACCGCAGCGAGCCCGGCGTGGCCGAACGCTGGGACCTGGTCGCCTGGGGCATGGAATTGGGTACCGCCTACAGCGAACTCACCGACCCGGTGGAGCAGCGCCGCCGGCTGCACCAGCAGTCGCTGCTGGCCGCGGGCGGGGATCCCGAAGCGATGGAACTCGACGAGGACTTCCTGCAAGCCATGGAGTACGCGATGCCGCCGACCGGCGGGCTGGGGATGGGCGTCGACCGGGTGGTCATGGCGATCACCGGCCATGGCATCCGCGACACCCTGCCCTTCCCGCTGGCCAAGCCGCGCTGAGGCGTTCACGCTGTGGGTGTGCAATTGCTGGCGACCGCACACACCTCGCTGATGCACGGCTGGGTTCCGATGACGGTGCAGTCGGTCACCGCGATGGTGCTGGTGCTGGCGATCGGGTGGCGGGACCGGCGGTGGCGGCTGGTGTGGCTGCCGGTGGCCGTCGCGGCGGGTGCGGCGACGGCGGGCTGGGCGCACTGGCACATCCGGCGCAACGGTCTCGTCGACGACTCGGCGCCGGCCACGTTGTGGCTGTGGATCGCGCTGACCGGTGTCGCCGTCGCTGTCGCCATCCTGGGCTGGCCGGGTGGTCGATGGTGGCGGCGCGGTTTGTCGACCCTGGCCGTACCGCTGTGCCTGCTCAGCACCGCCCTGGTGCTCAACCTGTGGGTCGGCTACTTCCCCACCGTGCAGACCGCCTGGAACCAGCTCACCGCGGGTCCGCTGCCCGACCAGAGCGATCGGGCCGCGGTGGCCGCACTGGCCAGCACGGGCACCGCACCCCGGCAGGGCCGGGTGCTGCCGGTGACGATTCCCGCCGACGCCTCGCACTTCAAGCACCGCGGCGAACTGGTGTACCTGCCGCCGGTGTGGTTCACCCAGGTGCCGCCGCCGGTGCTGCCGACGGTGATGATGATCGGCGGTGAGTTCAATACCCCCGCCGACTGGCTGCGGGCCGGCGGGGCGGTGACTACCATCGACGACTTCGCGGCCGCGCACGGCGGCAACGCACCGGTGCTGGTCTTCGTCGACTCCGGCGGCTCCTTCAACAACGACACCGAGTGCGTCAACGGCCCGCGCGGCGACGCTGCCGACCACCTGGTCAAAGATGTGGTCCCCTATATGATCTCGGAGTTCGGGGTCAGTTCCGAGGCGGCCGCGTGGGGCATCGTGGGCTGGTCCATGGGCGGCACCTGCGCGGTGGACCTGACGGTCATGCACCCCGACACATTCAGCGCGTTCGTCGACATCGCCGGCGATATCGGCCCGAACACCGGCACCCGGGCGCAGACCATCGCCCGACTCTTCGGCGGCGACACCGACGCCTGGGCCGAGTTCGACCCCACCACGGTGATCACCAAACACGGTCGGTATTCACAAGTTTCGGGCTGGTTCGCCGTCAACTCCGCCGCGAGTGGCGAGCCGGGCGGCCAGCTGGCGGCGGCGCGGTCGCTGTGCACGCTCGGCCGCGCCAACGGCATCGACTGCGCGGTGATCGTCGAGGATGGCGACCACGACTGGCCGTTCGCGGCACGGGCCTTCACCACCGCGCTGCCCTGGCTGGCCGGGGTGATCGGTACCCCCGGGGTGCCGAAGGTCCCGTTCCCGGCTGCCGGGCGGCGGCAGTGACCCGCCTCGCTGTCCTGCGCCGGGCGATGTTCACCCGGCATGCCAATCCCTGGAGCGCCTGGAGCCGTTGGGCGACGACGCCGTTGGTGCTGGTTCCGGTGTGGCGACGATCATGGCGGGATGCCGCGTGGGTTGCGGTCTGGTTCACCGTCAACCCGGTGATCTTCCCTGCGCCGGCGGACCGGTCGGCCTGGTCGACCCGCGCCATGCTCGGCGAGGAGCAGTGGGTGCTGGATCGTCCGCTTGACCCCGGGTTGCTGGCGAACATCGCCGCCAGCACCGCGCTGGTGATCGCACTGGTCGGCGCCCGCCGGCGCCGGCTGCTGCCGACGCTGGTCGCCACCGCCGTGTCGATGGGGGTGACGCTGGTCTATTGGGGGCTGATGGCCCGCTACTTCGCCCGTCGGTCCACCCGTCAGTAGAATCGCGGCGGTGCGCGCATTCACCGTCGCCGAGCGGCGGAACCGACTGGCGCGCAGGCATTTCCTGTCCGCTGATGGTGACGGACGGTCGGCCGCGGCAGTCACGGCCGCACTGATCGGCCTGCACGCCAGCGATCCTGCCACCCCATACCTGTCGCTATGGGCCCGATCCCCCGGCTTCGTCATCGACGACCTCGATCGCGAGCTGTACCGGACCCGATCGGTGGTGAAACATCTCGCGATGCGCCGGACGCTGTGGGTGATCGGCGCCGATGCGGTGCCGGCGATCCAGGCGGCGGCCAGCGACCGGGTTGCCGCCGGCGAACAGCGCCGCCTGGTCGCCGACGTCGCAAAGACCGGCATCGCCGATGACAGTGCGGCGTGGCTGGAGCGGGCCCGTGTCGCGGTGCTGCGGCACCTGACCCGACATGGCCCCGCCACCGGCACCGAACTGCGTGCCGCGCTGCCCGAGTTGGCCGGCACCTACGATCCGGCACCCGGAAAGCGCTGGGGCGGTGACACCCCGTTGGCGCCCCGGGTGCTGACGGTGCTGTCGGCTCGCGGCGAGATCATGCGAGGACCCAACGACGGCGGATGGACGGCCTCACGTCCGCGGTGGGAGACCGCCGCGAACTGGCTGGGGGCAAGCGCTCCAGTGGAGGCGCCCGCCGCCGCCCGTGCCGAACTGACCCGCCGCTGGCTGCGTGCGTTCGGGCCGGCCGGACTCGACGACATCGCATGGTGGTTCGGCTCCACCCGGACCGCCGTCCGTGCCGCGCTGGCCGAAGTCGGCGCCGTGCAGGTCGACCTGCACGGCATGGCCGGCTATGTGCTGCCCGACGATCTGGATCCGGAGCCGGATGTCGCGCCATGGGGCGCGCTGCTGCCCGGCCTCGACATCACCACCATGGGCTGGCATCACCGCGACTGGTATCTCGGGGAGCATCGCGGACAGACCTTCGACCGGTACGGCAACGCCGGCCCCACGGCGTGGTGGTGCGGCCGGGTGGTGGGCGGCTGGCGCCAGGATGACGACGGCCGCGTCCTGCTGCAGCTGCTGGAAGACCCGGGCCGCGACGCACGCCGGGCGCTGGCGCAGCGCGCCG
The DNA here is from genome assembly GCA_964525125.1 of uncultured Mycobacterium sp. GTDB lineage: Bacteria > Actinomycetota > Actinomycetes > Mycobacteriales > Mycobacteriaceae > Mycobacterium. The sequence continues at coordinate 45,920 of CAZGGK010000014.1, forward strand.
AGGACCTCACCGATTGGCTGGGTGGGCTGCGGATCAGCCCGCGCTTCCCGTCACCACTGGTCAAGGCGGCCCGGCGCTGAGCTCGTCGCCGGCCTCTCACCATCGATGCGTCGATGGCGCGCTACCGGGACCCGGACTCAAGGATCCACCCGACAGGCTGCCAAACGTCGACGCGTCGTAGATCTCACCCGCGACTGCGTCCTTGGTCATGGTGTTGGTCGTGATGTCGATACGATTCCACGCCATCTCCTCCCGCTTCGGTGCGCAGCACGACCGGTATCGAGAAGGCGGGGAAGGTCAAGGATTCCGCCAGCCGGGAGCGGTCGCTATCCACAGTTGGGTGATTCATCCACAGCTGGACTGATCGCTACCGACCATCGCACAATTGTTCGATACGGTTGGTGCATGTCCGGTCCCGCTGCAGTTCTGCTTCCCGCCGAGGCGGCGCGCGCGGCGATCCATGCCGAACTGGATGCGATCGACGCCGCGCACACCCGGCTGCGCGCGGTGGACTCCGACGTGGTCGGCAATGCCTTCCGGGTCACGGTGGCCGAACGTCTGGAGACCCAGTCCCGGGTCAACCGGGGCCTGTCCTATCGGATGTTCGGCGAGATCGCCGACCCACCCGACGGACCCGACGACCCCGCACTGCCCGCCGACAAGAAGATCCGCGACCTGCTCTGGGAACGCCTGCGCATCACCCGCGGCGAAGTGCGGCGCCGATTCCGCATCGCCGCGCGCATCCGGCCTCGGCGTTCGGTGACCGGACCCGCCCTGCCCGCCGAACTACCCGAAATCGGCAACGCGGTGGCGACCGGCGCCATCGGCGATGACCACCTCGCCGCCATCACCAAAGCCCTCGACCGGCTGCCCGCCAAAACCAGCCCCGCCGACCACGACGCCGCCCAACGCACCCTGATCCACCACGCCCGCACCCAAGACGCCGACTTCGTCACCGCCATCGGCCACTACCTGGCCGACGCCATCAACCCCGACGGCACCTTCACCGACGAAGACCGCGCCCGCCGCCGCAGCCTCATCCTGGGCCGCCAAGGCCCCGACGGCATGAGCAACCTGCGCGGCTGTCTGGACCCCGAAACCCGCGCCTACCTGGAAGCCATCATCGCCGCAGTCCGCCCCGGCCACCACCAGCCCGGGCCCGGCGACACCGGCGACACCGGCACCGGCAGCGGCAGTGAACCCGCCACCGGCGACACCCGCTCCGGCGAACAACGTGCCCACGACGCCCTCAAACTCGCCCTGCGTCACGCCATCGAATCCGGCCGCCTGGGCACCCACCGCGGCGTGCCGCTCACCGTCATCGCCATCACCAAACTCGCCGACCTCGAACAAGCCGCCCGCGCCATGGCCGACCCCGACACCCCCATGCCCGCCCCGGCACGCACCGGCGGCGGCAGCCGACTACCCATGCGTGACCTCATCCGGATGGCCGCGGGCTCCATCCACTACCTGGCGGTGTTCGACAACCACTCCGACCGACCCCTCTACCTGGGCCGCACCAAACGCATCGCCACCCTGGACCACCGGATCATCTGCTACGCAAGAGACCACGGCTGCACCCGGCCCAACTGCCCAGCACCCGGCTACCACTGCGAAGTCCACCACGCACCCGACTGGGCCCAGGGCGGCCAAACCGATGCCGATGCACTGTACTTCGCCTGCGGCGAGCACCACACCGGCGCCAGCAACGGCGACTACGCCACCACCGTCACCGACCACTACCGCCTGGCCTGGACCACCGGCACCCACCCACCGGCCATCAACCACCTCCACCACCCCGAAGAACTACTCGGCAGTGAGGAACCGTAGCCGTGATCTACGTGCAAGGCTCAGCCCGGCCGAAGCCGACCGGAATCCGCGTACTTTCGCCAGGCGTTTCACCTCGCCGCTGTGCGGGCTCGGCGCTGGCCCGTGCAAACGGATATCCCCGCATTGGTTTTCGGGCATCTGGTAACCGCTGCCGAGATCCACCAGGTGATCGGCAAAGGTGTCGGGGACGGCACCGGATGATCCTGACGGGCGACACGTCCGGTCTTGCCGCCGCCTTCAACTCCCGCGACCCGGAACATCGGAGCGCGCGCCCTGGGCGGCGGCGAGACATTCCGGCGGCCGGTCGACGACAGCGAGTCGGCCCGATCCCTAGGCGCTTGCCTTGCGCCGTCGGCTCGCCGGGGGCGCAACGGGTTTCGCGGAGGAATCGAGCATCTCGGCCAGGAACTTGCCGGTGTAGCTCTCCGGCACCGCGGCGATATCCTCCGGGGTGCCGGTGGCGACGACGGTGCCGCCGCCGGCGCCACCCTCCGGGCCCATGTCGATGATCCAGTCCGAGGTCTTGATCACGTCCAGGTTGTGCTCGATGACGATCACCGTATTGCCTTTGTCGACAAGGCCGTTGATGACCAGCAGCAGCTTGCGGATGTCGTCGAAATGCAGCCCGGTGGTCGGTTCGTCCAGGATGTAGACGGTGCGACCGGTGGAACGCTTCTGCAACTCGGAGGCCAGCTTCACCCGCTGCGCCTCGCCGCCGGACAGCGTCGGCGCCGGCTGGCCGAGCCGCACGTAGCCCAGACCGACGTCGACCAGGGTGCGCAGGTAGCGGTGAATCGAGGTGATCGGCTCGAAGAACTCCGCCGCCTCCTCGATCGACATGTCCAGCACCTCGGCAATGGTCTTGCCCTTGTAGTGCACCTCCAGGGTCTCCCGGTTGTACCGGGCGCCCTGGCAGACCTCGCACGGCACGTAGACGTCGGGCAGGAAGTTCATCTCGATCTTGATGGTGCCGTCGCCGGTGCATGCCTCACAGCGGCCGCCCTTGACGTTGAACGAGAACCGTCCGGGCTGATAGCCGCGCACCTTGGCCTCGGTGGTGGCGGCGAACAGCGCGCGGATCTTGTCGAACACCCCGGTGTAGGTGGCCGGGTTGGAACGCGGGGTGCGACCGATCGGCGACTGGTCGACGCGCACCAGCTTGTCGACGTGGTCCAGGCCGGTGACCCGGGTGTGCCGGCCCGGCACCAGTCGGGCGCCGTTGAGCTTGTTGGCCAGCACCGTCGCCAGGATGTCGTTGACCAGCGTCGACTTGCCGGAGCCCGACACCCCGGTCACCGAGGTCAGCACGCCGAGCGGAAACGGCACCTCGATATCGCGCAGGTTGTGCTCCCGGGCGCCGACGACGGTCAGCTGCCGCCTGCGGTCGGTGGGTCGCCGGATCGCCGGTATCTCGATGCTTTTCGTGCCGGACAGGTACGCGCCGGTGATCGACTCGGGATTGCGCAGCAGCTCGGCGTATGGGCCGCTGTGCACGATCCGGCCGCCATGCTCGCCGGCGGCCGGGCCGATGTCGACGATCCAGTCGGCGTGCGCGATGGTGTCCAGGTCGTGCTCGACGACGATCAGGGTGTTGCCCAGATCCCGGAGTCTCACCAGGGTCTCGATCAGCCTCCGGTTGTCGCGCTGGTGCAGCCCGATGGACGGCTCGTCGAGCACGTAGAGCACCCCGACCAGACCGGAGCCGATCTGGGTGGCCAGCCGGATGCGTTGCGCCTCACCGCCGGAGAGCGTCCCGGCGGCCCGGGACAGGGTCAGATACTCCAGGCCGACGTCGAGCAGGAAGCTCAGCCGGGCCTGGATCTCCTTGAGCACCTGACCGGCGATGGCCTGCTCGCGCGGGCCGAGGGTGAGCCCGTTCAGGAAGTCCGCGCAGTCGGTGATCGACAGATCGCACACCTGCGCAATGGATTTCGCGCCGTGGCCGGCCGCGGTGAGGGCCACCGCGAGGATCTCCGGCTTGAGCCGGGTGCCGGCGCATTCCGGGCAGGGCACATCACGCATGAACCCGGCGTAGCGTTCCTTCATCTGCTCGGACTCGGTCTGCTCCATCTTGCGCTGCAGGAACGCCATCACACCTTCGAAGTCGGTGTAGTAGGAGCGGGTGCGGCCGTAGCGGTTGCGGTAGCGCACGTGCACCTGTTCGTCGGAGCCCTCCAGAATCGCCTTGCGGGCCTTGGCCGGCAGCTTGCGCCACGGGGTGTCGACGTCGAACCCCATCGACTCCCCCAGGCTCGCCATCATTCTGGTGAAGTACTCACTGGTCGGCCCGGTCGACCACGGCGCCACCGCGCCGTCGGCCAGCGTGCGGTCGGGGTCGGGCACCACCAGGTCGGGGTCGACCTCCTTGCGCACCCCCAGCCCGGTGCACTCGCCGCAGGCGCCGTAGGGCGAGTTGAACGAGAACGACCGCGGCTCCAGGTCGTCGACGGCCAGCGGGTGGCCGTTGGGGCAGGCCAGCTTCTCCGAGAATCGCTGCTCCCGATGCGGGTGGTGCTCGTCGCGGTCGGGGAACTCCAGCACCACGATGCCGTCGGCCAGGTTCAGCGCGGTCTCCACCGAGTCGGTGAGCCGCTGCTTGGCCGACGGTTTGACCGTCAGCCGGTCCACCACGACTTCGATGTCGTGCTTCTCCTGCTTCTTCAGCTTGGGCGGGTCGGTCAGCGGGTGCACCGTGCCGTCAACCCGGACCCGGCTGTAGCCCTGAGTGTTCAGCTTCTCGAACAGGTCGGCGAACTCACCCTTGCGGGTGCGCACCACCGGGGCCAGCACCAGAAACCGGGTGCCCTCGGCCAAGGCCAGCACCTGGTCGACGATCTGCTGCGGGGTCTGGCGGGCGATCCGCTCGCCGCAGACCGGGCAGTGCGGCGTGCCTGCGCGGGCATAGAGCAGGCGCAGGTAGTCGTAGACCTCGGTGATGGTTCCGACCGTGGATCGCGGGTTGCGGTTGGTCGACTTCTGGTCGATGGAGACCGCCGGCGACAGGCCCTCGATGAAGTCGACGTCCGGTTTGTCCATCTGGCCCAGAAATTGGCGGGCGTACGCCGACAGCGACTCCACATAGCGGCGCTGGCCCTCGGCGAAGATGGTGTCGAACGCCAGCGACGACTTGCCCGACCCGGACAGGCCGGTGAACACGATCAGCGCATCGCGCGGCAGGTCCAGGTCGACGCTGCGCAGGTTGTGCTCGCGTGCACCCTTGACGATGAGACGGTCGGCCATCGCCACCATGCTATGCGCACCGGTAGCGTTGCCCTCATGACCGCCAACGTGTCAGTCAGTGACAACTACACCGGGAACGTCGAGCCGGGCAGCGCAGCGCGGCGGACGCTGCCGGGGGCATCGATCGTGAAGGTGTCGGTGGGGCCGTGGGACAACAACAGTTACCTGGTGACGTGCGCGAGGACCGGCGAGACGCTGCTGATCGATGCCGCCAACGACCCTGAGCTGTTGATCGCGCTAGTCCGGGAGCGCACGCCGAAGGTGGCGCTGATCGTCACCAGCCACCAGCATTTCGACCACTGGCAGGCGCTGGCGGCACTGGTCGAGGCCACCGGCGCGCCGACGGCGGCGCACGCACTGGACGCCGGCCCGCTGCCGGTGCCGCCGGATCGGCTGTTGGCCGACGGGGACACCGTGCAGGTGGGCGACTTGACGTTCGACGTCATCCATCTGGCCGGTCACAGCCCGGGCTCGGTGGCGCTGGCGCTGGACGGCGCGGCCACCGGCGGGGTCACCCAGCTGTTCACCGGGGATTGTCTGTTTCCGGGCGGGGTCGGCAAGACCACCACACCGGAGGAGTTCGAGTCGCTGTTCGGCGGGGTGAAGGCGAAGTTGTTCGACCGGTTCGGCGACGACACCGTCGTCTACCCCGGTCACGGCGACGACACCACGCTGGGCGCGGAACGTCCGCACCTGGAGGAATGGCGCGACCGCGGCTGGTGAATCAGCCGACCTTTGTCAGCGCGACGTGGGGTTTCGAAGCAGATGTCCTGGTCGTCGGCACAGTTGTGCCGTATCCCGGCGAGCGTCACGACCGATAACCATCCACGAGTAGGCCGCCCCCACGAGCGCGACGACCGAGAGCGCCAGCATCGACGCGGTGATGGCTGCCGAGGACGCATCGACGGCCGCAGCCCGGATCGCCTCCGCGGAATCGGCGGGCAGGGCCGTCAGAATGTCTCCGGCCCGCCCGGAGTCCCCGGACTTGACGGCACGCGTGTAGTCGGTCGCCGCTTCCACGATTTCGTCACGCCCCGCCAGCCCCGCCGAGGTCTTTGCGGTGGTGATCGCGCCGACCATCGAGGTCACCAGGGCACCACCCCAGAACACCGCCCGCCAGCCCGACAGTCGCATCATCGCCGTGCAGAACAGTGGCCCGGCGAACCCGCCGCCGACATGGGCCAAGCCCCACCCGCCGACAGCGAAACCGCGGCGGTTCGCCGGGAACGCGTTGAACACCACCGAAAGTGTCGCCGGCGCAGCGATACCGACTCCCAGGCCCTGAGCGACGCGGCCGCCGATCATCAACGGCGCGCCACCGGCCACGGCCGACATGATCAGGCCTGCGGCGAAGACCGTCAAGCCTGCGACGACGATCCGGATCTCGCCGGTCAGATCACCCAACCGGCCGCCGGCGACCAGCCCCACCCCGAATGCCAACCCGTAGCCGGTGACGGTCCAGGTCTGCCCCGAAAGGCTCAGTCCCAGGTCGGATTTGATGGCCGGGAGCGCGGGGCCGATCCCGGTGCTGAACAGCAGTGTCGCACCGAGAGCGGCCAGCCCCGTTGCGATGAGGATCGCCCAGGTCGCCCTGCCCGCCCACTCGACGTCGGGTGCGGTCACCACCGTAGCGTCGGGGGTTTACCCTGTCGTGTGCACGATCAGCACGTCGACCTTGGCCCGGCGGGACACATTGGCCGGCACCGACCCGAGCAGCCGGCCGGCGATGGTGCTCAGTCCGACGTTGCCGACGACGAGCAGATCCGCGCCGACCTCCTCGGCCAGGTCGACCAGCGAGTCCACCGGCGCACCAACGATGGGGCGCTCCTCGACGGCGGTGGCGCCGGCGGCTTCGGCGCGTTCCCTGGCTTCCCGCAGGATCTCGTAGATGGGGGCATTGCCGGACGCCTGGTAGCCCTCGTCCTTCAGGGCATCGGCGGCCCGCTTGTCATCGGCGTGGGGCAGGTACGCGGTGGCGATGATCAACTTGGCATCCGCCCCGGAGGCAAGTTGGGCCGCCCGGTCCACGGCGCGCAACGACGAGTCCGACCCGTCCGTGCCGACCAGTACGATCTTGTAGCCACCCATCCGTGCCCTCCCGGTGTTTGCTCGCGGTGCTCACTAACAAGCCATGGCGACAGTAACGCGCGAACCAGCCGCAGTGGGTGCGATTGATGACACAGCTTGGTCTCGGCCCCCCGAGTTTGCCGTTCTGACCGGCCGAAAACCGTCTCGCCGGCACGACCGTGACGAGGCCGACAGTGATCTGCGTCGCAGCCATCCGCCGCGGCGCGGGCCCGGCACGGCAGCCGGTAGTTTTGAAGCATTTGAACGTGCTACTCAGCCCGGACCGGGTGACCGACGAGGTGCCCTCGGTGCGCCGGCCCACCCGGTTCCCCGACGCGATCGCGATCGCGGTGCTGGCCGCGGCAGTCAGCGGCACCGCGGCCGGCCGGCCGTCGCTGTGGTTCGACGAAGCGGCGACCATCTCGGCGGCGGCAAATCGCTCGCTGCCGGAATTGTGGCGGCTGCTGACCCACATTGACGCGGTGCACGGGCTGTATTACCTGTTCATGCACGGCTGGTTCGCGATCTTACCGGCCACCGAGTTCTGGTCGCGGCTGCCCAGCTGCCTGGCGGTGGGCGCCGGAGCGGCGGGCGTAGTCGTGCTGGTCGGGCAGTTCTGCGCGCGCCGGGTCGCGGTGTGCGCGGGCGTGCTGTTCGCGATCCTGCCGCGGATGACCTGGGCCGGTATCGAAGCGCGGCCGTATGCCTTCTCGGCGATGGCCGCGGTGTGGCTGACCGTGCTGTGCGTGACCGCCATCCGCCGGAACACACCGCGGATCTGGCTGGGGTACGGCCTGCTGGTGGTGGTCACCACCCTGCTGAACCCGTTCAACGCGCTCGTCGCGGTGGCACACCTGGCGGTCATCCGGACAGCGCGCTGCGACCGGTCCGTGACGCTGCGCTGGGCGGCCACCGCCGGCACCGCGCTCGCCGCCGGCATCCCGTTTCTGCTGTTCAGCCAGACCCAGATCCGGCAGGTGGGCTGGATCTCGCCGCTCAGCGCACACACCCTCGTCGAGATCACCCAGCAGCAGTACTTCGACAAGAGCGTCCCGTTCGCCCTGCTGGCCGGGTCGGTGATCGTCGGCGCCGCGGCGGCCAACCGGGCCGGCGTGCGGTCGCCGCCGGCCGCTGCGGCCCGGCAGCTGCTGATCATCTGCGCCACCTGGATCCTGGTCCCGACCGCCGTCACCCTGGCCTATTCGGTGGTGGCCAGACCCGTGTACTACCCGCGGTATCTGATCTGCACCGCGCCCGCGATGGCGATCCTGCTGGCCATCTGTGTCACTACCATCGCCATGACCCAGCGGGGCGCCGTTGCGCTGGTCGCCCTGTTCGCCGTGGCCGCCGCACCGAATTATGTGGTCACCCAACGTGATCGGCACGCCAAGGAGGGCTGGGACTACAGCGAAGTGGCTGATGTGGTGGCGCAGCAGGCCGGCCCCGGAGACTGCCTGCTGGTGGACAACACCACGGCGTGGGCACCCGGCCCGATCCGGGCGCTGCCGGCGGCGCGACCCGCTGCGTTCGCGGCCCTGACCGACCCGGGCCGGGGGCCCCGCGGCCCGGAACTGGGACGGCTGTGGGATGGGCACATCGCGGTGTGGGCGGTGGCCGACAAGCTCGACGAGTGCGGCACGATCTGGACGCTCACCAACCACGACCGCACGCTGCCGGCGCATCAGACCGGTGCGGCGCTGCCGCCGGGGCCGGTGTTCGCCCGCAGCCCGGTCGGCCAGGTGCTGCACCGGCTGGGCTTCGGTGTCGTCGAACGCTGGCAGTTCACCTTCACCCAGGTGGTCAAGTCCACCCGCTGAACCGCGCCGACGTCACTTGAGCCCGGCGGCGTCCATCCCGCGGAGTTCCTTTTTCAGGTCGGCGATCTCGTCACGGATCCGGGCCGCCAGCTCGAACTGCAGGTCGCGGGCGGCGTTCATCATCTGCGCCGTGAGGTCCGCGATCAGGTCCGCCAACTCGGCGCGCGGCATGTTGGCGGTGTCGCGGCCTTCGATGATGCCGGCGCTGACGGCCCGGCCGGGTTCGCCCTGGGCGCGGCGGCCACGGGAAGCGTTGCGTCCCGAGCCGGCAACCGGAACGGACTCGGCAGCCTCAGTATCCTCGGCCTCCCGATATACCTGGTCGAGGATGTCGGCGATCTTCTTGCGCAGCGGCTGCGGGTCGATGCCCCTGGCCTGGTTGTAGGCGACCTGCTTGGCCCGGCGCCGCTCGGTCTCGTCGATCGCCTCCCGCATCGACTCGGTGATGCTGTCGGCATACATGTGCACCTCGCCGGAGACATTGCGCGCGGCCCGGCCGATGGTCTGGATCAGGCTCCGGGTCGAGCGCAGGAAGCCCTCCTTGTCGGCGTCCAGGATCGCCACCAGCGACACCTCCGGCAGGTCCAGGCCCTCGCGCAGCAGGTTGATGCCGACCAGCACGTCGTAGTCGCCGAGCCGCAACTGGCGCAGCAACTCCACCCGGCGCAGCGTGTCGACCTCGGAGTGCAGGTAGCGCACCCGAATGCCCATCTCCAGCAGGTAGTCGGTGAGGTCTTCGGCCATCTTCTTGGTCAGCGTGGTGACCAGCACCCGCTCGTCGGCGTCCGCGCGTGCGCGGATCTCGCCGATCAGGTCGTCGATCTGCCCCTTGGTCGGTTTGACCACCACTTTCGGGTCGACCAGGCCGGTCGGGCGGATGACCTGCTCGACGAACTCACCCTCTGCCCGGCTCAGTTCGTACGGTCCCGGGGTGGCCGACATGTACACCGTCTGGCCGACCCGGTCGGCGAACTCCTCCCAGGTCAGCGGCCGGTTGTCGCACGCCGACGGCAGCCGGAAACCGTACTCGACCAGGTTGCGCTTGCGGGACATGTCGCCCTCGTACATGCCGCCGATCTGCGGCACCGTCACGTGCGACTCGTCGACGATCAGCAGGAAGTCCTCCGGGAAGTAGTCCAGCAGCGTGGCAGGCGGCGTCCCGGGTCCGCGGGCATCGATATGCCTCGAGTAATTCTCGATGCCCGAGCAGAACCCGACCTGGCGCATCATCTCGATGTCGTAGTTGGTGCGCATCCGCAGCCGTTGCGCCTCCAGTAGCTTGCCCTGCCGTTCCAGCTCGGCGAGCCGCTCGGCGAGTTCAGCTTCGATGGTCGAGATCGCCTGGGTCATCCGCTCCGGGCCGGCGACGTAGTGGGTGGCCGGGAAGATCCGCAGCGAGTCGACCTTGCGGACCACGTCCCCGGTGAGCGGGTGCAGGTAGTACAGCGCCTCGATCTCGTCGCCGAAGTATTCGATCCGGACCGCCAGTTCCTCGTACGACGGGATGATCTCGACGGTGTCGCCGCGGACCCGGAACGAACCGCGGGTGAACGCCAGGTCGTTGCGGCTGTACTGGACGTCGACCAGCAGCCGCAGCAGCCCGTCCCGGGGCACCTCGGCACCCACCCGCAGCTCCACCGAGCGGTCCAGGTAGGACTGCGGGGTGCCCAGGCCGTAGATGCAGGACACGCTCGCGACCACCACGACGTCGCGACGGGACAGCAGGCTGGACGTCGCCGAATGCCGCAACCGCTCCACGTCGTCGTTGATCGAACTGTCCTTCTCGATGTAGGTGTCGGTCTGGGCGATGTACGCCTCCGGCTGGTAGTAGTCGTAGTAGGAGACGAAGTATTCGACGGCGTTGTGCGGCAACATCTCCCGCAGTTCGTTGGCGATCTGCGCGGCCAGTGTCTTGTTGGGCTCCATCACCAGCGTGGGTCGCTGCACCCGTTCGATCAGCCAGGCGGCGGTGGCCGACTTGCCGGTGCCGGTGGCACCCAGCAGCACCACGTCCTTCTCCCCCGCGGTGATCCGGCGTTCCAGGTCGTCGATGGCGGCGGGCTGATCGCCGGCCGGCTGGTACGGGCTGATCACCTCGAAGCGGCCCCCGGTACGGACCAGTTCGTTGACCGCATCTTCGGCGGGCCGGTACTCCGAACGCGCAACGATCGGGTGTTCGGTCGCGAAGGCCATGGTCACCAGATTAGGCCGATCCACCGACAGCTACGCTCGACCCATCCACCCGCCAAAGCAGGAGACCTTCGACCTCGTCGCCCGCACCAACACCGACCCCAAGGGGATCGTCCGTGCGGTCGACGTCTACACGGTGCAGCCGTGGGGGCTGTACCTGGCCCGGCCGACGCCCGGCCGCGCGCAATTCCACTACCTGGAGTCGTGGCTGCTGCCCGCCCTGGGTTTGCGGGCCAGCGTCTTTCACTTCAATCCCGGTTACGAACGCGATCAGGATTTCTATCTCGACGTCGGCGACTACACCCCGGGACCGACCGCCTGGCACGCCCGGGACCACTACCTGGACCTGGTGGTTCGCACCGGGATCGACGTGGAGCTGGCCGACGTCGACGAGCTCATGACCGCCGTGCGGCAGGGCCTGCTGACCACCGGCGCCGCCGAACGCGCGGTGGCCGATGCCGTCGCCGCCGTCGACGGCCTGGCCCGCAACGGTTACGACCTGGACCGGTGGCTGGCGGGCGACGGCATCGAGCTGTCCTGGCGGGGACGGTAGCCTCACTGGCTATGAACCTCACCACGCGAATCGTCGTCGGCGCCGCGGCAACGGCGACCCTGCTGAGCGGCAATCAGCTGATCCCCGCACCGGCCCGCGCCGACAAGGAGCCGCGCAGCGTGACCTACCTGGTGCGGCTCGACGGAATGGCGCCCGGGGCGCAGGCCACCTTCTGGATCAACGACACCGAGACCAGCAGCGCGGATCTGGGTTCGCTCGGATTCGGGCAACCCTTCGAGGCCCAGGCTGCACTGACCGACCTGAGCCGGGCCGGCATGCGGGTGACGATCCCACCGCCGTATTCCGGGAACGCGCACTGCGAGATCAGCGTCGACGGCAACCTGATCGCCCGCATCGACCGGTTCGTGGCGACCGAGTCCGGCGACGGCAACCCGGTCGACGGGGTGCTGACCTGCGGCGCCCCGGTCACCGGCGCTACGGCCGCCAGCTGACCGCCTCGGCCCACGCCCACGCCCGGCGGTAGCCGTCTCCGAAACCAGCCGCGTACCAGGGCTCTTTGGCGTCGGGATGGCCGGCGGCGCGTTTGACCGCCAGATACTCCTCCCACACCGCCGGGTTGGCCCGCAGCCAATCCACGAACAGCAGCGCGAACCGCTGATTCGGCCAGCCGTCCACCCGGACATGCACATGGGTCGGCCGGCCCGGGTCGGCGGAGGCGTGAAGACGCTTCTGCCACACTGCCACGTCGTCGGAGTGTGGCACGTCGGCCGTGATGTGTTCCAGCCGCGGATAGCCGGCGTCGAGCAGCTGCGCTGCCAGTTCGTCGGCGACCGCCAGGGATCCGACGGTGACCTGGATGTCGATGACGTCCCTGGCGTCCAGGCCCGGCACCGCGGTCGATCCGATGTGGTCGACCCGCAGCGCCCGGTGCCCGCACGCGGTCTTGATCCGGGCCACGATGCGCGCCGCCTGCTGCCCCCAGGTCGGGTCGGCCGGCGCCAGCTGCCGCGGGCCCGGGGCCGGGTGGCGCTCCTTCATGTTGTGCGCGAACGGCAGGATGCGCTGATGCCAGAGGTCGCGGGCCGTTGCCACCAGCGCGCCCGGTGTACCCGAGTTGTCCAGCCAGACATCGGCGACGGCACGGCGCTGCTCGTCGGTGGCCTGCGCGGCGATCCGGGCCCGGGCGTCGGCCTCCGGCATGCCCCGGTGCTCGACCAGCCGGGCCACCCGGACCTCGACATCGGCGTGTACGACGACGACCAGCGGGAACAGCGACGCCATCTGCGACTCGACCAGCAGTGGGATGTCCTCCACGATGACGGCATCCGCCGATGCCGCGGCGATCAACTCGCTGCGCCGCCGCGCCACCAGCGGATGCACGATGCCGTTGAGGGTGGCCCGCTTGTCGTCGTCGCCGAAGGCGACCGCGGCCAGTGCCGGGCGGTTGAGCGCGCCGGTCGCCAGCAGGATCTCCGCTCCGAAGGCATCGACCAGCGCCGCCAAACCCTCGGTGCCCGGTTCGACGACCTCCCGCGCGATGAGATCGCCGTCGACGACGATGGCGCCACAGTCACCGAACGTGGCCGACACCGTCGACTTTCCGGCCCCGATACCGCCGGTCAGCCCGATCCGCAGCATCCGGGTGCGAACTGCCTAGGCGCTGTTGCCGGCGAGCTTCTCCCGCAGGGCCGCGAGCTGTTCGTCGCTGGCCAGCGAACCGCCGGCCGGCTCGTCGGAGGGCGAACCGTTGGCCGACGACCGGGAGACGTCGGCGTGCGCGGCCTCGGCGAACTTCTCGATCTGCGTGGTGTGCATCTTGTGCCGGCGCTCCGCCTCGGCGTAGCGCGCCTCCCACTCGGTGCGCTGCTTCTCGAAGCCTTCCAGCCACTCGTTGGTCTCGGCGTCGAAGCCCTCCGGGAAGATGTAGTTGCCCTGCTCGTCGTAGCTGTCGGCCATGCCGTACTTCGACGGGTCGAACTCCTCGGTGTAGTCCTCGTTGGCCTGCTTGAGGCTCAGCGAGATGCGGCGACGCTCCAGGTCGATGTCGATGACCTTGACCATAGCGTCATCGCCGACGGCAACCACCTGGTCGGGCACCTCGACGTGCTGCTCGGCCAGTTCGGAGATGTGCACCAGGCCCTCGATGCCCTCGCCGACCCGGACGAACGCGCCGAACGGCACCAGCTTGGTGACCTTGCCGGGCACGATCTGGCCGATCGCGTGGGTACGGGCGAAGTGCCGCCACGGGTCTTCCTGGGTGGCCTTGAGGCTCAGCGACACCCGCTCGCGGTCCATGTCGACGTCGAGCACCTCGACGGTGACCTCGTCGCCGACCTGCACCACCTCCGACGGGTGGTCGATGTGCTTCCAGGACAGCTCCGAGACGTGCACCAGACCGTCCACCCCGCCGAGGTCGACGAACGCGCCGAAGTTGACGATCGAGGACACCACACCCTTGCGGATGGCGCCCTTCTGCAGCTGGTTGAGGAACTCGCTGCGCACCTCGGACTGCGTCTGCTCCAGCCAGGCCCGCCGGGACAGCACCACGTTGTTGCGGTTCTTGTCCAGCTCGATGATCTTGGCTTCGATCTCCTTGCCGATGTAGGGCTGCAGGTCGCGGACCCGGCGCATCTCCACCAGCGAGGCGGGCAGGAAGCCCCGCAACCCGATGTCCAGGATCAGGCCGCCCTTGACGACCTCGATGACGGTGCCAGTGACATGTTCGTCGGCCTCCTTCTTCTCCTCGATCGTGCCCCAGGCGCGCTCGTACTGGGCGCGCTTCTTGGACAGGATCAGCCGGCCCTCTTTGTCCTCCTTGGTCAGGACCAGGGCCTCGACCTCGTCGCCGACGGACACCACCTCGTGGGGGTCGACGTCGTGCTTGATGGACAGCTCGCGGGACGGGATGACGCCCTCGGTCTTGTAGCCGATGTCGAGCAGGACCTCGTCCCGGTCAACCTTGACGATCGTCCCTTCCACGATGTCGCCATCGTTGAAGTACTTGATCGTTTTGTCGATGGCGGCGAGGAAGTCCTCGGCCGAGCCGATGTCGTTGACGGCTACTTGCGGCGAGGTGACGGTGGGACTAGGCATGTGTGGGGTTGCTCCGGACAGGTTGCATCGTAGGGACAGGATCTTCGTCTTGGTGCATGCTGCGGCTCGCGATCTGGTCGCGCGCTACCCGTCGAGGCTACTCGACTCGTCGCAGGCCGGACAAACCGGTGCCGGGCTGCGTGGGCCGGCGCTTATCCTGCTGTGATGTCGTATCACCCGATGCCGCTGCCACCGGGGCCGCCCGGGCCGCCGCCGGGCCCACCGGGGCCACCGTGGAGGCGGCCACTGCCCCGGCCGATCCGCAAGGTCGGGGCACCGTTGGGGATCATCATCGGTCTGACCGTCATCACCGTGCTGCTGCTCCTGCTGTTCACGGCGGCCAATCCGGTCGGAACGGCCGTCGGGTTCCTGCTCTCCAGCGTCGCGATGCTGGTGGTGCTGTTCTGCTACCGCTGGCTGGACCGCTGGGAGCCGGAGCCGCGGCGCCTGCTGCAGCTCGCGTTCCTGTGGGGCGCATCGGTGGCCGTGGTGCTGGCGGTGGGCCTGGAGTCGGTCGGGGAGTCGATGTTGGCCACCAGGACGCTGGTGTCGCAGAGCTTCGATGCGGCCGCCATCCAGGCGCCGTTCATCGAGGAGGCCACCAAGGGCCTGTTCCTGCTGCTGATGATGACCGGCCGGCGTCGCAACGAACTGAACTCACTGACCGACTGCATGGTCTATGCCGGGATCACCGCGGTGGGCTTCGCCTGGATGGAAGACATCGTCTACATCGCCGACACACCGGTCTCCGCGGTGGTGCGACTGATCTTCGCGCCGTTCGCCCACCCGCTGTTCACCACGATGACCGGCATCGGGGTGTTCTTCGCGCTGCGGCAGCGTCGTTTTTCCGCGAAAGCCACGGTCATCGCGCTCGGGTATCTCGCGGCGGTGGCCGTTCACGCGCTGTGGAACGGCTCGCTGACGCTGGGCGACGGCGGCTACTTCGTCGTTGTCTACCTGTTCTGGATGGTTCCGGTCTTCGTCCTGATGATCGTGCTGGCGGCGGCGAGTCGCCGCGGCGAGCAGCGCCTGGTCGCGACGAAGCTGCCGGGCATGGTGGCCGCGGGCTTGATCACCCCGGGCGAGGCCGGCTGGCTGGGCTCGCTGCGCGGCCGGCGAACCGCGATCCGGGCGGCGAAACACGCCGGCGGGCGGCGGGCGGCCAAGTCGGTCGGCCGGTTCGCCGCCGCCGTCGTCGAGGTGGCGTTCACCCGGGACCGGATCGACCGCGGCTTCGGCGACCAGCAGCTCTTCGAGCTGCAGGACCAACAGGTTCAGAACCTGGTGGCGGCGCGGTACGCCGCGCCGGCGCTGCAGGGGATACCGAGCCACCTGCCGCGCTGACGCGCACCGATGCGCGGAGAGTGCGCCCTAATGCGCCGCCGCGTCCCAGCTGCGCCCGTACCCGACCGCAACCTCCAGCGGCACGTCCAGCGGGTAGGCGCTGCCCATTTCAGCGCGCACCATCGCCTCCAACCGTTCCCGCTCGCCGTCGGCGACCTCGAACAGCAGCTCGTCGTGCACCTGCAGCAGCATCCGGGACCGCAGCCCGGACGCCCTGAGCGCCTTGTCGACGTTGATCATCGCCACCTTGATGATGTCGGCGGCGCTGCCCTGGATCGGCGCGTTGAGCGCGGCCCGTTCGGCGGCGTCGCGGACCTGGCGGTTGTGGCTGTCCAGGTCGGGCAGGTAGCGGCGGCGGCCCAGCAGGGTGGAGGTGTAGCCGTCCTTGCGGGCCTGCTCAACGACGGCGTGCAGATAGTCCCGCACGCCCCCGAACCGGGTGAAGTAGGCGTCCATCTGCTCCTTGGCCTCTTCGCCGGAGATCTTGAGCTGCTGGGCCAGCCCGTAGGCGCTCAGCCCGTAGGCCAGGCCGTAGGACATGGCCTTGACCCGGCGCCGCAGATCCGGGGTCACCTCGTCGATCGGCACCCCGAACGCCCGGGCGCCCACGAACGAGTGCAGGTCCTCGCCGCTGCGGAACGCCTCGATCAGGCCCCGGTCCTTCGACAGGTGCGCCATGATCCGCATCTCGATCTGGCTGTAGTCGACGGTCATCAGCTCGGTGTATCTGGTGCCACCGCCATCGCCGACGACGAAGGCGTCCCGGATCAGCCGGCCCTCCTCGGTGCGGATCGGGATGTTCTGCAGGTTGGGCTCGGCCGATGAGAGCCGTCCGGTGGCGGCGATGGTCTGGTTGAACGTGGTGTGGATCCGGCCGTCGGCGGCAACCGCCTTCAGCAGCCCGTCGACGGTCACCTTGAGCCGGGTGACGTCGCGGTGGGCCAGCAGGTGCTCCAGGAACGGGTGCCCGGTCTTTTCGAACAGCGATGCCAGCGCGTCGGCGTCGGTGGTGTAGCCGGTCTTGGTGCGCTTGGTCTTGGGCATGCCCAGTTCGTCGAAGAGCACCACCTGCAGCTGCTTGGGCGAGCCGAGGTTGATCTGCTTGCCGATCACCGCGTAGGCGGCTTCGGCCGCATCGCGAATCCGGTCGCCGAACGTGCTCTGCAGCTCACCCAGCCGAGCGGCGTCGACCGCGATGCCGACGGCCTCCATCCCGGCCAGCACCCGCTGTAGCGGCAGCTCCATGTCGGTGAGCAACCCCACCGAGTCGATCCGCTCCAGTTCGACCTCGAGCGCATCAGCCAGGTCGGTGACCGCGCGGGCCCGCAGGATCGCGGTCTGTGCCGCCTGCGCGTCGCCGGAATCGGCGTCATCGAGCAGCGAAAGCTGTTGTTGTTCGGTATTTTCCGGACGCAGCTCGCGACGCAGGTAGCGCACCGAAAGGTCGTCGAGGCTGAAGCTGCGCTGGCCGGGCCGGACCAGGTAGGCGGCCAGCGCGGTGTCGGAGGTGACACCGGCCAGCGTCCAGCCCCGGCCGGCCAGGTCGTGCATGGCCAGCTTGGCCTCGTGCAGCGCCTTGGGTTTGCCGGGGTCGGCCAGCCAGTCGGCCAGCGCGGCGTCGTCGTCGGCGGTCAGCGTGGCGGTCTCCAGATAGCCGCCTTGAGCGTCACCGCCGTCGGCGGTGGCGATCGCCAGCGCGGTGGCGTCGCTGTCGTAGCTGCGATGGGTGCCGATCACCGCCAGTCCGGCCCGCCGGCCGTCCGCGACATGCTCGGCCAGCCAGGCCGCCACGGTGCCCGGCGCCAACGCGCCGCCGCGCACGTCGAAGCCCTCCTCGACCTCGGGCTCGGCCGCCTTGAGGGTGTCGAACAGCCGGTCCCGCAACACCCGGAACTCCAGGTCGTCGAAGATCCGGTGGATCTGGTCCCGGTCCCAGGGCGCCAGCCGCAGCGCATCCGGCGCCTGGGCCAGCGGCACGTCGCGGACCAGGTCGGTCAGTTCCCGGTTGAGCACCACGGTCGACAGGTTGGCCCGCAGCGCATCGCCGACCTTGCCTTTCACCGCGTCGACGTGGTCGACCAGGCCCTGCAGCGAGCCGTACTCGGTGATCCACTTCGAGGCGGTCTTCTCCCCCACCCCGGGGATGCCGGGCAGGTTGTCGCTGGGATCGCCGCGCAGCGCCGCGAAGTCCGGGTACTGCTCGGGCGTCAGTCCGTATTTCTCCTCGACGGCCTGCGGCGTGAACCGGGTCAGGTCGCTGACGCCCTTGCGCGGGTAGAGCACGGTCACGTCGTCGGTGACCAGTTGCAGCGCATCCCGGTCGCCGGTGACCACCAGCACCCGGAAACCCTCGCGCTCGGCCCGGGTGGCCAGCGTGGCGATCAGGTCGTCGGCTTCGTAGCCCGGCTCGGCCAGCACGGTGATGCCCAGCGCGGCAAGGACTTCCTTGGTGATGTCGATCTGGCCGCGGAACTCGTCCGGGGTGGTCTTGCGGTTGGCCTTGTACTCCGGGTAGCGGTCGGACCGAAACGTCTGCCGGGAGACGTCGAACGCCGCGGCCACATGCGTCGGCGCCTCGTCGCGCAGCAGGTTGATCAGCATCGAGGTGAACCCGTAGACGGCGTTGGTGGTGATTCCGCTGTGGGTCTTGAAGTTCTCCGCCGGCAGGGCGTAGAACGCGCGGTAGGCCAGCGAGTTCGCGTCCAGCAGCAACAGGGTCGGCTTGGTGTCGGCGGTCACGCCCCTAACTCTAGGCAGGTGCCGAAACTGCAACACGTTTCAGTTTTGCCGCGGCACTGAGTAGGCTGACCGGGTGCCAGCAGCATCCTCGCAACCGGCGATCGACGGGTGGTTCGCCACCGATGACGCCGGACTCCCCCACCTGATCGGCGCCAAGTGCCCGCAGTGCGGCACCTATGTGTTCCCGCCGCGGGAGAACAACTGCCCGAGCCCGGCCTGTGACGGCGACGTGCTCGCGCCTGTCGCGCTGTCCCGGCGCGGCACGGTGTGGAGCTACACCGAGAACCGCTACCCGCCGCCGGCCCCGTATCCGGCCCCGGACCCGTTCGAGCCGTTCGCGATCGCCGCGGTGGAACTGGCCGCAGAGGGCCTGATCGTGCTCGGCAAGGTCGTCGAGGGCACCCTGGCCGCCGACCTGAAGGTCGGCATGCAGATGGAGCTGACCACCATGCCGCTCTACACCGACGACGACGGCGTGCAGCGCGTCGTCTACGCCTGGAAGATCGCCTCGTGAGCCCCCGGATCAGCCCCGAGCCGCTGTACATCCTCGGTGCGGGCATGCACCCGTGGGGCAAGTGGGGCCGCGACTTCACCGAGTACGGCGTCATCGCCGCCCGTGCCGCGCTGACCGACGCCGGCCTGGACTGGCGGCAGGTCCAGCTGGTCGCCGGCGCCGACACCATCCGCAACGGCTACCCGGGCTTCATCGCCGGTTCCACGTTCGCCCAGAAGCTGGGCTGGAACGGGGTGCCGGTGTCCTCGTCGTACGCCGCCTGCGCGTCCGGTTCGCAGGCACTGCAGAGCGCGCGGGCCCAGATCCTGGCCGGCTTCTGTGATGTGGCGCTGGTGATCGGCGCCGACACCACCCCCAAGGGCGCGTTCGCCCCGGTCGGCGGGGAACGCAAAAACGACCCGGACTGGCAGCGCTTCCACCTGATCGGGGCGATGAACCCGGTGTACTTCGCGCTGCTGGCGCGCCGCCGGATGGATCTCTACGGCGCCACCGCCGAGGACTTCGCGGCGGTGAAGGTCAAGAACTCCCGGCACGGCCTGGCCAATCCGCATGCGCGCTACCGCAAGGAGTCGTCGGTCGCGGAAGTGCTGGCCAGCCCGGTGGTCTCCGACCCGCTGCGCCAGCTGGACATCTGCGCCACCTCCGATGGCGCCGCGGCGCTGATCGTGGCCAGCGCGTCGTTCGCCCGCAAACACCTGGGCTCGCTGGACGGGGTGCCGTCGGTGCGCGCGGTCTCCACCGTCACCCCGCAGTACCCACAGCACCTCCCCGAATTGCCGGACATCGCAACCGATTCCACCGCGGTGGTGGCCGCCCCGGACCGGGTGTTCAAGGATCAGATCCTGGACGCGGCCTATGTCGAGGCCGGCATCGGCCCCGAGGACGTCAGCCTGGCCGAGGTCTACGACCTGTCCACCGCGCTGGAGCTGGACTGGTACGAGCACTTGGGATTGTGCCCGAAAGGTGAAGCCGAGGGCCTTCTCCGCAGCGGTGCGACGACTATCGGCGGGCGGGTACCGGTCAACCCGTCCGGCGGGCTGGCCTGCTTCGGCGAGGCCATCCCCGCCCAGGCGATCGCCCAGGTGTGTGAGCTGACCTGGCAGCTGCGCGGGCAGGCCACCGGCCGCCAGGTGGAGGGCGCCACCGTGGGCGTCACCGCCAACCAGGGCCTGTTCGGGCACGGCTCGTCGGTGATCGTCGCGCGGTAGGCTCCCGCCTTGGCCCGCGAGCGTGCGGTTTCATCCGCAACACGCCGGGCCGGCCGTATCAGGATGCTCACTCGATACGATTCGTCTCACAACAGCTCGTCGGGGCGATTCCATCGCACCCCGAACCGGTCGAAATCGTTGTCGTAGGAGACGATTCCGCCACGATGTTCGACGGCGAGGGCTGCCAGGTGGGCGTCGTTGACCAGGTTCCCGCCGGAGCCGACCCGGTCGAGCATGCCGGCGAGGATGTCGGCATGGCGCGGCGTGGGATTGACGACGATCGCGCTGGACGCCGCTATCCAATCCGCCACCTGGCTCATCGCATCATCCGGCCGCAGCGGGTGGGGAAATAGGCCCTCCTTGGTGGCGAGCCGGACGAACGCCAGGAGCGGAACCCAGGAGAATCCGACGGTATCCGCGCCGCCAAGCACACGATCGAGCCAGCGGAGCGAGGCGTCATGATGCTCAGCCGCGGTGTTCACCGCGTAGAGCAAGACGTTGGCGTCGACGATCTTCATGGCCTGCTAGGCGCCGCGACGCTGACGGCGGATCAGCTCCTCGTCCTCCAGATCCGCGGCGATCTGCAGAGCCCGATCCAGGTTGACGGACGGGACACCGAGATCGGCGGTTCGGGTGCTGAACTGCGGTATTGCGCGCCCGGCCGCCCCGTCCCGGATCGCCTCATTGAGCGCCTGCTTGAACGACACCTGGCGTTCCGCCATCCGCCGACGTATCAATTGCTCGACGTCGTCGTCCAAGGTCACGGTCGTACGCATATGACAGCATAGCATCAAACAAATCAATGACATGCTGTCAACATGTGCCGAAGCGAAATCGTCGTCGTCAGGGTCAAGCCGGGCAGCCGCAAAGGCCCGCTGGTGGCGACCGACGATGACGGACAGGTGACGGTCTACGTGCGCGAACCGGCGGTCGACGGCAAAGCCACCGAAGCCGTTCGTCGTCTGCTGGCACAGCATTTCGGAGTGTCGCCCAGCCGTGTCGAGTTGACATCCGGCGCGGCGGCCCGGGTGAAACGCTTCCGGATCAGTCGGTAGCCGACGCCGGCAGCAACTCTTCCAGCGCCGCCCGGTTGATCCGCCGGAATGCCCGCCGCGGCCGGGCGGCATCCAGGATGGCCACCTCCAGGGTGCCCGGCCCCAGGTTCCGCGGCTCCGCACCGTTGCCGGTGTCGGTCTTCTTGAGCGCCTCGACCGCGATCCGCAGGGCGTCGGCCAACTCGGCGTTCTCCGCGTAGGTCTCCTTGAGCGCGGTGGTGACCGGTTCGGTGATGCCGCCCATCACCACGAAGTGCGGCTCGTCGGTGATCGAACCGTCGTAGGTGATCCGGTACAGCTCCGGGGGTTTGGTCTGGCCCTGGTAGGCGACCCCGGCCACGCAGAGCTCGACCTCGTAGGGCTTGGCCTGCTCGGTGAAGATGGTGCCCAGCGTCTGGGCGTAGACATTGGCCAGTTGGCGGGCGGTGACGTCGCGGCGGTCGTAGGCGTAGCCGCGGGTGTCGGCGAACTGGATGCCGCCGCGCCGCAGGTTTTCGAACTCGTTGATGCGGCCGGCCGCGGCGAACCCGACCCGGTCGTAGAGTTCGCTGATCTTCTGCAGTGAGCGCGAAGGGTTTTCGGCGACGAACAACACTCCGCCGGCGTACGCCAGGGCGATCACACTGCGGCCCCGGGCAATTCCCTTGCGCGCCAGCTCACTGCGCTCACGCATCGCCTGCTCGGGCGAGATGAAATAGGGAAAGCTCATGCGTCGTCCTCGCTGGCCTGGCGGGAATCGTCTGCGCGGGTGCGGCTTCCGATGATCTCGCGAGCCAGTCCGGCGATCTTGCGCTCCGGCACGTCAATGGCGCCGTGGCCGTCGATGCTGACCGCGGTCGGGTAGATGCCGCGCACCAGATCCGGTCCGCCGGTGGCGGAGTCGTCGTCGGCGGCGTCGTAGAGCGCCTCCACTGCGACCCGCAGCGCCGAGTCGGCGTCGACGACCTGGCCGTAGAGCTTCTTTATCGACGACTTGGCGAAGATGGAACCCGAACCAACCGCCTGATAGCCCTCTTCGGCGACGTTCCAGCCCCCGGCTGCGTCGAACGACACGATGCGCCCGGCCGCGGCCGGGTCGGCGTCGTCGATGTCGTAGCCGGCCAGCAGCGGCAGCGCGACCAGGCCCTGCAGCGCCGCGCCCAGGTTGCCGCGCACCATGATCGCCAGCCGGTTCACCTTGCCGGCGAATGTCAGCGGCACCCCCTCGAGCTTCTCGTAGTGCTCCAGCTCGACGGCATACAGCCGGGCGAATTCGACGGCGATCGCGGCCGTTCCGGCGATTCCGGTGGCCGTGTAGTCGTCGGTGACATACACCTTGCGCACATCGCGGCCGGCGATCATGTTGCCCTGGGTCGAGCGGCGGTCACCGGCCATCACGACGCCGCCGGGATATTTCAAGGCCACGATGGTGGTGCCGTGCGGCAGTTGCGCAGCGCTGATGCTTTCGGCGTCAACCGGTATTCCGCTGACGGGTAGCAGCTCCGGCGCCTGGCGGCGCAGGAAGTCGGAGAACGACGACAGGTCTACCGGGCTGTAGGGGATTCCGGGATTGGCTGAACTGGTCGGCAGGCGGTCACGAAACGGCCAGCTCACTGTCCGCCCTTTTGGACATACGCGCGTACGAAGTCCTCGGCGTTCTCCTCCAGCACATCGTCGATCTCGTCGAGCAGGTCGTCGGTCTCCGCTGCCAGCTTCTCGCGGCGCTCCTGACCGGCACCCGCGCCGGCGGTGAGGTCGTCATCGTCGCCGCCACCACCGCCACGCTTGGTCTGCTCCTGGGCCATCGCCGCCTCCTGCATGCTCGTCGGCCCGCGTCCCGCGTTCGCCGGTCCTACCACCCTACCGTCGGCGCAGGTGTCGCCGCGGTCCGCGACCCGTCATGTCGTCAGTTGCGCGACCAACTCGACCGCGCTGTCGACCGAGTCCAGCAGCGCCCCGACATGGGCTTTGCTACCGCGCAGCGGTTCCAGCGTCGGAATCCGCACCAGCGACTCGCCACCCAGATCGAAGATCACCGAGTCCCAGCTGGCGGCCGCGATGTCCGCCCCGAACCGGCGCAGGCACTCGCCGCGGAAGTAGGCCCGGGTGTCGGTGGGCGGGTTGTCGACGGCGGCCAGCACCTGCTGCTCGGTGACCAGCCGCTGCATGGACCCGCGGGCCACCAGCCGGTTGTACAGGCCCTTGTCCAGCCGGACGTCGGAGTACTGCAGGTCCACCAGGTGCAGCCGGGGCGCCGACCAGGTCAGGTTCTCCCGCTGCCGGAAGCCCTCCAGGATCCGCAGTTTGGCCG
Source organism: uncultured Mycobacterium sp. (assembly GCA_964525125.1). GTDB lineage: Bacteria > Actinomycetota > Actinomycetes > Mycobacteriales > Mycobacteriaceae > Mycobacterium. The sequence continues at coordinate 69,821 of CAZGGK010000014.1, forward strand.
GCCAGTCCAGCAGGTCCGCGCACTCCATCGGGTCGCGCTCCAGCAGGTCGAGCACGGTGGCCCAGGTCTGGACGATATGGCTGGCGCGCGGATCCGGGTCCCGGTTGTCCACCAGCTTGGCCACCCGGTCCAGGTAGATCCGCTGCAGCGCGAGGCCGGTCAGCTCCCGGCCGTCGGCCAGCGCGACGGTGGCCCGCAGTGCCGGGTCGCGGCTGATCACGTGCACCGCGCGCACCGGCCGGGCCAGCGTCAGGTCGCTCAGGTCGATGCCGTGTTCCGGGCCTTCCTCGATCAGGTCGAGCACCAGCGCGGTCGTGCCCAGCTTGAGGTAGGTCGACGTCTCGGCCAGGTTGGCGTCACCGATGATGACGTGCAGCCGGCGGTATTTGTCGGCGTCGGCATGCGGTTCGTCGCGGGTGTTGATGATGCCGCGTTTGAGCGTGGTCTCCAGCCCCACCTCGACCTCGATGTAGTCGGCGCGCTGGGACAGCTGAAAGCCCGGCTCGTCCCCGGCCGGGCCGAGCCCCACCCGGCCGGATCCGGTGACCACCTGGCGGGACACCAAAAACGGGGTCAGCCCGGCGATGATCGCCGAGAACGGCGTCTGCCGGCTCATCAGGTAGTTCTCGTGGGTGCCGTAGGAGGCGCCCTTGCCGTCCACGTTGTTCTTGTACAGCTGCAGCCTGACCGCCCCCGGCACGCTGGCGACGTGCCGGGCGGCGGCCTCCATCACCCGCTCGCCGGCCTTGTCCCAGATCACCGCGTCCAGCGGGTCGGTGACCTCGGGTGCGGAGTACTCGGGGTGGGCGTGGTCGACGTAGAGCCGGGCGCCGTTGGTCAGGATCATGTTGGCCGCACCCACCTCGTCGGCGTCGATGATCGGCGGCGGGCCGGCCGAACGGCTCAGGTCGAAACCGCGGGCGTCGCGCAGCGGGGATTCCACCTCGTAGTCCCAGCGGGTGCGCTTGGCGCGCTGGATGCCCGCGGCGGCGGCGTAGGCCAGCACCGCCTGGGTGGAGGTGAGGATCGGGTTCGCGGTCGGATCCGACGGCGCGGAGATGCCGTATTCGACTTCGGTCCCGATGATCCGTTGCATGGCGTCCAGCCTAGAGGGGACGTGCCGCCACCTGCGCGAGACCTACAGGTACTGGCCCAGGTTGGATTCGGTGTCGATGGACCGGCTGGCACTCGACGACTTGCCGGTGACCAGGGTGCGGATGTAGACGATCCGCTCGCCCTTCTTGCCCGAGATCCGTGCCCAGTCATCCGGGTTGGTGGTGTTGGGCAGGTCCTCGTTCTCGGCGAACTCGTCGACGATCGAGTCCAGCAGGTGCTGGATCCGCAGGCCGGGCTGGCCGGTCTCCAGCACCGCCTTGATGGCGTTCTTCTTCGCCCGGTCGACGACGTTCTGGATCATCGCCCCGGAGTTGAAGTCCTTGAAGTACATGACTTCCTTGTCACCGTTGGCGTAGGTGACCTCCAGGAACCGGTTGTCGTCGATCTCGGCGTACATCCGGTCGACCACCTTCTCGATCATCGCCTTGATGCACAACGAACGGTCGCCGCCGAACTCGCCCAGGTCGTCGGCGTGCACCGGCAACCCCTCGGTGAGGTACTTGGAGAAGATGTCCTGGGCGGCCTCGGCGTCCGGGCGTTCGATCTTGATCTTGACGTCGAGGCGGCCGGGCCGCAGGATCGCCGGGTCGATCATGTCCTCCCGGTTGGAGGCACCGATCACGATGACGTTCTCCAGTCCCTCCACCCCGTCGATCTCACTGAGCAGCTGCGGGACGACCGTCGTCTCGACATCCGAGGAGACCCCGGTGCCGCGGGTGCGGAAGATGGAGTCCATCTCGTCGAAGAACACGATCACCGGGGTGCCTTCGGAGGCCTTCTCCCGCGCCCGCTGGAAGATCAGCCGAATGTGCCGCTCGGTCTCGCCGACGAACTTGTTCAGCAGTTCGGGGCCCTTGATGTTGAGGAAGTAGGACTTGGCCTCGTGGGCGTCGTCGCCACGCACCTCGGCCATCTTCTTGGCCAGCGAGTTGGCCACCGCCTTGGCGATCAGCGTCTTGCCGCAGCCGGGCGGACCGTACAGCAGCACCCCTTTCGGCGGCCGCAGCATGTACTCCCGATACAGCTCCTTATGCAGGAACGGTAGTTCGACGGCGTCCCGGATCTGCTCGATCTGGCGGGTGAGTCCGCCGATGTCGGCGTAGCTGACGTCGGGCACCTCCTCCAGGACCAGGTCCTCGACCTCGGCCTTGGGGATGCGCTCGAATGCGTAGCCGGCCTTGGTGTCCACCAGCAGCGAGTCACCGGGGCGCAGCTTGCGCGGGCGCCGGTCGTCGGCCGTGCCGTCGGGGTTGCGTTCCGGCAGGTCCGCGGCGACCAGCGGCTCCGCCAGCCAGACGATGCGTTCCTCGTCGGCGTGGCCCACCACCAGCGCACGGTGCCCGTCGGACAGAATCTCCCGCAGCGTGGAGATCTCCCCCACCGACTCGAACCTGCCGGATTCCACCACCGTCAACGCCTCGTTGAGCCGCACCGTCTGGCCCTTCTTGAGGGTGCCGACGTCGATGTTCGGCGAACAGGTCAGCCGCATCTTGCGGCCCGCGGTGAACACGTCGACGGTGTCGTCGTCGTGCACGTCGAGCAGCACCCCGTACCCGCTGGGCGGCTGCCCCAGCCGGTCCACCTCCTCGCGCAGCGCCAGCAGTTGCTGCCGGGCCTCCTTGAGGGTCTCCATCAGCTTGGCGTTGCGGCTCGCCAGCGCGTCGAGCCGCGCCTCGAGCGAGTTGCCGCGGGCGCTCCGCGCAGCGCTGGGCGTTTCGGCCGGCTGCTCCAGCCGTTCACGCAGCACCGCGGCCTCGCGGCGCAACTCCGACAGATCGCCGTCGTCGTCGGACGGCGATACGTCGAAGACCTCAGAACGCTCTGGCTCATCGATGCTGCCCATGTTGCGCTCCTTTCCCGAACTGGAAGTTGGCGCGACCCCGGATACCACAACGCTACCGGCCATCCCGATTTCCCGCGCAAGGTGGAAACCCGACACACCGGACCCGCGGTAACCTGATTCCCGAGTGAGGTGATCGAAAGGACAGCCGTGACCGTCAAATCCCGGGCCGCCGACGCGGCGATGAGCGCGTCGCAGCCCACCTCAGCGGGCTGATCGCAGCCGGATGTACCGGCAGCGCACCGTCATCGCGGGTGCCATCGCCGTCTCGGTGGCGGTCGGGCTGTCAGCCTGCTCACACCGCGAGTCAGCGGCGCCCCCGGCCCCACTGAGCACGACGGCACCGCCATCGGCCCCGTCGACGCAGCCCGCGGCGCTGCCGACCGCCGAGGCGCTGACCGGCGTGCTCGACCGGCTGGCCGACCCGGCGGTGCCCGGCGCCGAGAAGCTCACCCTCATCGAGGGGGCGCAACCCGCCGATGCCGAAACCCTGGACCGGTTCGCCACCGCCTTGAAGGACAACGGGTATCTGCCGCTGACGTTCAATGCCGCCGACATCGCCTGGTCCGACCGCGAGCCCGGCGACGCGGTGGCCAACGTCGACGTCGGCACCGCCAACCCGGACCGGCCCGGATTCTTCTTCCCGATGGAGTTCCACCCGCACGCCGACGGCTGGCAGCTGTCCCGCAAGACCGCACAGATGCTGCTGGCGTTCGGCAATTCCCAGTCCGGGGCGCCGGCAACCAGCACGCCGGCCCGGTAGCCCACCGGGATGTGGATCGGCTGGCTGGAGTTCGACCTGCTGCTCGGTGACGTGCACTCGCTGAAACAGAAGCGGTCGGTGGTGCGCCCGATCGTGGCCGAGCTGCAGCGCAAGCTCACCGTCTCGGCCGCGGAGACCGGATCGACCGACCTGCACCGGAGGGCCGGCATCGGCGTCGCGGCGGTGGCCGGCGACCGCGGCCATGTGGTGACGGTGCTCGACGCCGCCGAGCGGATGGTGGCCGCCCGGCCGGAGATCGAACTGCTGTCGGTGCGGCGGGGGCTTTCGCACAGCGATGACTGATACGGCTCGCGTCCCGGGCCGCAGCCAATTGACGGGCCCTGGCCTGGTCGATACCGGCCTGTTCGGTGGCGGCGTTACACAGCCCGTCCGCGGTGCGGCCGGCCGCCAGTGATGCATTTGAGTCGATCTTGACCGAATCGATGGCCGCCACACCCAGCCGGCCCATCCCCAGCCTCGCGCACAATGCCAGCACCTGGGCGAGCAAGCCCTCATAAGCCTGGGGCGGCCTGAGCGCGAAATCGCGAAATCGTCACATGATCGGGTACATCACCAGCGCAGAAAGGCCGAAAGGCAACGTCGTCCTGGCATAGCCGCGATCACCCGTGACGACCGCACCCCCAGCGCCCACGCCCAAATCAGCCGCGTCAACAGCATGTCCGGGTCATGACCGGCCCTCCCGGCACACCGGATCCGACTCGGGCAGCCAATCGGCCCTGCTCTCCGGCATCAAGAACTGCTGGTCGCGATCCACTGGGCGATATCCCCTGGCCACCAACCAATTTTCATCGACCACCGACTCCCCGGCAGGCGGGACATACCGACACCCAGCAACCCGCCTACCAATTCCGAAACAGCACGGTGCAGCGTACCGATCTGCACACTCGGCGCGGTGCGGTGCCGCCGGCGCGGCCCGCCGCGTGGTCAGGGCGTGCCATCGGTCCCCGGGCTGCCGGGGATGGCGTTGCCGGTCCCGGTGGTGGATGCGGTGCCGCCGTTGCCACCCTTGCCGCCGTTGGTCGTACCGTTGCCGCCCGCCCCGCCGTCACCGCCGCGGGCGTCCTGTGTCGACGCGCTGTTGCGGATGTATGCGGTGCCGCCGGTGCCACCGTTGCCGCCCTTGCCGGTGCCGCCCGCGCCGCCAGCTGCCCCGTTTGCGGCGATGGCCTTGCCGGTCCCCTCGGTGTATGCGTGTCGACCGCCACGGTGATGGGACCACTTTGACCAGGGTTTAGCCAGCTTCA
>CAZGGK010000015.1:0-73811 GCA_964525125.1 uncultured Mycobacterium sp.
CGGTGGGTGCGCCGGTCGTCCCGGCGGGTGCGCCGGTGCCCGCGGTGGGTGCGCCGGTCGTCCCGGCGGGTGCGCCGGTGCCCGCGGTGGGTGCGCCGGTCGTTCCGGTGGGTGCGCCGGTGCCGGGGGTGCCGGTCCTGCCGGGTCCACCGCTACCTGCGGCGGCGCTTCCGCCGGCGCCCGCGGGCGCACCGCTGCCCCCGGTTCCGGTGGCGCTGCCGGCATTGCTCGTGACGACGGCCGCCGGTTCCGTTCCAGGATGCGGAGACGTCGGTGGGGCACCGCCTGCGGGCGCATCCTGTGGGAAGTGAGGGACCGGTGCCGTCACTGGGCGACGTCATCGGACCACGATGACCGGGTCGCCGATGTTGACGGTGTCGTAGTACCACTGCGCGTCGGCGGGACTGAGGTTGATGCAGCCGTGGCTGACATTCTCGACCCCCAGTGCCGGGAGCGCCCACGGAGCCGAATGGACATAGAGGCCACGGCTGGTGATGCGCACGCCGTAGTCCACCGCCAGGTGGTAGCCCTCCGGATCGGTGACGGGGATGCCGACGGTGCTGGAATCCATGACCACCGAGCGGTCCTTGGCGATGACGGCGTAGGAACCAACCGGGGTGGGGAACTCTGTCTTGCCCATCGAAGCCGGCAGCACCCCCTCCTCGCCCCAGTGCGGCCGGTGGTGCGGCGCCGGCAACACCGGCGGCGTTCCCCCCTGGACCCCGTCGATGCTGACGACGAAAGTGTGATCCGACACGTTGGCAACCGCGAGGACGGCCGGACCGGTGCGGAAGTCGGTGGCCAGGCCGCCCACCGACAGCGCGATCGTGCTGTGGGCCGGCCAGAACCGGTCGGGGACCCACTGCACCACATCCTGGCCGAGCCATTCGAACGTGCCGGTCATCGCCGGCGTCGAACTCACCTCGAGGGCGTGCTCGACTGCCCGCCGATCGCCGACAGGCGCACCGAACGCGATCACCACCGGATGCGCGACCCCGACCACGGTGCCCGGCGCCGGCAGGACGGATGCGACGACGAAGCCAGGCGACCGGCTCGCCGCCGTCAGACTCGCCCCACCGGGTTCGGTGAGCCCGGCAATGGTGATCCCGAGCACCACCAGAACAGACCGAATTGCCGTCCACATCGCCGCAACCACCCGATCAGCCGACCCACCGCCATCTCCGCCTGTGGATGGTAGGGCCGCGACCACGCCGACCACCCGGACCCGCGCCGGTGCGGCCGGTCAAGTCTCCGTCAAGTTTTGATCACGGTCGGTGGATCCGGCCGGCCCGGGGCGCCCCGCCGGCGCCGCGGGCGCCGACCGCGCTGCCACACTGAGGTCATGAGCCGTCCCCAGATACAGCTGCTGACCCGTGCCGGGTGCGACGTCTGCGTGCGGGTACACGCCCGGCTCGCCGAACTGGCCACCGAACTGGACTTCGACCTGTCGGCGACCGACGTCGACGCAGCCGCGGCCGCCGGCGACCCGGCGCTGCGGGCGGAGTTCGGGGACCGGCTGCCGGTGGTGCTGCTCGACGGGCGCGAGCACAGCTACTGGGAGATCGACGAGTCGCGGTTGCGCGCCGATCTGGCCGGGCGGGGGTGATCGGGTTGCCAATCGGCCAAATTTGCTGGCCCCGTTGGTTAACGTTTACCGTGGAAGTCTGTTTGTTCACTGGTGACGGCAAGGAGCGGACCAGGTGATGCTGCCGTGAGTGTCCTGCTCTTCGGGGTCTCGCACCGCAGTGCCCCCGTCCCGGTGCTCGAACAGCTCAGCAGCGACGAATCCGATCAGGCCAAGATCGTCGACCGGCTGTTGGCGTCACCGCTGGTGACCGAGGCGATGATGCTGTCGACCTGCAACCGGGTCGAGATCTACGCGGTGGTCGACGCTTTCCACGGCGGCCTGTCGGTGATCGGTCAGGTGCTCTCCGAGCACTCCGGCATGTCGATGGCGGACCTGACCAGGTACGCCTATGTGCGCTACAGCGAAGCCGCCGTCGAGCACCTGTTCGCCGTCGCGAGCGGACTGGATTCGGCGGTCGTCGGCGAGCAGCAGGTGCTGGGACAGGTGCGCCGTGCCTACAGCACCGCCGAAGCCAACCGCACCGTCGGCCGGGTGCTGCACGAACTGGCCCAGCGCGCGCTGTCGGTCGGCAAGCGGGTGCACTCCGAAACCGGGATCGACGCCGCCGGCGCATCGGTGGTGTCGGTTGCACTCGAGGTGGCCGGCCGGCAACTGGGCGACGCCGGGCTGGCCGGCCGGACCGCGGTGGTGATCGGTGCCGGCGCGATGGGCGCGCTGTCGGCGGCACACCTGAGCCGGGCCGGCGTCGGCCGAATCCACGTCGTGAACCGGTCGCTGCCGCGGGCGCAGCGGCTGGCCCGCAAGATCCGGGAGACCGGGGTGCAGGCCGAAGCGCTCACCCTGGATCAGGTGACGGCCGCGCTGGCCGGCGCCGACGTGGCGGTGAGCTGCACCGGCTCGGTGCACCCGGTGGTTTCGCTGGCCGACATGTATCACGCCCTGTCCGGTGCACACCGGGACGAAACGGCTCAGCCGCTGGTGATCTGCGACCTTGGGATGCCGCGCGACGTCGACCCGGCGGTGGCCGGGCTGCCCGGTGTCTGGGTGGTCGACATGGACCGGGTGCAGCGGGAGCCGACGGCGCGGGTCGCCGCGGCCGACACCGACGCCGCCCGCGACATCGTGGTCCGTGAGGTCGCCACGTACCTGGCCGGGCAGCGGATGGCCGAGGTGACCCCGACGGTGACCGCGCTGCGCCAGCGCGCGGCCGACGTGGTCACCGCGGAGCTGCTCCGCCTGGACCATCGGCTGCCCGGGCTGGACCCCGCCCAGCGTGAGGAGGTGTCCCGCACCGTGAACCGGGTGGTGGACAAGTTGCTGCACGCGCCGACCGTGCGGGTCAAGCAACTGGCCGGCTCGCCCGGCGGCGACAGCTACGCCGAGGCGCTGCGCGAACTGTTCGAGCTCGACCCGCAGTCAGTGGATGCGGTCGCCACCGCGGGTGAACTGCCCGCGCTGCCCGGCGGCGGCCCTGAGCTCGAGCGGTAGCCGTTGATCGCGACAGGGGAGCCGTCTTGGCGGATCTGATCCGGTCCCCGATTCGAATCGGCACTCGGGGCAGCCTGCTGGCCACCACTCAGGCCGGAACCATCCGGGACGCCCTGCGGGCGAGTGGCCACCCCGCAGAACTGGTCATCATCAGCACCGAGGGCGACCGGTCGTCCGCGCCGATCGCCGACATCGGCGTCGGGGTGTTCACCGCGGCGCTGCGGGAGGCCATCGACGACGGCCGGGTCGACGCCGCGGTGCATTCGCACAAGGACCTGCCCACCGCCGACGACCCGCGGTTCGTCATCGCCGCAGTTCCGCGTCGGGAGGACGCGCGTGACGCGGTGGTGGCCCGGGACGGGCTGGTGCTGGCGGAGCTGCCGCCGGGGTCGGTGGTGGGCACGTCGTCGCCGCGACGGGCCGCACAGCTTAGAGCATTGGGTCTCGGTTTGGAAATCCGCCCCCTACGAGGCAACCTAGACACCAGGTTGAACAGGGTAAGCAGCGGTGATCTCGACGCCATCGTGGTGGCCCGGGCGGGTCTGGCCCGGCTGGGGCGCCTCGACGTCGTCACCGAGACACTGGAGCCGGTGCAGCTGCTGTCGGCGCCGGCTCAAGGGGCGCTGGCGGTCGAGTGTCGTGCCGGTGACACCGTGCTGGCGGCGGTGTTGGCGGAGTTGGACGATGCCGACAGTCGGATAGCGGTCACCGCCGAGCGCGCCCTGCTCGCCGAACTGGAGGCGGGCTGTTCCGCACCGGTGGGCGCGATCGCCGAGGTCGTCGAGTCCATCGATGAGGACGGCCGTGTCTTCGAGGAGCTGTCGCTACGCGGCTGCGTGGCGGCGCTGGACGGATCCGACGTGATCCGCGCGTCCGGCATCGGCAGTCCCGACCGGCCCCGGGAGTTGGGGGTCTCGGTGGCCACGGAACTGTTCGAGCTGGGCGCGCGCGAGCTGATGTCGGACGCGCGGTGAAGGCCGCCGCGTTGGGAAGCGGCCGAGAAGTGACTGGGAGTAGCTGAGTGAGCGTGCGAGGGCGTAGGCCGAAGCCGGGCCACATCGTGTTCGTCGGTTCGGGTCCGGGTGACCCGGGCCTGCTGACCACGCGGGCGCGAACGGTGCTGGCGAACGCCGACCTGGTGTTCACCGACCCCGACGTGCCCGAGTCGGTGCTGGCGCTGGTCGGCAGCGACCTGCCGCCGGCGGCCGCGCCGGTGCCGGCCGACGGCAAGGACGGCCCGGGCAGCAGGAGCGACGACGACGGCGGCGTTGCGGCGGGGTCGAGCGGCCCGGAGATCCGTCCGGCGCTGGGCGACCCGGCCGAGGTGGCCAAGACCCTGACCGCCGAGGCGCGCACCGGCGCCGACGTGGTGCGACTGGTCGCCGGTGACCCGCTGTCGGTGGACGCGGTGATCACCGAGGTGAACGCCGTCGCCCGCAGCCACCTGCACTTCGAGATCGTTCCCGGGCTGCCCGCCACCAGCGCGGTGCCGACCTATGCCGGCCTGCCGCTCGGTTCGTCGCACACCGTCGCCGATGTGCGCGACCCGCAGGTGGACTGGGCCGCCCTGGCCGCCGCCCCCGGCCCGCTGATCCTGCAGGCCACGGCGTCGCACCTGCCCGAGGCGGCCCGCACCCTGATCGAGTACGGGCTGACCGACTCCACGCCGTGCGTGGTCACCGTCGCCGGCACCACCTGTGCGCAGCGTTCGGTGGAGGCCAGCCTGCACGAGCTGACCGATCCCGCCACGCTGGCCCCGCTGGAGTCTGCGGCGTCGGCCGGCGGCCGCGATGCCGTCAAGCCGGGGGTGGGACTGCTGGTGGTGACCATCGGCAAGACGGTGGCCAACCGGGCCAGGCTGAACTGGTGGGAGAGTCGGGCGCTGTACGGCTGGACGGTGCTGGTGCCGCGCACCAAGGACCAGGCCGGCGAGATGAGCGAGCGACTGGTCGGCCACGGCGCGCTGCCGGTCGAGGTGCCGACCATCGCGGTGGAGCCGCCCCGCAGCCCGGCCCAGATGGAAAGGGCCGTCAAGGGTTTGGTCGACGGCCGGTACCAGTGGGTGGTGTTCACCTCCACCAACGCGGTGCGTGCGGTGTGGGAGAAGTTCGGTGAGTTCGGGCTGGACGCCCGGGCGTTCTCCGGGGTGAAGATCGCCTGCGTCGGCCAGGCGACCGCCGAGCGGGTCCGGGCGTTCGGAATCGACCCCGAGCTGGTGCCGTCCGGCGAGCAGTCGTCGCTGGGTCTGCTCGACGAATTCCCGCCCTATGACGAGGTTTTCGACCCGGTGAACCGGGTGCTGCTGCCGCGTGCCGACATCGCCACCGAGACGCTGGCCGAGGGGCTGCGCGACCGGGGTTGGGAGATCGAGGATGTCACGGCCTACCGCACGGTGCGGGCCGCGCCGCCGCCGGCTGCGATCCGGGAGATGATCAAGACCGGTGGTTTCGATGCGGTCTGCTTCACCTCGAGTTCGACGGTGCGCAACCTGGTCGGCATCGCCGGCAAGCCGCACGCCCGGACCATCGTGGCCTGCATCGGCCCCAAGACCGCCGAGACCGCCGCCGAGTTCGGTCTGCGGGTCGACGTGCGGCCGGAGACCGCCGCGGTGGGTCCGCTGATCGACGCCCTGGCCGAGCATGCCGCCCGGCTGCGGGCCGAGGGCGCGCTGCCGCCGCCGCGTAAGAAGAGCCGCAGGCGGTGATCTCCAGCGGCGCCGGCTATCCGCGGCATCGGCCGCGCCGGCTGCGCCGTACCCCGGCGATGCGTCGCCTGGTCGCTCAGACATCTTTGGAGCCAAGGCATCTGGTTTTGCCGATGTTCGTCGCCGACGGCATCGACCAGCCGCAACCGATTCCGTCCATGCCCGGGGTGCTGCAGCACACCCGTGACTCGTTGCGCGCCGCGGCCGCCGATGCGGTGGCCGCCGGGGTCGGCGGGCTGATGCTGTTCGGCGTGCCGCGCGCGTCGGACAAGGACGGCACCGGTGCCGTAGGCGTCGATCCCGGGGGTGTGCTCAACGTGGCGCTGCGCGACCTGTCCGCCGACCTCGGTGACGCCACCGTGCTGATGGCCGACACCTGCCTGGACGAGTTCACCGATCACGGTCACTGCGGGGTGCTCGACGCCGAAAGCCGGGTCGACAACGACGCCACCGTGGCGCGCTACGTGGAACTGGCTGTGGCGCAAGCCGAGTCGGGCGCCCAGGTGGTGAGCCCCAGCGGGATGATGGACGGTCAGGTCGGCGCCGTTCGCGACGGTCTGGACGCCGCCGGCCACCCGGACGTGGTGATCCTGGCGTACGCGGCAAAGTTCGCGTCGGCGTTCTACGGGCCGTTCCGCGATGCGGTGGCCTCCAGTCTGATCGGGGACCGGCGCAGCTACCAGCAGGATCCGGGCAACGCCCGCGAGGCGCTGCGCGAGGTCGCCCTCGACCTGGACGAGGGTGCCGACATCGTCATGGTCAAGCCGGCGTCGGGGTACCTGGACGTGATAGCCGCCGCCGCGGCCGTGTCGCCGGTGCCGGTGGCCGCGTATCAGGTGTCGGGCGAGTACGCGATGATCGCCGCTGCGGCCGCCAACGGCTGGATCGACGGGCGGGCCGCGGCGTGCGAGTCGCTGATCTGCATCCGGCGTGCCGGGGCCGACATCGTGCTGACCTACTGGGCTGTCGAGGCGGCGGGCTGGCTGACATGAGCATGCCGCCGAACCGGCCGCGACCGGGGTTGCCGCCCACCGCGCCACCGGTCCCGGGCGCACCGCCCAAGAGCCGGCCGGTGGATGTGGACACCGGCTTCTGGCTCTGGCTGGCAGCGCTGCCGATGATGACGGCCGGCTATCTGGTGACCATGCTGACGTCCCCGGTCATCGCGCAGACCGGGGCGCTCTACTCGTTCGTCGGGGTGATCGCGGTGGTGGTGTGCGCGCTGGTGGTGGCGTTCCTGATGCTGATGCGCGCCGGCTATCGGTGGGCGCGCACGGTGCTGACCGGCGGCGGGGTGGCTGCCATGGTGTATGCGATCAGCGGCCTGTTCGAAGCCGATCGCCGTCCGCTCGTCGCGGTCACCGTCGCGGCCACCGGCATCTTCGGTTCGGTGCTGATCGCCGGGGGCACGTACCTGCTGCACCGCAGCGACGCGCAGGGCTATTTCGTCCGATGAGCGGCCGGTTAGGCTGAGCCGACATGAGTGAACCTGCTCCGGCCCGGTCGGCCGAACCCGCCCCGCTGTTTCATGAGAGCGGCGCCAGTTGGTATTGGGTGCTGGCCGGGCCGGCCGCCGCACTGACGATGCTGTGGATCCAGCACTCCGGCGGCTACGGGTGGCAGCCGTTCATTCCCACCCTGTTTCTGGTACTGGTGTCCGGCTTTGTCGCGCTGCAGGTCAAGGCCGCGCGCATCCACACCTCCGTCGAGCTCACCGAAGAAACCCTGCGTGAGGGCACCGAAACCATCCGGGTCGACGACATCGTGGCGGTGTACCCGGAGCCGGCGCAACTGGCCCGGCGCGCCCAGTTGACCGAAAAGTGGCAGCAGGCGCGCACCCTGGGGGAGTTGAACGGCGTCCCGCGCGGACGGGTGGGGATCGGGTTGCGGCTCACCGGCAAGCGCACCGCCCAGGCCTGGGCGCGCAATCACCGCGGTCTGCGGGCCGCGCTGACCCCGCTGGTGCAGTCCCGGGCCGGCGCCTCGGGGAGTCCCGCGCTCGATACCGACGACGACAGCGCCGGGTCGCGGTGGTGAGGGTGGCCGCGATCCGGGCCGCTATCGAGTTGAGCCTGGCCGCGGCGGCGGCACTGGGGTCTGCGATCGCCTGGTCGCAGGTGGGTTCCACGGTGCTCGTCGGACCGGTCGCCGACGGTGAGCCGGTCACCACTTCGGTGAGCTATGACGCGCCGCAGTTGCTGCTGACGCTGCTGCTGGCGGCGCTGGCCGGGGTGCTGGGAGTGGTCGGGGCGGCGCGGGTGCGCCGGACCCTGCGGTGCGGCAAAGCCCCGGCTGTGACCACCGACATGTTCGCCAAAATACCCTAGGGGGGTATTATCGGGACGTGATCACCACCGACCTTGACCTGCGGGGCATGACGTGCGCTTCGTGCGCGGCCCGGGTGGAACGCGCGCTCAACGCCGTGGCCGGAGTGCGCGCCACGGTGAACCTGGCCGTCGAACGGGCCCATGTCGAACATCCGGCCGAGGTGTCGGCCGACGACCTGATCCGGGCGGTACGGTCCGCCGGCTACCAGGCATCGGTGCCGGGCGCGGCCACCCTGGATCATCCCGACGGCCACCATGACGTGCCGGCTTCGCAACTGCTGCCCAGGCTGCTCGGCTCGGCGGTGCTGGCGATACCGGTGCTGGCGCTGTCGATGGTGATGGCCTGGCAGTTCACCGGCTGGCAGTGGCTGGTGTTCGCGCTGACCACCCCGATCGTGGCGTGGGGCGGCTATCCCTTCCACCGTGCGGCGCTGCACAACGCCGTCCGCGGCGCCGCCACCATGGACACCCTGGTCTCCATGGGCACGCTGGCGGCGTACCTGTGGTCGGCGGTGGCGGTCATCGCCGGGACCGGCGAGGTGTACTTCGAAGTCGCCGCCGCGGTCACGGTGTTCCTGCTGGCCGGCCGGTACGCCGAGTCGCACGCCAAACGATCGGCCGGTGCGGCGCTGCGGGCGCTGCTGGAGCTGGGGGCCAAGGACGCCGCGGTGATGCGGCGCGGCCCGGACGGCCTGAAGGAGACCCGGGTGCCGGTCGCCGATCTGCGGGTGGGCGACGTGATCGTGGTCCGGCCCGGCGAGCGCATTGCCACCGACGGGGTCGTCATCGACGGCAGCACCGCGCTGGACACCTCGGCGATGACCGGCGAGCCGGTGGCGGTCGACGTGGGCGTCGGCGACCGGGTGCTGGGCGGTGCGCTCAACACCTACGGGCTGGTGCTGGTGCGGGCCGCCAAGGTCGGTGCCGAGACCCAGCTGGCCCGGATGGCCAAGCTGGTGACCGACGCCCAGAGCGGGAAGTCGGCGGTCCAGCGGCTGGCCGACCGCGTTTCGGCGGTCTTCGTCCCCGCCGTGCTCGGCATCGCGGCGCTCACGCTGGCGGGTTGGCTGCTTGCCGGCCGGCCCGTCGCGGCGGCGTTCACCGCCGCGGTCGCGGTGCTGATCATCGCCTGCCCGTGCGCGCTCGGGCTGGCCACCCCGACGGCCATCCTGGTCGGCACCGGCCGTGGCGCCCAGCTGGGCATCCTGATCAAGAACCCGCGGGTGCTGGAGACCGTCAAGGACATCGACACCGTCGTGCTGGACAAGACCGGAACGGTGACCACCGGCGTGATGACCGTGGGCGGCATCGCCGTGGGTCGCGGGGAAGAAGCCAACACCGTGCTGGGCCGTGCCGCCACCGTCGAGTCGGGCTCCGAGCACCCGATCGCGGCGGCGATCGTCGCGGCGGCCAAGGCCGCCGGTCTGACGCCGGGGCAGGTGTCGGAGTTCGCCAACCGCCCCGGCCACGGGGTGACCGGTGTGGTCGACGGCGTGCGGGTCGAAATCACCCGGTCCGCGGCCGCGCACGAGACCGGCACCGCGGTCGAGGTGTCCTGGGACGGCCGGGCCCGCGGCGTGCTGACGCTCACCGACACCGTCAAGCCCAGCAGTTCGCAAGCCGTCGACGAACTCAAGGCGATGGGAATCACCCCGATGCTGCTGACCGGCGACGGCGGCGCGGTGGCGCGCAAGGTGGCCGCGGAGGTCGGCATCGACCCGGCCGACGTCATCGCCGATGTGCTGCCCGCCGACAAGGCCGCCGCGATCAAGCGGCTGCAGGCGCAGGGACGTCGGGTGGCGATGGTGGGCGACGGGGTCAACGACTCGGTGGCGCTGGCCACCGCGGACATCGGGATGGCGATGGGCACCGGAACCGACGCCGCCATCGAGGCCGGCGATCTGACCCTGGTCCGCGGCGATCTGCGTACCGTGCCGACCGCACTGCGGCTCTCGGAGCGCACGCTGGCCACCATCCGGATGAACCTGGTCTGGGCATTCGGCTACAACGTCGCCGCGATCCCGCTGGCCGCCCTCGGGCTGCTCAACCCGATGATCGCCGGGGCGGCGATGGCCTGTTCGTCGGTGCTGGTGGTGGCCAACAGCCTGCGGCTGCGCCGGTTCGACGCCTGACTCATGGCGGGGTTCGCGCGACGACGAGTGGAAAGTGGTACACACTGGGCTGATCGGGCCGTCCGGGGCCGCACCGCTCAACGTCGAGAGGTACGCACATGTCGTTGCTGATTGCCCGGGCTCGCCGCGCCGGGCCCGGCCTGCCGAGGGCGGTCGCGACATGAATTTCGCCGGCCTGCCACCGGAGATCAACTCGATGAACATGTATTGCGGTCCCGGCTCAGGACCGCTGCTCGCCTCGGCCGCGGCCTGGGACGGCCTGGCCGCCGAGCTGCAATCCGCGGCCATGGCCTACCAGTCGACGGTGTTGCACCTGGTCGGCGAGTCGTGGATGGGGCCGTCGTCGCAGGCGATGGCCGCCGCGTTCACCCCCTACGTGTCCTGGCTGGTGCTGACCGCGGGCCAGGCGGAGACGACCGCGACCCAGGTCAAGGCGGCCGCTGCGGCCTACGAGGCCGCTTTCGCGATGACGGTGCCGCCGTCGGTGGTCGCGGCCAACCGGGCGCAGCTGGCGATCCTGGTGGCCACCAACGTGCTGGGGCAGAACACGGCGGCGATCGCGGCCAACGAGGCCCACTACGCCGAGATGTGGGCGCAGGACGCCGCCGCGATGTACGGCTACGCGGCCTCGGCGGCGCAAGCCGGCCGGTTGCCGTCGTTGACCCCGCCGCCGAACACCACCAACCCGGCGGGATCTTCCGAGCAGGCCGCCGCGGTCGGCCGGGACGCCGGCAACTCGGCGGGCTCCGGCGTCCAGCAGGCCGTGTCGCAGCTCAGCGGTGCGCCGGCGAACACGCAAGCACCCGCGGCCGCCACCCCGCTTCCGGTGCAGGACACGCCGGCGCTGAACGACCTGGTGGGCCTGAACGTGCTGGCGGTGGCCGGGCTGGCCGGCACCACCGCCGGACTGGCGATGGCGGCCGGTGCGTGGATGTCCGCGGACGAGAGCACCCAGCAGATCCTCCAGGAGCAGGAACAGGTGCAGAAGGTGGAGTTCGACATCCTGCACGCCATCGACCTGTTCTCGCCGCTGACACCGTCCCGGCCGGACGGCTGGGCCCCCGCTCCGTTCTCGTCGGTGTCGGCGGTGACCGGCGAAGCCGTCTCGGTCGGGAGGTTCTCGGTGCCGATGAGCTGGGCCGCGAACGCGCCGGAGATCCGCAGCCTGGCCTACGCCGCGCCGACGGCCGGTGCCGGCGCGGCGGTCGCGCCGGCGGCCGCGCCGGTGGCCGCGCCGGCCTCGATGGCGGGGGCGGGGGGCCTGGGAACCGCGTTCAGCCAGATGGCGCTGGCGGGCATGGGCGGCAGCGCGCTGGCCGGTGCGGTCAAGCCGGGCGGTGCGGAGACCCCCGAGGTGACCACACCCCGAGCGCGGCCCGGCGAGCAGGGCGAGCCGCCGGCTCAGCCGCCGGGCGAGCCGGTCACCGGGATCGCCGCCGAGATCCGCGAGTTCGCCGACCTGAGAGACCGCGGCCTGATCACCAACGAGGAGTACAACGAGCAGAAGCAGCGCCTGCTGGGTCGGTAGGGGTGGTGTCGGCGCGACGCGACGGTAAGATTCCAGCACATGCGGATGAATAGTGACGTTCTTCGCCGTAGCTGCGAAATGGTGGCCGGAGCGGCCCGTGACTGATCGTCGCGGTCGCCTGGGCGGCACGGCGACTGCGGTCGCGGCTTTCCTGGCCTCGGCGGCGCCGCTGGTGAGTTCGGCTCCGGTGCGCGCCGACGCCGAAGATCTGCTGTCGCCGATCTGGATCCTCGACGCCCTGGACCAGCCGGCCGCGGCTGCGGCCCCGCTGGATCCGTCGCAGTGGGTGACGGACGCCATGACCTGGGCGTCGGTGGTCGAGGTCGTCATCGCCGGCCTGATCCAGAACCAGCTCTACGCATCCATCCACGACCTCGGCGAGATGTGGATCCGGGGGCCGGGCGTCGTGCTGGACCCGGTCGTCAACGCGCTGTTCGCTTTCGACGGCGGCTGCGGCCTGATCTGCAACGGCGTCGCCGGAACCGTCGATCACCCCGACGGCGGAGCCGGCGGCTGGCTGTTCGGCGATGGTGGCGACGGCTACGACCCGGGTGCCACCCAGGCCGCCCATGCCGGCGTGGCCGGCGGCAACGGCGGTGCCGCCGGTCTGATCGGCAACGGCGGGTGGGGCGGCGACGGCGGGGCCGGCGCGGACGGCGGCGCCGGCGGCACCGGCGGCTGGCTGCTGGGCAACGGCGGCGAGGGCGGCTGGGGCGGCGACGGGCTGGACAGCGTCTTCGGGCCGGCGGGCAACGGCGGTGATGGCGGGCTCGGCGGAGACGCGATATCGGTGTTCGGCGCCGGTGGTCGCGGCGGCGACGGCGGCGACGGGGGCTGGGGCAACGGCGGCGGCGACGGCGGCGACGGCGGCAACGCCGGCGACGGCGGCAATGCCGTGATGGGCTTCGGCGGCCCCGGCGGCTCGGGCGGCTGGGGCGGCAACGGCGGTGACGGCACCCCCGACCACCCCGGCGGCGGCAACGGCGGTGACGCCGGCGCCGCCGGTGCCGCCGGCGACCTGAAGTTCATGGGCAACGCCGGTCCCGGCGGCTTCAGCGGCAAAGGCGGCAACGGCGGCAACGGTCTACCCGGTGCGGCCGACGGCAACGGCGGCAACGGCGGCGCCGGCGGTGCCGGCGGCTCCGGCGGCTACGGCGGCAACCCCAGCCACGGCCGGGTGGGCGGCCCCGGCGGCAACGGCGGGGCGGCCGGTTCGCCCACCGCCACCGCCGGCAACGGCGGCGCCGGCGGCGCCGGCGGGCAGGGCATGCTCGGCTACCCGAACAGTGGCGAAGGCGGTGGCGGCGGTAAGGGCGGTACCGGCGGCGCCGGGGGCGCCGGGACCGCTGCCCATCCCGACGGCGGCGCCGGGGGCGCCGGCGGGGACGGCGGGAAGGCCGGCAGCGGCAATCTCGCCGACGACGGCGGCGCCGGCGGTGCCGGTGGCGCCGGTGGGGCCGCCGCAGCCGGTGGCACGGTCGGACCCGGCGGCGCCGGCGGCAACGGGGGGACCGGCGGTAACGGGGTGCAGCCGGGCGCAGCCGGCGCCGCCGGCAAGGGCGGGAGCGGCAATCCGGTCGGCGAATCCGGCCAGCCCGGAACCGCCGGCATTCAGCCCTGAACCTTCGGCCCGGCCTCGGTCCCGGTGGGTTCCCAGGTGTGCGGCAGCATCGGGGCCACCGGTCCGGCGCTCGCGGCCTGTTCGGCGAGGGTGGTCATGCCGGTGGCGGCATCGGCGGCCGCGCGGTGCAGGGTGCCCGCGAAACCCACCGGACCGGCGCCGTTGCCGTCGCCGGTGGTGGTGGTGAACTCCGGTCGCGGATCGCCGGTGAGGTACTCATAGCGGAACCCCGGGTCCGCCAGCACCGTGCCCCGACGCCGGTGCCGGCGCACCTGCTGGGCGGTGACCCCGGCGCCGGCCGCAGCCGCTGCGGCCGCGGGTCGCCGAGCCGTCGTCGTCGCGACCACGCTCATCCGGGAGCCGAACCCGACGCCGGGGCCGCCGCCCACCAGGTAGGGGAAGGCCAGCGCCTCGACGCCGGGCACCGGCGGCACCGGCGGTGCGCCGGCCATCGCTGCCGCGGGCACCGGTGCGGCCGGGGCCATGACCGGCGCCCCGGCCGGCGCGGCGATCGGGGCGGCCGCGACACTCACCGGGGTGACGGCAGCCGAGGCCGGCGGTGCGTCCGGAACGGCCGGCAGCGGTGCGGCGCCGGCCGGTGGTGCCAGACCGCCCAGGCCCGAGACCCCGGCCAGGCCGGCCAGCGGCACCTCGGGGAAGACCAGGCCGATCATGGTCTCGGTCAGCGAGGTCACCTGCGGCGCTATGCCGAGGACGACTTCGCCGGCGTAGTGCGGGGCCAAGGTCATCAGGACGGGATCGCTGATCAGCCGGGTGATCACCCCGCCCGGATCCGTCTGCACCCCGGCCAGGTCGGCCTTGATGGCGTCGTTGATCTCGCCGAGTCGGACCGTCCACCAGCTTTCCTGGTAGATGTTGCCGAAGTCCTGGGTCTGCTGCTGGTTCTGACGGTGCTGATGGTCGCGGTGCTGCGGGGTGGTGGGGTTGAGTACCTGCGGTGCCGACGCGGCCGGCGGCGCCGACGCCACCGCGGCACCGGCCACCGCCTGGTAGGTCGCCATCGTGCCGGCCGCCTGTGCCCACATCCGCGCGTAGTCGGCCTCGTTCAGTGCGATCGGCACTGTGTTGACACCGAAGAAGTTGGTGGCCAGCAGCACCGCGTGCACGGCATGGTTGACAGCCAATTCGGCCAGGGTCGGCATCGTCGCCAGGGCCGCGACATAGGCCGTGGCCGCGGTCTGCTGCTGGCCGGCGATCGCTGCGCTGTCGAAACCGGCCTTGGTCAGCCACGCCAGGTACGGCACATTGGCGGCCACGTACGCCTCGACGGCGGGGCCCTGCCACACCCCGGCCTGCACCGCTGCCAGCATCTCGCCGAGTTCGTCGGCGACGGCGGTGTAGGCGGTGCCCAGAGCGGCCCACATGGCCGACGCCGCCAGCAGCGATCCCGGCCCGGGGCCGCTGCTGAGCAGCGTGGAATGCACCTCCGGCGGCGAGGCCATCCAGACCGGCTCCGTCACGTCACCGCCCTTCGACCGACCGCACCTTCGGCTGAACGCACGTGCCCGCAAATCTAGTGGAGGTTTCTGTAGAAAGCCTGCAAATGCGGAACAGCTGTTCGTCGTCAAGCGCGTTCGAGGAAACCGCTCACGATCAGGGAACGGGCCAGCTCCGTCTGTTGCGCGGCCGTCAGCCCCGGCAGGTCGTGGACCTGGAAGGGCTCGGTGCTCGCCGACAGGAAGCGCATCGCTGCTTCGTGGTCCGCGCCGGCGCTCACCAGCAGCTGTGCGAACTGCAGCGCAACGCCGCCGGCAACCGCTCGGACCCGCGAATACAGCGGCTGGTGCTTGACCACCCGGGTCTGCCCGTCGATGCCGGCGGCCGCGGAGGCCGGCCCGACCGGCGGGCAGCGGCCCCGCCGGACCAGCAGGTCCTGCATCACCTCGAGGCCTTCGGCGAGAGCCTCCGGGCCCTCGACGGCCCGCAGCGCGTCGCGGGCCAGGGCAGTCAGCTCCACCCGCGCCCGCGGGTCGTCCAGATGCTTCGGCGGCAGCCGGGTGTGCACCCGGTCGTCGTTCAGGCTGAGCTGATGAAGCGTGTGGGTCAACAGCGTGAGAACGGTCGGCACGTGGATTCCCACGGTCAGGTGGATCGAGGGTTCGCCGGTGGTCTCGGCCGCGTGCACCCGGCCGCGCGGCAGATACAGCGTGTCGCCGTCGCGCAGCCGCAGATCCCTCGGCGCCGACACCCCGGCCGGGTCGACCTCGTAGCGCTGCTGCATCAGGTGCGGCGGTATCGCGGTGTCGCCGTACAAGTGCCAGATCTTGTCACCCCGGACCTGCGCGATCAGCACATCGTGGTGGTCGTAGTGGGGCAGGAAGCCGGTCGACTGCGGCGGCGTGAGGTAGGCGTTGACGTGGGTCGGGAAATTCAGTTCGACCTCGATCGAATGGGTCAGCGCGGTCATCGCGCGCTGGTAGCGCTCGATGTTCTCCAGGATGATCGTGTAGCCGTCGCGGTAGTCGCTGCGGACGCGGGCCAGATCGAGGCTGCCGTCGGCGAGCCGGTAGCCGCCGGAATCCCGGTGTTCGGGGCCGCGCACCAGGCGCACCGACGCCGGGGCCGACCGGAAGCACTCCAGCAGTTCCTCGGCCGCCGCCGGCCCGGCCAGCAGGGAGCCGAAGTAGCCCGCGGCGTCCCGCTGGATGTGGTGCGGCCGCACCCCCCAGATTTCGGCGAAGAACGCGTCGACCGGCAGCGGGTCCAGCAGCCGGGCCAGCGCGGACCCGACGGCCGTCACGCGCGGGTGAGCAGCAGCGTGTGGGCGACGCCGGCATGCCCGAGCAGTTGCCGCCAGGGCGGCCCGAGCCGGCCCACCGCCTCCGTCGTCGGCACCACCCGCGGGTCGGTCACGGCGAATGTCTTGCCGCTCAGCTTGACCCGGCCGCCGCCTGCGGCCGTCAGGTTCTTCACCCAGTCCCGGTCGGGGCCGTAGACCAGCAGCACCGCCACCCCGTCGGGGGTGTTGAACATGGTGACCGGGGTGCGGTAGGTCTTTCCGGAGCGCCGCCCGGTGTGCTCGACGATCGACCACAGCGGCACCCAGCCGGAGATCGGACGGAACAGCGGATTGGTCACCACCCGGTTGAACCGGGCCCGGCGCTCCGAGAACTGCATGGTCAGCCACCTTTGCGGATGGGGTGCCGGCCGCGACGGCAACCGGCCCTCCCACTGTAGAGGGCGCCGGCCGTGGTGCCGTCGCCGCCGAGGAGGTCCTCGACCGGTGGCAGCGACCGGGAGAGATCGCGACGCCCGGGAAGAAGGGCCGTGCTCAGGCCCCTTTCGTCAGCAGCACCGCCTGCTCGAACGGCAACCGGGCAAAGACCGGCCGCCACCCGGCCCGCACGTGCGGCACCGCCTCGGCCTTGCTGACCACCCGCGGTTCGGTGACGGTGAACGTCTTGCCGTAGCGGCGCAGCCGCCCGCCGCCGGAGGCGGTGATGTTCTTCAGCCAGTCCCGGTCCGGCCCGTAGGTCAGCAGGATCGCGACTGCCGGCTTGCCGTCGATGTCGGCGCTGAACACCGTCAGCGGAGTGCGGTAGGGCTTGCCCGAGCGGCGGCCGACGTGCTCGAGGATGCCGAAGGTCGGCAGCCGGCCGGCCCACAGGCGCTGAATCGGGTTGGTGACGTGCCGGTTGAACCGGGCCAGCCGTTGCGGTAGTTGCATGCCGACAATCCAACCCCCGGAGGTGCCGGGGCTCAACAGCCAGCGCACCCGCGATCCCATACCTGCCGGCCGGCTGGAACACTGGGGGCGTGCCCGGTACGGATCGAGCGGCGGCGACGGCCCGCAACACGGTGACCTCGGCGGCGCTGTTCGCCGACGCCTGTGCCGTCATCCCGGGCGGGGTGAACTCCCCGGTGCGGGCATTCGCCTCGGTCGGTGGCACCCCCCGCTTCATCGCCGCGGCGCAGGGCTGCCGGCTCACCGACGCCGACGGCAACCACTACGTCGACCTGGTCTGCTCGTGGGGCCCGATGATCCTGGGTCATGCCCACCCGGCGGTGGTCGAGGCGGTGCAGCGTGCCGCCGCCACGGGACTGTCGTTCGGGGCGCCGACGCAGACCGAGACCGAGTTGGCCCGCGAGATCATCGCCCGGGTGCCTGCGGTGGACAGGGTCCGGCTGGTCAACTCCGGCACCGAGGCCACCATGAGCGCGCTGCGGCTGGCCCGCGGGTGCACCGGCCGGTCCAAGGTCGTCAAGTTCGCCGGCTGCTACCACGGCCACGTCGACGCGCTGCTCGCCGACGCCGGCTCCGGGGTGGCCACCCTGGGCCTGTGTGACGACCCGCAGCGCCCGGCTTCGCCGGGCTTGCGATCGGCACCGGGCCTGTGTGACGACCCGCAGCGCCCGGCTTCGCCGGGCTTGCGATCGGCACGGGGGCTGCCGTCCTCACCGGGCGTCACCGGAGCGACCGCCGAAGACACCATCGTGTTGCCCTACAACGACATCGACGCGGTGCAGCAGGCGTTCGCCCGGTTCGGCGAGCAGATCGCCGCCGTCATCACCGAGGCCGCCCCCGGCAACATGGGGGTGGTGCCGCCGGCGCCGGGTTACAACGCGGCGCTGCGGGCGATCACCGCGCAGCACGGCGCGCTGCTGATCCTCGACGAGGTGATGACCGGCTTCCGGGTCAGTCGCGGGGGCTGGTACGGCCTGGATCCGGTGGCCGCCGACCTGTTCACCTTCGGCAAGGTGATGAGCGGCGGACTGCCGGCCGCGGCGTTCGGCGGCCGGGCCGAGGTGATGGACCGGCTGGCCCCGCTGGGGCCGGTGTATCAGGCCGGCACGCTGTCCGGGAACCCGGTGGCCACTGCCGCCGGACTGGCCACGCTGCGCGCCGCCGACGCCGCCGTGTATGCCGCGCTGGACGCCAATGCCGACCGGCTGGCCGCGCTGCTGTCACAGGCGTTGACGACAGCCGGTGTGCCGCACCAGATCCCACGGGCCGGCAACATGCTCGGGGTGTTCTTCGCGGAACGGCCCGTCACCGACTTCGAGGCCGCCCGGGCGAGTGAGACCTGGCGCTACCCGGCGTTCTTCCACGCGCTGCTGGATGCCGGGGTGTACCCGCCGTGCAGTCCGTTCGAGGCGTGGTTCGTCTCGGCGGCGCTCACCGGCGATGCGTTCGACGCGATCGCCGAGGCGCTGCCCGCCGCCGCCCGCGCCGCCGCCGCTGCCCGAAAGGATCAGCCCTGATGCCCGGACCCACCCGCATCCACCTGGTGCGCCACGGCGAGGTGTACAACCCCGACGGAATCCTGTACGGACGGCTGCCCGGATTCCATCTCTCCGACACCGGCCGGGAACAGGCGGTGGCGGTCGCCGACGCGCTGGCCGGCCGGGATGTCGTCGCGGTGATCGCCTCCCCGTTGCAGCGCGCGCAGGAGACCGCCGCGCCCATCGCCGCTCGGCACGAACTGCCGATCGACACCGACCCCGACTTGATCGAATCGGCCAACGCGCTCGAGGGCAGGCGGGTTTCGCCGGGCGACGGCGCCTGGCGCGACCCGCGGGTGTGGTGGCATCTGCGCAACCCGTTCCGGCCGTCGTGGGGTGAGCCCTACGCGCAGATCGGCGCGCGGATGGCGGCCGCGGTGGCCAAGGCCCGGGTGCGTGCCGCCGGCCACGAGGTGGTCTGCGTCAGCCATCAGCTGCCGGTCTGGACGGCCCGGATGTATCTGACCGATCAGCGGCTCTGGCACGACCCGCGGCGGCGCCAGTGTGCGCTGGCGTCGGTGACAACGCTGGTCTACGACGGCGACCAGCTGGTCGACGTCGAATACCGGACCCCGGCCGGCGATTGACGATGCGCGCGGTGGTTGCTGTCGGGGCGGTGCTCGGTGCGCTGCTCACCGGCTGCGCCGTCGGCGACGACGCGGTCGCCCGCGGCGGCACCTTCGAGTTCGTCTCCCCCGGCGGCAGGACCGACATCTTCTACGACCCACCGGACAGCCGGGGACACCCCGGCCCGGTGGCCGGGCCCGACCTGCTGGAACCGGCGCGCACCCGCAGCGTCGCCGACTACCCCGGCCAGGTCGTCGTGCTCAACGTGTGGGGGCAGTGGTGTGGGCCGTGCCGCGCCGAGATCGGTGCGCTGCAAGAGGTTTACCGGGACACCCGCGCTCAGGGCGTGGCTTTCCTGGGCATCGACGTCCGCGACTACGATCTGCAGGCGCCGCAGGACTTCGTCAAAGACCGGCAGGTGGGCTATCCGTCGATCTACGACCCGGCGATGCGCACCATGATCGCGTTCGGCGGCAGGTACCCGTCCTCGGTCATCCCGGCCACCGTCGTGCTGGACCGGCAGCATCGGGTCGCCGCCGTGTTCCTGCGCGAACTGCTCGCCGACGACCTGCGGCCGGTGGTGCAGCGCGTGGCCGCCGAGGAGCCGCCGCGATGACCGGGACCGCCGCGACCGCGGCCTCGGGTCCGCTGGCGCTGGCGCTGGCGGTGTCGGTGCTGGCCGGCCTGGTGTCGTTCGCCTCGCCCTGTGTGGTGCCGCTGGTGCCGGGCTACCTGTCGTACCTGGCGGCGGTGGTGGGCGTGGACGAGCAGCCTGGTGCGCGCGGTGATTTTCGCGCCCCACCCGCCGCAAGGTGGCGGGTGGCCGGGTCGGCGGCGCTGTTCGTCGCCGGGTTCACCGCGGTGTTCCTGCTGGGCACCGTCGCCGTGCTCGGCATGACCACCACGCTGATCACCAACCAGGTGCTGCTGCAGCGGGTCGGCGGGGCGGTGACGATCGCGATGGGGTTGGTGTTCGTCGGCTTCGTCCCGGCGCTGCAGCGCCAGGCCCGGTTCACCCCGCAGCAGCTGTCCACGGTGGCCGGGGCGCCGCTGTTGGGCGCGGTGTTCGCGCTGGGCTGGACACCGTGCCTGGGGCCGACGCTGACCGGGGTGATCGCGGTCGCCTCGGCCACCGACGGTGCGTCGGTGGCCCGCGGGGTGGTGCTGGTGCTGGCCTACTGCCTGGGCCTGGGCATCCCGTTCGTGGCGCTGGCGTTCGGGTCGGCGGCCGCGGTGGGCGGGCTGGGCTGGCTGCGCCGGCACACCCGGGCCATCCAGGTCTTCGGCGGCGTGCTGCTGATCGCGGTGGGTGTCGCGCTGGTCACCGGGGTGTGGGCGGACTTCGTGGCATGGCTGCGCGACGCCGTGGTCTCCGACGTCAGGCTGCCGATCTAGTGGTCGCCACCCCCCCGCGAGCAGACGCGAAAGCCCCCGAAACGGCCCGTTTCGGGGGACCTTCGCGACTGCTCGCAGGAAAGGTCCGCAACCTCTGGCGGGCGCTGACGTCGATGGGCACCGCGCTGGTTCTGCTGTTTCTGCTCGCACTGGGCGCCATCCCCGGGGCGCTGCTGCCGCAGCGCAGCCTCAACGCCGCCAAGGTCGACGAGTACCTGGCGCGGCACCCGGTGCTCGGTCCGTGGCTGGACCGGGTGCAGGCCTTCGAGGTGTTCGGCAGTTTCTGGTTCACCGCGGTCTACGTGCTGCTGTTCGTCTCGCTGGTCGGCTGCCTGACGCCGCGCACCGTCGAGTTGCTGCGTAGCCTGCGGGCCAACCCGGTCGCCGCTCCGCGCAACCTGGCCCGGCTGCCCAAGCACGCCGGCGCTGCGATGGCCGGCGAACCCCGCGCACTCGCCGACCGGTTGGCGGCCCGGCTACCCGGCTGGCGCAAGGTGATCCGCACCGACACCGACACCGGCACCGGCGCCGTCGAGGTCTGCGCCGAAAAGGGCTACCTGCGCGAATTCGGCAATCTGGCCTTCCATTTCGCCATGCTCGGATTGCTGGTGGCAGTCGCCGCCGGCAAGATGTTCGGCTACGAGGGCAACGTGATCGTGATCGCCGACGGCGGACCCGGCTTCTGCTCGGCCTCCCCGGCGGCGTTCGATTCGTTCCGGGCCGGCAACACCGTCGACGGCACGGCCCTGCACCCGATGTGCATCCGGGTCGACGACTTCGCCGCGAACTACCTGCCGACCGGGCTGGCCACCTCATTCGCGGCCGACATCGACTACCAGACCGGCGAGGATCTGGTCAGCGGCCAGTGGCGGTCGTACCGGCTGACGGTGAACCACCCGCTACGGGTCGGCGGTGACCGGGTTTACCTGCAGGGCCATGGCTACGCGCCGACGTTCACGGTGACCTTTCCGGACGGCCAGCGGCGTACCTCGACGGTGCAGTGGCGACCGGACAACCCGCTCACCCTGCTGTCGTCGGGTGCCATCCGCATCGACCCGCCGGCCGGCAGCTATCCCGACCCGGTCGAGCGCCGCAAGCACCAGATCGCGATCCAGGGCCTGTTCGCGCCGACCGCGCAATTCGATGACAAGCTGCTGTCGTCGGCCTTCCCCGAACTGACCGATCCGGCCGTGGCCATCGACATCTTCCGTGGCGACACCGGGCTGGACACCGGGCGCCCGCAGCCGCTGTTCAGCCTGGATCCGCAGTTGATGGAGCAGGGCCGGCTGACCAAGGTGCGGCGGATCAACCTGCGCGCCGGCGAGCAGGTCCGACTCGACGACGGGACCGGGGTGCGTTTCGACGGCGCCGTGCCGTTCGTCAACCTGCAGGTGTCGCACGACCCGAGTCAGGTCTGGGTGCTGGTCTGCGTGGTCGCGATGATGACCGGCCTGGTGGTGTCGTTGGTGGTGCGCCGGCGTCGGGTGTGGATCCGGATCACGCCGGGGGCGCCGCCGGGTACGGTGAACGTCGAGCTGGGCGGGCTCGCGCGGACCGACAACTCCGGCTGGGGCGACGAGTTCGAACGGCTGGCGGCCCGGTTGTTCGCCGAGATCGATACCGACACGCGTGCGCCGGCGGTGCCCGGCAAGGAGGCCTGATGAACACCACGCACATCGACGCCGGGCTGGCCAGGTACTCCGACTGGGCGTTCACCTCGGCGCTGCTGGTGCTGGTGCTCGCGATGCTGCTGCTGGCTGTCGAGCTGGCCTACACCCGCAGCCGGGACCGCGCCGACGAGCTGGTGGCGGCCGGATCGGTACCCGCCGACAGCGCCGCCGCGGCCGGCGTGCCCGAAGCGCCGGGCCGGGGCATCGAAGAACGGGTCGGCGGGGCCGGGCTGGCCCTGGTCTACCTCGGTATCGGCCTGCTGCTGGCCTGCATCGTGCTGCGCGGAGCGGCCACCCTGCGGCCGCCCTGGGGCAACATGTACGAGTTCATCAACCTGACCTGCTTCTCCGGGCTGGCCGCCGGGGCCGTCGCGCTGCGCCGGCCGCAGCACCGCAGCCTGTGGGTGTTCGTGCTGCTGCCGGTGCTGATCCTGCTGACGATCTCCGGCCGCTGGCTCTACGCCACCGCCGCACCGGTGATGCCGGCGCTGCAGTCCTACTGGCTGCCGATCCACGTGTCGGTGGTCAGCATCGGCTCGGGGGTGTTCGTGGTGGCCGGGGTGGCCAGCATCCTGTTCCTGCTGCGGACGTCGCGGCTGGGGGACCCGGCCACCGGCGGGGCCGGCTGGCTGGCCCGCATCGTGCAGCGGCTGCCGGACGCGGCGAGCCTGGACCGGATCGCCTACCGGACCACGATCTTCGCGTTCCCGGTGTTCGGCTTCGGGGTGATCTTCGGCGCGATCTGGGCCGAGGGGGCGTGGGGCCGGTACTGGGGCTGGGACCCCAAGGAGACGGTGTCGTTCATCGCGTGGGTGATCTACGCCGCGTATCTGCACGCCAGGTCGACGGCGGGCTGGCGGGACTACAAGGCGGCCTGGATCAACGTCGCCGGTTTCGTAGCGATGGTGTTCAACCTGTTCTTCGTCAATCTGGTGACCGTCGGGCTGCACTCCTATGCCGGAGTGGGCTGACCTGCGAGCCGCCGGCGCCCTCGGATCCCGCGCTACCCTGCGTTGACAGGGACCGGGTCGACCAGCAACCCGGGTGCAGCAATGGGGGAAGTGCCAGTGCCTGACTATTCGCCGCGCAGCGGGGCGGATCATCCGACCACCGAATTCCCGCCCTATCAGGAAACCGGGGTGACGGGCGGCGAGCCGGCCGGGAACGGGGAGTCACAAGCCGACGCGGCACCGGAGACCCAATCGTTCGGCGGCTTTCGCACCGAGCGCCGGTTTCACGAGCCCTTCGACACTCCGCCGGTGGGCTGGCCGGTCGGCGCCGGCCCCCGGCCGCAGTCGTGGCCGCCCACCCCGGGAACGTGGGGCCCGCCGCGGATGGAAAGCCCGCCGCCGGTCTACCACGGCGGTCCGGCGGGCCGCCCGGGCGGGCCGCCGCAACCGGTTGCGCCGTTCTCCGATCTGTCCACCACCGCGTTGCTGCGCCAGGTCAAGCCACCACCGTCCGGCGGTTGGCGCCGGCTGCTCTATGTGCTGTCCGGTCAGCTGATCAACGTCGGGGACAGCCCCCGAACCATCCGCTACCGCGATCTGGCTGTGCAGGCGAACCGGCCGCTGCAAGGCTGCTACCGCATCGCGGTGCTGTCGCTGAAGGGCGGTGTCGGCAAGACCACGATCACTGCGACGCTGGGCGCCGTCTTCGCGTCGATACGCGGCGATCGGGTGGTGGCCGTCGACGCCAACCCGGACCGGGGCACGCTGAGTCAGAAGGTGCCGTTGGAGACGCCGGCCACCGTGCGTCATCTGCTGCGGGACGCCGAGGGCATTCAGCGGTACAGCGATGTCCGCAGCTACACCAACCAGGGGCCCAGTCGGTTGGAGATACTGGCGTCGGAGAGCGACCCGGCGGTGTCGGAGGCTTTCAGCGCCGACGACTACACCCGCACCCTGCAGGTGCTGGAGCGGTTCTACAGCCTGGTGCTCACCGACTGCGGCACCGGGTTGCTGCATTCGGCGATGTCGGCGGTGCTGGCCAAGGCCGACGTGCTGATCGTGGTCAGTTCCGGTTCGGTCGACGGCGCGCGCAGCGCTTCGGCGACCCTGGACTGGCTGGACGCGCACGGGCACGAGGAGTTGGTGCGCAACTCGATCGCGGTGATCAACGCGGTCCGGCCGCGTTCCGGCAAGGTCGACATGCAGAAGGTGGTCGACCACTTCTCGCGCCGGTGCCGGGCGGTGCGGTTGGTGCCGTTCGATCCGCACCTTGAGGAGGGTGCCGAGATCGACCTGGACCTGCTCAAACGCGACACCCGGGAGGCGTTGATCGAACTGGCGGCCGTCGTCGCCGAGGGGTTCCCCGGCGACGATCGCTTCAACCAGCAGTTCCTCTGAGGCGACCGGCTCAGCTCTTCGGTTTGTTGTCGCCGTGGCCCAGCCGCCGCAGGAACTCCGGGTCGTCGTCGGGTCCGATCACGCGGGTCTTTCCCCGGGTGGCCTGCGTCCGCCCGGAACGCCACACGACGTAGAGCAGCGTCGCCGCGACCAGGACGAGCAGCAGATAGAACACCGATACCTCCTGGCGCCGAATATACCGTGACCGGTGTCGCCGTCGAGGGCCGTAGGCTGCAACGGTGACTGCACACGGAGCCCGGATGGGCCGCGCGATTCTGGACATCGTCGTCTACACGGCGGCTCGGCTGGCGTTGGTGATCGTGCTCGCCGGTGTCATCTACGGGGCGGGCCGGTTGTTCGGTGTGGACGAGTTCCCGGGGGTCGTCGCTTTGCTGTTCGCGCTGGTCATCGCGATGCCGCTGGGGATGTGGCTGTTCGCCCCGTTGCGGCGGCGGGCCACCGCCAGCATGGCGCTGGCCAACGAACGCCGACAGCGCGACCGCGAGCAGTTGCAGGCCCGGCTGCGCGGTGAGGCGGATTGAGATCCTCGTTGACTCTGCACTGACCACGCGGTCCACTCGCGCTCCTGCGTGGTGTGCGCAGAGCCGACACGGTCAGGTTGGCCGCACCAGCGCCAGCGCCGCCGCCACCGCGACCGCCCACACCAGCATCGCCAGCCCGGTGTCGCGCAGCACCGGGATCAGCTCCGCACCGCCCCGGCCGGCGCGCACCGGCGCCGCGGCCCGCACCGCCAGCGGGGTGGCCAGCAAGCCGGCCAGGCACCACGGCGTGGCCGGTGCCAGCACCAGCGTGCACACTGCGGCCAGCCCCAGCAGGCCCTGATACAGCACCCGGGTGCGGGCATCGCCGAGGCGCACCGCCAGCGTCACCTTGCCGGTTCGGGTGTCGGTGGGGATGTCGCGCAGGTTGTTGGCCACCAGCACCGCCGACGACATGGCGCCTATCGAGACCGCCAGCGTCGCGCCCACCCAGTCGATCCGCAGTGCCTGGGTGTACTGGGTGCCCAGCACGGCCACCAGGCCGAAGAACACGAACACCGCCAGCTCGCCGAACCCGGCATAGCCGTAGGGCCGCGACCCGCCGGTGTACAGCCACGCCCCGGCGATGCAGGCCGCACCCACCGCGACCAGCCACGGTGCGCTGAGCAGCGCCAGCGCCAGCCCGGCCACCGCACCCACCGACAGCGCGGCCACAGCGGCGGCCAGCACCGTCCGCGGCGCGGCCAGCCGGGATCCCACCAGCCGCACCGGGCCGGCCCGGTCGTCGTCGGTCCCACGGATGCCGTCGGAGTAGTCGTTGGCGAAGTTCACCCCGATGATCAGCGCCACCGCGACCGCGAGCGCCAACAGCGCCTTCCACCACACCGCGGCGCCCAGCCAGGCCGCCGCCCCGGTGCCCGCGATCACCGGCGCCACCGCGTTGGGCAGGGTCCGCGGTCGGGCGCCCTCGATCCACTGCGCGACACTGGCCACCCCGCGATCTTGTCATGGGGGTGCCGGAGAATGAACAGCATGCTTGCGGTTATCGGCGGTAGTGGCTTCTACACCTTCTTCGACGGCGCCACCCGCCGGGTCGGCCTGGACACCCCCTACGGCGAGCCCAGCGCGCCGATCACCGTGGGCAGCGTCGGCGGCCGCGAAGTGGCGTTCCTGCCCCGCCATGGCGAGCGTCACGAGTTCTCGGCGCAGACGGTGCCGTACCGGGCGAACATGTGGGCGCTGCGGTCCCTGGGGGTGCGCCGCGTCTTCGCCCCGTGCGCGGTCGGCAGCCTGACCGCCGAACTGCCGCCCGGCACCGTGGTGGTGCCCGATCAGCTGGTGGACCGCACCCGCGGGCGCATCGACACCTATTTCGAGTCCGGCGGCGTGCACGTCGACTTCGCCGATCCGTACTGCCCGCAGCTGCGCACCGCGGCCACCGGCCTGGCGGGGGTGGTAGGCGGCGGCACCATGGTGGTGATCCAGGGTCCGCGGTTCTCCACCCGCGCCGAGAGCCAATGGTTCGCCGGTGCCGGCTTCCGGCTGGTCAACATGACCGGCTACCCCGAGGCGGTGCTGGCCCGCGAAATGGAGATATGTTACGCCGCAATCGCTTTGGTCACCGACCTGGACGCCGGGGTCGAGGCCGGTGACGGTGTGAAGGCGGTCGACGTGTTCGGCCGGTTCGACCAGCACATCGAACCGTTCAAGAAGCTGGTGTCGCAGGCGATCGGGCGGGTCGCCGAGGAGGACACCTGCCCGCACTGCCTGGCCCACGACGGTGTCGAGTTGCCGTTCGAGTTGCCGTAACGCCCCTACCGGCCGAATAGGCGCGTCAACGCCTTT
Organism: uncultured Mycobacterium sp.; assembly: GCA_964525125.1. Lineage (GTDB taxonomy): Bacteria > Actinomycetota > Actinomycetes > Mycobacteriales > Mycobacteriaceae > Mycobacterium. The sequence goes on from CAZGGK010000015.1 coordinate 26,958, forward strand.
CGGTCCACCTTGCCGATGCCCCGCCGGGGTAGCTCAGCGACGACGTGCAGCTCCCGCGGTGCGGCGGTGGCATCCAGCGCCGCGGCGACATGTGCCCGCAACGCCGTCAGCGCAGGGGCCGCGGCATCGGCGGCCGGCACCACCGCGGCCGCCACCCGCTGGCCCAGCCGATCGTCGTCCACCCCGAACACCGCACAGTCGGCCACCGCCGGATGGCTGCGCAGCACCGCCTCCACCAAGTCGGGCAGCACCGTCAGGCCACCGGTGCTGATCGCATCGTCGGCCCGGCCGAGTACCGTCAAGTGCCCCGAGGCATCCAGTGCGCCAAGGTCGTCGGTGAAAAACCAGCCCGGCTCGGCGAACGGGTCCGGATCGGCCGGGTTGCGGTAGCCGTCGGCCAGGGTCGCGCCGCCGATCACCACCCGGCCGTCGGCGGCGATGCGCAGCCGGACCCCGTCCAGTGGGAGACCGTCGTAGACGCAGCCGCCGGCGGTCTCGCTCATGCCGTAGCTGCGCACCACGGTCACCCCGGCAGCCGCGGCGGCATCCAGCACCGGCCGCGGCGCCGGCCCACCGCCGAGCAGCACCGCATCCAACTCGGCCAGCCCGGCGGCTGCCGCCGGATCGGCCAGCGCCTTGGCCAGCTGCGCGGCGACCAGCGACGCGTATCGCCGGGAAGACCCGAGTTCTGCTACCGCAGCGGGCAATTCGGCGACGTCAAAACCCGAAGAGACGTCCAGTTCGACCGGGGTGGTGCCGGCCACCAGGCTGCGGACCAGCACCTGCATTCCGGCGATGTGATGCGCGGGCAGCGCCAGCAGCCAGCTGCCCGGTCCGCCCAGACGGTCATGGGCCGCCTTGGCGCTGGCGGTCAGTGCGGTCGCAGTCAGCAACGCGCCCTTGGGTTTTCCGGTGGTTCCCGACGTCGTCATCACCAGCGCGACGTCGTCGCCGATCGTCTCCCCGACCCGCAACGCGGCATCTGGGAAGGTGTCGTCGGGCACCGGGACGAAAGCGGGGTCGCTGCCGATCAGCACACCCTCCAGTGCCGGCAGCAGCAGCGCCGCCGCCCCCGGTGCGACGGGCAGGGCTCGCAGGACGGCTATGCGGGCCTCTCGCTTCCCTGTCGGTCCTCCAGCGGCCAGCCCTTGGTGGCCAGTCGTTCCCGCACTCGCTCGATGTCTTCGGGGGACGGGGGCTGGTCGGTGATCTGGGTGATCAGCACCCCGATGTCGACCTGGTCGAAGTCGCCCCGCCGGATCAATTCGCCGGCGACGGACTTGACCTCGTCGCCGGTGAGCCGCCGAGACAGCAGGGCGAGCAACGGGAAATAGTCGGTCGGGGGCACGCCCTCGGGATACCCGGCGCGCAACCACGTCACGACCGCGTCGAGGAATCTGTTCACGCCGCTTCGCCTTTCGATCCGGGGACAGTCGGCCAGGTCGGGTGCACGATCAACTCGATGCTAGTGGGATTTCGCGCCCAGGATGTGCCAGCCGGTGTGATGGGCGATGAAGTCGCGGGAAATGAACAGCACCCCGGCGACTGCCACGATCAGCACCAGCGTGAAAATCGCCCAGCTGAGTGCGATCAGCAGCGGGCTGCGGCGGGTTCGGGTCATGCCGTCGGCTGCGGTGGCCAGACCGGTGCCGGCGACGTTGACCCGCAACGCGACCGCGAACAGCGCCGGCAGGGCGGCGCCCACCAGCAAGCCGAACACCAGGATCTTGAGGGTGGCGGTGTAGTTGAACCACTGGCTCATGGCAGCACCGCTTCCGGAGCGTCGAAGAACCTGGGCGGGGCGGCGATGCGGGCCGGATCGGGGGTCTGCGCCTGGGCGGTGGGGATACCGCCGGTCAGACCGCCCTCCCAATCGGCGTTGACGTTGGTGTGGTCGATGCGCGCCCCCCGTGACCGCAGCCAGATGGCCAGCGACACCGCGACCAGCAGCCCGAAACCGACGATCGCCCCCGGGAAGCCGCCGATGCCGTGGACCAGCGCGTGGGTGGCCGCACCCACGCAACCGGCCAGCGGCAGGGTCACCAGCCAGGCGATCGCCATCCGGCCGGCCACCCACCAGCGCACCCGGGCGCCGGGCTTGCCCACCCCGCTGCCCAGCACCGACCCGGTCGCCACCTGGGTGGTGGACAGCGAGTAGCCGAAGTGGCTGGAGAGCAGGATGACCGCGGCGGCAGCCGACTCGGCCGCCATCCCCTGCGGTGGCTTGATCTCCACCAGGCCCTTGCCCAGGGTGCGGATGATGCGCCAGCCGCCCAGGTAGGTGCCCGCCGCCATGGCCAGCGCGCAGCACACGATGACCCACAGCGGCGGCAGTGTGGCCGATTTGTCGACCGAGCCGTAGGACATCAGCGCCAGGAAGATCACGCCCATGGTCTTCTGCGCGTCGTTGGTGCCGTGCGCCAGCGAGACCAGCGCGGCCGAGCCGATCTGCCCGCGCCGGAATCCCCGCTCGGTCCGTTTCTCGTCGACCCCGCAGGTGATGCGGTAGACCAGCCAGGTGCCGACCGCCGCGACCAGCGTGGCGATCACCGCGGCCACCACCGCGGGGACCACCACCCGCGACACCACGCCGTGCCAGATCACGCCGTGCCCGCCGACGGCGACGATCATCGCGCCGACGATGCCACCGATCAGTGCGTGCGACGAACTGGACGGAATACCCAGCAGCCAGGTCAGCAGGTTCCACACGATGCCGCCGACCAGGCCGGCGAAGATCAGCTCCAGGGTCACCAGGTGCGCATCGACCAGGTCTTTGGCGATCGCCGCGGCCACCGCGGTGGACAGAAAGGCGCCGACCAGGTTCAGGCACGCCGACATGGCTACCGCAGCCTTGGGGCGCAGTGCGCCGCTGGCGATCGACGTCGCCATGGCGTTGCCGGTGTCGTGGAACCCGTTGGTGAAGTCGAATGCCAGCGCTGTGAGCACCACGATGATCAAGAGGAAAAGTTCAAGACCCACAGGACATCACGGGCCAATCCTGGCGTTTCGACGGTGGCGCTGTCTAACGATCGGCCAGCAGGAACACAGGTGTACGCCGCGATGTTCCCAACTGTTCTTCCGGTGTTAACCGGACTGCGGCCGTTCGGCGTCCTGGCGGGTGTCGCGGCGCAGCGGGTGGTCGGCGGGCACCTCCACGAAGATCAGCGTCAGGCCGTCGGGATCGGTGACGTGCATCTCGTGCAGCCCCCACGGCTCACGCCGGGCCGCCCGCGCGATCGGCACCCCGCGGCCCGCCAACTCGGCCTGGGTGGCCCGCACATCGCGCACCTGCAGCCACAGCGCACCGGGAAAAGACCCGATGCGATCCGCCGCGGCGCCGTGCCCGGCCACCTCGATCAGCGACTGCCCGGCGTAGAACACCATGCCCGCGCCGTAGTCGCGGGCGATGGCCAGCCCGAGCTCGTCGCGGTAGAAGCGCAGCGAACGCTGGTAGTCGGCCGGCCGCAGCAGCACCCGGCTGGCCAGAATCTCCATCAGCGCCCGCCCGGCTGCAGGTAGCGGCGCTTCATCACCGCGCTGGCAAGCCCGGCGTTCACGCTGTCCAGGGTCCGGATCGCCAGCGCGATCCGGGGCGCGATCCGCACCGGCCGGTACCGGGCGGCGGTGATCATCCACTCGGCGGCCTCGGCGGCGGTCAGGGCCGGACGGTTCTGGAAGGACTCGGTCGGGGCGATCATCGGGGTGTTGACCAGCGGGTAGTACAGCGTGGTCGAGTGCACGCCACGGTCGGACCACTCGGTCTCCATCGCCCGGCTCACCGCTGACAGCGCGGTCTTGGAGGCGTTGTAGACCGAGAACAGCGGCGAGGCCTCGCTGTACACGCCCCAGGTCGCCACGTTGATGATGTGGCCGTCGCCGCGCTCGAACATGCCGGGCACCAGGGCGCGGGTCAGCCGCAGCGGGGCGTAGTAGTTCAGGGTCATGGTCCGCTCCACGTCGTGCCAGCGGTCCAGCGACTCGGCCAGCGGGCGGCGGATGGACCGGCCGGCGTTGTTCACCAGGACGTCCACCCCGCCGAGCAGGTCCTCGGCGTCCTTGGCCAGCCGGTCGATGGCATCGAAGTCGGAGAGGTCGCAGCCGATGGCGTGCGCATGGCCGCCGGCCTCGGCGATGCGCGCCACCAGCGCGTCCAGTCGGTCCTTGCGGCGTGCCACCGCAACCACCGCGGCGCCGGCCGCGGCGAACTGCTCGGCCGCGCTCTCCCCGATGCCCGACGACGCGCCGGTCACCAGCACCCGCTTGCCGGTCAACTCCACCGGCCTGGCCAGCGGGTTGTGCATCAACTGAGCCGCGACCGGTGGCCGCATGGCGGCCAGTGAGACTTGATCGCGGAGTCGGCGCAGCGGGTTATTGCTCACGATCAGCCAGTCTAGGCCCCTGGCCGGGTCGCCGAAGTCGGCGCGGTTGCGGGCGGCGCCGGTGCTTTGGCCGAATCGGCCCCGAGAATGCCGTTGCAGGATGACAATTCGTCGCAGAGACGGTCAGGAGGAGCCATGGTCGACCTGCCGCACGCCGACCCTCCGTTCGGGGGGATCGTCAACCCGAACCTGGCCGACTCCACACCGGTCAGGCCGTCGATTCCCTACCCGCCGGCCGGCGCGCCCAACGTCGTCATCGTGCTGCTCGACGACGTCGGTTTCGGTGCCGCAGCCACGTTCGGGGGCGTGATTCCGACCCCGGCTCTGGACCGGGTCGCCGGTAGCGGGCTGCGCTACAACCAGTTCCACACCACCGCGCTGTGCTCTCCGACGCGTGCCGCACTGCTGACCGGACGTAACCACCACAGCGTTCACATGGGAACCATCTGCGAGATCGCCTACGGATTCCCGGGTTACGACAGCATCTTGCCGCAGAGCACGGCCACCATCGCACAGCTGCTGCGGATGAACGGCTACAGCACGGCGCTGTTCGGCAAGGCGCACTTCACCCCGACCTGGGAGATCGGCCCGAGCGGCCCGTTCGACCGCTGGCCCACCGGCCTCGGGTTCGAGCGGTTCTACGGCTTCCTGGGGGGCGACACCTCGCAGTACGAACCGGCGCTGTACGACCAGACCACCCCGGTCGAGCCGTATCTGGGCCGCGCCGACTACCACCTCAGCGAGGACCTCGCCGACCGGGCCATCGAGTGGGTCCGACTGCAGCGGGCGTCGGCGCCGGACAAGCCGTTCTTCCTGTACTTCGCGCCCGGTGCGACGCACAGTCCGCACCAGGTGTGGCCGGAGTGGTCGGAGAAGTTCGCCGGACAGTTCGACGACGGCTGGGATGCGCTGCGGCAGAAGATACATGCCAACCAGCTCGAGATGGGCGTCGTCCCGCCCGGTACCCGGTTGACGCCGCGGCCCGAGCAGATCCCAGCCTGGGCCGACTACGACGACCGCTACAAGCCGGTGGCCCGGCGGCTGATGGAGGTCTACGCCGGTTTTCTGGCGCATACCGACGCCCAGGTCGGGCGGGTCATCGATGCCATCGCGGAGTTGGGCGATTGGGAGGACACCCTTTTCATCTACATCTGCGGCGACAACGGCGCGTCGGGGGAGGGCACCGTGCACGGCGCGTGGAGTTCACCCGCATTCCAGAACGGGCTGCCCGAGGATCCCGAATGGCTGCTGGCCCACATCGGCGACTTCGGAACGGCGCGCTGCGAGAACCACTACAACGTCGGCTGGGCCTGGGCGCTCGACGCACCGTTCCAGTGGATGAAGCAGGTGGCGTCGCATTTCGGTGGCACCCGCAACGGTCTGGCCATCTCCTGGCCGCGGCAGATCACCGCCGAAGCACAGCAGCGCAGCCAGTTCCACCATGTCATCGACATCGTTCCGACGATCCTGGATGCCGCCGGCATCGAGGCCCCAGCGCGGGTCAACGGCATCGAGCAGCGGCCGATCGAGGGCGTCAGCATGCGGTACTCGTTCGCCGACGGCGACGCGGACAGTCGCAGAACAACCCAGTACTTCGAGATCCTCGGCAATCGCGCTGTGTACCACCAGGGTTGGATGTCGTCCTGCTTCCACGGCCGGCTGCCGTGGATCCGGGCCCAGCGGCCGGACCCGTTCGGCGACGCCGAGCACTGGGAGCTCTACCACCTCGCCGACGACTTCAGCCAGGGCGTCGACCTCGCCGAGAAGTACCCGGACAAGCTCGCCGAGCTGAAGACGGTGTTCGATGCCGAAGCGCGCAAACACCACGTCTATCCGCTCAGCGATGCGACCCTGGCCCGGGCGTTGCCCGCCAACCGGCCCAGCCCGCTGGCCGGTCGCACCTCGGCCACCTACTACGCCGGCCACGTGCGCATCCCGGAGACTGCGACGCTGTCCTTCACCAGTACGTCGTTCGAACTGCTTGCGCAGCTTCGGATTCCTTCGGGCCGGGCGCAGGGCGTGGTCATCTGCATCGGCGGTTCGATGTCCGGGTGGACGCTGTACCTCCGCGACGGCGTACCCTGCTTTGCCTACAACTATCTGGGCCATCGGCTCACCACGGTCGCCGCGTCCGATCCGCTTCGGGAAGGCCAAGTTGCCCTGGGGCTTTCGTTCGACTACGACGGCGGGGGACTGGGCCGGGGCGCTTCGGTGTCGCTGCGGGCCGACGGCGCCGAGGTGGCCCGCGGCCGTATCGAACGCACCGTTCCGTTCCGGTTCTCGATGAGCGGCGAGACGCTGGACGTGGGTACCGACACCGGCTCGCCGGTCGCTCCGTACGGGCACGGCTACCGGTTCACCGGCGGCATCGACCGGATCGTGGTCACCGTCCACCCGCAGCCCGCCGACCTGGCCGCGGCGATCGCCGAGGCCGAGATGCGGGCGGCACTGGGCGCGCAGTAGCGCGAAAACGTGCCACGGCTTGTTACGCTCCGCCGGTGGGTGCCGCCTGGAGCAGTCTTGTCCCACTGATCCTCGGCAGTGCGCTGGAGCCGATCGAGATCGTGATCACGCTGATGCTGCTGGGCACGCCGGCGCGCGTCCGGACGGCCGGCGCCTGGATCGCCGGGCATGCCGGCGTGCGGCTGCTTCAGGGCCTGGTGTTCGGCACGATCCTGCACTGGGGCGCCCGCGGCGAGGACTCTGCCCACCGGCACCACTGGGTGGTGTCCACCGTCCTGCTGGTGGTGGCCCTGCTCTTCCTGGCCACCGCGGTCCGGGAATTGTTCGGCGACGACGATCCCGATGCGCCGCCGCCGAAGTGGATGGCGATGCTGAGCACGGCGACACCCGGAAAGGCCTTTCTCATCGGCGCCGGTGTGATGGCGGTGTCGGTGAAGGCCTGGGTGTTCACGCTGGGGGCGATCGGTGCGATCGGCAGCGCCGGTCTGGACCGGGCCGGCAACGCCGCCACCTACCTCGCCTTCGTGGCGCTCGCGGCGAGCGGGAACCTGCTCGTCGTCGGCGCTGCCGCGCTGCTGCCGGAACGGTCCCGCTCGCTGCTGGACCGGGCGCTGCGCTGGCTGCAGGACAACAACCGGCCGATCATGATCGTGGTGGGGCTGGGGTTCGGTGTCTGGTTCGGGATCAAGGCCCTGGACGGCTTCGGAATCCTGTAGCCGCCGACGCTCAGAAGTAGCGCGGGAAGGGGCTCCAGTCCGGGGCGCGCTTCTCCAGGAACGCATCCCGGCCCTCGACGGCCTCGTCGGTCATGTAGGCCAGTCGGGTGGCCTCGCCGGCGAACAGCTGCTGACCCACCAGGCCGTCGTCGAGCAGGTTGAACGCGAACTTGAGCATCCGTTGCGCCTGAGGGGATTTGGCGTTGATCTCGGCTGCCCAGGCCACCCCGGTGGCCTCCAGTTGGTCGTGGTCCACCACTTCGTTGACCGCGCCCATGTGATGCATCTGCTCGGCGGTGTAGGCCCGGCCCAGGAAGAAGATCTCGCGGGCGAACTTCTGGCCCACCTGCCGGGCCAGGTACGCCGAACCGTAGCCGCCGTCGAAGCTGCCGACGTCGGCGTCGGTCTGCTTGAACCGGGCGTGCTGCCGGCTGGCCAGGGTCAGGTCGCACACCACGTGCAGGCTGTGCCCGCCACCGGCCGCCCAGCCGTTGACCAGGCAGATCACCACCTTGGGCATGAACCGGATCAGCCGCTGCACCTCCAGGATGTGCAGCCGCCCGGCCCGCGCCGCATCGACGGTGTCGGCGGTCTCGCCGGCGGCGTACTGGTAGCCGCTGCGGCCGCGGATGCGCTGGTCCCCGCCGGAGCAGAACGCCCAGCCGCCGTCCTTGGGGGCGGGTCCGTTGCCGGTCAGCAGCACCACCCCGACATCCGGTGACATCCGGGCATGGTCGAGTGCCCGGTACAGCTCGTCGACGGTGTGCGGCCGGAACGCGTTGCGCACCTCGGGCCGGTCGAACGCCACCCGCACCGTGGCGTCGGTGACGTGCCGGTGGTAGGTGATGTCGGTCAGGTCGGCGAAGCCCTCGACCGGGCGCCAGGAGTCGGGGTCGAACGGATTGTCGCTCATGGTTCCTTCTTCCCGCCGAGCAGTGCTAGCCGACCGCCCGGCCGGCGCCCGCCCAGAACTGCGCCCGGACCGCCTTCTTGTCCGGCTTGCCCAGTCCGGTCAGCGGCAGCGCGTCGACGACCACCACCTGCTTGGGCGACTGCACCGAACCCTTGCGCTCCTTGACCGCGGCCTGGATCTGCGCGGTCATCGCCGCCACGGCGGCCTCGTCGCGGGCCGAATCGGCGCGCAGCACCACCACCGCGGTCACCGCCTCGCCCCACTTGTCGTCGGGCGTGCCGACCACGCACACCTGGGCGACGGCCGGATGCTCGGCGACGACGTCTTCGACCTCGCGGGGAAAGACGTTGAAGCCGCCGGTGACGATCATGTCCTTGACCCGGTCGACGATGTGGTAGAAACCGTCGGCGTCCTCGCGGGCCAGGTCGCCGGTGTGCAGCCAGCCGTCTCGGAAAGTCTGCGAGGTTTCGTCCGGAAGATTCCAGTAGCCGCCGGCCAGCAGCGGCCCGCTGACACAGATCTCACCGACCTCCCCCGGGGCGACCGGTGTGCCGTCGGAATCCAGCAGCTCGACGCGGGCGAACAAGGTGGGCCGGCCGCACGAGGTCAGCCGCTTCTCGTCGTGGTCGTCGCGGGCCAGGTAGGTGATCACCATCGGCGCCTCGGACTGGCCGTAGTACTGCGCGAAGATAGGCCCGAACCGCTCGATCGCCTCGGCCAGCCGCACCGGGTTGATCGCCGAGGCGCCGTAGTAGACCGTCTGCAGGCTGGATAGGTCGCGGGTGTGCGAATCCGGGTGGTCCATCAGCGCGTACAGCATCGACGGCACCAGCATGGTCGCGCTGATCCGCTGCTCCTCGATGACGCGGAGCACCTCGGCGGGGTCGAACTTGGCCAGCACGATCATCTCGCCGCCCTTGACCACGGTCGGCACGAAGAATGCCGACCCGGCGTGCGACAGCGGGGTGCACATCAGAAACCGGGGATGGGCCGGCCACTCCCACTCGGCGAGCTGGATCGACGTCATGGCGCTGATCGACTGTGCGGTGCCCATCACGCCCTTGGGCTTGCCGGTGGTGCCACCGGTGTAGGTCAGGCCGACCACCTGGTCCGGCGGCAGGTCGGCGGCCACCAGTGGCTGCGGTGCGTACCTGGCGGCCTCGGCCGACAGGTCCACCGCTTCACCACCCAGCTCAGCGGGCACCGGGCCGATGGTCAGGATCTGGTTGAGGCTCGGCACCCGCTCCAACAGGTCTCGGGCCCGTTGCGCGAACGCCGGGGTGGGGTCGATGATCAGCGAGCTGATGCCGGCGTCGGTCAGCACATAGGCGTGGTCGTCGAGGGAACCCAGCGGATGCAGCGCGGTGCGCCGATAGCCCCGGGTCTGGCCGGCGCCGATGATCATCAGCACCTCGGGGCGGTTCAGCGAGAGCAGGCCGACGGCCGCGCCGGTGCCCGCACCGAGCGCCTCGAAGGCCTGGATGTACTGGCTGATCTTGTCGGCCAGTTCGCCACCGGTCAGCGTGGTGTCGCCGAGGAACAGCAGTGGCTTGTCCCGGTGGCGTTTGAGCGCGCCGATCAGCAGGTGACCGTTGTGGGTCGGGGCGTGCAGCAGCTCATCGTGCATGTGCGCCAGACTAGAACGTGTTACACAGCGGGCCCGGACAGGGCACCATGAGACCCGTGCCGCCGCTGGACGACATCCTGGACCGCCTGCACGTGGTGGCGCTGCCGATGCGGGTGCGGTTCCGCGGCATCACGGTCCGGGAACTGGCGCTGATCGACGGCCCGGCCGGCTGGGGCGAGTTCGGGGCGTTCACCGAATACGGCGCGGAAGAGGCCGCGCACTGGCTGGCGGCGGCGCTGGAGGGCGCCTACCACCGGCCGCCGCCGGCCCGCCGGGACCGCATCGCGATCAACGCCACCGTGCCCGCAGTCGCCGCCGATCAGGTGCCCGGGGTGCTGGCACGCTTCCCCGGCGCCCGCACCGCCAAGGTCAAGGTGGCCGAGCCGGGCCAGACGCTGGCCGACGACGCCGCCCGCGTCGAGGCAGTCCGCGAGCTCATCCCGACGGTGCGTGTCGACGCCAACGGCGGCTGGACCGTCGACCAGGCCGTGCAGGCGGCATACGCGCTCACCGCCACCGGCCCGCTGGAGTACCTGGAGCAGCCGTGCGCCACGATCGCCGAACTGGCGCAGCTGCGCCGCCGGATCGACGTGCCGATCGCCGCCGACGAGAGCATCCGCAAGGCAACCGATCCGCTGGCCGTCGTGCGTGCGCAAGCCGCCGACATCGCGGTGCTGAAAGTGGCTCCGCTGGGCGGGATCTCGGCGATGTTGACGATCGCCGGCCAGATCGGCATCCCGGTGGTGGTCTCCAGTGCGCTGGATTCCGCGGTCGGCATCGCCGCCGGGCTGCGGGCCGCGGCGGCACTGCCGGTGCTGGATCACGCCTGCGGGCTGGGCACCGGCGGGTTCTTCGACGTCGATGTCGCAGAAACTCCGCTTCCCGTCGACGGCTACCTGCCGGTTGAGCCCGTGCGACCCGACCCGGCCCGGCTGCAGGCGCTGGCCGCGGCACCGCAGCGACGGCAGTGGTGGATCGACCGGGTCAAGGCCTGCCACCGGCTGCTGTCCTGACAGCTCATCCGCTGGGCAGCCGGGCGTCGATGCCGTGGGTGATCGTGACGGCCTCGTCGGCGGCGTAGAACTTGCACGCCAGCACGTCGATCGCGACGTTGTTGACAACCCGCAGCGCCCGCTGACACGACCAGCCGGAGCTGCGGTCCTGTCGCTGGGTCATCCACAGCGTGGATTCGGCGCTGGACACCGCGTCGAAGGTCCAGGAGCCGCCGGCCTCGCCGCGGCCGCGCTTGCTGACGAACGATTTCTCGCCACAGGCCGCCCACCGCTGGGCGGTGCGGGTGAAGAAGTCGTCGGCGTTGCGGCGGGACGCAAAGGTGACCGCGGCCTGGATCACGAAGTGGTTGGGCTTGGCGGCGGTCTCCGACAGCGTCTGGGCGACCACCGCGGTCCAGCCACTGTGGGCGTAGACGGTCTGCTCGGCGGGGGTCCACGCAACCATGCAGCCGCGGTCGGCGAACTGGGGACTGCCGTCGAACATTCGCGACCTGGTCTCCTGCACCCCCATCCGCGACGCGCCCATGATGTCGTTGACCGTGTAGCCGGCCAACAGCGCATCGTGCAGTGCCGACGCGGGCACCGGGCGGGGGCCTTCGTTGTCGGCCGGCACCGCCCGGCCACCGGACCGCACGGAGCAGCCGGTCAGCACCGCCCAGGCCAGCATCAGGACCGAACCCAGCACAGCAGTTGATCTGGCCATTGGTGCCCCCAGGTGCGCGAGTTGCGACCCAGAAACCATAAGGCCAGATCACCGGCCCGGGTACCGAATGGCCGACATCCGGGCTGGCCGCCCGGACGGCCCGCCGCTCGCGTACCTTCACACCCGTGACCAACCTCGCATTCGACGACCGCAACCAGGGCGGCGAGCCGGTCGTGTTCATCGCCGGTCGCGGTGGCGCGGGCCGCGGCTGGCACCTGCACCAGGTGCGTGAGTTCGAGCTGGCCCGATACCGGGTCATCACCTTCGACAACCGCGGTATCGGCGCCACCGAGAACGCCGCCGGATTCACCACCGAGACCATGGTGGCCGACACCGCGCAGCTGATCGAAGCCCTGGGTGCCGCGCCGGCTCGCATCGTGGCGGTGTCGATGGGGGCGTTCATCGCCCAGGAACTGATGCTGGCCCGCCCGGAGCTGGTCCGATCCGCGGTGCTGATGGCCACCCGCGGCCGGCACGACCGCACCCGGGACTTCTTCTACCGGGCCGAGGTGGCGCTGGCCGCCTCGGGGATGAGTCTGCCCTCCGAATACGACGCGAAAGTGCGTCTGCTGGAGAGCTTTTCGCACAAGACCTTGAACGACGACGCGGCCGTCAAGGACTGGATCGCGATGTTCACCATGTGGCCGGTCAAGCAGACCTCCGGGCTGCGCTGTCAGCTCGACGTGGCGCCGCGCGACAACCGGCTGGCGGCCTACCGCGGCATTGCGCATCCGGTGCTGGTGATCGGCTTCGGCGACGACGTGGTGACTCCGCCGCACCTGTGCCGAGAGGTCGCCGACGCGCTGCCCAACGGCCGCTACCTGGAGATACCCGACGCCGGGCACCTCGGCTTCATCGAGCGGCCGCAGCAGGTCAACGAGGCGGCGATACGGTTCTTCGCCGAACCGGGGAACTAGCCTGTACTGGTGAACCCCTCGACGACACAGGCCCGCATCGTCGTCGACGAACTGATCCGCGGCGGTGTCCGCGACGTGGTGCTGTGCCCCGGATCGCGCAACGCGCCGCTGGCCTTCGCGCTTGCCGACGCGGACCGCGCGGGACGTCTTCGGCTGCATGTCCGCATCGACGAGCGCACCGCCGGCTATCTGGCCATCGGCCTGTCCGTCGGCGCCGGCGCGCCGGTCTGCGTCGCGATGACGTCGGGCACCGCGGTGGCCAACCTGGGTCCGGCGGTGGTGGAGGCCAACTACGCCAGGGTGCCGCTGATCGTGCTCTCCGCCAACCGGCCCTACGAGCTGCTGGGTACCGGTGCCAACCAGACCATGGAGCAGCTGGGCTACTTCGGCACGCAGGTGCGTGCCACCATCAGCCTGGGGCTGGCCGAGGACGCCCCCGGGCGGATGGCCGAGCTCAACGCCACCTGGCGTTCGGTCACCTGTCGAGTGTTGGCCGCCGCCACCGGTTCTCGCACCGCCAATGCCGGCCCGGTGCAGTTCGACATCCCGCTGCGCGAACCGCTGGTGCCCGATGCCGGCGGGCAGACGCCGATCCCGCCGGGCCGGCCCGGCGGTGTGCCGTGGACCCGTACCCCGCCGGTCAGCTTCGACCAGCCGCTGGACATCGACCTGACACCGGACACCGTGGTCATCGCCGGCCACGGCGCCGGTGTGCACCCCGGCCTGGCGGCGCTGCCCACCGTCGCCGAGCCCACCGCGCCCCCGGCCGCCAACCCGCTGCATCCGCTGGCGCTGCCACTGGTGCGGCCGCAGCAGGTCATCATGGCCGGCCGGCCCACCCTGCACCGGCCGGTGTCGGCGCTGCTGGCCGACCCGCAAGTCCCGGTGTACGCACTGACCACCGGGCCGCGCTGGCCGGACGTCTCGGGCAACTCGCAGGCCACCGGCACCCGGGCGGTGACCTCCGGGGCGCCGGATCCGGCCTGGCTGCGCCGCTGCGCGGAGTCGAACCAGCACACCCTGGCCACGGTGCACGCCCAACTCCGGGCGCACCCGCTGACCACCGGTCTGCATGTCGCGGCGGCGGTCGCCGCGACCCTGCGGGCCGGCGACCAACTGGTGCTGGGGGCGTCCAATCCGGTGCGTGACGTGGCACTGGCCGGACTGCGCACCGACGGGTTGGCGGTGCGCTCCAACCGCGGGGTGGCCGGCATCGACGGCACCGTCTCCACGGCGGTCGGCGCGGCACTGGCCCATGAGCGGGTCAACCCCGGCGCGCGCACGGTGGCACTGATCGGCGACCTGACCTTCGTGCACGACAGTTCCGGCCTGCTGATCGGGCCCACCGAGCCGACACCGCGCCGGCTCACCATCGTGGTGTCCAACGACAACGGCGGCGGCATCTTCGAACTGCTGGAGCAGGGCGATCCGAGGTTCGCCGATGTGTCGTCGCGGGTCTTCGGCACCCCGCACGACGTCGACGTCGGCGCGCTGTGCCGCGCCTACCACGTCGACGCCCGCCAGATCGAGGCCGACGAATTGGCGCCGGCACTGGACCAGCCCGGCGCCGGGATGGCTGTGCTGGAGGTCAAGGCGGATCGCTCCTCGCTGCGGGCGCTGCACGCCGCGATCAAGGCCGCCCTGTGAGGTCGCCGAAGGCGTTGCTGCACCTTCTGATTCACGGCAGCAGCGAGGTGCGGCCGGTCACGGTGCCGCGGCGCCTGCTGCGCTGGGCCCGGATCGGCCTGCTGATCGTCGGCTTCCTGGTGACGTTGCAGTCGGTGCTGCTGGTTGCCGGCGCCTGGCGCAACGACCTGGCCATCGAACGCAACATGGGTGTCGCCGAAGCCGAAGTGCTCAACGCCGGCTTCCGGCGTTCCACCATCGAGTTCGTCACCCCCGATCGGGTCACCTACCGGCCCGAGTTGGGTGTGCTCTATCCATCCGAATTAGCCACCGGCATGCGGATTTACGTCGAGTACGACAAGCGGGATCCCGACCTGGTGCGGGTGCAGCACCGCACCGCGGTGCTGGCGATCATCCCTGCCGGGTCGATCGCGGTGCTGGCCTGGCTGATCGCGGGCGTCGCGCTGACCGGCCTGGCGTTCATCGACGGGAAGCTGAGTTAGCCGGTCGGCATCAGCCTCTCCAGCCAGCCCGGCTCGTCGGTGTCGACCACCGTGTTGGTGTTGAGGTCGTAGACGGTCGGGGTGCCGGGGTTTTGCGGATCGATGCCGACCAGACGCCGGCGGTTGGCGGCAGCCATCGCCGCGGTGTCCATGCCCGGCTCCCCGGCCGGGTCGACGGCGGCGATCCGGTCGGCGATCGGGCCGGGTATCCCGGCCGCCCGGGCGATCGCCGCCACCGCCGCGGGGTTCCCGTCGCCGGGTTGCCGGTACAGCTGTGCCACGAAGTTCTGGTAGGCGACCGGGGCGGTGGCCGGGTCGGCCGCCGTCATCAGCGCGCCGGCCAGCCGGGCCGAGGTGTCGGTGCCGCGCCGCTCGTCGAGGAACGTCAGCCACCGATACGTCACCGCCAGCCGGTGGCTGGCCAGCCCCTCGACGAGCCGGTCGCCGGATTCGCCTTCGAACGCCGCGCAGACCGGGCACTGCGGTTCGCAGAAGATCGCCAACTGCACCGGCGCGTCGGCTGCACCGAGGCGCACCCCCTGGCCGTCGTCGGTGCGAGCGGTAACGGCCGGGTCGGCATGCGCCGGACCGGCTGTGCCCAGCAACACCAGCGACATCGACACCACGGTCCACAGCAATCGCATGATTCCGACCTTAGCCAACCCGGTAGCGTCGACGCCGTGATCCGCGCTTCGCTGGACAAGGACCCCCGGGCGGTGGCGTCGATGTTCGACGGTGTCGCCCGGCGCTACGACATCACCAACACCGTGCTGTCGCTGGGCCGGGACCGCTCCTGGCGGCGGGCCACCCGCTCGGCGCTGCGGTTGCGGTCCGGCGACCGGGTGCTGGACCTGGCCGCCGGCACCGCGGTCTCGACGGTGGAGCTGGCGCGCTCCGGTGCCTGGTGCGTGGCGACGGACTTCTCGACCGGGATGCTGGCGGCCGGCAGCCGTCGCGATGTGCCCAAGGTCGCCGGCGACGCCACCCGGCTGCCGTTCGGTGATGCCGTGTTCGACGCGGTCACCATCAGCTTCGGGCTGCGCAACGTGGCCGACTGCGACACGGCGCTGGACGAGATGGCCCGGGTGACCCGGCCCGGCGGCCGGCTGGTGGTGTGCGAGTTCTCCACCCCCACCAATCCGCTGTTCGCCACCGCCTACAAGGAGTACCTGATGCGGGCGCTGCCGGCGGTGGCCGGCGCGGTCTCCTCCAACCCGGACGCCTACGTCTACCTGGCCGAGTCGATCCGGGCCTGGCCCGACCAGGCGGCGCTGGCGGCCCGGATCGCGCGGGCCGGCTGGTCGGCGGTGCGCTGGCGCAACCTGTCCGGCGGCATCGTCGCCCTGCACGCCGCCACCCGCTGACCTTCCCCATCCCCCGCGAACAGACGTGAAAGCCCCCGGAAAAGGGTCAGAACGGGGACTTTTGCGTCTTCTCGCGAGCGGGGCGGACCCCCAGCTCGGCGGCTAACCGAACGGCGGGCGGCGGTCGATCAGCCGGGAGAGCCGGCCACCGCCACGCCACACCCGCGCCACCAGGTCGGCGTCGTCGTCGGTGACCAGGTTGGCCATCACCCGCACCGCGACCCGCATCAGCGAAGTCGAGCGCATCGCCACCGGGCCGGTGGCGGGCAGGAACCGGGGGAACGTCAACAGCAGCCCCAGTCGGCGGGCCACCGAGAAGCTACGCCCGTAGCGGCGCTGCAACTCGGCCGGCCAGGCGTGCGAGAGGTCGGCAGCGCTCAACAACCCCGCGGCCAGCCGACCGGTCTCCAGCCCGTAGTCGATGCCCTCGCCGTTGAGCGGGTTGACGCAGGCCGCGGCGTCGCCGATCAGCATCCAATTCGGCCCGGCCACCCCCGACACGGCGCCGCCCATCGGCAGCAGCGCGCTGGCCGGGGCGCGCACCGGGCCCTCGAACCCCCACTCGTCGCGGCGCAGGTCGGCGTAGTAGCTCATCAGCGGCCGCAACGCCACGTCGGCGGGCCGTTTGGTGGTGGCCAGCGCGCCCACCCCGATGTTCACCTCGCCGTTGCCCAGCGGGAAGATCCAGCCGTAGCCGGGCAGCACTTTGTCCTTGAAACCGTCCGGTCCTCGCAACTCCAGGTGTGAGGTCAGCCACGGCTCGTCGCTGCGTGCCGATGCCAGATAGCCGCGGGCGGCCACGGCGTACACCGTCTCTTGGTGCCACTGCCGGCCCAGCACCCGGCCCAGCGTGGAGCGGGCGCCGTCGGCGACGATCAGCCAGCGGCAGCGCACCTGGGCGCCGCCGGCCAGCAGCACCGAACGCACCCGGCCGGACTGGTCATGGTTGACGCCGACAGCCTTGCGGCCCAAAAGCATTCGTGCACCGGAGGTTTCGGCGACCTTGCGGATCCGGTCGTCAAGTTCGGTGCGCGGCACCGCGCTGCCGGCCTTGGGGAACGACGGGCCGGGCCAGTCCACCTGCACCTCGCCGCCGAAGCCGGTCAGTTTCAGGCCCCGGTGCCGGATGTGGGTGTCCAGCCAGTCGCCCAAACCGAGCAGTTCCAGCTCTTCGACCGCGCGCGGGGTCAGCCCGTCGCCGCAGGGCTTGTCGCGGGGGAAGGCGGCGGCGTCGATGACCAGCACGTCGTGCCCGGCCCGGGCGGCCCAGGCCGCGGCCGCCGAACCGGCCGGTCCGGCACCCACCACCACCACGTCAGCCACCATCTCAGCGCCGGTATTCACGCCCACCAGTATGTTGGAGCCGTGAGCACACCGGCGACCGTGGTGGCGGGCCTGGACCTCAGCGTCTTCGGCGATGCGGGATTCGCCGCCGACGTCCGCGACGGGGTGGCCCGCATCGAGGCCCTGATGGACACCGAGCTGCGCGGCGGCGACGAACTGATGACCGAGGCGGTGACGCACCTGTTCGAGGCCGGCGGCAAACGCTTCCGGCCGCTGTTCACGGTGCTCTCGGCCCAGCTCGGGCCGGAGCCCGCGGCCTGGCAGGTGACGGTGGCCGGCGCGGTCATCGAGTTGGTGCACCTGGCCACGCTCTACCACGACGACGTGATGGACGAGGCCCAGCTGCGCCGCGGTGCGCCCAGCGCCAACGCCCGGTGGGGCAACAACATCGCGATCCTGGCCGGCGACTACCTGTTCGCGACGGCGTCGCGGCTGGTTTCGCGGCTGGGCCCGGAGGCGGTGCGGATCATCGCCGAGACGTTCGCCCAGCTGGTGACCGGTCAGATGCGCGAGACCCGCGGTGCGGCCGACGGCGTGGATTCGGTGGATCACTACCTCAAGGTGGTCTACGAGAAGACGGCCTGTCTGATAGCGGCCTCCGGCCGGTTCGGCGCGACGTTCTCCGGCGCCGATGCCGAGCAGGTCGAACGGCTGGCCCGGCTGGGCGGCATCGTCGGCACCGCGTTCCAGATCTCCGACGACATCATCGACATCGACAGCGAGCCCGACGAGTCCGGCAAGCTGCCCGGCACCGATCTGCGCGAAGGGGTGCACACGCTGCCGGTGCTCTACGCGCTGCGGGACACCGGGCCGGATGCCGACCGGTTGCGTGCGTTGCTGGTCGGGCCGGTTGACGACGACGGCGTGCTGGCCGAGGCGCTGACGCTGCTGCGGGCGTCGGCGGGGATGGCCAAAGCCAAGGAGACGGTGCGCGGCTACGCCGAGCGGGCCCGCGCGGAGCTGGCCGTGCTGCCCGATGTCGCCGGCCGCGCCGCGCTGGCGAACCTGGTCGACTACACCGTCGACCGGCACGGCTGATAATGGGCGACATGACCTGGCATCCGCATCACAACACCTTCAAGACGTTCGCGCTGCTGGCCGGCATGTCGGTGCTGATCGTGCTGGTCGGGTCGCTGTTCGGCCGGACGGCAATGTGGCTGGCGGTGCTGTTCGCCGTCGGCATGAACGCCTACACCTACTTCAACAGCGACAAGCTGGCGCTGAAGGCCATGCACGCCCAGCCGGTCACCGAGATGCAGGCGCCGGCAATGCACCGGATCGTGCGCGAGCTGGCCACCACCGCGCACCAGCCCATGCCCCGGCTGTACATCAGCGACACCAACGCGCCCAACGCCTTTGCCACCGGCCGCAACCCGCGCAACGCCGCGGTGTGCTGCACCAGCGGGATTCTGCGCATCCTCGACGAGCGGGAGCTGCGTGCGGTGCTGGGCCACGAGCTGTCCCACGTCTACAACCGCGACATCCTGATCTCCTGTGTGGCCGGGGCGATGGCGTCGGTGATCACCGCGCTGGCCAACATGGCGCTGCTGTTCGGCGACCGCCGCAACGGCAATCCCTTTGCGCTGCTATTGGTTTCGCTGCTGGGTCCGATCGCGGCGACGGTGGTGCAGCTGGCGGTGTCGCGGTCGCGCGAGTACCAGGCCGACGAGTCCGGCGCCGAGCTGACCGGTGACCCGCTGGCGCTGGCGTCGGCGCTGCGCAAGATCTCCAATGGCGTGCAGGCCGCCCCGCTGCCGCCGGAGCCGCAGTTGGCCGCCCAGTCGCACCTGATGATCGCCAACCCGTTCCGGGCCGGCGAGCGGATCGGGTCGCTGTTCGCCACCCACCCGCCGATGGCCGACCGCATCCAGCGGCTGGAGGAGATGGCCCGCGGGCACTGATCCGCCCGTTGGCTCTGCGCTGACCGGGCGGGCCACCGGCACTTCTGCCTGGTGGATGCGGAGTCGACGCGATACAAATAGCCATGACCACCTACGGTGTCGCCAACCTCACCCCCGACCTGAAATCCCTCGCCGAATCCGCCGCGGCGGCCGACGAAGCCGGGTTCGACGCCGTGTGGGCCTCGGAGTTCTACTCCCGGTCCGGATCCATCTCGATGGCCGCCATGGCGATGGCCACCCGGCGCTGCCGGGTGGGCTCGTCGATCATGTACGGCGTCGGCCGCAGCCCGCTGGTGCTGGCCACCGAAGCCCGCGATCTCGACGAGCTCTCAGGCGGCCGGATAGTGCTGGGCATCGGCAACGGGACCAGGAGGATGATGAGCGACTGGCACGGCGTCGCCGACACCTCGGCGCCGGCGCTGCGGATGGAAGAGCTGGTACCGCTGGTGCGCCGCATCTGGAATCTGCACGAGGGCCCGGTCCGGCACGAGGGCCGCTTCTACACGATGAACCTGGTGCCGACTGAACGTGTGGCGCCGCCGAAGCGCGCCATCCCGATCGTCACCGCCGGCGTGCGGCCCCGGATGTGCGAGGCTGCCGGCCGGGTCGCCGACGGGCTGGCCGGCCATCCGCTGTTCACCGTCAAATACGTCGAAGAGGTCGTCAAGCCGGCGATCGCCAAGGGCGCCGCGCACGCCGGCCGCAACGCCGAAGACGTCGAGATCATCTCGATGGTGATGTGCTCCATCCACGACGACCCGCAGGTGGCGCGGCGCGAACTGGCCCAGCAGATCGCCTTCTACGCCTCGGTCAAGACCTACGACACCGTGCTGGACGTGAACGGCTTCGCCAGGGAGGGCGAGATCATCCGGGAGGCGTTTGCCCGGCGTGACTTTGCCGCCATGTTCGATGCCGTCTCCGAGGACATGATCGACACCATGGGGGTGGCCGGCACGGCAGCCGACGTCCGCGACGGGTTGCGCCGCTACCAGGGCGTGCTGGACCACATCATGGTCTACCCGCCCTCGATCGGCATTGCCGCCGACCGGGTCCGGGAAAATCTGCGGGCTCTGATCGCCGAGTGCGCCCCCGGCCCGGGAGCCGGTTAGAAACCGGCGCCCTCCACCTCGTGCCCGGCCGGTTCGGCCATCAGACCCCGGTAGGCCTGCTCGACGGTCGAGCCGTGGTTGATCACGCCGTCGACCTCGCGGGCGATCGGCATGTTGATGCCGTACTGGGCGGCGAACTTCATGATCACGCTGGAAGCCCGGACGCCCTCGGCCACCTGGTTCATCGACGCGATGATCTCGTCGATCGGCTTGCCCGAGCCGAGTTGCTCGCCGACGTAGCGGTTGCGGCTGCGCTGGCTGGTGCAGGTGACGATCAGGTCACCCATGCCGGCCAGGCCGGAGAAGGTGTCGCGCTGCCCGCCCATCGCCTCGCCGAGCTTGCCCATCTCGCGCACCGAGCGGGACATCACCAGCGCCCGGGTGTTCTCGCCGATCCCCAGTGAGTAGCCCATGCCGACGGCGATCGCATAGACGTTCTTCAGCGCGCCGGCCATCTCCACACCGATGACGTCGTCGGTGGTGTAGACGCGAAACCGCCTGGTGGAGAACAACTTGGCGAGTTGGGCCGCCAGATGCTGGTCGGGCATCGCCAGCACCGCCGCCGCGGCGAATCCCTCGGCCACCTCGCGGGCGATGTTCGGCCCGGCCAGGATGCCGGCCGGATGCCCGGGCAGCACGTCGTCGACGATCTGCGACATCCGCTGGTTGGTGCCCTGCTCCAGGCCCTTCACCAGCGACACCACCGGAACCCAGGGCCGCAGTTCGGTCGCCAGTTCCTCGAGCACCCCGCGGAAGCCGTGCGACGGCACCCCCATCACGACGACGTCGGCGGAGTTGGCCGCCTCGGCGAAGTCGGTGGTGGCCCGCAGGGTGTCGCTGAGCACCACCTCGTTGCCGAGGTAGTTGCCGTTGCGGTGGTTGTCGTTGATGTCGGCCGCGGTTTGTGCCGAGCGCACCCACTGCAGCGTCGGTGCGCGCCGCGAGCAGATGGATGCGACGGTGGTTCCCCAGGACCCGCCGCCGAGCACGACGACTTTCGGTTTGCGAATAGCAGCTGCCATGACGCTCAGCGTATTGCGGTGACCGCCGGCGCACCGGTAGTTGGTGAACTCGGCACACCCAGTGCCGCGCTGTTGCGCTGCTCCATCGCGGCGAATCCCAGCGCGGTGCTGTGCAGATCGGTTGCGTGCGCGCCGAACCGCGACACCAGCCGGCTGGACTGGCCGCGCCACAGCTCGGCGCGGCCGCCCAGGGCCGCCGCCGACCGGCCCGCCCAGCCCGGCGTGGCGGCCTCCAGCCGGTTGTCGGCGGTGAGGTGCCGGGCCGCCAACTCCTCGCCGTGACCGCCCACCTGCACCGCCGCGGCCAGCAGCTGTTCGATGTCGAATCGCATGCGGCATGCCTAGCAAGACCGCGCGCGGCTGTCACTTCGGCGGCGCGGCGAGGGTGAAGTGACAGCGGGTCCGCCGAGTGTCAGAGTGCCCGCCATGGGGGGAGCCGGACTGTCGGTGGGCGAGGTGCAGCGGTGGAACTCCGCCGCGGTGCGTGAGGTGTTCCACGCCGGGCAGGATCGTGCGCGGGCGGCCCTCGACGCAGCCGCCGGACTGGCCGCGCTGGGGGTCTTCGACAGCTGGGGCGGTGACACCGCGCTGGCGGCCCGAACCGCGCTCAGCCGGACCCGGATGGACCTGGACGCGCACGGCACGGAGGCGATGGCGGTGGCCCACGCGGCCGGCGCCGCAGCCGACGCGATCGACGCTGTTCAACGCAGGCTGCGCGGCCTGATCGCCGAAGCCCGCGGCCACGGCCTGACCGTGAACGAGCAGACCAGCCGGATCGAATTCGCCGGCACGGTAAGCAATCCCACCGATGCGCTGATCTACCGGCTGGACCTGCAACCCCGGCTCGATGCGATCCTGGCCGAGGCCGACGCCATCGACGACGCACTTGCCAACGCCGTGGACATGGCCGACGGCGATGCTCCCATACCCGCCGTCGACGGGCCGGCTGCCGTGGCCGGGAGTCGGCTGACCAACCAGATTGCCGCCTTCGCAACGGTATTCGGCCGCCACCCGTCGTCGTCAGCGGACTGGGAGACTGCCGCCGCACTGGACCCGCACAGCTACGCGCCGAAGAACCAGGGCGTGGCCCCCAACATCGTGGTCGGCCGCATCGAACCGAGGCCGGGCCAGGGGGTGGTGCGGGCGAACCTGTTCATTCCGTCGGCAACGGTGAAGGACCCGAAGCCATGGTGGCCGTTCTTCGACGACAATGCCGGTGACAATCGCCGCTTCGACCCGGCGGCCGGACCCGAGAATGCCCGCGTCGCGATGGAAGTCGACTACGAGAACGGACTGGTGGTGGCCCGGCAGAATCCATCGGTCAACCTCAGCACCGGCCAGGTGAAGGCCGGCACCCCCAACGTCAGGGTGGGCCAGCGTCGGGACGGCTCGGTGTCCATCGGCTACGCCGCCGCCGACCCGTTCTCGCCTGGCGGCGAGCAGCTGGCGAAGAACACCCTCTGCGTTCAAGGGCAGCTCACCGTGCAGCCCGGTTCCCCGGTGCCCGGCGTCGGTGGGATGGTCAGCGGATTCCCCGCCCTGGAGGTCTACCACGATCACCCGGTGGCCAACGGCGTCGATGTGCCGACGACGACGACGATGGCGCGGATGTGGCCCTACGCCACCGGCGAGTGGGGGCCGCTGCTGGGTCTGCCGTATGCGACGCCGGTCGGCGGACCGCACGTGCCGCTGCCGCTGGGCGCCGCCTCCGAGATGCCGTTGTTGCCGCAGCGCCTGACAAGGCTCGGGCCGGTGACGGACCCACCGGCGGTGGCCGTCGTGAAGTGAGCCGATCCGACCCGACGCGGCCCCCGGCGGCTGAAGCGTGGCGTGGCTATCCGGCCAGTGCGGCCGGTTCGGCTGCGCGGCCGAACACCATCGACTCCTCGATCCGGTCGAACCGGTAGTCCAGGGCGTCGGCGAAGTAGTTCTGCCGCACGTTCCACGGCCGCTTCGTGCCGGATCTGGGCAGCGCGTGCGGTGCCCGCAGCACGTAGCCGGCCTGGATGTCCCAGGCCAGCTTCTCGGTCATCGGCTGGTCGCCGAGATGCGGGTAGGCGTGGGTGTAGCCGCGGGATGCCAGGTAGCTCATCAGCTTCGCCGTTGCCCGGGCGGTGATGTCGGCGCGCAGCGTCCAGGATGCGTTGGTGTAGCCCACGCACCAGAACAGGTTCGGCACGTCTTCGAGCATGTGCGCCTTGTAGACGAAGCGCTCGGTCGGCTTGATCTCGGTGCCGTCCAAGCTGATTCGCACCCCTCCCAGCGCCAGCAGCTGCAGGCCGGTGGCGGTGACGATGACGTCGGCGTCCAGGTGCCTCCCGGAGCGCAGCGCGATACCGGTGGCGTCGATGTGATCGATGTGGTCGGTGACCACGTCGGCGCTGCCCGCGCTGATCGCCGCGTACAGGTCGGCGTCGGGGATCAGGCAGAGCCGCTGATCCCACGGGTCATAGGGCGGCTTGAAGTGGATGTCGACGTCGTAGCCGGCCGGCAGGTTGGTCACCGCCTGCCGGCGCAGAATCCGTTTCATGAGGCTCGGGGTCTTGCGGGCCAGAAACCAGATGAACCCCTCGAACAGGGCGTTGCGCAGCCGGATGATCGGGTGAGCCCATTTGCGCGGCAACAGCTTCCGCAACACATCGGCGAGCGGGCTGAACTTCGACGCGGAGATCAGGTAGGTCGGGGTGCGCTGCAGCATGGTGACCTTGGCCGCGCGCTGCGCCATTGCCGGGATCAGCGACATCGCGGTGGCGCCGCTGCCGATGACCACCACCTTCTTGCCGGTGTAGTCCAGGTCCTCGGGCCAGTGCTGCGGGTGCACCACCGTTCCGGCGAAGGTCTCGATGCCGGGGAAGTCCGGGGTGTAGCCGTCGTCGTAGTTGTAGTAGCCGGAGCCGAAGAACACGAAACGGCTCCGGTACGTGCGGGTGGTGCCGTTCTGGTCGACGGTGACCGTCCAGGTGTCGGTGGCCGAATCCCAGTCCGCCGCGCGCACATGGCTGCCGAAGGCGATGTGGCGGTCGATGCCGTACTTGTGCGCGGTCGCGGTCAGGTACTCCCGGATGTGGTCGCCGTCGGCCACCCCCTCCGGCCGGGTCCACGGCTCGTACGGGAAGGACAGCGTGAAGATGCTGCTGTCCGAGCGCACCCCCGGGTAGCGGAACAGGTCCCAGGTGCCGCCGATGCGTTCACGGCGCTCCAGGATGACGTAGCTGGTGTTCGGGTTGCGCTCGGTGATGCGGTATGCCGCGCCGATACCGGAGATGCCCGCGCCGATGATGACGACGTCGACGACGTCCGAAGTGGTCACGGTCACCAGGGTAGGCACCCGGCGCCGGGTTGGGCCGGGAAACGGCTACCGCGGCTGCAGCAGTACGTCCACGTGCAGCGGTGCACACAGGTCGATCAGCCAGATCTGGTCGGCGGCGCTGGCGAAGATCCGGGCATAGAGGTTGTGCTCGGCCTGCACGGCCCGGGCGATGGCGGGCTCGGTGTAGACGCTGACCGCCGACAGCGCCGCGCCGACGGCTTGAGCGCTCTCCCGGACCCGCCGGATCGCGATGGTCAGGTCCTCGAGCATGGTCAGGGCGCCAATTCAATGTGCGATTCATGCAGTTGCACAGATCACACGAAACGCATCTAGCGGTAGTTGACGAACTGCAGCGCCACATCCAGGTCGGCACCCTTGAGCAGTGCGATCACCGCCTGCAGGTCGTCGCGCTTCTTGGAGCTGACCCGTACCTCGTCGCCCTGGATCTGGGTCTTGACACCCTTGGGGCCGTCGTCGCGGATCAGCTTGGTGATCTTCTTGGCGTGCTCGCTGTCGATGCCCTGCTTGATGCTGCCGGCGATCCGGTAGGTCTTGCCGGAGGCCTGCGGTTCGCCGGCGTCGAACGCCTTCATCGAGATGTCGCGGCGAATCAGCTTCTCCTTGAACACGTCGACGGCGGCCTTGACGCGCTCCTCGGTGGAGCTGACCAGCTCGATGGTCTCTTCGCCCTTCCAGGCGATGGTGGTGTCGGTGCCGCGGAAGTCGAAGCGGGTGGCCAATTCCTTGGCGGCCTGGTTCAGCGCGTTGTCGACTTCCTGCCGGTCGACCTTGCTGACGACGTCGAACGATGAATCCGCCATCGGATCCGTCCCCTCTCGATGCTTGCTGGAAGATGCTGGCCGTTTGTGCGCCGGGTACATCCTCGTTGTAGTCTGCTAGGCGCGATACGGCAGGTTGCCCGAGCGGCCAATGGGAGCGGACTGTAAATCCGTCGGCGCAAGCCTACGCAGGTTCGAATCCTGCACCTGCCACCCAGTTCAGCGACGTATTTCCGGGTTCCGGAACGGCTTCAGGATGTCAGCCAGGTGGATGGATCGACCAGGGCCGACCACCCCTGCAGCACGGTCGAGAACGAATCCGGGTTCGGCGTGTCGATCAGGCCGGCCTGGTACTCCGCCCGGATCAGCTCGGTCAGCGCCGGGCTGTCCACGATGTTCTGCAGCTGGTAGGTGGCCGGGTCTGCGAGGTCCGCGCTGAACGCCGCGAATCCGCTCTGGACTGCGGCGTTCAAGGCGGCGGAGACGTCGTTCCAGTTCATGTCGGGTATCGCCCAGCTGACCACGGAGGCCTGATCGGCGGGGCCGCTGTTCCAGCCCTCGGTGATGCTGCCGTAGCCGAGGTTCACCAGGATCCGGGTGGCCGGCTCGAGCAGGTCGTAGAGCGGTTTGCCGATGATCGGGGTCAGCAGCAGCGGGGCCAGAATCGGCAGGATCTGCGACGGGATCACGAAGTAGTCGACCAGGGAGTCCGGGTCCGTCGCCAGCGGCAGGGCACCGCTGATCTGCTCCGGTGTCAGCCCCAGGTAGGCCAGGTGCTCGAAGAACAGCCCGTTGAGGGCGTTCAGGTCGCTGAGCAGGTTGAGGGAGTACCGCGGCCAGTCGCTCACCGGGTCGTACTCCATGGTGTAGATGTCGGCCGGATACAGGTTGCCGGGCGGCATGTCGTCCGGGTAGGCCCCGCCGGACAGCCCGAACGCGGTGAATATCCCGCCGTTGGGCGTGGACGGGTCGCCGACCAGGACGAAATGCACGGCGTCGCTGGGCACCCCGTCGGCGTGCAACTGGTGCATGCTCAGCGCGGACAGCGCCGAGCTCTGCGAGTAGCCGAACACGTACACCGGGTCGCCGCCGCCGACGGCGCCGGCGGGCAGGTGCTGGCGCACCGCGTGGGTCAGGATGTCGGCGCCCGGAATCTCGGAGTTCTCGCGGCTGGTGAACAACTCGGGCGTCGTCAGCACCACGGGGGTGCCGTGAAACCCCGCCGGTTGCAGGTACAGCGTGCTGGCGGAGTCGGCGTACCGTGCGGTCGGGGTCGGCACGCCGCTGCCGCCCATGATGAGCGCCACCTGATCGCCGGTCAGCCGGAAACCCGCGGACACCGACCGGGGGACGCCCCCGAAGGGCGGCACCGGGAATGCCAGAGCGACGGCCAGTGCGGCCGTCGGTGCCAATGTTCGCAGCGCCATCAGACTCGGGCCTTTCCCGATACCCGGCCGTACCGGGCGGGACGGGCCGTGTGGCAATGATCGCTTTGAATCCACTGAGGGTCAACAGCTGCGGTCAACCGGCCTCACGGTGTTGCGACAGTGACCGGCATCACCCGGGCGCGACGCAGGTCAGTCGCCGACACCCTAGCCAGGAGAGCCTTACTAAGGTTAGCCTACAGTTCATGGAACTACCGATGCCCGACAGGAAAACCGCTGACCTCCCCGGCCACTGGCTCTTCGCCCGGCTGGGCAAACGTGTGCTGCGGCCCGGTGGCCTCGGCCTGACCCAGCGCATGCTCACCGACGCCGAACTGCCCGGCGTCGACGTGGTCGAACTGGCCCCGGGCATGGGCCGTACCGCCCTGGAGATCCTGCACCGCGGCCCCGGCACCTACACCGGCGTAGAGGGTGACGAGAACGCCGCCGAGGTGGTTCGCTCCGTGGTCGGCGCCAAGGGCGCGGTGGTGTGCGGCGAGGCCTCGGCGACCGGGCTGGACGACGGCAGCGCCGACGTGGTCGTCGGCGAGGCGATGCTGACCATGCAATCCGACTCGCACAAGGCCGAGATCGCCCGCGAGGCGTTCCGGGTGCTGCGCCCGGGCGGCCGGTATGCCATCCACGAGTTGGCACTGCAGCCCGACGGGGTGGCCAACGAGGTCAAAGACGAGGTCCGCACCGCGCTGGCCCGTTCGATCAAGGTCAACGCGCGGCCGTTGACCGCGGAGGAGTGGACCAAGCTGCTCGCCGAGGCGGGTTTCCAGGTGCAGAAGGTGTCCTACGCTCCGATGTCGCTGCTGGAGCCGCACCGGCTGATCGCCGATGAGGGCCTGGTCGGTGCGGCGCGGTTCGTCTTCAACGTGCTGCGCGACGGCGATGCCCGGACCCGGGTGCTCGCCATGCGTTCGGTGTTCCGCAAATACCACAAGAACATGGCGGCGATCGAGGTCATCGCCGAGAAGCCGGCCGCCTGACCCGGGCCGCACCCCGCCCCGGGTCGCCTCGCACCCGCGCCGACGGTGAACGTCACGACGCGACACGCCGGTGCTGCGTCGTGACGTTCACACCCGCGGCGATGATGGCCTCATGAGCACCCGTGACCGCGACGCCGCGGGCCGGCCCCGCAACGCGCGCCCGCGCGATGCGCTGGGCCGGCCGCTGCCCCGCGGCAGCCAGGGCGTCCCGGGCATCCCCGACGACCTCGACCTGCCGCCGGCCGAGACGCTGGCCTACGCGCAAAGGCTGCTCGATGACGGCCGGGCCTTCGGTGCCCACGAGGTGTTAGAGGCCGCCTGGAAGAACGGTCCCGACGACGAGCGCATGCTCTGGCAGGGCCTGGCCCAGCTCGCCGTCGGTGTCACCCACCTGCAGCGCGGCAACCCCGAAGGAGCGCTCAGCCTGCTGCGCCGCGCATCCGAACGGCTCGCCCACGACGACGGGCCGGCCCGGTACGGCGTCGATATCCCCGGCCTGCTGGACTTCGCCGGCGGGCTGATCGACGACCTGACCGCGGGTGCCGAGATCACGCCGAGGCGGCTGCGCCCCCGGCTCGTCGTCTAAGGTTGCGCAACGTGACTGCGCCGACGCGGTGGACCCTGGCCGACGGCCGCGAGATGCTGTTCTTCGCACTGCCGGGCCACACCCCGGCGCCGGTGCCGGACCGCCGGCCGCTGCCACCGCGGGACCCCGAGCCCTCCGAACTGCGCTTCGACCGCACCACCGGCCAGTGGGTGATCATCGCCGCGCAACGGCAGAACCGCACCTACCTGCCGCCGGCCGACCAGTGCCCGCTGTGTCCCGGCCCGACCGGGCTGACCAGCGAGGTGCCCGCCGCCGACTACGACGTCATCGTCTTCGAGAACCGGTTCCCCAGCCTGGCCGGGTCCGGCGCGCTGACCGTGAATCCTTACGGCAGTGCCGGTTTCGTCGCCGCGCCCGGCCACGGCCGCTGCGAGGTGATCTGCTTCTCGGCCGAGCATGCCGGGTCGTTCGCCGGCCTGGAACCGGCGCACGCCCGCCTGGTCGTCGACGCCTGGCGGCATCGCACCGCCGCGCTGACGGCGATCCCCGAAGTCGAGCAGGTGTTCTGCTTCGAGAACCGCGGCGAGCAGATCGGGGTCACCCTGAACCACCCGCACGGCCAGATCTACGGCTACCCGTACCTGACGCCGCGCACCACGGTGATGCTCAGCCAGGCGCGCGACTACCGGATCAGCCACGGCGGCAACCTGTTCGCCGACCTGCTGGCCCGCGAACTGGACGACGGCAGCCGGGTCATCGCGGGCAGTGAGCATTTCACCGCGTTCGTGCCGTTCGCCGCGCGCTGGCCGGTGGAGGTGCACCTGTACCCGAACCGCAAGGTGGGAAACCTGACCGAGCTGACCGACGCCGAACTCGACGAATTCGCCGCTATGTATTCCGACGTGCTCCGCCGCTTCGACCGGATGTACGACACCCAGCTGCCGTATATCGCTGCGCTGCACCAGTTCAGCGACACCGAGGAGCAGAGTGACGGCTACTTTCACGTCGAGTTCATGTCGGTGCAGCGCGGCGTCGGCAAGTTGAAGTACCTGGCCGGATCCGAGTCGGCGATGGACGCCTTCGTCGCTGACGTGACTCCGGAATCGGTTGCCGCGCAACTGCGGGAGCTGGCGCGATGACCGCCCGCTACGGCGCGCCCGGCCGGGTCAACCTGATCGGTGAGCACACCGACTACAACGGCGGCTACGCCCTGCCGATCGCGCTGCCGCAGCGCACCACCGTCGCCTTCACCCCTGCCGACGCCGGCCTGATCACAGCCAGCTCAGACCTGGCCGACGGCGCGGTGGACATCCCGCTGGACACCACCCCCGGTCAGGTCACCGGCTGGGCCGGCTATGTCGCGGGGGTGATCTGGGCGCTGCGGCAGGCCGGGCACCCGGTTCCCGGCGGGACGATGACGATCACCAGCGACGTGCCGATCGGCTCGGGGCTGTCGTCGTCGGCGGCGCTGGAGTGCGCGGTGCTGGGGGCGATCGCGACGGCAGCCGGGGTGAGCATCGACCGCGTCGAGCAGGCCCGGATCGCCCAGCGCGCCGAGAACGACTACGTCGGGGCGCCAACGGGTCTGCTCGACCAGCTGGCATCGCTGTTCGCCGAGCCGGCGACCGCGCTGCTGATCGACTTCCGCGACGTCGCCGTGCACCCGGTGCCGTTCGACCCGGACACCTCCGGGGTGGCGCTGCTGCTCATCGACTCCCGGGCGCGGCACGCCCATGCCGGCGGTGAGTACGCCTCCCGGCGGATGTCGTGTGAGCTGGCGGCGGTCGAGCTCGGCGTGACCTCGCTGCGCGAGGTGCAGCACCGCGGCGTCGCGGTGCTGCACGGCATCACCGACCCGGTCGACGCCCGGCGCGCCCGGCACGTGCTGACCGAGAACGAGCGGGTGCTGGATTTCGTTGCCGCACTTGCCGAGCTGGACTACGTCGCCGCCGGACGGCTGCTCAGCGCGTCGCACGCGTCGATGCGCGACGACTTCGAGATCACCACCGCCCAGATCGACCTGATCGCCGAGACCGCCGAGCGGGCCGGGGCGCTGGGGGCGCGGATGACCGGCGGCGGCTTCGGCGGCTGCGTCATCGCGCTGGTGCCGGCCGAGCGTGCCGGGGCCGTCGGCGCCGCGGTGCGCGAGGCGGTGACCGCCGCCGGGTACGACGAGCCGGCGGTCACCCGGACCCGGGCGGCGGCCGGGGCGGGGCCGGTCGGGTAGTCCATATGCACGATTTGTTTATGGCGCGCAACAACATCGATCGTCGATGACGAGCTCACCGCTGAGGTGATTCGAAGGTTCGGTGTCACAACCAGGAGGTCCGCCTTCGACCCGGCGCTGCGGCTGCTGGTCGGAGCGCCGTTGAACCGGGAGTTCCTGCTCGGCCTCGAAGGGATCGGCGGTACGGGCGATCTCGACGTCATCGGCGCAATCACCGGGCTCGCGGCAACGTCGTTTCGGTAGATTCAGATCATCTCGTTCTTGGTCAGCCAGCGCATCACCGGCCAGCCGACGAACACCGGCAGCCAGCAGGTCAGCACCCGGTACAGCAGCACCGACGGCACCCCCACCGCGGCCGGCACGCCGAAGGCGGCCAGCCCGCCGATCAGCGCGGCTTCCACCGCGCCGACGCCGCCGGGGGTCGGCGCGGCCGCGGCCAGGGTGCCGCCGACCATCGTCACCACGGTGACGGTGACGAACGAGGTGGTGCCGCCGAAGGCTTCCACGCTGGCCCACAGCGCCAGGGCGGCACCGAGAGTCGTGCCGGCCGCGCCGAGCACGATCAGCGCCAGCCGCTTGGGTTCGCCGGCCAACTCGGCCAGGTCGCCGCTCACCTCCTTGATGCGCGGACCCACCGCCGTTGCCAGCCACCGACGCAGGTTGGGCACCAGCACGAAGAAGCCGACGATACCCAGTGCGACCCCGCCGATCAGATAGAGCAGGGTGGGGTCCGGGACGAAGTGCGACAGGTCGGCCGACACTCCCGCGGCGGTGGTGAAGACGACCAGCAGCACGATGTGCACGATCACCTGGACGGCCTGCTGCAGGGCGACCGCCGCGGTGGCCCGCAGCGTGGTCAGTCCGCCCTTCTGCAGGAACCGGGTGCTCAACGCCAGACCACCGACCCCGGCCGGCGTGGTGGTCGCGGCAAAGGTGTTGGCCACCTGCATGATCGACAGGTTGCGGAAGCTCACCAGCCCGTTGGCGCAGGCCCACAGCGCACCCGCCGCACCGACATAGGTCAGTGACGAGACGGTGAGCCCGAGCAGCGCCCACCACCAGTTCGCGCTCCGCAGCTGGGTGAAAAACGTCGGCAGCGCGCTGATGAACGGATAGGCGACATAGACCAGCGCCACCAGCAGCACCAGTTGGATGAGCTGGGTGCGCCGGAACCGGGTGATCGTCTGGGTCTGGATCTGGTCGGTGCCGGTCTGCCGTTTGACTTCCTCGCGGGTGGCGGCGATGACGGCGTTCGCCTGCGGTATCGAGTTGCGGATCCGGGTCGGCACCGCGGTCTTGGTGAGCCGCTGGGAGGCGGTCAGAACCGCGGCAGCGCCCAGGGTGTCGATCGCCGCTGCGACCGCCGAACGTGCGTCGTACAGCGCTGCGGTGGTCACCAGCAGCTGGGCGATGTCGGATTGCAGCTGCGCGTCGGTGGCGCCGTACTCGGCGGTGCCGAAACCGCCGAACAGCACCGCGCCGTAGTCGACGGTGATTCGGCTGTTGCGCAGGTCTCCGTGCGAGATCTGTTGGTCGTGCAGGCCGCGCAGCGATTCCCAGACCCGCGCCGCCGGTGTGGTGTCGGTGCATTCGGCGATGGGCGTCCCGCGGGTCGGGGTATGGGCGTAGAGCGTCCAGCCCCGGTCCAGCGCAGCGACCACGATCGTCGAGGTGTTGGCCGCCCCGGCCTGCGCGATGGCGATCGCCATCAGCGCCCGGTGCTCGACGGCGCGGCGCATCGAGGCGTGCAGCGGTGGTGTCTCGGTGTCGCGCAGTCGCAGCTTGTACCAGAGCTGGCGGATCGCGCTGCCGCTGCGCTGGTTGGGGCCGTACAACTCGATCGCCGCGGGTTCGTCGCCGGCGGCCGACAGCACCAGCGCCCCGCGCCCGGCCGGCCGGACCACGGTGAGCCCGGAGACGGTGTAACCGCGGGCGGCCAGCACGCGGATCGCACCGTCCAGCGGAACCTCCAGCGCGGGGGTGCCGACCACCAGGATCACCAGTGCGCCGACGAACCAGCCCACCGCCAACCCGAGCAGCGACCGGGCCGGCACGATGGCGCTGACCACCAGGTGGATCGGCACGAATGCCAGCAGCAGCGTCCACCACCAGCGCCGCATGCGGGCGGGCAGCCAGGGGCCGGACACCGTGAGCATCGCGGCGAGCATCGCGATCCAGCGCGGGTCGTCGAGGAACTGGGCCAGCGTGGTCGCCAGCCGCTCGGACAGGTCGAAGTGCCATTTGGGCGCCGCGAACCCGCTGCCGCGGATCGACAGCGGCAACACCGCCAGCAGGCCGGCGACGGCGTACGCGCCGAGCAGCTTCCACTGCCGCCTGACGACCAGCCCGATCGGGATCGCGAACGGCAGCGCCACGATGGCCAGCCCGTACGCCAGGTACACCAGGTTGGACACGGTGGGGGAGAGCACCCCGACGATCTGCGAGACGGATCGTTCCAGCGCGACCCACTCGTAGCGGGTGACCAGCGAACTGGTGATGACCGCGGCGAGCAGCACCGCGGCCAGCGCCAGCCGCAGGATGTCGTTGGTGCGGCGGGTCAGCGGCTCCAGCAGGCGGCCGGTAACCGCGATCTCGCGCCCGTCGACTCGCATGGTCACTTTCGTCCGGTGGTGCGCCGCCTGCAATGGCGGCTCGCCACAACTTAACCGGGGATGCCCGCCGAGTGCGGGATTATGTCACCGTCCCAGGCGCTCAAACGTGCGGCACCCCGACACCCGGCGCCTCAGAGGGGGTAGCTGACCCCGGTCATCTGCTCGGACTCCTCCCAGAGCCGGCGCCACAGCTGCCGGTTCTGCGACAGCTTGGTGGACGGACAGGGGCCCACCGGGCCGCGGGACTGCATCAGGCGGGTCGGTCCCCAGTAGATGTTCGGGTCGGCGTCGGGCACGGTGGCCGCGAACAGCGTCGACTCGGCGGCCCGCTCGGGCGACTGGCCGATCATCCCCATGCCGTACTTGGCGACGAAGCCGATCGGGGACTTGTCGTTGTCGAACAGGCCGGTCCCGGAGACCCCGGGGTGCACCGCGTAGGAGCGTTTGGCCGACCCGGCCGCGGTCAGCCGCCGTTGCAGCTCGCGGGCGAACATCAGGTTGGCCAGCTTCGACTGGGCGTAGGCCAGGTTGCGCTGATAGAACCGGTGCTGGTAGTTGAGGTCGTCGATCCAGAACTTCGGGGTCTGCTTGTGGGCGATGCTGGCCAGCGTCACCACCCGGTCGGCGATCCGGTCCAGCAGCAGGCCCGTCAGCGCGAAGTGCCCGAGGTGGTTCACGCCGAACTGGGTCTCGAAACCGTCAACCGTGCGGCGCAGCGGGATGTTCATGATCCCGGCGTTGTTGATCAGCACGTCGAACCCGGTCTGCGCGGCGGCGAACTCACGCACCGAGGCCAGATCCGCCAGATCCAGCGCGGCCACCCGGACGTCGCCGCCGATCCGGTCGGCGATCTGCTGGGCCTTGGCAACGTTGCGGCAGGCCATCACCACCGTGGCGCCCTTGCCGGCCAGCACCCGGGTGGTGACCTCACCCAGCCCGCCGTTTGCGCCGGTCACCACGAATGTGCGGCCGTGCTGGCCGGGGATTTCACTCGGTTGCCAAGCCATAGCGGCTACCGTACCCGCCCCCGGCCGGTCAGCCGTCGGTGGATTTGCCGGTGGTCTTGCGGGCCAGCTCGGCGTCGATCAGCTCGTCGATCAGCGGGATGCCGGCCGGTTGCGCATCGGCCGCGCGCGGCGCCCAGCGGGCGGCGTCCAGGCCGTGCTTCTCGGTGAGGAACCGCAGCCGGTAGGCCTGCTGAGCCCGGTCGAAGGTCTTGGCGGCGATGCGGGCGTTGAGTCCGCCGTTGATCACCGCGCCGACGACCGGAACCGCCTGCCCGAGCTTGCGCCGGGCCAGCTTGAAGCCCAGCGAGGCGAACATCCGCTGGGCGGCGTTGGTCAACTGCGGCTGCTCCAGCTGCCTCCAGGTGTCCGACCGCTGCATCTGCTGGGTCAGCCGGGACAGCGACGCCAGCGACGCCGCCGCTTCGGTGGGGCCGGTGGCGTTGGCGTAGCCGATCACCCCGGCGGCGAACGATTCCTCGGCGGGGTCGCGTACGTCGTAGCCGTAGTGCGCGGCGACCAGCGCGACGATCCGGCCCATCCCGACCATCACGGCGGTCACGTCGGCCACGATGGCCGACACGGCGACCGCCGCGGTGGTGCCGCCGGTGACCGTGGCCGACGCGACCGCTCCGCTCACCGCCAGCGACGACGCGGCGCCCTGAGCGATCGCCAGCGCCACGTAGCGGTCCTTGCGACGGGGCACCGACGCGTCGCAGAGCCGCAGATCCAGCCGCCGCACGTCGTCGTAGCAGCACACCGGGGCGCCCGCTGGGTCTTCCGTGGCGAATGTGGCGAAGACGCCGGCCGGCGTGACCGAGTTCAGCCCCCGGTCGACCAGGACGCCGTGCAGGCCTTCCATCGCCTGGGTGAGGGCGGCGTCGGCCGCGTCGAGCGCCGCGTCGGCCAGCGGCACCCGCTCGACGGTGCCCCGCACCTTGGAGACCGCTTCGCCGGCGCGCGCCTTGATGCCCTGCGCCCAGTCGTCGAAGCGGTGCGACTGGCTGTACTGCTTGTCGGCTTCGGCCACCAGCTCCTGCCAGGCGGCGCGCTCGTAGTCGGACATCTCCGAACGGGTGCCGGCGGCCATGACGAAATGCTACGGGGATCGCCCCGTTTCGCTGCGCCCGAATTCGGCCCCATCCGTGTCCGACCCCCGCGCTACCTTGGGTTCAGCTTCGCCCGCAGCCGCCGAGACACCCGAGACCAGGAGGTAGCTATGACGCACTCGCCGAACCCGTCGCAGCCCCGGACCCGCGTCATTCTGCTCGGGGACCAGGAGACCGCCGCGCACCGCCACGAGCTGGCCGAAGATGCCGCACGGAAGGGATGCGTGATCGCCGACGTCTTCGCGTTCCCGTCGGGGGCAGCGGTTGATGCCGACGATCTGACCGAGGTCGACGCGGTGGTGACCGCGCTGGGCCGGGCGATCACGGCGCGGATGGACATCTGGGTGCCGTTCCCGGGCTCGGACTTCATTCGCGAGCAGCACCTGCGCCGGCTCAGCCTGGTGCTGCAGCGCCACGGCCGCAACCTTCGGCTGATCCGGGACCTCATGCCGGCGCCGGCGACCGGCGGCATGAACGAGATCGACTTCGCGCTGCGCCGGGAAGTCCAGGCTGTCGACGCGCTCGACAACGCGGCGTTGGCCGCCGAGGGAGCCGAAAGCCTCAGCCGGGAGATCGAACGGGCCCTCGCCGGTGCCCGCACCCCACCGTCGCCGCGGCGCGTTCCGGCCGGCGGCACCGAGCCCGGCGGGCCCCGGGAGAGCATGCCGCCGGCGCTGCCGACTCCGAACGTGCCGTGGGCGCAACGCAAGACCATGCTCGAGCGGTACGCGCGCTGGCTGGTTTACGGTTGCGGCGTCACGCAGGCAGCCACCGCACGGGTGCTCAACTCGGCCGGTCAGCGCACCGCGACCGGCCGGCGGTGGCAGCCGGGCACGGTGTCGCGGCTGCTCAACGACAACTACGACGGTGAAGCCAAAGCGCGCAGGGCGCCGCAGGATCAAGCCCGTAGCCTGGAGCGGTGAGCCGCCAACCGACCGCGGCCGTCGTGCTGGACGGCCACTTCGCCCGGGAATTCCCGGAACTGGCCGTGGCGTGGCAGGCCACAACCCCGCCCGACCCGAAGCTGCTGGTGCTCAACGAACCGCTCGCTGTCGAGCTGGGCCTGGACCCGGCCTGGCTGCGCAGCCCGCAGGGCATCGGCCTGCTGGTGGGCACCGGGGTGCCCGACGGCGCCACCCCGGTGGCGCAGGCCTACGCCGGACACCAGTTCGGCAACTACGTCCCGGTGCTCGGCGACGGCCGGGCACTGCTGCTGGGCGAACTCGTCGACACCCACGGTGAGCATCGCGACCTGGCGTTGAAGGGTTCCGGCCGCACCGCGTTCGCCCGCGGCGGCGACGGCCTGGCAGCGGTCGGGCCGATGCTGCGCGAGTACCTGGTCAGCGAGGCCATGCACGCCCTGGGCATCCCGACCACCCGGTCCCTGGCGGTGGTGGCCACCGGGGGCGAGGTGCAGCGCGAAACCCGGCTGCCCGGTGCGGTGCTCGCCCGGGTCGCCGCCAGCCACCTGCGGGTGGGCAGCTTCCAGTTGGCCGCCCAGCAGGCCCGGGCCAGCGGCGATCTGGGGCTGCTGCGCCGGCTCGCCGACTACGCCATCGCCCGGCATTACCCCGGCGCGGCGCAGGCCGAGAACCCCTACCTGGCTTTGTTCTCCGGGGTGGCCGAGGCGCAGGCGGCGTTGCTGGCGCGCTGGATGCTGGTGGGCTTCGTGCACGGGGTGATGAACACCGACAACATGACGATCTCCGGCGAGACCATCGACTACGGCCCGTGTGCGTTCCTGGAGGCCTACGACCCGGCGACGGTGTTCAGCTCGATCGACCACGGCGGCCGCTACGCCTACGGCAACCAGCCGCTGGTGGCGCAGTGGAACCTGGCCAGGTTCGCCGAGACGCTGCTGCCGCTGTTCGCAGACGACGAGGAGCGGGCGCTGACGCTGGCGGTGACGACGCTGGAGGGGTTCCTGCCGTGCTACCACGGCTTCTGGTCGGCGGGCATGCGCGCCAAGTTCGGCCTGTCCGGCATCGACGGGCACGGCACCGCCGGTGCGGCCCTGATCGATCAGGCGCTGGCGCTGCTGACCGAGAACCGGGTCGACTACACCTCGTTCTTCCGTTCACTCGCTGTGGCCGGCCGGGGTGACACCGCCCCGACGCGGGGCCTGTTCGCCGACGTAGCCGCCTTCGACGACTGGCTGGCGCGCTGGGCCGCCCTGGGGCCCGACGCCGACGCGATGGACCGGGTCAACCCGGTCTACATCCCGCGCAACCACCTCGTCGAGGAGGCACTTGCCGCGGCGACCGCCGGCGATCTGGACCCGGTGCACCGGCTTGTGGATGTGCTCGCCGAGCCGTACCGGGAGCGCGACGGCCTGCAGCGGTACGCGGCGCCGGCGCCGCCCGACTTCGGCGCGTACCGGACGTTCTGCGGGACGTGAGCTCGGGCCGCTGCGGCTAGGTGCGTGGGTCTGTAACGGGGTTGGGTGGCGGGGTTGGGTGGCGGGGTTGGGTGGCGGGGTTGGGTAACGGGGTTGGCCGTCGCCCTGATCGCACAGTCAACGCCCTGGTTGCACACTCATCAATGGATGAGCACCCAGGGGCCGCGTGGGCAGGTGGGTTGGTCGCCAGGTCAGGAGCCGTGGGTCGGCCGGGCGACCAGCTGGCCCCCCAAGTGCACAGGGGCGTCTGCTCGTTGAGTGTGCAGCCGGGGCGTTGATCGTGCATCCAGGGCAAACTACGGGCAAGCGCGGCGTCAGCCGGGCGAAGCGGGATCGCGCGAAGGGCCCAGCGATTCCCTGGTCCTAAAGCGGGTTTTCGGTGGTCACCAGCGTCAGGTCCCAGGCCCGCAACCAGGGGCTGATCAGCTGTGCTACCGAGAATTCATGTGGCTCATTGCATTTGGGCTCGGAGTAGTCGCCGTTGGAGACCCCGACGTAGATCGCGACCGCCTCCACTGCGCCACCCGGCCGGACGATGTAGACCGGACCGCCGGAGTCGCCGCAGGTGCCGTCCGCGGTGAACCGCACCTTGTTGGTGTCGATCGCGGCCACCGGACCGCACTCCTGCTTGCCGCTGCGGATTCCGAAATGGCACAGCGTGTCGCCGGTTTCGATCTTCTCGGCCAGACCGAGCACCGGATGGCCGTCCGCGTCGGAGGTCAGCGGGATTTTGCCGGTGTTGTCCAGCGTGATCAGGCCGATGTCGTAGTCGTTCCAGTCGTTGCCGCCGTAGATGCTCTCGGTGAAGGTGCCGACGGTCGGATAGGTGTAGATGCCGCCGTGGTGAATGGCCACCGTGCCGGGGCCACCCGGTTCGTTGCAGTGGCCGGCCACCAGCAGCCCGGATCGGCCCTCGCTGGTGCGGACCAGGAAACCCGCGGTGCAGCTGACGCTTCCCGAACCGTCGGCGAAGGTGACGTCGATCCCGATTCCCGGGCCGATCGCCTTCGCGGCGGGCATCGGGATGAACGGCCGGACCGGATGGGCATGATAGCTCCAGAACGCACCCACCATGATCGCGACCACGACGACGGCGATCCCGACCCGTCCCGCCAGAACCAGCAGCGGGTTCCTGGGCGGTTCGGCGTCGTAGGAGGTTCCGCCACTCGTCATGCGGGCGTGATCTCAGCAGGCTGTCTTGCGATACACCGACTGTACCGAGCGCGGCGCCGACGTCTGCCGGCCGGAGCTACCGGGTGGGCCGGGGTGTGCCGGTGCGGGCGGTGCTGCGGCGCCGACGGTTTGCCTGCCCGTTGCGGTCGGCGCCCGGCGCCTGATGGCCGGCCGCACCGGTCTGCCCGCCACGGACGGGCCGGCGCCGCCGGGCGCCGGTGGCCTGCTTGGGTGCCGGCGCAACCGGTTTCGGCTCGGGCGCCTGGTACGGGGCGACCTCGCCGACCAGCGCGGTGACCGGGTCGGATTCCGCGCTGACCTGCTGCGGGCGCACGGTGATACCGGCCTTGCGCAGCAACGCGGCGGTGTCCCGGCGTTCGTCGGGCAGCACGATGGTGACGACGTCGCCGGTGCTGCCGGCGCGCGCGGTGCGCCCGGAACGGTGCAGGTAGGCCTTGTGCTCGACCGGCGGGTCGACGTGCACCACCAGGCCCACGTCGTCGACGTGCACGCCGCGGGCCGCGATGTCGGTGGCCACCAGCACCCGGGCGGTGCCGGTGGTGAACGCGGCCAGGTTGCGGTCGCGGGCGTTCTGCGACAGGTTGCCGTGCAGGTCCACCGACGGCACCCCGGCCTCGGTGAGCTGACGGGCCAGCTTGCGGGCCTGATGCTTGGTGCGCATGAACAGGATTCTCCGGTCCACGCCGGAGGCCAGCCGGTGCACCAGCGCCTTCTTGGCGTCGGCGCCGGCGACGTGGAACACGTGGTGGGTCATCGCCGGCACCGGCGAGGTGGCCTCGTCGACGGCGCGCAGCACCGGGTTGCGCAGGAAGCGAGTGACCAGTTTGTCCACGCCGTTGTCCAGGGTGGCCGAGAACAGCAGCCGCTGCCCGCCGGCCGGGGTGGCGCTCAGAATCCGGGTGACACCGGGCAGGAAGCCCAGGTCGGCCATGTGGTCGGCCTCGTCGAGCACGGTGATCGCCACCGCGTCGAGGCTGACCAGCCGTTGGCGCATCAGGTCTTCCAGCCGGCCGGGGCAGGCCACCACGATGTCGACGCCGGCGTTCAGCGCGGTGACCTGACGGGCCTGGTTCACCCCGCCGAAGATGGTGGTCACCTTGAGATTGCGGGCGGCGGCCAACGGCGCCAGGGTGGCGGTGATCTGGGTGGCCAGTTCCCGGGTGGGCGCCAGCACCAGGCCGGTCGGCCGGTTCGGGCGCCGCGCGCCGGAATCCAGCCTCGCGGCGAGCGGGATGGAGAACGCCAGGGTCTTGCCGCTGCCGGTCTTGCCGCGGCCCAGCACGTCGCGGCCGGCCAGGGTGTCGGGCAGGGTGTCGACCTGAATCGGGAACGGGGTGGTGATGCCGCCGCCGGTCAGCGCGTCGACCAGCGCGGCGGGCACGCCGAGGTCGGCGAAAGTGGGTTGTTCGGTCATGAGTTTTCGGTGCCTTTCGGGCATTGGGTGTGCCGGGTGGCCACGTCGTTCGGCGGCGGTCGGCACAGGGTGGCGAGATTGCCGGTGGGCAAAATCGATCGCCGCGAGAAGAGCCTGTGCTGGGGCACGGTCATCGGGGGTTCCGGCTGCCGTACTCGGCGCCGGGCCGGTGGATGATGAAGCATTCCACGACGTGTCGGCCGTGTGACAGCGCCGACGTTGAGGCAGAGCCTATCCGATCGCCGGTGAAAATGCGCGGCGGCGAACGCCGACTGTGAGCAGTCCCACCCTGGGATTCGTTACGCTGAATCGGGTGACCAGCGCAAACAGCTCAGCGCGGAGGATCGTTGCGACGGCGACGATTCTGCTTGCAACTGTCTCGGGCTGCGCGCGTGATCACCCGGTGTCCCCGGCGGTAAGCAGCAGGGTGCCGGCGCCACCGGTGCAACCGGCGCCGGAAGTCGCTGCCATCGGAGACTTTCCGAGCGTCTCCAAACTGATCGACGACGCGATCGCCGCTGAACGGATGCCCGGTGCGGTGGTGGTGGTCGGCCACGGCGGCCAGGTCGTCTTCCGCAAGGCCTACGGATCACGCAAGCTCGCCGGTGAACCGGGGCTCGACGGCGTGCCGGCACCGGCGGAGCCGATGACGCCGGACACCATCTTCGACCTGGCCTCGCTGACCAAGACCCTGGCCACTGCCACCGCGATCATGCAGCTCAACGAGCAGGGCAAGGTGGCCTTCGACGATCCGGTCCAGCACTATCTGCCCGGCTTCAACGGCGACAACGACCCGCAGCGGGCGAAGGTGACGGTGCGGATGCTGTTGACACACACCTCCGGTGAACCGATCGACGTCAATCTGGCAGACCCGTGGGGACTTTCGGAAGCCGACCGGGCCGAGGGCATGCACCGGGCGTTCACCACGGGACTGGAGTCGGCGCCCGGTTCGGGTTTCCGCTACTCCGACATCAATTACATCCTGCTCGGTGCGCTGCTGGAGGAACTCACCGGCGAGGAAGAGGACGTCTACGTCCAGCGCAATGTCTTTGCACGGCTTGCCATGACCGAGACTCGCTACCTGCCCGCCGGCAAATCCTGCACGCGGGCTGCAGAGCGTTCGTCGTCGCCGTGTCCCGCGGGCGCCTGGAGCACCGAGCTGTTGCCGCGCATCGCACCGACCGCGCGCGACGAGGAGAACATGGCCGACCCGAGCAAGAACCCGCACTATTTCCAGCTGCTGCGCGGCGTCGTGCATGACTCGACGGCGCGCCGGATGGGCGGGGTGGCCGGGCATGCCGGGGTGTTCGCAACCGCCGACGACGTCGGCCGCTACGCCCAGGCGCTGCTGGATCGTCTCGCCGGCCGGCCGAGCGACTTCCCGCTCAGTCAAGAGACATTGACGTCGATGACGACCCCGCAGCAACCCGGTAGCGCCGCCGGGCAGGTCGAGGCGGCCGACACCGCCGCCCGCCTGGGCGCACCCAGCTATCCGGCGATCCCGGGCCAGAACCTGTTCGGCTTCGGCTGGGACATCGACACACCGTTCTCGATGCCGCGGGGTGTGGTCTTTCCGGTCGGCAGCTTCGGCAACACCGGCTTCACCGGGACGTCGATGTGGCTGGACCCGGGCTCGGACAGCTACGTGGTGCTGCTCACCAACGCCATCCAGGTGCGCGGCAGCACTCCGATCTCGGACGTGCGCGGCGCGGTGGCGACGGCGGCGGCCCGGGAGCTGGGGCTGGGGTAGCGCTGTCAGCCCGGGTTGGTGGCGGTGACGACCCAGGTGCGACCGGGGAAGCGCAGCACCCCGCCGACGAGGTGGCGCCGCAGTTCGGTGCGGACCTCGTCGACCAGCGCCGCCCAGCCCCGCGCGCCCAGCTGCGGCTGCAGTTCGGTGCGGGCCTGCAGCCCGGTGCGGTTGGACAGGATCATGGTCAGCCGCTCCTCGACACCGTCGCCGCCGTCGAGGCCGTAGTCGCAGACCCCGTCGAACGCCTCCACGCGCACGTCGGCCCAGCCGGCGCCGGCCAGGACGTTCCGCACCCGATCGCGCTCGCCGAAGGCCAGCGCGCCGGGCTCGCCGGGAACCGGTGCGGCAGGCGGTGATTCCAGTCGATCGGCCAGGACGTCGACGCCCAGGGTGAACATCGGGTTGTCGCCGTCGCGCCAGCACACGAACGCCAGCCGGGCCGCCGGCGCCGCCGCGCGCCGGATATTGGCGAACGCGGCCACCGGGTCGTCGAAGAACATCACCCCGAACCGCGACACGACGCGGTCGAACGGCGCGCCGGCCGCGGCACGCAGGTCGGCGGTCTGGGCGTCACCGAGCAGCACGGTGGCCCCCGGCACCCGCCGGTTTGCGGCCTGCACCATCGGCGCGGAGATGTCGACCCCGAATGGCTTGGCGCCCAGTGCCATCGAGCGTTGCAGCAGAGTTCCCGAGCCGCAACCCACGTCGAGCACGCGGGCGCCGGGGGCGATGCCGGCGGCCTGCAGCACCGCGTCGGCGAACGGCGCCAGCACCGCCTCGAAGATCACCGCGTTGTCGATCCAGTCGGCGCCCTGCTGCGCCCAGGCCTGCTGCTGGGCCTCGTTGGCCATGGCTGCCAGCGTAGGCCGGGCAGCGCATTAGCCTGGAGGCCGTGGCCTTCTACACCCAGACCGGTGCCGAGACGTTCGACAGTTCGGCGCTGACGGCCGGGCCGTGGAGCGCGCAGAGTCAGCATGCCGGGCCGCCGTCGGCGCTGCTGGCCCGCCAGATCGAGTGTCACCGGCCGCGGACCGGCCACCGGCTGGCGCGGGTGAGCATCGACATCCTGGCCCCGGTGCCGGTGGCGCCGCTGCGGATCACGGTGGAGTCGCTGCGCCAGAGCCGGCGGGTGGAGCTGCTGCAGGCCACGGCGTACTGCCAGGAGCGCGCCGTGCTGGTGGCCCGGGCGTGGCGGCTGGCCGCGGCATCGGCCGGCTTTCCCGCACCGGGCGCTGAGGGTGAGTTGCGCGATGTCCCCGTGCAGCCCACCGCCCAGGCAGTCTCGCTGCCGGACGGCTGGCACGGCGGCGGCTACCTGTCGGCCATCGACTGGTGCTTCGAGCACGGCGGCTTCGCCGAACTGGGCCCGGCCCGGGCGTGGGCACGCCCGCGGGTGGCACTGGTCGACGGCGAGGCCATGACACCCTGGCAGCGGGTGCTGACCGTCGCCGACTCCGGCAGCGGGATCAGCGTCTGCGCGCCGCCGGGTGAGCATCCGGCGATCAACTGCGACTTCGTCGTTGTGCTGCACCGTGATCCGGTCGGGGAGTGGGTCGGCCTGGATTCCCGCACGTTGGTCACCCCCGGGGAAGGGGCGACGACGCAGACGACGGTGTTCGACGGGGTTGGCGCGGCCGGGCTGGCGACCCAGACGCTGGTGGCGTGAACGTCAGTCCTTGAAGTACACCAGCTGGTGGGTGCTGGTCAGCAGCTGGCCGGTGCGCGACCACAGGTGCGCGCTCTGGTCGAAATAGCCGCGGGAGAAGGAGTTGGCGTGCGCGCTGGCCAGCACGAAATCCGCGCCGAGGGCGTCCATTTCGGGCCGGTCGGCGTGAAAATAGGTGGTCAGCGAGATGGTGCCGGCCGGCATGACGCGGCCCAGGCGCAGAAACACCCGCGGGTAGAAGATGTCCGACAGGGCGGCCAGCGCGGCGAAGTCGGCGCGACGGCCGTCGGCGTCGCGCACCCACAGCGTGCTGGTCGACGACGCACCGGGTGTGTTCTCGGTGGGCACCGGACCCTCGGTGAACCGCATGTCGTAGCGCCGCGCCCAGACGATGGCCTCGATGAACCCGCTCGACGGAACATCTTCGGGCGCAGGTGCTTTCGGTGGCGTGGCTTCGGTGTCGGCCCAGGTGTCGCGGTGCCGGCCGAACAGTGCGGTGCCGGTGGTCTTGACCTCGCCAGCCTGGCGCAGCTCCAGCATCCAGTGCTGGTTGCTGCGGTTGGTGCGGGCGTTGCGCACCGTGATGTCGAAGTCGCCGTCGGCGATCGGCGCGGCGTAGTTGACCGTCAGCGCCAGCGGGTCACCGATCCGGGCGGGGTGGGATTCGACGGCGCGCAGCAGCACCGCCGCGGTGATGCCGCCGAACGGGCCGACCATGTTCGCCCACTCGGGGCAGGTGGCCCCGCGCACGGTGTCGGCGCCGACGGGGTCGAGCTGCAGCGCGTGGTCGAACGGGTGCGGCATGGCGGGTCCTGTGGTGTCGGGGGTGGGCGAGGTTCGACGCTACCGG
Organism: uncultured Mycobacterium sp.; assembly: GCA_964525125.1. Lineage (GTDB taxonomy): Bacteria > Actinomycetota > Actinomycetes > Mycobacteriales > Mycobacteriaceae > Mycobacterium. Next base: position 71,840 of record CAZGGK010000015.1, read on the forward strand.
TGTGGGCTGCTGCGTTGATCCGCCGGTTCGTCGCTTCGGCGTCAGTGTTTTCCGAACCGCTGATACGCCGCCTGCCGACTGGTGGCTAACGCGACACCGATCGCATCCCAGGTGTCACCGGCCGCACGGGCGGCGGCCACAGCGTTCCGCAGTTCCGCCTCCGCGGTACCGCATGCCTCGGCCGCTGCGATGATCCGCCGAATATGGCTGGCATCACGGGCATCCGCGGGGTCAGGCTCGATCGAGTCCAGCCAATCATCCACGGCCTGGTTGTGTCTCACCTTCGCCATCTTGGTCACCATCCTGCCGGTAAGTACGTATGAAATTTTGGTCGCAAACGGTCTGCGTGGATGATCCGCTGGGGATCACCGCTAGGGACGACGAGTTCCAGTAGTGCGCCCGATCGGCTGGGGCCGATTGCCAGCAGCTGACGTTCACCGTTGTAGTCAAGTTCGACGTAGCGGATCTGGTTGCGCCACGCATGGAGCATGTCGTCCGGTTGAATCCGGGGTCTGTGGGCGCTCGACCAAACGCTATACATGTAAAGTATCCCTTTACATCGCTGTCGTCAAGATTGTCTTTACGTGGCGTCGCGGCGATCGCCTTCGGGGGACGCCAGCGGTGTTGTCGCCATGATGCAGACGAGCACCGACACGGCCGGAGTCGTCTCGGTCCGCCCGGATTCAGTTGCGATGGGTTGCTGCGACGCGCATTGACGCCCCGGCCGTGCGGATTCGTCCGCTTTGCCCGGCGAGTCGCGGGCGAAACCGCACGATCAGTGGATGTTTTCACCCGGGTGGGCGGCGCAGGTAGCGTAGGCCCAACCGGCGAGGGAAGGGGCGTCATGCTTCGTGCAGCCATGGCTGTCGCCATAGCGGTCGCCATCTGCTTGGGAGCGCTTCCAGCGACATCGACCGCAGCACCGGAGTCCCCGGACCCGGTCGCCCTTGCCGACGACCTGGTCGCCGCCGAGCAGACCCTGCGCGACCCGGCGTCGTCGGATGCCGCGCTGACCGACGCCGCGCACCGCCAGCAGGCCGCCTACCGTGCGCTGGGCCGGCACCCGGAACTCGACACCGCGGTGCGGCCGCGGATCCCGGGCCCGCTGCTGGACGGCTATGACCGCAACGTCGACGCCCGCCGGCAGCTGACCGCCCTGGTGGCCGGCGAGGCCACACCCACTCTGCCCGCGTGGCGGATCGTCGCGCCGGCGCCGGCCGACGAGCTGCTGGGCTACTACCGCGACGCCGAGGCGGCGACCGGGGTGGGCTGGAACTATCTGGCCGCGATCAACCTGGTGGAAACCACCCTCGGCCGGGTCGTCGGGGCCAGCAGCGCCGACGCGCGCGGGCCGATGCAGTTCCTGCCGGCGACGTTCGCGCACTACGGCGGCGGCGGCGACATCTCCTCGCCGCACGACGCGATCATGGCTGCCGGCCGCATGCTGGCGGCCAACGATTTCGCCGCCGACCCCAGCCGCGCCGTCTTCGCCTACAACCACTCCGACCGTTATGTTCGGGCGGTCAGCGACTACGCCGCGCTGATCGGCTCCGATCCGGCTGCCTTCGGCGGTTATCACCGCTGGGATGTCTACTACCGCACCACGTCTGGTGACGTGCTGCTGCCGATCGGCTATGCCGAGGCCGCGCCGGTTCCGGTGACGCAGTATCTGGCGGCCCACCCGCAGTGAGGTGCGTCTGTCGCACCGGCCACGGCGGCGGAACCAGGTAGAGAAGTGTCCGGCTACCCGCGACAGCGTCCGGGTGGCGAGCCGACCGCATCGGCCACCGGTAACGGCGGTCATTGCCGCGCCCGAGCCGGGTGGCTGCACCCGGGGCCGGGCGTCACCATGATGGCCCGGTGACCGCTCTCGCCGACGCCGTTCTCCCGATGATCAGGACCCGCGCCGATGTCTGGCCTGACTTAGGTCATGGTCGGCGAATTTTCCTTCCCGCGGTCCTCTGACCTGCTT
>CAZGGK010000016.1:0-71132 GCA_964525125.1 uncultured Mycobacterium sp.
GCAATGGTGGTGCCGGTGGTGCCGGTGGCACCCGGGGCAGTGGCGGCCAGGGTGGCAACGGCGGCGACGGCGGCGCCAACGCCAACGGCGGCAGCGGCGGTGGCGGCGGGAAGGGCGGCACCGACAGCGGCAACGGCGGCACCGGCGGCAACGGCGGTGTCGGCAACGGCACCGGCACCGGTGGCAGCGGTGGCGGTGGCGGTGATGCCGGCAACAACGGCAACGGTGGTGATGGCGGCAACGGCGGCAACGGCAACACCGGTGGTGACGGTGGGGGCGGCGGCAAGGGTGGCACCAACACCGGCAACGGTGGTAACGGCGGTGACGGCGGGATCGGCGCCAACAGCGGCAACGGCGGCAAGGGCGGCGATGCCGGCAACAACGGCAACGGCGGCAACGGCGGCAACGGCGGTATCGGCGACGCCGGCACCCACGGGTATGCCGGCGCCGACGGCGCCCCCGGCACGTTCCCGGGCGGGGACGGCGGCGACGGGCAGGCCGGCGGCAACGGCGGCACCGGCGGTGTCGGCGGCAACGGCGGTGCGCTGACCGGCAACGGCGGTGTCGGCGGCAAGGGCGGCGACGGCGGCAACGGCGGCAACGGCGGTATCGGCGCCACCGGTGCGACCGGTGTGCAGGCCGTCAACAGCGGTGCCGGTGGTAAGGGCGGCAACGGTGGTAACGGTGCCGTCGGCGGCAACGGCGGTGACGGCGGGGCCGGCGGGAAGGCCTTCGGTCTGGGCTACAGCGACGGCGCCCAGGGCGCCGGCGGCAATGCCGGCAACGGTGGCAGTGGCGCCAAGTCCGGTGACGGTGGGGCCGGCGCGGCCGGCACGCTGGGCAACCCCGATGGCGGCAAGGGCGGTGATGGCGGCAACGGCGGCAGCAAAGCCGCCGGCGGCGCCGGCGGCAACGGGTCCACCCAAGGCGTGGACGGTGTGGCCGGCAGCGACCCGACCGGGATTTACGGCAACGGCGGCCGTGGTGGCGACGGGTTCAGCCCGGTGGCGGCGGGTGCCAGCGGCGGCGACGGCGGTGCCGGTGGTAACGGTGGTGACCACGGCAGCGGCGGTGCCGGCGGTGACGGCGGCAACGGTGTGGCCGGTGGCAACGGCACCAACGGCGTCAACCCCGGTGACAGCGGCCAGACCGGCCAGGCCGGCGGCAGTGGTGGCAAGGGCGGTGCCGGCGGTGCCAGCGGCACGCTGGCCGGCAATGCCGGTTCGGGCGGCAAGGGCGGCAACGGCGCCGATGGTGGCAACGGTGGCGTCGGCGTGAACGGCGCCAACGGGGTCTCCGGGATCAACAACGGGATCGGCCAGGACGGCGGCGCCGGCGGTGACGGCGGCAAGGGCGGCAGCGGCGGCAACGGCGGTGCGGCCGGTGCGCTCAACAACGGCACCGGCAACACCGGCAGCATCGGTGCCGGCGGCAACGCCGGCAGTGGCGGCACCGGCGGCCTGCCCGGTGACGGCGGCAACGGTGCCGCGGGTGTGAGCGGGGTGGCCGGTTCGGCTGGCAGCCTGGGTGCCGGCGGTGACGGCGGCAAGGGCGGCAACGTCGGCGCCGGTGGCGGGGCCGGTACCGCCGGCACCGGATCCTCCCCGGGTGGCAACGGTTCGGCCGGCAGCACGCCGGCCGGTATCCACGGCAACGGTGGCAGCGGCGGCAAGGGCGCCGACGGTGTCGGTGCAGGTGCTTCCGGTGGCAACGGCGGTGCCGGCGGCGCCGGTGGTGACCACGGCAGCGGCGGTGCCGGCGGTGACGGCGGCAACGGTGTGGCCGGTGGCAACGGCACCAACGGCGTCAACCCCGGTGACAGCGGCCAGACCGGCCAGGCCGGCGGCAGTGGTGGCAAGGGCGGTGCCGGCGGTGCCAGCGGCACGCTGGCCGGCAATGCCGGTTCGGGCGGCAAGGGCGGCAACGGCGCCGATGGCGGCAACGGTGGCGTCGGCGTGAACGGCGCCAACGGCATCTCCGGCAACCTGCTGGGTATTGGCCAGGCCGGCGGCGCCGGTGGTGACGGCGGCAAGGGCGGCAGCGGGGGCAACGGCGGCGCGGCCGGTGCGCTCAACAACGGCACCGGCAACACCGGCAGCATCGGCAAGGGTGGCGCTGGCGGTTCCGGCGGCACCGGTGGCCTGCCCGGTGACGGCGGCAACGGCGCGGCCGGAGTCAAGGGCGTGGCCGGCACCGGCGGCAACATCGGTGGCGGTGGCGACGGCGGCAAGGGCGGCAACGTCGGAACCGGTGGCGCGCTGGGCAAGGGCGGCACCGGATCCACCCCGGGTGGCGACGGCGCAGCCGGACTCACCCCCGGCGGTGTGCACGGCAGTGGTGGCACCGGCGGCGCCGGCTACGACGCCAAGTCCGACGCCGGTGCCGCGGCCGGCACCGCCGGCGGCAACGGCGGCATCGGCGGGGCCGGCGGTGACCACGGCAACGGCGGCGCGGGTGGCAACGGCGGCAACGGCAAGGACGGCGTTACCGGCGTCAACCCGGTGCCGTCGACCCCGACCAACGGCGGCAACGGCAGCAACTGCTCCAGTCCCGCTACAGGCTGCACGGCCAGTGGGGGCGGTAACGGCAGCAACGGCGGCAACGGCGGCGATGGCGGCAACGCCCACGGCGGGTTCAGCACCACGACGGCGGGCAAGGGCGGCGACGGCGGCGATGGCGGCGCCGGCCAGAACGGCGGCAACGGTGGGACCGGCGGGGTCGCCTACACCGGCGCATCCGGCAGCGCGTACGGCGGTGACGCCGGCAAGGGCGGCAACGGCGGCAGCGGGGTGAGTGGCACCAGTGGCGGGGCCGGCGGCAGCGGCGGCGCCGGCGGTGCCGGCGGGTCACTGGCCGGAACCGGTGGCAACGGCGGCACCGGTGGCAGTGGCGGCAACGGCGGCAGCGGCGCCAACGCCGGCAGCGGCGGCGCCGGTGGCAGCGGCCGCCAGGACTCACCCGGCGGAGACAACAACCTGCGCGGCCAGGCCCAGCTGATTGCGCCGAGCTTCGGCGCCCACGGCTACGCCGGCGACGGCGGCAAGGGTGGCAACGGCGGCACCGGTGGCAACGCCGGCGACGGCGGCGCGGGCGGTGCCGGCGGTGCGGCGGGTGCCGGCCATGACGGCAATGGCACCGCGGGCGTCGGCGGCGACGGCGGTAGCGGCGGCAACGGCGGCAAGGGCGGCAACGCCGGCAGCGGCGGCAACGGGGCGAGTGGCTACGTGCCGGCCGGCCAGAACAGCCGGATCACCGTCGGCACCGGTGGCAGTGCCGGCAGCATCGGCATCGGCGGCACGGCGGGCAAGGCCGGCCTCGGTGGCCAGGGCGGTGCGATCGTCGGCGGCGGCAACGCCGCCAGCGGCAGCACCGGCAGCGGCGGCACCACGGGAACCAACGGCACCGCCGGTGCCAACGGCACCAATGGAAGCATCAAGAACGTCGTCGCCCCGCCGGTCCCGGCCGGAACCTAAGCCGCTACCCGCCCAGCGCCACCGCCGCCTCGGCGGTGTGACACAGGAACGTCAGCGTCTCCTGCAGGTACAGCGCCACGCTGTCGGCGTCGTGCGACAGGTAGCCGATCGCCACGTCGGTGCCCAGTCGCAGGTCGAAGTCGCCGCCGCGGGTGGTCAGCACCACCGCGCCGTCGATGGCCGGCGCCCAGATGATCTCGCCGTCGATCAGCCGACGCAGGTGCTCGCGGATCGGGTAGCCGTGCTCGGTGGTCTCGCTGACGTCGGTGTAGGCCTGTGCCGACAGCAGCACCGAATACGGCCCGTCGACGCCGGCCAGCCGCAGCGCCGAAAGCGCCTGCGAGATGGCGTCGGGCATGTCGCGGGCGTCGGCGGGCAGCGTCAGCGCGGGGTTGCTGCTGGCGCCGCGGACGCCCTCGATCGAGGCGGCCGGGTAGCCCTCGAAGATGATCCGGTCCTCGGCGAACGCCAGCTTTTTCGCCGCCGCCTTGACCGGGTCCCAGTCCGGGTCCTGCGCGCCGCGCTCCACGTTGTCGATCTCGGTGCGCGACAGGGTGAACGGAACCCGCAGCCGCACCAGGGGCTTGCTGGCCCGCAGCTGGGCGACCACACCGTCGGCGGGCGGGCTGACCTCGAGCAGCCGGCCGGTGCCAACGGCGGCGGCGGTCGGGCCGCCGGGCTCGCTGACGTCGACCACCCGGCGGCCGGCGACATGCCGCTTGAAGGTCCTGCTCGCCTCCATTTCGATGTCGGACCAAGCCGATTCGGTGATGGGGGCCAGCTCGCGGTAGAGGTTGTTCATTGCGGGGTTCCTTTCAGGCTGCCAATCGTCAGGGAGCCGTCGCCGGTGCCGGGAAGCGGCGGCGGGTCATGCAGGAAATCGATTGTGGGAGTGAAGAACAGCCCGCCGGTGAGTGCGGTGGAGAAGTCCAGGATGCGGTCGGTGTTGCCGGGCGGGTTGCCGAGGAACATGTTGGCCAGCATGCGCTCGGTGATCGCCGGGCTGCGCGAGTAGCCGATGTAGTAGGTGCCGGCCTGCCCGCTGCCCACCGTCCCGAATGGCATGTTGCGGCGCACGATCTCCAGCTCGTTGCCGTCGTCGTCGGCGATGACGTTCAGCGCCACATGGGAATTGGCAGGCTTGACGGCGTCGTCGAACTCGATGTCGTCGAACTTGGTGCGCCCGATCACCTTCTCCTGCTCGTCGACCGGCAGCGCCTCCCAGCCCGCCATGTCGTGGGTGTACTTCTGGATGTGCACATAGCTCGATCCGGCGAACCCCGGGTCCTCCGCGCCGACCTGTACGGCTGCGGTGGCCTCGTCGCCGTCGGGGTTCTCGGTGCCGTCGACGAAGCCCAGCAGGTCCCGGTTGTCGAAGTAGCCGAAGCCGTGCACCTCGTCGACGACGGTGATCGCGCCGTCCAGTGCCCGCAGCGCCCGCCGGGCCAGTTCGTAGCAGACGTCCATCGCCTCGGCGCGGATGTGCAGCAGCAGATCGCCCGGGGTGGCCGGGGCGTGATGGCGCGGGCCGTCGAGCGCGACGAACGGATGCAACTCGGCCGGCCGCGGCCCCGAGAAGAGCCGGTCCCAGGCGTCCGAACCGATGGACAGCACCAGCGACAATCCCTTGGCCGGGTCGCGGAAACCGATGGCCGGCGCCAGGCCGGCCAACTCCGGCAGCGCGTCGTGAACCGCGGCCTCGCCGCCGTCGTCGACGGTGGCCACCAGGAAGATGGCGGCGCGGGTCAGGGGGGCGGTGACGGGCTGGGGCTTGACCGCGGGCACGGTCTCGACCCTAACCCGCCCGCCCGCACCAGAACGGAAACTACATTTACGACATCGACCTACAATGTAGTCATGTCTTCCCCGACATCGGTGCGCTTCGACCCCGCCGTCGCGGCGCGACTATCCCGGTTTGTCGCCGCCCATCCGGGACTGAGCGCATCGGCGGCCACCAACCTGCTGGTCGATGAGGCGCTCCGCGGACAGGAACACCCACTGGTCGTCTTCCGTGACGGCCCGGCGGGCCGGCGGGCGCGGCTGATCGACGGCCCGGACGTTTGGGAGGTCGCTCGGGCGGTGCGCAGCGCGCGGGCCGCTGAACCGGACCTTGCGCCGGATGTGCTGGTCGCGCTGGTCAGCGAGACCAGTGGGGTGGCAGACCGGCTGGTCCGCGCCGCGATCGACTACTGGGCTGCGTTTCCCGACGAGATCGATGGCTGGATCGCCCGGGCCGGAGCGGAGGCGGAGGAAGCCCGCCGCCGCTGGCAGCGGGAGCAAGCCCTGCTCGGCCGGTGAGTACCCGGCTGTTGCTCGACGAGATGTTTCATCCGCGCATCGCCGCCGAACTGGCCGCGCGCGGTCGTGACTGCGTCGCGGTGGCCGGCGACGCCACATTGCGGGCGAGTGCCGATGCCGACCTGATGACGTTCGCGGTGGCGCAGGGCCGCGCACTGGTGACCAACAACGTGGTCGACTTCGAGCGCCTGCGCCGGCAGCGGATCGCGCTCGGTGAGCCGGTGCCCGAGCTCATCTACACGTCTGACACCGCCTTTCCCCGGGACCGCCGCTTCATCGGGCGATTGATCGCCGCCCTCGACGGTGTTATCGCGGGTGACCTGCTCCGTGACACCGGCGGCGTACTGTGGCTGCAACCGCACGCCCGTCGCGACGATGCGAAAGACTGAACGGATGCCGGCTACCGCTGCGGGATTGTGCCAGTTCATCGACGCCTCCCCCTCGCCCTACCACGTCTGCGCCACCGTGGCCGAGCGGCTGCGGGCCGCCGGCTACACCGAACTCGCCGAGGCCGACGCGTGGCCGGCCACCGGCCGGTTCTTCACCGTCCGGTCCGGCTCGCTGGTGGCCTGGGACTCCACCGGGGAGCCGGGCCGCCCGTTCCGGATCGTCGGCGCGCACACCGACAGCCCCAACCTGCGGGTCAAGCAACACCCCGACCGGCAGGTCGCCGGCTGGCAGCTGGTGGCGCTGCAGCCCTACGGGGGCGCCTGGCTGAACTCCTGGCTGGATCGCGACCTGGGCGTCAGCGGCCGGCTGGTGGTGCGTGACGGCGCCGGCGTCACCGACCGCCTGGTCCGCATCGACGAACCGATCCTGCGGGTGCCGCAGCTGGCCATCCATCTGGCCGACGACCGCAAGTCGGTGACGCTGGACCCGCAGCGCCACGTCAACGCGGTGTGGGGGACCGGGCGCGCTCCCGGGTTCCTCGGCTACGTCGCCGAACGGACCGGCCTCAAGTCGCAAGACGTGCTCGGTTTCGACCTGATGACCCACGACCTGGCCCCCGCGCAGCTGACCGGCGTCGGTGAGAAGTTCCTCAGCGCACCCCGGCTGGACAACCAGACCAGCTGCTATGCCGGGCTGGAGGCGCTGCTGGCCGCCGAGCCGGGCCGCTTTCTGCCGGTGCTGGCGCTGTTCGACCACGAGGAGGTCGGCTCCACCTCCGATCACGGTGCGGCCTCCGACCTGCTGGCCACCACCCTGGAGCGGATCACCCTGGCCGCCGGCGCTGACCGGGCGGACTTCCTGCGCCGGCTGCCGGGGTCGATGCTGGCCAGCGCGGACATGGCGCACGCCACCCACCCCAACTACCCGGAGCGGCACGAGCCGGGGCACCTGATCGCGGTCAACGCCGGCCCGGTGCTCAAGGTGCAGCCCAACCTGCGCTACGCCACCGACGGCCGCACCGCCGCCGCGTTCGCGCTGGCCTGCCGGCAGGCCAAGGTGCCGCTGCAGCGCTACGAGCACCGCGCCGACCTGCCGTGCGGTTCGACCATCGGGCCGATGAGCGCCGCGGGCACCGGCATCCCCACCGTCGACGTGGGCGCCCCGCAGCTGGCCATGCATTCGGCGCGGGAGCTGATGGGTGCCGACGACGTCGCCTCCTACGCCAAGGCGCTGCGCGCGTTCCTGGCCCCGGACTGAATTCATCCACAGCCGCCCGAGGTGGTCGCGGACCCGATGGCCCCGCCCGCTGTTAACGTCCGGCAGATGATGCCCGCGCAAGCGTGGGTGACGCTCATCGTCGGTGGCGTGGCCGCTATCGGTGCGATCGTCACCTGGCAGCAGAAGAACCGAGCCGACAGGCGTGCCGAGTGGTGGCGCCGCACCAGTTGGGCATTCGAGCGCACGTTCAGCACCGACGACACCCAGGCCGAACTGGGCTGGGAGGTGCTTCGCGCACTCTCACGATCTACCCTGGCGACAACAGATGATTCCGTCATCGTGCAGGTGATCGCCCAGCGGACGACACTGACCTGAGCGGGCAGGAGACTATCGATGACCAGCGCGGACACACCTCCCGAATGCACCCCGGAAACCTCCCCGGAGGAGAGTCCCAGGCCGCGGCGAAGCCTTCGGGTCCGGATCGCCGCCGCCCGGGCCGCGGTGGCCGCCAGCGAGAAAACCGGGCGTCCCGTCGATCCTCGGGTCAAGGAGCTGGCCGAGATGTACGACAGGTACCGATAGCGGTTCTTGCGTCGATCTGGTCCATGGGACGAGCTATAGATTTCGAGATGATCAAATCCATGGCTACGACATCCATGCAGGTCGATAGTGTGTTTCGGGATGAGCTGGCGGTGATCGCCGAACGCGACGACAAGGGCGTGTCACTGGGTGAAGCGGTCCGCCGGCTCGTCGGGGAACACCAGATCGACTGCATCGTCCTGCAGCACCACGTCCGCATCGATTCACCCGAGTCCGGGCTGAACCGGCCGGGTTGGGTACGCACCGAAGAGATCACCACGGTATCGACCGACCGCTTCGCCCGGACCGAGCCGCTGGGCACCGTGTCGGCCGCCGAGATGGCGAAGCTCCGGGACTGGCTGCGTGAGATGGTCGCCTTCTGTTGACCGTGGCACTGTTCCGGCCGGCCGGCACCGCCGCACAACTACACTCATGGCCGTGACGTCCGGCCTCCCGCATCAGACCGACACCGTCGAGCACGCCGCGGCCACCCCCGATCAACCGCAACCCTTCCGCGAACTGGGCCTCAAGGACGACGAGTACCAGCGGATCCGCGACATCCTGGGCCGCCGCCCCACCGACGCCGAGCTGGCCATGTACTCGGTGATGTGGAGCGAGCACTGCTCCTACAAATCCTCCAAGGTGCACCTGCGCTACTTCGGTGAGACCACCACCGAGGCGATGCGCAAGTCGATGCTGGCCGGCATCGGGGAGAACGCCGGCGTGGTGGACATCGGGGACGGCTGGGCGGTCACCTTCAAGGTCGAATCGCACAACCACCCGTCCTACGTCGAGCCGTACCAGGGCGCGGCCACCGGGGTGGGCGGCATCGTCCGCGACATCATGGCGATGGGCGCCCGGCCGGTCGCGGTGATGGATCAGCTGCGGTTCGGCGCGGCCGACGCCCCCGACACCCGCCGGGTGCTCGACGGGGTGGTGCGCGGCATCGGCGGCTACGGAAACTCGCTGGGCCTGCCCAACATCGGCGGCGAAACCGTCTTCGACGCCAGCTACGCGGGCAACCCCCTGGTCAACGCGCTCTGCGTCGGCGTGCTGCGCAAAGAGGACCTGCACCTGGCGTTCGCCTCCGGCACCGGCAACAAGATCATCCTGTTCGGCGCCCGCACCGGGCTGGACGGTATCGGCGGGGTGTCGGTGCTCGCATCGGACACCTTCGGCGGCGACGAAACCGGCTCGGGGAGAAAGAAACTGCCGTCGGTTCAGGTCGGCGACCCGTTCACCGAGAAGGTGCTCATCGAGTGCTGCCTGGAGCTCTACGCGGCCGGCCTGGTGGTCGGCATCCAGGATCTGGGCGGTGCCGGATTATCCTGCGCCACTTCGGAGTTGGCGTCCGCCGGGGACGGCGGCATGAGCATTCAACTGGACACCGTGCCGCTGCGGGCGGCAGGAATGACCCCCGCCGAGATCCTGTCCAGCGAGTCGCAGGAACGCATGTGCGCGGTGGTCACCCCGGCCAACGTCGACGCCTTCATGGCGGTGTGCCGCAAATGGGATGTGCTGGCCACCGTGATCGGCGAGGTCACCGACGGCGACCGGCTGCGCATCACCTGGCACGGCCAGACCGTCGTCGACGTGCCGCCCCGCACAGTGGCCCACGAAGGCCCGATCTACCACCGCCCGCTGATGCGCCCGGACGGCCAGGACGCCCTCAACGCCGACACCGCAGCGAAACTGCAACGGCCACGAACCGGCGACGAACTCCGGGCCACCCTGCTCAAGCTGCTGGGCAGCCCGCAGTTGTGCAGCCGCGCGTTCATCACCGAACAGTACGACCGCTACGTGCGCGGCAACACCGTGCTGGCCGAGCACGCCGACGGCGGGGTGTTGCGCATCGACGAGGCCACCGGCCGCGGCATCGCGCTGTCCACCGACGCCTCCGGCCGCTACACCGCGCTGGACCCCTACACCGGCGCCCAGCTCGCGCTGGCCGAGGCCTACCGCAACGTCGCGGTCACCGGAGCCACCCCGGTGGCCGTCACCAACTGCCTCAACTTCGGCTCCCCGGAAGACCCCGGGGTGATGTGGCAGTTCGCCCAGGCGGTGCGCGGCCTGGCCGACGGCTGTGCGGCCCTGGGGATTCCGGTCACCGGCGGCAACGTGAGTTTCTACAACCAGACCGGGGCGACGGCGATCCTGCCCACCCCGGTGGTCGGCGTGCTCGGCGTCATAGAGGACGTATCACGGCGCCTTCCAACGGCTTTCGGAACCGAACCGGAGGAGACGCTGCTGCTGCTCGGCGACACCCGCGACGAGTTCGACGGGTCGATCTGGGCGCAGGTCACCGCCGACCACCTGGGCGGCCTGCCGCCGCGAGTCGACCTGAAGCGCGAGCAACTGCTGGCCGATGTGCTGACCGCGGCGTCCCGCGAGGGCCTGGTCACCGCGGCGCACGATCTCTCCGAGGGTGGGCTGGCGCAGGCCGTCGTCGAATCCGCACTGGCCGGTGAGACCGGTTGCCGCATCGTGCTTCCCGAAGGCTGTGATCCCTTCGTGGCGTTGTTCTCCGAATCGAGCGGGCGGGTGCTGGTGGCGGTGCCGCGCATCGGGGAGAGCCGGTTCGCGTCGATCTGCGAAGCCCGCGGCCTGCCCGCGACCCGCATCGGCGTCGTCGACCGGGGCTTCGACGCCGTCGAGGTCCAGGGGCTGTTCACCGTCTCCCTGACGGAGTTGCGCAGCACGTCGGAGGCGGTGCTGCCCGGCTTGTTCGGATGAGCGCGCCGACCAGGTCCCGGAGCCGGCACCCGCTGCTGGTCTGGGCCTGGAGCCTGCTGCGGCTGCAGTTCATCGGGGTGGCGTTCGGGGCGCTGTTCTTCTGCCTGTCGATGACACCGTCGCTGCTGCCGAGGGACTGGCTGTTCGCCGGTCTGGTCGGCGGGGTCAACGCCGCATTCGGGTACGGGCTGGGGGTGCTGATCGGCAAGCTGGCCTACCGGCTGGTGCTGCGCGGCTCCCGGTGGTGGCCGCCGCCGCGGCGGGTGCTGCTGGGGCTGAAGGCAACCGTGGTGCTGGCCGCGCCGACGGCTTGCGTGCTGATGCTCATCCCGGCCGCCGCCTGGCAGCGCCAGGTCTCGGCGCTGCTGGGCATGCCGGGCCCGGCGACACCGGGTTACCTGCGCACGCTGATCGTCGCCATCGGGGTGGCCGCGCTGCTGGTGTCGGCGACCCGGGTGCTCATCGACGCCAGCAGGCTGCTGGCCCGGGTGCTCATCAGGCGTTGGCACCTGCACTACGAGGTCGCGCTGTTCCTCGGCACCGCCATCGTGGTGACCGTGCTGGTCATGTTGATCAACGGCGTGCTCATCCACGGTTTCTTCGCCGGTGCGAGCGCGGTGTTCCAGCCGGAGAACAACGCCACCAAGCCCGGGGTCCACCAGCCGATGCAGCCGGAGAGGTCGGGCAGCCCGGCATCTTTGGTGCCGTGGGACACCCTGGGCCGACAGGGCCGCAGCTTCGTCGGGGGCGGGCCGCATGCCGACGAGTTGGCAGCGGTCAGCGGCCGGCCGGCCCGTGAGCCCATCCGGGTCTACGCCGGCCTGCAGAGTGCGCCGGACGAGCGGGCCCGGATGGAGCTGTTGATCGACGAACTGGATCGCACCGGGGCTTTCGAGCGCAAACTCCTGGTGATCGTGCCCAGCACCGGCACCGGCTGGATCAACCCGGTGGCGGCCCGGTCGCTGGAGATGCTCTACGACGGCGACACCGCGATGGTCGGCGTGCAGTACTCCTACCTGCCCAGCTGGATCTCGTTTCTGGCCGACCAGCGCAAGTCGATGAACTCCGGTGCGATGCTGATCGAGACCATCCACCGCCGCTGGCAGCAACAGCCGCCGGCCCACCGGCCGAAACTGGTGCTCTACGGCGAGAGTCTGGGGGCGATGGCCGGCCAGGCCGCGTTCGATTGGCTGCCCGACATCGCGGAGATGGGATTCGACGCGGTGCTGTGGGTGGGGCCGCCGCAGGCCAGCCCGCTGTGGCAGGCCCTGGTGGTGCGCCGCGACCCCGGCAGCACCGAGGTGGCGCCGCGCTACGACAACGGGCGCACGGTGCGCTTCGCCCAGGGCACCGACCCGGCCGAGATCGCCCGTACCGCGGCGCCGCCGTGGCAGGGCGCCCGGGTGCTGTTCCTGCAGCACGCCTCCGATCCGGTGGTGTGGTGGTCGCCGGACCTGCTGTTCACCAGGCCGGACTGGCTCACCGAGCCGCCCGGCCCGGACCGTACCGCGTCGATGCGCTGGTATCCGGTCGTGACGTTCTGGCAGGTCGGCGCGGATCTGGCACACGGCGAGAAGATGCCGGCCGGCCACGGCCACAACTACGCCGACACCATCCTGGACGGCTGGGTGGCGGTGCTGCCACCGGACGGGTGGACACCCGGCGACACCGAACGTGTCCGGACCGCCATGCAGCGGGCGCACACCGCCGGCGGCGCCCCGTAAGCCCCAAGGAGCCCCGCGTGCACACCCAAATACCCTGACGACGTGCCCGCCCGTCGCCCCGCCGACCCGCAGCAGACCCGCCAGGCTGTGCTGGCCGTTGCCGACTGGCTGCACGACGACACCCGGCCCGCCCCGGACCGCACTCAGCTGGCCGCGGCGGTCCGGCTGACCGCCCGCACCCTGGCCGCCGCGGCGCCGGGCGCCAGCGTGGAGGTGCGCATCCCGCCGTTCGCGGCGGTGCAGTGCATCACAGGACCGCGGCACACCCGCGGCACCCCGCCCAACGTCGTCGAGACCGACCCGCGGACCTGGTTGTTGCTGGTTACCGGCCTGAGCACGGTCGAGCAGGCCGAGTCGTCGGGCGCTCTGCAACTGTCCGGGGCGCGGGCCGGGGAGATCGCGGGCTGGTTTCCGCTGGTGCGATTACCGGGCTGACCCCGCTAGACTGCGTAGCGTCACCGTCCCCGTGCCAGGGAGCCGCCCAATCGTGACTACCGAGCCATCGCCGACCGAGCATTCGCCTCGTGAGGAGTGCGGCGTATTCGGCGTATGGGCGCCCGGCGAGGAAGTGGCCAAGCTGACCTACTACGGGCTGTACGCGTTGCAGCACCGCGGTCAGGAGGCGGCCGGCATCGCCGTCGCCGATGGATCACAGGTGCTGGTGTTCAAAGATCTCGGCCTGGTCAGCCAGGTATTCGAAGAGCAGACGCTGGCGGCCATGCCGGGCCACGTCGCGATCGGGCACTGCCGTTACTCCACCACCGGAGACACCACCTGGGAGAATGCCCAGCCGGTGTTCCGCACCACCGCCGCCGGCACCGGGGTGGCCCTGGGGCACAACGGCAACCTGGTCAACACCACCGAGCTCGCCACCCGGGCCCGCGGCCTGGGCCTGATCGACCCGCGCCGCCCCGGTGCGGCCACCACCGACTCCGACATCCTGGGTGCACTGCTGGCGCACGGCGCCGCCGACTCCAGCCTGGAGCAGGCGGCGCTTGACCTGCTGCCGACCGCGCGGGGCGCTTTCTGCCTGACCTTCATGGACGAGAACACGCTGTACGCGGCCCGCGACCCGTGGGGTGTGCGGCCGCTGTCGCTGGGCCGGCTGGATCGCGGGTGGGTGGTGGCCTCGGAGACCGCCGCGCTGGACATCGTCGGCGCGTCGTTCGTGCGCGACATCGAACCCGGCGAGCTGCTGGCGATCGACGCCGATGGGGTGCGGTCCAGCCGTTTCGCCAACCCGAGTCCCAAGGGCTGCGTCTTCGAATACGTCTATCTGGCCCGCCCGGACAGCACCATCGCGGGACGGTCGGTGCACGCCACCCGGGTGGAGATCGGCCGTCGGCTGGCCCGGGAACATCCCGTCGACGCCGACCTGGTGATCGGGGTGCCCGAGTCCGGCACCCCCGCGGCGGTCGGCTACGCGCAGGGGTCCGGCATCCCGTTCGGTCAGGGCCTGACCAAGAACGCCTACGTCGGGCGCACCTTCATCCAGCCCTCGCAGACCATCCGCCAGTTGGGTATCCGGCTCAAGCTCAACCCGCTCCGCGAAGTGATCAGGGGCAAGCGGCTGATCGTCGTCGACGACTCGATCGTGCGGGGCAACACCCAGCGCGCCCTGATCAGGATGCTGCGCGAAGCCGGCGCGGTGGAGGTGCACGTGCGGATCGCCTCCCCGCCGGTCAAGTGGCCGTGCTTCTACGGCATCGACTTCCCGTCTCGCGCGGAGCTGATCGCCAACGCCGTCGAAGACGAGGCCGAAATGCTCGAGGCGGTCCGGCACGCGATCGGTGCCGACACCCTTGGCTACGTCTCGCTGCAGAGCCTGATCGCGGCCACCGAACAGCCCGCGTCGCGGCTGTGCGCGGCCTGTTTCGATGGCGACTACCCGATCGAGCTGCCCGGCGAAGCCGCCCTGGGCAAGAACGTCGTCGAGCAGATGCTGACCAACGCCGCACTGCAGGCCGAGACCGGAAGCGACGCGCTGCGGCGGTCCTGACCGGACGGGTGTGAACACCTGGTGCCGGAGTCGAGCGCCGGGCGGTAGCCTTATGCCCGATGATGCATCGCAGCGCCCAACGGGGCCATCGTGGCATAACCTACGCTTCCTCGGGAGTCGACATCGCGGCCGGTGACCGCGCCGTCGATCTGTTCAAACCGCTGGCACAGAAGGCCACCAGGCCCGAGGTGCGCGGCGGCCTGGGCGGGTTCGCCGGGCTGTTCGCCCTGCGCGACGACTACCGCGAGCCGCTGCTGGCGGCGTCCACCGACGGGGTGGGCACCAAGCTGGCGATCGCCCAGGCGATGGACAAGCACGACACCGTCGGCCTGGACCTGGTGGCAATGGTCGTCGACGACCTGGTGGTGTGCGGTGCCGAGCCGCTGTTCCTGCAGGACTACATCGCCGTCGGGCGCACCGTGCCGGAACGGGTCAGCGCGATCGTCGCCGGCATCGCCGAGGGGTGCGTGCAGGCGGGCTGTGCGCTGCTCGGCGGCGAGACGGCCGAGCACCCCGGCCTGATGGAACCGGATCACTACGACATCTCGGCGACCGGCGTCGGCGTGGTCGAGGCCGACGACGTGCTGGGGCCCGAACGGGTCAGGCCCGGCGACGTCATCATCGCGATGGGCTCCTCGGGCCTGCACTCCAACGGCTACTCACTGGCCCGCGCGGTGCTGCTCGACATCGACCGGATGAACCTGGCCGGCCACGTCGAGGAGTTCGGCCGCACCCTGGGCGAGGAGCTGCTCGAGCCCACCCGCATCTACGCCAAGGACTGTCTCGCGTTGGCCGCCGAAACCCAGGTGCGGACGTTCTGCCACGTCACCGGCGGGGGACTGGCCGGCAACCTGCAGCGCGTCATCCCGCCCGGACTGGTCGCCGAGCTGGACCGCGGCACCTGGACGCCGGCGCCGGTGTTCGCGATGATCGCGCAGCGCGGCCGGGTGAGCCGCGCGGAGATGGAGAAGACGTTCAACATGGGTGTCGGCATGGTCGCCGTCGTCGCACCGGAGGACACCGACCGGGCACTGGCCATCCTGACCGCCCGCCACCTGAACTCGTGGACGCTGGGGACGGTGACCAAGGGCGGCAA
This sequence comes from uncultured Mycobacterium sp., assembly GCA_964525125.1. Lineage (GTDB taxonomy): Bacteria > Actinomycetota > Actinomycetes > Mycobacteriales > Mycobacteriaceae > Mycobacterium. Next base: position 15,511 of record CAZGGK010000016.1, read on the forward strand.
GACCAGCGGCCAGGCCAAGCTCGTCGGCCAGCACCCGAGGTTCTAGCGGCGCCAGTCGTCCTCGCCGCCACCCCACGGGTCGTCAGAGATTCGGTCGTCGCCGTTGTGGTCGACTTCGCCGACCCCAGACCCGGACAGCTCACGCTGGAGCCGGTTGAAGTCCGTCTCCGGAGAGCTGTACTTCAGTTCTCGAGCAACCTTGGTCTGCTTCGCCTTAGCCCGGCCGCGGCCCATGGGGGGACCCCCTCGCGCAATAACGGAGCGGCCCAACGAGCAGGCGGCTCCGATCTGTGTGTCTTTATTGTCCTGCCGACAGCTTACCGTGCCCGCTGTGCGGCCGCTGACCGCCCCGCTCAGCGGGTCGCCCCGCGCAATCGATCGATGGCCAACCGGCCGGCGCCGCGAACATCGGGTGGCGGCAGTGAATCCGGGTCGATCATCGCGGCGACCTCGGCGTCGGCCCCGGTGGCCAGGGCGGTGTCGGCCGGCAGCCCGCGTTTGACCAGTGCCAGCGCGATCGGGCCCGATTCGGCGTGGTCGACCACGGTGCCGAGGCGGCCCACCGGACGACCACCGGAGAGCACCGGGTCGCCGGTCGAGGGCCGGTCCGCCGAACCGTCCAGGTGCAGCAGCACCAGCATGCGGGGTGGTCTGCCCAGGTTGTGCACCCGGGCGACGGTCTCCTGGCCGCTGTAGCAGCCCTTGTTCAGATGCACCGCCCCGGCCCCGGGCCCGCCGATCCAGTTCAGTTCGTGCGGGATGCTGCGGTCGTCGGTGTCCACGCCCAGTCGCGGGCGGCGGGCCGCCACCCGATGGGCTTCATAGGCCCACACCCCTGCCGGCCGCACCCCGGCGCGGGCCAGCCGGCGCTGCCAGTCGGCGGACTCGCCGCGCGGCACCAGCAGGTCCAACTCGATCGCACCGGCCCCGGCGCCCGGAGCCCGCCGGACGAATCCACCGCCGGCCACCGGCAGTGCCGCGGTTGCGCCGGGCAGGTCGGCCACCCCCAGCGCGTCCAGCACCGCCGGTTCGGCCAGCCGCGGGCCCAGCAGCGACAGCACGGCCAGGTCGGCGAGTGTGATCTGCACATCCGCCCAGAACACCAGCTTGCGCAGCTGCTCCAGCAGCGGCGCGCCCCGCCACGGCTCGGTGTCGAGATAGGTGGTGCCCGCCAACTCGGTCTGTATCCAGTGGTTCTGGACGTGGCCCTTGCCGTCCAGGGTCAGGTTCTCGGTGCTGGCGCCGTCGGCGAGGTCGCTGACGTGCTGGGTGCAGATGGTGTGCAGCCAGGTCTGCCGGTCGGATCCGGTCAGGGTCAGCACGGCCCGATGTGAGCGATCCACCAGCACGGCGCCGGTCTCGGCGGCGCGCTGTTCGCCGAACGGGTCGCCGTAATGCCAGATGGCGCCGGCGTCGGGTCCGGGATCGGGAGCGGGAACCGCGGACACGGGTCAACTCTACGGAGCCACTACGCTCAGGGTCCATGTCTGCACGGACCGATACCGGCGTGACTATCGTCACGCTCGACGGCAGGATTCACCCGTCGGGAACTGCGCTGCTGCACGCCGACGACCTCGCCGCGCTGCGCGGCGACGGTGTCTTCGAGACGCTGCTGGTCCGGGACGGCGCGGCATGTCTGCTCGACGCGCATCTGGCTCGGCTTGCCAGTTCGGCCGAACAGCTGGGGCTGCCCGCCCCGGAGCTGCCGGTGTGGCGCCGTGCGGTCGACGTGGCGGTGCGGCAGTGGGCGTCGAACGGCACCGGCGAGGGCGCACTGCGGCTGATCTACAGCCGGGGGCGTGAGGGCGGTACGGCTCCCACCGGATATCTGCTGGTCACCGTGTTGCCGGAGCGGATTCCCGCGGCCCGCCGCGATGGGGTGGCGGCGGTGATGCTGGACCGCGGGCTGACCGCCGCCGGCGACGACGCGATGCCGTGGCTGCTGGCCGGCGCCAAGACGCTGTCCTACGCGGTCAACATGGCCGCGCTGCGGCATGCCGCGCAGCGGGGCGCCGACGACGTCATCTTCGTCAGTTCGGACGGCTACATCCTGGAGGGTCCACGCTCGACGGTGGTGATCGCCACCGGAACGGACCGGTGCCTGCTCACTCCGCCGCCGTCGCACCGAATCCTGCGCGGCACCACCCAGCAGGCACTGTTCGAGGTGGCGAAGGCCAAAGGCTACAGCTGCGGCTACCAGGCGCTGCGGCCGGACGATCTGGTTGCCGCGCAAGACGTTTGGCTGGTGTCCAGCATCACCTTGGCCGCCCGCGTGCACACCCTCGACGGCCGGGCCCGGCCACCGGGCCCGCTGCACGCCGAGTTCGCCGGTCTCATCGACGCCGCTATCGCCCGTCGTTGACCAGCCGCTCGCCTTGAGTCTGCGTCCACCACGGCGGCGTGCGAGTGGGCCGCGTGGTGCGCGCAGAGTCAACCCCGAAGGATCAGCCCACGAACCGCGTCAGCCGTGCCGACAGATGCGGCACCAGGTCCCCGTCGGCGTCCACCCGCTCTTCGACGTAGGCCAGGTCACCACCGTCGATGATGCCGTAGAGCCGCTTGGCTGGGCCCATCAGGCCGACCAGGCCCTCGGACTTGCTGCGGGCCAGGGCGTCGGTGACCAGCTCCCAGGAGGTCGCACTGCGCGGCCGCCCGTAGAACAGCTCCACGTAGCCGGCCGAATGGGCCAGCAGCAGCTCGATGGCCTGCGATTCGCTGTCGTCGGCGGCATCGTCGACGAAGCGCCAGAACCCGGTCTCCCGCAGCGCCGGTCCGTGGTGGTCATCGGTCTCGGTCAGTCGCCAGGACCGGGCCTCCCAGTTCAGGTAGTCGCCGCCGTCGTGGGAGACCACGATCTGCTGGCCGAACCGGTAATCGCCGTGCGCGCTGCGGCCCTCGCCGGTGCCGCGCCACACCCCGACCAGCGGCAGCAGCGCCAGCAGTTGGTCGTGCAGGTTCGCACCCTCGCGCAGGTTGGCGGTGTCGGCCACCGGCAGGTCGTCGAAGGTCGGGATGTTGCGGGGTGCGGTGGAATTGGCCCGCTCGGCGGCCGCGGCCACCGCGCGGTCGCCGGAGCCGGGACTGACCTGGCCGGGGGTGTCGGCGCCGGTCACGATTCGTCGGTGATCATTCGATACACCGTGTACAGCGCGAACCAGCTGATCACCACGACCGCCGCCACCAGCATGATCTCGAAGAACAGCACCACGGCATCGAGTTTAGCCCCGCGGCGTCAGGCGATCTTGACGTCGACCTCGTGCAGGCCGGCGCCCAGCGGCGTCACCACCGCATCGCCGTTGCCGGCCGAGGACAGCGCGCGCAGCTTCCACGAACCCGGCGCGGCGAAGAACCGGAAATAACCGGCGGCCGAGGCGACGACCCCGGCCGTGAACTCGTCGGAGGCGTCCAGCAGGCGCACCGTCGCACCGCCGACGGTCTGTCCGGAGCCGTCGAGTACCCGGCCGGTGATCACCGTCTCCTTCGCCAGGTCGACATTGGCGGGCAGGGCAACTCCTGGTGCAGAGCTCATTTCGGCTTCCCAATTCGATCGGGGCGTCCACCGGGCGCCGTGTTCCATCCAGCTGTCGTCATGGTTCACGCGGGATTCGGGATCTGGCTCCGACTATTGCGAAGCCGTGCCACCAGCGGGTAGACCTGGCAGCCCAGGCAGATCCCGAAAGCCGCGTTGAGGAATGCCGCCGCCAGTGCGAAAGAGGTCGCCACCAGGCCCACCACCGGGGCGGCAACGAAGCCGGCCACCCCGAGGACCGCGAATGCCAGGCCGACGAGCTGGGCGAACCTCAGCGGCGCGGCGGGCTCGAATTCGGTGGCCGGTGCCAGCCGGGGCCGCACCAGGTTCGCGAAGACCAGGCCGTACGGGTGCCGCCGCGGGCCGCCGAGTGCGCCGATGGCGAAGACCGCCGCCTGCGCGCCCAGCAGGAGGGCCGCGCCGCCCGCGCTGTAGCCGGCGACGACCAGGGTGGCCAGTAGCACGGCGGTGGTGATCCAGGCGGCGAAGCGGGGGCCCCGGACGTCTACTCCGGGGGTGCTGACGGTTGCCATGGTGTTGCTCCTAGCTGCTGTTTTTGCGACGGACGGGTGGCAGCGACGCGCCACAGTATTTTTCCGGGCCGTTTTGAGAGCGGCGTGCTGACGCGGCTACTCAGCGACAACAACAACAGCAACAGCCCGCGGTGCGGCACAGATCGACTGCGCGACGCTTGGTGAGCATGAGCTCAAGCCGGGCTGACACGACGCACAGCCTACCTAATCGGGTGCCGGTGAGGCCAGCAGAGGTTCCAGTGCCGATTGCAGATCGGTGGCCGTCGGTACCCCGGTGGCCCGGTACCGCTGCCGCCCGGCCGCGTCGAAGATGACGGTGGTTGGCAGCGATAGCACCGAAAAACGTTGCGCCACAGTAGGGTTGGCGTCGATATCGATCTCGATGTGGGCCACGTCGCCGAGGTCGGCGCAGACCCGGTCGACCACCCGCCGCAGCTGCGCGCACGGCCCGCACCACGGCGCGGAGAAATGGACGACGGTCGGTCCGTCGTCGGCCAGCCCGAGGTCGCCGGGGTCGACCCCCGGTATCGGGCCGTCTTCCGGGCCGGCTTCGCGCAGCACCCCGGCATGGCGCGTGAGCAGCCACCCGGTGAGTCCGGCCAGGCACAACCCGGCGACGATCGCGACGATCGAGAGTGTCACCACTGGTTGAACCCCTGCAGGCTGATCGTTACCCCCTCGGTGATGCCTTCGATGATGACATCGGAACCGCGGGCGCCCTGGCTGGTCGGGGCCACCCCGAACGGCAGCCGCTGCTGGGGCAGCCGGCCGCGGAATGCGGTCAGCACCTTGCTCCGCTGGTCGTCGGGGACCGACTGGTCGGCGGTGTCGGGTCCGGTCAGGATGCCGGTCGGGGTGAACACCAGGGTGGTGGGATCGTCACCGGCGATGGACAGGTCCACCGAGACGCTGACCCGTTTGTCGAAGCCCGCCGCCTTCGGGGTGCCGGTGAACACCAGGCCCCGGCTGCTCGAGATGCCCGATTCGGTGGTGCCGCCGGTGGCGTCGTTGGTCTCTGCCGGCGGCGCTTCCACCATCAGGTCGCGAATGCCCAGGTAGCGGCCGAGGTGAACGGAGTCGATGATGATGCGGCTCTCCAGCTTGCCGACCGGTATCGCCGCGTCCGTCCGGAACAGCCAGGACGCCCGGGCCAGGTCCACCGAGTGCATGGTGGCTTCCAGCATGGCCCGGCCGATGACCGGCCGCTCGACTGCCCGGGCTTTGATCTCCAGCTCGTCGTAGTGCCGCCGCGCCGCCTGGGGAATGAATGGGAAGTCGAGCACGGCGACGAAGGGGTCCGCGCTCAGACCCGCGACCTGTCGCACCGCACGCGACAACCGGTATTCGGCGTAGACGCTGGTTCCGAAGTCGACCCCGGCGGCCACGACGATAAGGGTTGCCAATGCTGCGGCCGTCCCGATAACCATCCTGCGCACTCGGACATTCTGGCAGGTCGCACGCTATCGTTGATTGACCTGGCCGGTAACGTCAGATGTCTCAAAGTCTGGGAGATCGCTTCCCCCGGGATGCTGGAGGGCCTCGTTGGAGCTACTGCTGCTGACCGCTGACCCGCACCCGGAGTCGGTGTTGCCGTCGCTGGCGCTGCTGGCGCACAGCGTGCGGGCGACTCGCATGGAGGTCTCCGCGCTGCTCGAGGCGGGATCGGCCGAGGTGGCGCTTGTCGATGCGCGCACCGACCTGGTGGCGGCTCGCGGGTTGTGCCGCTTGCTGAGCGGGGCGGCCAGTTCGGTTCCGGTGGTTGCGGTGGTGACCGAGGGCGGTCTGGTTGCGGTCAATGCCGAATGGGGGTTGGACGAGATTCTGTTGCCCACCACCGGTCCCGCCGAAGTCGACGCCCGGCTGCGCCTACTGGCCGGCCGTCACGGCGGGGCGGCGGTCGACCAGGGCGCCGGCCAGATCACCCTGGGCGAGTTGCTGATCGACGAGGGCACCTACACGGCACGGCTGCGCGGTCGCCCGTTGGACCTGACCTACAAAGAGTTCGAACTGCTGAAATACCTGGCCCAGCACGTCGGCCGGGTTTTCACCCGGGCGCAGTTGCTGCAGGAGGTCTGGGGGTACGACTTCTTCGGCGGCACGCGCACGGTCGACGTGCACGTGCGGCGGTTGCGCGCCAAACTCGGACCGGAGCACGAGGCGTTGATCGGTACGGTTCGCAACGTCGGCTACAAGGCGATCCGTCCGGTGCGCGGCCGGCCGCCGGTCCCGGATTCCGACGGCGACGGCGAAGCCGGGGATTCCGAAGTCGACACCGGCGGCCGGGCGGCCCCGCTGGAAGATCCGCTGGCCAGTCAGTGACGGCGTCCGACTGGCGTGCTGCGCTGTCCGGCGGCGAGCAGCAGCAGGTGCATGAGATAGTCGCCGCCGCAACGGAATCCGATGGCGTCCCGCCGGTCGGCGAGCAGGTGCTGCGCGAGCTTTCCGGGCACCGTGCCGAGCACCTGCTGATCTTCGGCGGCGGTGCTCCGGCGGGTTACCTCCAGCTGAGCGGCCGCCGCGACGGGGCTCCCGGAATGGCCGAGCTGGTGGTGCACCCACGGGCGCGCCGGCGCGGCATCGGTACCGCGATGGCACGCGCGGCGTTGGCGAAAACCGGTGCGCAAACCCAGTTCTGGGCGCATCACACGTTGGAGCCGGCGCGCCGCACAGCCGCAAAACTGGGTCTGGGGGCGGTCCGCGAACTGCTGCAGATGCGGCGCTCGCTGCGCGATGTGCCCGAACCGGTGCTCCCGCCGGGGGTGCGGATCCGCACCTATGCGGGCAGCGCCGACGACGCCGAGCTGCTGCGGGTCAACAATGCCGCCTTCGCCTGGCATCCCGAACAGGGCGGTTGGACCGCGGCCCAGCTGGCGGAACGGCAGCGGGAGCCGTGGTTCGACCCGGCGGGGCTGTTCCTGGCGTTCGCCGACCCGTCCGGCGATCCCGAGGTGCTGCTGGGCTTTCACTGGACCAAGGTCCACCTCGACCGGCCGGGCCTGGGCGAGGTCTACATCGTCGGGGTGGATCCGGCCGCGCAGGGCCGCGGGCTGGGTCGCGCGCTGACGTCGGTGGGGGTGGCCGCGCTGGCTCGCCGACTCGCCGATGCCGCAGATCCCACTGTGCTGCTCTACGTCGAGTCGGACAACGCCGCGGCGATAAACACCTACCAGCGGCTGGGTTTCGCCGTGTCCAGCGTCGACACCGCCTATGCGCTGCAGACCGCGGGGGATGCGCGGTGAGACTCGGTGCGCTGGGCAGGACGATGTTGGCGGTTGCGGTCGCGGGGGTGGCGCTTTCCGGCTGTGGCACCGATGACAACCCCGGCGATCCGGACGGCCACGACGCCGCCCAGGCGGCACCGGACTCGGCCGAGTGCGCCGGCCGGGACACCCTGACCGCCGCGGGTTCGACGGCTCAGCAGAACGCGATCGCGCTGTTCAACCGGGCCTGGGTGCGACGGTGTCCGGGAAAGAACGTGTCGTACAACCCGACCGGGTCCGGTGCCGGCCGCATGCAGTTCATCGCCGGCCATGTCGACTTCACCGGATCGGAGGCGCCGCTGGACGGTGACCAGGCAGCTGCGGCGGCCCGGCGTTGCGGCGGCAACCCGGCCTGGCATCTGCCGCTGGTGTTCGGCCAGATCGTGCTGGCCTACCACCTCGACGGCGTCGACGCCCTGGTGCTCAACGCCGACGTGCTGGCCCGCATCTTCAGCGGCACGGTCAGCCATTGGGACGACCCGGCAATCGCCGCGCTCAATCCCGGTGCGGCACTGCCGGACACCGAGATCAGGCCGATCTACCGCTCGGATTCCTCCGGCACCACCAACAACTTCCAGCAGTACCTGATGACCACCGCTCCGCAGGCCTGGGCTTCGGGCGCGGGCAGCGAGTTCCGGGGCCGCGCCGGCGAGGGCGCGCAGAAGTCGGCCGGGGTGATCCAGGCGGTGCAGATGATCCCGGGCGCAATCGGCTACGTCGAACGGGGGTTCATCGACCGGGACGGCATGCGGTTCGCACAGATCGATTCGGGTAGCGGCGCGGTCCCGGTGACGGCCGGCGCGGCCCGCAGCACCCTCGAATCAGCCGATTTCATCCAGGGGACCGGACATGACCTGCGGCTGGATCTGGACTCGCTGTACGGCACCGAGACCGTCGGAGCCTATCCGCTGGTGTCGGTGACCTACGAGATCGTCTGCTCCAAGGGCTACCGGCCGGACGTCGCCGCCGCGGTCAAGTCACTGATGACGGTGGCCGCCGGCAGCGGACAGGACGGGCTGCCGGGCGCCGGCTACGTTTCGCTGCCGGACAAGTTCAAGCAGCGGCTGGTCGCCGCGATCGCTGCGATCCGGTGAGGCACGCACCGCGCGGCGCCGACATTGCTCCTGCTTATCACGCGGCTCGGTGCGGTGGTTAGGCTGACCGCAGGCGTCTTCACACCAAGATGGGTTTAGCGGCCGACTATGTTGAGGAGTTCTGTTAGTGGCTAAGCGGTTGGACCTCGCCAACGTCAACATCTACTACGGGCAGTTCCATGCGGTGGCCGAGGTTTCGCTGTCTGTCCAGCCGCGCAGCGTGACCGCCTTCATCGGACCGTCCGGCTGCGGCAAGTCGACGGTGCTGCGCACGCTGAACCGGATGCACGAGGTCATCCCGGGCGCTCGCGTCGAGGGTTCGGTGCTGCTCGACGGTGAGGACATCTACGGCGCCGGCGTCGACCCGGTGGGGGTGCGCAAGGCCATCGGGATGGTGTTCCAACGGCCGAACCCGTTCCCCACCATGTCGATTCGGGACAACGTAGTGGCGGGGCTGAGGTTGCAGGGCGTGCGCAACCGCAAGCTGCTCGACGAGACCGTGGAGAACTCGCTGCAGGGCGCCAACCTGTGGAACGAGGTCAAGGACCGCCTCGACAGGCCGGGCGGCGGCCTGTCGGGCGGACAGCAGCAGCGGTTGTGCATCGCCCGGGCGATCGCGGTGCAACCGGCCGTGCTGTTGATGGACGAGCCGTGCTCGGCGCTGGACCCCATCTCGACGATGGCGATCGAAGACCTGATCGCGCAGCTGAAGCAGGACTACACCATCGTCATCGTCACGCACAACATGCAGCAGGCCGCCCGGGTGAGCGACCAGACCGCGTTCTTCAACCTGGAAGCCGTCGGCAAACCGGGTCGGCTCATCGAGATCGACGGCACCGAGAAGATCTTTTCCAACCCCAGCCAGAAGGCCACCGAGGATTACATCTCCGGGCGTTTCGGCTGAGCCGGCCCGCACCGTACAGGAATGGAGGACTGCCGTGAAATCCCACCGTCTTGCGACCGTGCTGAGTCTGTTGACCGTCGGTGCACTGCTGGTTGTCGGCTGCGGCAGCGGCGGATCATCGTCGGACCCGGCTTCGCAATCGGTGCAGTGCGGTGGCAAGAAGAAGCTCACCGCCAGCGGCTCGACGGCGCAATCGCATGCGGTGGAACAGTTCGTCTACGCCTACATCCGGGCCTGCCCGGACTACACCCTGGACTACCGGGCGAACGGATCCGGCACCGGCGTCACGCAGTTCGCCGGTAACCAGACCGACCTGGCCGGATCTGATTCGCCGCTGGACACCGCCACCGGTGAGCCCCAGCGGGTGGCGGCGCGATGCGGTTCGCCGGCGTGGCATCTGCCGACGGTGTTCGGTCCGGTCGCGGTCACCTACCACATCGACAGCGTCCGGGAGCTGGATCTGGACGGTCCCACCCTGGCGAGAATCTTCAACGGCACCATCACCAGCTGGGACGACCCGGCGATCGTTGCGCTGAACAAGGGCGCCAACCTTCCTGCCGAACCCATCCGGGTCGTCTTCCGCGCCGACGAGTCCGGCACCACCGACAACTTCCAGAAGTACCTCGATTCCGCGTCCGACGGCGCCTGGGGAAAGGGCGCCGGCAAGGCGTTCAACGGGGGTGTCGGTGACGGCGCCACCGGCAACGAGGGCACCTCGACGATGCTGCGCAACACCGAGGGGGCGATCAGCTACAACGAGTGGTCGTATGCGGTCGGACGGCAGCTGAGTATGGCCCGCATCATCACCTCGGCGGGCCCGGACCCGGTGGCGATCTCCGCCGACACGGTGGAGAAGACCATCGCCGGGGCGACGTTCAGCGGCGAAGGCAACGACCTGATACTGGACACCTCGTCGTTCTACAAGCCGACGCAGGCCGGCGCCTACCCGATCGTGCTGGCCACCTACGAGATCGTCTGTTCGAAGTACCCCGACCCGGAGACCGGCCCGGCGGTGAAGGCATTCATGCAGGCGGCCATCGGCGCCGGCCAGCAGGACCTGGATCAGTACGGCTATATCCCGCTGCCGGGCTCGCTGCAGTCCAAACTGCAGACAGCGATCAACGCCATCGCGTGACCCGGCCGCCGGCAAAGAGAATCGGCTACCGTTGCCGGTGGGCGCCGGTAGGGTGGCCACCATCCTGACCGCGGAGGACTGCCGTGAAGATCCACCGATTTGCCGCTGCGCTGAGCCTGCTGGTGGTGATCGCACTGGTGGTTGCGGGCTGCGGTGGCGGCACGAAGGGGACCGGGTCGGCCGGACCCGGGGCGCAGTCGGTGCGGTGCGACGGCAAGAAGAAGCTCACCGCCAGCGGCTCGACCGCACAAGCGCATGCCATCGAGCAATTCGTCTACGCCTACATCCGGGCCTGCCCGGACTACACCCTGGACTACCGGGCCAACGGGTCGGGGACCGGGATCAAGCAGTTCGCCAACAATCAGACCGATTTCGCCGGGTCCGACTCCCCGCTGGACGAGGCCAAGGGTGAGCCGGCGCGGGTGGCGACGCGGTGCGGCTCGCCGGGGTGGCATCTGCCGACGGTTTTCGGTCCGGTGGCGGTCACCTACAACGTCAACGGCGTGAGCGGGCTGGACCTGGACGGGCCGACCGTGGCGAAGATCTTCAACGGCACGATCACCAGCTGGGACGATCCGGCGATCGCGGCACACAACAAGAATGTGAGGCTGCCTGCCGAACCCATCCGGGTCGTCTTCCGCGCCGACGAGTCCGGCACCACCGACAACTTCCAGAAGTACCTCGATTCCGCGTCCGACGGCGCCTGGGGAAAGGGCGCCGGCAAGGCGTTCAACGGGGGTGTCGGTGACGGCGCCACCGGCAACGAGGGCACCTCGACGATGCTGCGCAACACCGAGGGGGCGATCAGCTACAACGAGTGGTCGTATGCGGTCGGACGGCAGCTGAGTATGGCCCGCATCATCACCTCGGCGGGCCCGGACCCGGTGGCGATCTCCGCCGACACGGTGGAGAAGACCATCGCCGGCGCGAAGGTCACCGGCCAGGGCAACGACCTGATACTGGACACCTCGGCGTTCTACAAGCCGACGCAGGCCGGCGCCTACCCGATCGTGCTGGTGACCTACGAGATCGTCTGCTCGAAATACCCGGACCCGGAGACCGGCCCGGCGGTGAAGGCATTCATGCAGGCGGCGATCGGCGCCGGCCAGGAGGACCTGGACCAGTACGGCTACATCCCGCTGCCGAGTTCTTTCCAATCGAAACTCCAGACGGCGGTCGAAGCACTCCAGTGATGGGCGATCGCGGCGACGGCTCAGCGGGATTCGCTTCCCGGGGCGGCCCGGTCGCCGCGCCCGAGTCAGGGCTGAACCGCGGCGCGGGCCGGCAACCGTCGGCTAACCTTGGGCCACGCTGTGCGCACGGGAACAGCGGCCGCTGGTCGGTGATTGCATGCGGTTGGGTGAAGGGAGCATAGTGAGCGACAACGAGCCGCGTTCGCGGGCCGGGTCTCGGTTCGGGCCGTACCAGTTGTTGGAGCTGCTGGGTCGCGGCGGAATGGGCGAGGTCTACAAGGCCGAGGACACCCGCAAACGCCGACTGGTCGCGGTGAAGCTGATTTCGCCACAGCTGTCCGACGATCCCGCGTTCCGCGCGCGCATGCAGCGCGAAGCCGACGCCGCCGGCCGGCTCACCGAACCCCACGTCGTGCCCATCCACGACTACGGCGAGATCGACGGTCAGTTCTATGTGGAGATGCGGCTGATCGAAGGCGTCGACCTGGCCAAGCTGCTGCGGCGTTCCGGGCCGCTGCATCCGGCACGCGCGGTGGCCGTCATCGGCCAGATCGCGGCGGCCCTGGATGCCGCCCACGCGGTGGGCGTGACACATCGTGATGTCAAGCCGGAGAACATCCTCATCACCCCCGACGACTTCGCCTACCTGGTGGATTTCGGTCTGGCCCGGGCCGCCACCGACCGCGGACTCACCCAGAGCGGCAGTGCGGTGGGAACCTACGCATACATGGCCCCGGAACGCTTCAGCGGCGACGAGATCACCTATCGGGCGGATATCTATTCGCTGGCCTGCGTGCTGGGTGAGTGTCTGATCGGCGCCCCGCCGTACCGGGGGGAGACCATCGAACGGCTGATCACCGCGCACCTGATGGAACCCGCCCCGCGGCCGAGCCAGCTGCGGCCCGGGGCGGTTCCGCCCGCGCTGGATCAGGTGATCGCCAGGGGCATGGCCAAGAACCCGCGGGAGCGTTACAGCACCGCGGGTGACCTCGCGAACGCCGCGAATGACGCGCTGACCACCGCCGAGCAGCAACAGGCCGCCACCATCCTGCAGCAGGGGCAGGACACCGGCCAGGCGACCCGCGCCTTCGACAGCGCGGCCACCGCGTACTACCAGACATCGGGTGTGCATCCGATGCAGTCGACGCCCGGTGTTCCGATGCAGTCGATGCCGGGTGTGCCCACCCAGTCGACGCCCGGTGTGCCCATGCAGTCGATGCCGGGTGTGCCCATGCAGTCGACGCCTGGCGCCTACCCAACCCAGTCGACGCCCGGCGCCTACCCAACCCAGTCGACGCCTGGCGCCTACCCAACCCAGTCGACGCCTGGCGGGTATCCAACCCAGTCCCAAAGCGCCGAACACACCATGATCGGTCAAGCAGTCGGAGCCGGCTGGAGCGGCAGCCAGGCCGGGTCGTCGCCCAGCCCGGCCGCATCGCCGTCGTACGCCCGGCAGTCGCAGTCGTCGGCCGGCGGCAAACGCAAGTGGTTGCTGATCGCCGCGGTGGTGGTGCCGGTGCTGCTCGCCGCCATCGGCATCGGCGGCTACCTGGCCACCCGGCATTCGGATTCGTCGGCGTCCGGGCAGAGCGTGCTGCCGTTCGACGGCCTGAACTTCCGGCTCTCCCCGGGCGGGCTGACCCTCGACGCCGAGGGCAACGTCTACATCACCAACCAGGGTATGTACGGCCGCGTGGTGAAGTTGGCGCCCGGCTCGAACACCCCGATCGTGCTGCCGTTCAGCGGTCTCTACGAGCCGCAGGGGGTGGCTGTCGACAAGGACGGCAGCGTGTACGTCACCGACTTCAACAACCGGGTGGTGAAACTGGTCGCCGGCTCCAACAGCCAGTCCGAACTGCCGATCACCGGACTCAACTATCCCGAGGGCGTGGCGGTCGACGGGGCCGGCAGCGTCTACGTCGCGGACCGGGGCAACAACCGGGTGGTGAAGTTCGATGCCGGATCGAACACCCAGAGCGACCTGCCGCTCACCGGATTGCACAACCCCGACGACGTGGCCGTGGACACCTCCGGCAACGTCTACGTCACCGACACCGACAACAACCGGGTGGTCAAACTGGCGGCCGGGTCGAACACCCAGACGGACCTGCCGTTCAGCGGGTTGTCGTCACCGTGGGGTGTGGCCGTCGACAAAGCCGCGAATGTCTATGTCACCAACCACGAGAACCACAAGGTCTTGAAGCTGGCGGTCGGGACCAACACCCAGACGCTGCTGCCGTTCACCGGACTCAACATGCCGCTGCTGCTGGCGGTCGACGACGAGGGTGCGGTCTACGTCGCCGACCGGGGCAACAACCGGGTGGTGAAACTGGCCGCCGGCTGACCGTGGTGCAGAACCCGGGTCAGCGCTGCCGGATCGCCGTCAACCGGGCGGCCAGGCCCGCGACCACGGCGGCCAGCGCCACCACGATGATCAGGGTCAGCGCCGCTCCCCACACCCGGTAGGTGCCGGCCGCTTCCGGGTTGGCGAGCTCGGCGTAGATCAGCAGCGGCAGCGAAGCCATGTTGTCGTGGAAGATGTCGTAGTTGATCGAGCGGCTGATCCCGACCAGGACCAGCACCGGGGCCGTCTCGCCCATGATGCGGGCGATTGCCAGGAAGATCCCGGAGACGATGCCCGACAGCGCGGTGGGGACCACGATCCGCAGGATCGTCTTCCATTTCGGCACGCCCAGTGCGTAACTGGCTTCCCGCAGTTCGTCGGGGACCAGTCGCAGCATCTCCTCGGTGGAGCGCACGACGATCGGCAGCATCAGCAGAACCAGGGCCAGTGCCACCGCAAACGCACTCTGCTCGAATCCCAGGGTGGCGATCCAGGCGCTGAAGATGAACAGCGAGGCCACGATCGACGGCACTCCGGCCAGCACGTCGACCATGAAGGTGGTCAGTCGGGCGAATCGGCCGGAACCGTACTCCACCAGATAGACCGCGGTCATGAACCCCAGCGGTACCGCCAGTGCGGCGGCGACGGCCGCCTGCACCAATGTTCCGTACAGCGCGTGGTACACGCCGCCGGCATACTGTTCCGGCAGCACGCCCCGCAGCGAGTGGGTCCACCAGTCCGACCGGACCACGGCGTGCCAGCCGCGTTCGATGACCACCCAGAGCAGCCAGACCAGCGGAACCATCGCGACCACGAAAGAGGCGCCGAAAGACAGCGCCGCAATCCTGTTCTTGACCCGTCGCCAGAGGCTGATGTGCTGGAACGCGGTCTTGCCGGCCGGCACCTTGGCCGGCTTGTTCAGCGTGTCAGTGCGCATGCCGCCGCCCCCCGTCATCGCTGCCTCCTGCATCGTCGCTGGCGGTGCTCATCCGTTGACCTTGCCTCCGGCCACCGCCCGGGCGGCGGCGTTGACGACGAACGTCAGGACGAAGAGCGCGAAGCCTGCGGAGATGTAGGCGCCGGTGGGCAGCGGAGCGCTGAATTCCGATGCCGCGGAAGCGATCTTGGAGGCGAAGGTGTACCCACCGTCGAACAGTGACCAGTTCCCGGGCCGCGGTGCCGCCCGCAGGATGATCAGCATCGCCACGGTCTCGCCCAGCGCGCGGCCCAGACCCAGCATCGACGCGGCGATGACTCCGCTGCGGCCGTACGGCAAGACCGTCATCCGCACCACCTCCCACTTGGTGGCGCCCAGCGCCTGGGCGGCTTCGATGTGCGGGAACGGCGTCTGCCGGAACACCTCTCGGGACACCGAGGTGATGATCGGAAGGATCATCACCGCCAGCACGATGCCGCCGGTGAAGATGGTGCCGCCACCGGCCAGGGACACGTTGCCCTTGTCGAAAAGGAACAGCCAGCCCAGGTGCGCGTTGAGGAACTCGGTGATCGGAAGCAACTGGGGCGCCAGTACGAAGATTCCCCACAGCCCGAAGATGATCGACGGAACCGCTGCCAGCAGGTCGATGATCACGCCGAAGGGATGGGACAGCCGCGGCGGCGCGTAGTGGGTGAGGAACACCGCGATTCCGACCGACACCGGCACGGCCAGGGCGAGTGCGAACACCGAACTCAGCACCGTGACCATCAGCAGGTCCCGGATGCCGAACGCCAGGGTGTCGGCGCTGCCGGTGCTGAATTGCGCGCTGGTGAAGAAGTTGGCGTGGTTGGCGCGCAGCGATGGGATGGCACGGATCAGGAGGAAGACCGCGATCAGGACGATTGCGATCACGATCGCCGAACCGGCGGTGATCGCAATCGTCCTGAACAGCCGTTCGCCCCGCGACCCCTTGCTGGCCGCGACCCGACTCGGAGTGGGTGTCCCTCCGGCTGACTCAGCCATGCCGACAGCTGTTTCGGCTGCGGGTCTACCAGACGTCATCGAGTCAGGAGATGGCGTCGACCGCGGTCGACAGGCGCGTCTTGAACTCGGCCGGGATCGGGACGTATCCGTTCTCCGCGAGACCGTTCTGACCGGCGCCGATGGTCGACTCCAGGAAGGCCTTCACCGCGGTGCCGACCGCGGCGTCGGGGTACTTCGAACACACCACCTCGTAGGTCGCGAGCACGATCGGGTAGGAGCCGGCCTGGGTCGGCTTGTAGAACGACTCGGTGTCCAGCACCAGGTCGTTGCCCTGGCCCTTGAAGGTGGCCCCGGCGATGGTCTTGCCCACCGATTCGGTGCTGATCGCCACCGGGTCCGGTCCGGCCGAGGTGACGACCTGGGCCATCTGCAGTTTCTTCGCCTGGGCGAACGACCACTCGTTGTAGGTGATCGACCCGGGGGTTGCCGAGATGGCGCCCGCCGTGCCGTCGTTGCCCTTGGCGCCCTCGCCGACACCGCCGTTGAAGGCCTTGCCGGCACCCTTGCCCCAGGCGCCGTCGGACGCGGAATCGAGGTACTGCTGGAAGTTGTCGGTGGTTCCGGACTCGTCGCTGCGGAACACCACGTGGATCGGCTCGCTGGGCAGGGTGGCGTTGGGGTTGAGCGCCTTGATCGCCTCGTCGTCCCAGTGGGTGACCCCGCCGTTGAAGATCTTGGCGGCCGTCGGCCCGTCGAGCACCAGCGCGTCGACGCCCTGGACGTTGTAGGTGATCGCGATCGGACCGAACACCACCGGCAGGTTCCACGCCGGTGATCCGCACCGCTCCTGGGCCTTCGCGGCGTCCTCGGTGCCCAGCGGCACATCCGAGCCGCCCAGATCGGTTTGGTCGCCCACGAATTCGCGGATGCCGGCACCCGAACCGTTTGCGGTGTAGTTCAGCGACTGGCCCTGGCAGGCGCTTTCGAAAGCCTTGACGAACCGTGCCATCGCGTTCTGCTGAGCCGTCGACCCGCTGGCCTTCAGGGTGTCCTTGCCACCGCAGTTGATGCCCGACGCGGACGTGCCGTGCGTCGCGTTGTGGTCGGATGTGCTCTCACCCGTGTTCTTGTCACTGCCACATCCGGACAACACCAGTGCGCCGGTGGCGAGAACACCCAGCGCAGCACCACATCGGTTCAGTTTCACATCGGCCCCTATCAATTGCTAAGGGTGACGACGGCGTTCGCGGCGTCACCGGATCGACCTAGCCGCAGTCTCGTACCCTTGGGCTGGCCCGGACCACACCAGGCTAACAGTACGGAGGGGGCTAAGAGTATGGGTCAGGCTATCACCTTGGGATTGTAAAGTGAACGATTCGACGGATTGGGATACACCATCGCGGCTGTGTCAACGGGGTGTCACGACGGCAGCGTGGTCTCGTCCGGGAACTTGCCGGTGGCCTGGAAGATAACCCGCCGGGCCACCTCCACGGCGTGATCGGCGAAGCGCTCGTAGAACCGGCCCAGCAGTGTCACATCGACGGCCGCCGCCACCCCGTGCCGCCATTCGCGATCCATCAGCACGCTGAACAGGTGCCGGTGCAGGTCGTCCATGGCGTCGTCTTCTTCGCGGATCCGGGCCGCCTTCTCCGGGTCGCGAGAGAGCACGACCTCCTGCGCGCTGTTGCCCAATTCGACTGCCAGCCGGCCCATCTCGGCAAAATAACCGTTGACCTCTTCGGGCAGGGCGTGCTGGGGATGGCGCCGCCGGGAAATCTTGGCGACGTGCAGGGCCAGTGCCCCCATCCGGTCGATGTCGGCGACCATCTGGATGGCGCTCACTATGGACCGCAGATCCCCGGCGACCGGCGCCTGCAACGCCAGCAGCACGAAGGCGTTCTCCTCGGCGCGTGCGCTCATCGCGGCGATCTGCTCGTGATCGGTGATGACCTGCTCGGCCAGTACCAGGTCGGCGTGCAGCAAAGCCTGGGTGGCTCGCTCCATGGCGATGCCGGCCAGGCCGCAC
Source organism: uncultured Mycobacterium sp. (assembly GCA_964525125.1). Lineage (GTDB taxonomy): Bacteria > Actinomycetota > Actinomycetes > Mycobacteriales > Mycobacteriaceae > Mycobacterium. The sequence continues at coordinate 33,450 of CAZGGK010000016.1, forward strand.
ATCTTGCCGAGTAGCTCGGTCAAGTCGGCGAGCTGTTCGTGGTAGGCGGTGCGCATGGCGTCAAGACTAGCGTGGGCCGCGATGCCCGGCGGTGCAGCGACAGGCTGCGGCGCCGGGCCGGTCAACAGCCCGGGCGTTACTCGCAGGTGGTGTCGGCGGCGTTGGTGACGGTCAGATCGTCGGGCAGTTTGGTGGGGGCACTGCTGGTGCTGTGGGTCAGCTGCACGCTGACCGACGATCCGCTGGGCGCCGGGCTGCCGACGGAGTGGAAGTCCGGACCGAGGACCACCCGCACCACCTCGCCCATTCCGCTGACGCGCTGGATCGGTGGGTTGGCCAGTGCCGACGCGACGGTGGCGGCGGCCTGCTCGTTGCCCGGCGAGAACAACACCGTGGTGGCCCTGGGTGCGTCGGGGTAGTCGTCGGGCGTCATCACGTTGAAACCGGCCTGTTCCAGCCCGTCGGTGGCAATGCCGGCCAGTCCCGGTTCGCTGGTGCCGTTGGAGACCCGCACCGTCACCTCATGCGGTGCGGTGGTCACGGTCCGCACCTGCTGGCTCAGGGCGGCCGGTGCCGGCGCCGTCGTGCTGGGCGGCGCGGTCGGTGTTGCCGTCGCGTTGTAGCCGGTGCCCTGGCCGTTCTCGCCGGGCAGCGGGTCGTCGTTGATGATCGCATCGAACAGCGCCCGCATGTCGTCGGTGCGCGCCGGTTCGTCGCCGTTCTCGTCGGTGACGCCGGTGGGCACGGTGACGAACGTGATGTGTCCGGCCGGCACCCCCTGCAGCGACTGGCCCAGGCCGACCAGATCCCTGGTGCTCACGTTGTCGACGGAGCTGTCTCCGATGAACATGTTGACGACGTTGTTGAGCTTGCTCAGCGAGAAGAACGTGTCCTTGGAGATCAGCGATCGCAGCAGCGACGACAGGAACAGCTGCTGGCGTTTGATGCGCCCGTAGTCGCCGTTGAACTCGGTGGAGACGTTGCGGGCGCGCACATAGTTCAGCGCGGTCGTCCCGTCGATCATCTGCCGGCCGGCCCGGTCGAGCACCGTGCCCAGCTCGTAGTCGTAGAGCGGGCTGGTGGTGCACACCTCCACGCCGCCGAGTGCGTCCACCATCTTGCCGAAGCCGACGAAGTCGACGGCCATGAACCGGTTGATGGCCAGCCCGGACAGCTTCTGAATCTCCTTGACCAGGCACTTCGGTCCGCCGAAGGCGTATGTGGAGTTCAGTTTCGTCTCGGTGTAGACCATGCTGGGGCCGTACGTCCCGGTCTCCTCGTCGTAGATCGGCCCGTACTCACCGGTGTCGGGGTTCCATGCCTGGCAGTACAGCGGGGTGATCGCCAGGTCGCGCGGGAACGACACCACCACCACACGTTTGCGGCTCGCCGGGATGTTGACCAGCATGATGGTGTCCGAGCGGGAGCCGCCGGCGTCCTCGGTGTCGCCGGCGCCGACGGCGCTGTTGGCGCCCGCGCGGGTGTCGGTGCCGATGATCAGGAAGTTCTCGTCGCCGTACTGTCCGTTCGGGTCGAGGATGTCGCGGGAGTCCATGTCCAGCGCACTGACCCGGTTGAGGTTGTTGTTCTTCGACGTGCTCCACTGCCACGCCCCGCCGGTCAGCGCCAGCGCGAGCACCGCCATCAGCGCGGCCAGCGCACGTCCGGCCAGCAGTGCCTTGCGCCGGGTGGGTACCGGGAGGGTCGCCCGCGGCCCCCGGCGCCACCTGCCGGTTCGCCCGGCGGCGTGCGGCCCGGGCCCGGCCGGGCCGGTGTCGGTGCGCGGTCGGTGGATCTGGTCGAGGTCGGGGAGCTCGGAGGCGTACGCGATGGCGGCGATATCGGCGAGGCGGTCATGCCGCCACAGATTCGCCTCGGTGGCGGGCTCCAACTCGTCGACTTCGGCAGCCGGGACCGCAACGGCTTCCGGAGCGGTCTCGTGGGCCGCCGAGTGGCGACTGGGGCCGGCGGAGATGCCGGCGCCGCCGACCTTGGCGATCAGGTCGGCGACGGTCAGCGCACCCTCGGCGTGGCTCCCGCGCGCGGCCGCCCGCCGCCGGCCGGCCCCGGGGGTCACCGACTGGTCGGCACCGTCGGGGCCGGCCCCGGGCACGCGGTCAGGAGTGGCGTCATCGCCGTCACTCATGTCCTGGTGGCCTCCGAGTCTGTGCTGCCTGACGTCACTGCGGGCACGTCAGTGCGGTCGGTCATCGCAATGCATCGCCGGGCGTTCCCAACCGGGCCGGTGCCGCGCCGGAGTTCTCCGGGCCCGTCCTGCTTCTCTGAGTTGTTTTCCGGGGTCTTTTCCGGCGTCCGTTCGGCGGCCCCGGTCCCGGCACGTGGCATGGCGCGGCAAGTGTCCCATTTTAACCGGCGTGGTCGCCGACACGCGATGTCGAATTCGTCTCATTTCGGCCACCACGGTGCATAATGCGGACCCCGGCCGGAGCCGGGCCCGCCCAGCGGCCCGACGCCGGGCCACCCCGAGTGCCGGACTAGTCCAGACTAATAAGCGCTGACCGGCCCGCTTGCCTCTTGACTGCACAGTCGGGCCTGCGGAATAGTGTTCTTCGATCAGAAGAATCACATATGTTGTCCGGACAAATAACAGATCTTGGTGCGGGTGCCGGGTACTCCTCCGCACCGGAGAAGGCGGGTCATGGCGGATCTCCTCAGCCTCGAGGGCCGCATCGTGGTGGTGGCGGGCGCCGCGGGCGGCGGCATCGGCACGACCGTCACGGCGATGGCGGCACGGGCGGGCGCGACGGTGATCGCAGTGAGCCGGTCCCGGGAGAAGCTCGACGAGCACGTCGTGCCGCTGGCGCGCGACGGGCTCGCGGTGCTGCCGGTCGCGGCGGATGTCGCCACCGACGAGGGCATCGCCGCGGTCATCGAGCAGACCCGGCGCACCGACGGGCGGCTGTACGGTCTGGTCAACGTGGCCGGCGGCGCCGCGCCGGCGACCTGGATGCCGTCGACCCGGGTGAGTCGCGCCGACTGGCGGCAGATCTTCGCCGACAACCTCGAGACGGCGTTCTTCACCAGCCGCGCGGTCGCCGCCGAACTCGTCGCGCGGCGGTTGCCGGGCTCGATCGTGTCGATCTCCTCGGTCAGCGGCATGAACAGCGCGCCGTTCCACATCGCCTACGGCACCGCCAAGGCCGCGATCGCCGCGATGACCCGCACCATGGCGGTCGAGTTGGCGGCGACGGGAATCCGGGTGAACGCGGTGGCGCCGGGTGTCACCGAGACGCCGGCGGCGGGCGCCTACGTCGATGACGACCCGGGCCGGGATCGGCAGGCGATCGCGATGGGGCGGCGCGGCCGGCCCGCGGAGCAGGCCGGTGCGATCCTGTTCCTGCTGTCGGACCTGTCGAGCTACCTCACCGGTCAGACCCTGCTGGTCGACGGTGGGCTGAGCCTCAAATGGAGCCATCTCGGTGCCGACAACACCTCGCTGTTCCTCAAAGACGAAGCGTTCCGCGTGGCCATGAGGAGAATGTGATGACCGACGTCGCCAGGGCCGCCGGTGCTGCGACTCCAGCAGCGGCCGAGGAACTCTCCGGGCCGATGGCAATCGGTGTCGACGCCTATATCTGTGCCGACTACGCCCGCGCCGAGCGCGACAAGCTGTGGCGGAAGGTGTGGCAGCAGGTCGGCCGGGTCGAAGACCTGCCCGAGGTGGGCAGTTACCTGACCTACGACATCCTGGACGACTCGATCATCGTGGTGCGCACCGGCAACGGAGGTTCTTCAGAGGCTTTCCGGGCGCACCACAACGTCTGCATGCACCGCGGCCGCCGGCTGATCGACACCCCCGAGGGCGCGAGGAACGCCTGCGGGCGCACCCGCAAATCCTTCGTCTGCGGGTTCCACGGCTGGACCTACGGCCTGGACGGCGCGTGCACCCACATCCGTGAGCGCGACGACTGGCAGGGTGCCCTGACCGCGGAGAACACCCGGCTGCGACCGGTTCGCGTCGACGCCTGGGGCGGCTGGCTCTGGATCAACATGGACCCCGACTGCGAGCCGCTGGCCGACTACCTGTTCCCGGCCGCGAAGGTCCTCGAACCGTTCGGCCTGGAGAACATGCGCTGCAAATGGCGCAAGTGGCTGGAGTTCGACTGCAATTGGAAGGTCGCGATGGAGGCCTTCAACGAGACCTATCACGTCTATACGACGCACCCGGAGTTCAACCGCTTCGGGGAGTTCAAGGGCTGGGCCAGGGTGCAGGGCAAGCACAGCAACATCGGCTACGACGCCCCGGACGACCTCGAGGCGACCCAGTCCAAGATCCGGCTCGGGACCGGCGACGACCCGCGGGTGACGACCGCGCAGATGCAGGTCTACACCATGGAGGAGACCAACGCCACCACCACGGCGACCCTGGTGAACGCCGCCAGGCGGCTGGTCGACGAGTTGCCGGAGGGCACCCCGGCCGACCAGGTCCTGGAGCACTGGCTGGCCTGGGCGCGCCGCGACGACGAGGCGCGCGGTGTGATCTGGCCGACGATCCCGGCCGACGTGCTCGGTCAGGCCGGCACCGCGTGGCAGATCTTCCCGAACTTCCAGATCGGCCAGGGCCTGACCAGTGCGCTGTGCTACAGCGCGCGTCCGCATCCCAGCTACAACCCGGACAAGTGCATATTCGAGGTTTCGGTGTTCGAGCTCTACCCGGCGGGGGAGGAGCCGTCGACGGTGTGGGAGCACACCCCGGTGGGTGACCCGAGGTGGCGCTCGGTGCTGCCGCAGGACTTCTCCAACATGGCGGCGGTGCAGCAGGGCATGAAATCGCTCGGCTACCAAGGCGCCAAGCCCAATCCCTACCGGGAGCGCGCGATCGTCAACCTGCACCACCAGCTGGCGAAGTACATGGGTGTCGGTGCGCCGCAGCAGCTTTCGCCGGAGGATGGTCGATGACCGAATGCCCGCCGACCACGACGCCGGGGAACATCGACGTGGCCGCACTGCGGGAGAAGTACGCCCATGAGCGGGCGCGGCGGCTCCGGCCCGACGGTTCGGCGCAGTACATCGAGCTCGAAGACGACTTCGCCGGCTACTACGAAGTCGACCCGCACACCCCGGTGACGCCCCGCGACCCGATCGCCGCCGAGATCGACGTCGCCGTGCTCGGCGGCGGCTTCGCCGGCCTGCTGGCCGCGGCCCACCTCAAGAAGGCCGGCGTCGAGGACGTGCGGGTCATCGAACTCGGCGGCGACTTCGGCGGCGTCTGGTACTGGAACCGCTACCCGGGCATCCAGTGCGACAACGAATCCTATTGCTACATCCCGATGCTCGAAGAACTCGACTTCATGCCGAGCAAGAAGTTCGCCGACGGCCCCGAGATCTACCAGCACTGCCGGAACATCGGGAAACATTTCGGCCTGTACGACGGCGCGATCTTCTCCACCCAGGTCCGCGAACTGCTCTGGCATGAGCGGACCAGTCGCTGGCGGATCACGACCAACCGCGGCGACGACATCCGGGCGCGCTTCGTGGTGATGGCGTCGGGACCGTTTCACCGGCCGAAGCTGCCCGGGATCGCGGGCATCAAAGACTTTGCCGGCCACAGCTTCCACACCGCCCGCTGGGACTACTCCTACACCGGTGGCGACAGCACCGGCGGTCTGGACAAGCTGGCCGACAAACGGGTCGCCCTCGTCGGCACCGGTGCGACCGGGGTTCAGGTGGTGCCCTTTCTGGGGCGCTACGCCCAGCACCTCTACGTCTTCCAGCGCACCCCGTCCACGGTCGACGCCCGCGGCAACACGGCGACCGATCCGGCCTGGGTGCGCACCCTGCGACCCGGCTGGCAGAAGGAACGTCAGCGCAACTTCCACTCCTGGACGATGGAGGGAATGGCGCCGGGCCAGCCCGACCTGGTCTGCGACTTCTGGACCGAACTGGGCCGCAACACCGCAGCGCGGGTGCTGGAGCTGGACGACCCCGCGGCGCTGACCCCGGAGCAGTTCGCGGCGATCCGCGAGGAGGAGGACTACAAGCTGATGGAGCGGCTGCGGCGCCGCGTCGAGGGCATCGTCACCGACGGCGCGACGGCGGAGGCGCTCAAGCCGTACTACCGGTTCCTGTGCAAGCGGCCCTGTTCCAACGACGACTATCTGGACACCTTCAACCGGCCCAACGTCACGCTGGTCGACGTCTCCGAGGGCAGAGGGGTCCAGCGGGCAACCGCGAAAGGGCTGATCGCCAACGGGATCGAGTACGAGGTCGATTGCATCGTCTACGCCAGTGGCTTCGAGATCACCACCGAGATCTCCCGTCGCTACTCGATCGAGGCGATCGAGGGCCGCGACGGGCGCTCGCTGTTCGACCACTGGCGCGACGGCTACCAGACTTTGCACGGCATGACCAGTCACGGCTTTCCCAACCAGTTCTTCACCGGTTTCACCCAGGTGGGCATCTCGGCCAACATCGCCACCAACTACGAACTGCAGGGTGAGCACATCGCCTACATCATCGCCGAGGTGCTGGCGCGCGGAGCGACGACGGTGGAACCCAGCGAACCCGCCCAGCACGAGTGGTGCCGGACGATTCGCGACACCGCGATCGACAACTCGGCGTTCGACGCCCAGTGCACGCCGGGCTATTACAACAACGAGGGTGGCGGCGGTGAGGGACTCCGCTCGCATCTGGGCGAACCCTACGGTCCCGGTTTCTACGCGTTCGATGACCTGTTGCGCGACTGGCGCGCGAAGGGCGATCTGGAAGGTCTGGTGTTGGGCAGATGACAGTTACCGCATTGACGACTCGCGACCTCACACCGCGCATCGGCACCGAAATCGATGCCGACAAGCAGACTTTGCTCAGCGGTGTGCACGCCGGAGCCATCCGGGACCTCCTCGAACAGCGCGGGGTGCTGGTGTTCGGCCGGATCGGCTTCAGTGCGGACGAGCAGGTCGCGTTCACCGAGACGCTGGGCACGCCGGCACCCGAACGGGACGGTGAGAAGATCTACGACGTCACGCTGGACACCAAGGTCAACAAACAGGCCGACTACCTCAAGGGATCGTTCTACTGGCACCTGGACGGGACGATGAACCAGGTGCCGATCCTGGCGTCGCTGCTGTCGAGCAGGGTGCTGGCTCACGACGGCGACGGGGACACCGAGTTCTGCAACACCTACGCGGCGTACGAGGACCTGTCCGACGACGACAAGCAGCGACTGGAGTCGCTGCGGGTGGTGCATTCGGCGTGGAATTCGCTGTTCTACTACGAGCCCGAACCCGACATCGCGACCCTGCGGGAGATGATGGCGATCGGACAGCGGGAGCTGCCGCTGATCTGGAACCACCGATCCGGGCGCAAGTCGCTGATCCTGGGCTGCACCGCCGGCCACATTCTCGACATGGAATACCGGGCCGGCACGGAACTGCTGGTGCGACTGCGGGATTGGGCGACCCAGCCGCAGTTCGTCTACCGGCACCGCTGGTCGGTCGGCGATCTGGTGATGTGGGACAACACCGGCACGATGCACCGCGCCCGACCCTACGACCCGGCCTCCGGGCGCCTGCTGACCCGGACCAAACTCGCCGGTGAGGAACCCTTCGCTTGAGCGGAGACCGCACGCCCGAGATGAGGTTCGACGACCGCGTCGCCGTGGTGACCGGTGCCGGCCGCGGACTGGGTCGCGCCTACGCCGTACTTTTGGCCGCGCGGGGCGCCCGGGTCGTGGTCAACGACCCCGGTGCCGACCCCGCGGGCGATGGAATGGATCCCGGCCCCGCCGGTGACGTGGTCGGCGAAATCGCCGCGGCGGGAGGTCAAGCCGTCGCGTGCACCGCGTCGGTCGCCACGCCGGCGGGCGGCGCGGCGATCATCGCCGCCGCATTGGAGAACTACGGCCGCCTCGACATCGTGATCCACAACGCCGGCAATGTCCGGCGCGGTCCGCTGCGGGAGATGAGTGCCGAAGACTTCGAGGCCGTGCTCGACGTCCACCTGCGGGGTGCCTTCCACGTGTTGCGACCGGCGTTTCCGGTGCTCTGCGACGCCGGTTACGGCCGCGTCGTGCTGACGTCGTCGATCGGCGGCCTGTACGGAAACCATGCGGTGGCAGGCTATGCGGCCGCCAAGGCGGGCGTGATCGGGTTGAGCAACGTCGCGGCGCTGGAAGGTGCCGCACACGGGGTGCGCTGCAACGTGATCGTCCCGGCCGCGGTGACCCGGATGGCCGAGGGCATCGACACCTCGGCCTACCCGCCGATGGAACCGGAGCTGGTCGCGCCCGCGGTGGGCTGGCTGGCCCACGAATCCTGTTCGGTGACCGGGGAAGTGCTGATCGCGCTGGGGGGCCGGGTGGCCCGCGCGGTCACGGCGGAGAGCCCGGGCGTCTACCGGCCGTCGTGGACGATCGAAGAGGTGCACCGGCAGATCGCCGAGATCCGTGACATGTCGGCGCCGGTGATCTTCCCGCCGGTGCCCGACGGTCACGACGCGCACATCCGCTACAGCTTCGGACGCGCCGGAGCGGTTCATGGCTAGCCGGGCCGGCACCGGCCCGCTGGCCGGGGTGCGGGTGGTCGATCTCACCGCGATGGTGATGGGGCCGTATTGCACGCAGATCATGGCCGACATGGGCGCCGACGTGATCAAGGTCGAGCCGCCGCAAGGCGATACCACTCGCTACATCTCGGTGGGGCCGGCGCCGGGCATGAGCGGGGTGTTCGTCAACGTCAACCGCGGCAAGCGCGGTATCGTGCTGGACCTGCACACCGATGCCGGGACCTCGGCGCTGCGGGCGCTGATCGGCACCGCCGACGTGTTCATTCATTCGATGCGCGCCAAGGCGATTGCGAAACTGGGTTTCGGTTACCGCGACGTCGCCGCGATCAACCCCGCGATCGTCTACACGAACTGCTACGGGTACTCGCGACGCGGACCGGATGGGGACCGGCCCGCCTACGACGACACCATTCAAGCCGAGTGCGGGCTGCCCGAGGTGCAACGGCAACTGACCGGTTCTCCTGACTACGTCGGAACCATCCTGGCGGACAAGGTGTCCGGGCTGACGGCGCTGTACGCCACGATGATGGCGCTGTTCCATCGGGAGCGCACCGGTGAGGGCCAGGAGGTCGAGGTGGCGATGTTCGAGACGATGGCGTCTTTCATGCTGGTCGAGCACGCCAACGGCGCGATCTTCGACCCGCCGCTCGGCCCGGCCGGCTACCCCCGCGCCCTGGCGCCCAACCGGCGGCCGTACCGCACCAGCGACGGCCAGGTGGCCGCGCTGATCTACACCGACCGGCACTGGCAGGCGTTCATCGCCGCGGTGCGCCCGCCGTGGGCCGCCGAATGCTTTTCGACGCTGGAGCAGCGGGCCGCCCGGATCGACACCGTGTACGGACTGCTGGCCGAGACGATGACGCAGCGCACCACGGCGGAGTGGCTGGCGCTCTTTCGCGAACTGGAGATACCGGCCGCTGCGCTGAACACCCCCGATGCGCTGTTCGACGATCCGCAACTCAACGCCGTCGGCATGTTCGAGACGGTGGACACGCCGCACGGCCCGGTGCGCTTCCCGGGGGTGCCGACCTGGTTCTCCCGGACGCCGGGCCGGGTCGCCGGGCCGGCGCCGGAGCTGGGCGGCGACACCGGAGAGATACTCGAAGAAATCGGTCTGAACGCCAGTGAAGGAGTGTTGTGATGCGCGACTATCTCAAGTTCTACATCGACGGCCAGTGGGTGGATCCGGTCGAACCGCGCACCCTCGATGTCGACAACCCGGCCACCGAACAGGTGGGCGGGCGGATCTCGCTGGGCTCGGCGGCCGACGTCGATCGCGCGGTCAACGCGGCGCGGCGGGCGTTCGCCACCTGGTCGCAGAGCAGCCGCGAGGAGCGGCTGGACCTGCTGCAGGCGATCCTGGCCGAATACCAGCGGCGCCTCGGGGATCTCGCCGACGCGGTGAGCGAGGAGATGGGCGCGCCGCCGGCACTGGCCGCCGGCCCGCAGGTCTATCTCGGACTGGGCCACCTGACCGGTGCGATCGACGTGCTGAAGAATTTCTCCTTCGAGGAGCAGCACGGTCAGACCCTTGTCATCCGCGAGCCGGTCGGTGTGTGCGCGCTGATCACGCCGTGGAACTGGCCGCTGAACCAGATCGCCTGCAAGGTGTACCCGGCGCTGGCGACCGGTTGCACGATGGTGCTCAAACCGTCCGAGGTGGCGCCCTACTCCGGTTACCTCTTCACCGAGATTCTCGACGCGGCCGGGGTGCCGGCCGGGGTGTACAACATGGTCAACGGCGACGGCCCCGGGGTGGGGGTGGCGCTGGCAACGCACCCCGACGTCGACATGGTGTCGTTCACCGGCTCGACCCGGGCCGGTATCGAAGTGGCTGTCAACGCCGCGCCGACGGTGAAGCGGGTGACCCAGGAACTCGGCGGCAAGAGCCCGAACATCGTGCTCGACGACGCGGCCTTCGAAGACAGCATCCGGGCCGGGGTGACCGCGATGATGCCCAACTCCGGGCAGAGCTGCAATGCGCCCTCGCGGATGCTGGTGCCCAATTCCCGGATGGCCGAGGCGATCTCCATCGCCCGGGACACCGCCGAGCAGGTGACGGTGGGCGACCCCGGCGACGCGAAGGCAATCGGCCCGGTTGCCTCCAGGGCGCAGTTCGACAAGATTCAGCGGCTGATTCAGCAGGGCGTCGACGAGGGCGCGACCGTGGTCGCCGGTGGGGCCGGCCGGCCGGACGGGCTGAGCACCGGCTACTACGTCAAGCCCACCGTCTTCGCCGGCGTCACCAACGACATGACGATCGCCCGGGAGGAGATCTTCGGGCCGGTGCTCTGCATCCTGGGCTACGACGATCTGGACCAGGCCGTCGAGATCGCCAACGACACCGATTACGGTCTGGCCGGCTATGTCTCGGCGGCCGACCTGGACGCCGCGCGGGCGCTGGCGCGCCGGATCCGGGCCGGGCAGGTGGCCATCAACCACGCCTTCGACCTCAACGCGCCGTTCGGCGGTTACAAGCGCAGCGGCAACGGCCGGGAGTGGAGCGAATTCGGCTTCGACGAATACCTGGAGATCAAGAGCACCCTGGGCTACGCGCCCCAGAAGGGATGAGAGAGGCCATGTTTTCGGCGATTCTGATCGACAAGGGCGAGTCGGGCCAGACGGTCTCGGTGTGCGAGTTGGACGAGGCGCAACTGCCCGACGGAGACGTCGTTGTGGCGGTGGAGTATTCGACGCTCAACTACAAGGACGGCCTGGCGATCACCGGTAAGTCACCGGTGGTGCGCAAGTTCCCGATGGTTCCGGGCATAGACCTGGCCGGGGTGGTCACCGAGACGGCCCACCCCGGCTGGAAGGCCGGCGACAAGGTGGTGCTCAACGGCTGGGGGGTCGGCGAAACCCACTGGGGCGGCCTGGCCCAGCGGGCACGGCTGGACGGTGACTGGCTGGTGCCGCTGCCGGCCGCTTTCACCACCCGCCAGGCGATGGCGATCGGCACCGCCGGCTACACCGCGAGTCTCTGCGTCGACGCCCTGGTAGCTCACGGGCTCGCGCCCGACCAGGGCGAGGTGCTGGTGACCGGAGCCACCGGCGGGGTGGGCAGTGTGGCGGTCGCGCTGCTGGCCGCGGCCGGGTTCTCGGTGGCCGCCGCGACCGGAAAGCCCGCCGAGGCAGCCTATCTGGGGCAACTCGGTGCGGCCACGGTGCTGGACCGGTCTGAACTCGCCGAACGGGGCAGGCCGCTGCAGAAGGAACGCTGGGCCGGTGTCGTCGACGCGGTCGGCAGTCACACGCTGGCGAACGCCTGCGCGCAGACCCGCTACGGCGGCGCGGTCGCGGCCTGCGGACTTGCACAGGGCATGGATTTCCCGGCCAGTGTCGCGCCGTTCATTCTGCGCGGTGTCTCCCTCTTGGGCATCGACAGCGTGATGGCGCCCATGCCGCGCCGGCTGGCCGCCTGGGACCGGCTGGCCCGCGACCTGAATCCCGTTGCACTGGAGGCGATCACCCGCGAGATCGGGCTGGCGGACGCCATCGCCGCGGCGGGTGAACTCATGGCCGGCACGGTGCGCGGCCGTATCGTCGTCGATGTCAACCGGTGATCGGCAGATGACCGAGACGACAGGGCCGCGACTCGATCTGTCCGACGTCGACCATCGGGTGGGTCAGCCGATCGGCGGCGGACAGCTGTGGGATCCGTGCAGTTCGTCGGATATCCGCCGCTGGGTGATGGCGATGGACTACCCCAACCCGGTGCACTGGGACGAGCAGTTCGCCCGCGAGTCGCGCTACGGCGGCATCATCGCACCGCAGTCCATCGCGGTCGCGCTGGACTACGGGCACGGCGCGGCCCCGGCCTGCGTCGGCCACATTCCGGGCAGCCACCTGATCTTCGGCGGCGAGGAGTGGTGGTTCTATGGCTGCCCGGTGCGCCCCGGCGACAAGTTGTTCCAGGACCGCCGCTTTCACGACTATCACGTGACCGAGACGAAGTTCGCCGGCCCCACCATGTTCTCCCGCGGCGACACCGTGCACACCAACCAGCACGGAACCCTGGTGGCGCGGGAACGGTCCACCGCGATCCGCTATCTCTACGACGAAGCGGCCAAACGCGGGATGTTCGAAAGCCAGCTCGGCGAGATCAAGCGCTGGAGCGCATCCGAGCTCGACGATGTCGAACGGCTCCGCCGAGGATGGCTGGAGTCCAACCGGGCCGGTGTCTCGCCGCGGTTCGACGAGGTGAAGGTCGGCGACACCCTGCCGCGCCGGGTCATCGGCCCGCACAGCATCGCCAGCTTCACCACCGAGTACCGGGCGTTTCTGTTCAACATCTGGGGCACCTTCGGCTGGGTGGCCCCGCCCGGTGTCGCCGATCCGTGGGTCTACCAGGATCCCGGCTGGGGCAAGGACTTCGCCTTCGACGAGGAGGACGCCAAGATCGACCCGCGCAAGCGCGACGGGCTCTATGTCGGGCCGTCGCGGGGACACATCGACGCCGATCGGGCCAGCCAGGTCGGGATGGCGCGGGCCTACGGCTACGGCGCGACCATGGGAGCCTGGTGCACCGACTATCTCGCGTACTGGGCCGGTCATGACGGCCTGGTGCGGCACTCCAAGGCCGACTTCCGTTCGCCTGCCTTCGAGGGTGATGTGACCTATTTCGATGCCGAGATCGTCGACAAGCAGCCGGAGTCACCCTGGGGCGTGCCGCTGGTCGGGGTGCAGGTGCGGCTGACCAACCAGAACGGCGAGATGCTGGTGAGGTGCACGGCCGAGGTGGAACTGCCGCTGTAGCCATGGACAACGAGACCGATGCCGACCTCTCCATCATCTCCGGTCCACCGCTGGCCGACGAGCCGGGACTGGGTGCGCTGACGCTGCCGGGCTTCCTGCGCGAGGTCACGCTGGCCTACGCCGAACGGGAAGCGCTGGCCTGGCGCACCGCGGGCGGCGCCGTCCGCTGGACCTATGCCGAGCTGTGGGACCGCGCCGTGCAGGTGGCGCAAGCACTGCGTGCCAACGGGATCGGCCGGGGCGGCCGGGTCGGGGTGCTGATGACCAACCGGCCGGAGTGGCTGGCGGCGGTCTTCGGCACCGCGCTGGCCGGCGGGGTGGCCGTCGCGCTCAGCACGTTCTCCACCCCGGCCGAGCTGGATTACCTGCTTGCGGTCTCTGGGATTTCGGTGCTGTTGGCCGAGCGAAAGGTGCTGGCCAAGGACTTCGCCGTGCTGCTGGCCGGGTTGGCGTCGGCGAACGGCATTCCAATCGTGCTGGTCGGTGATCCGTCACCGGGTATGCAGACGTGGGATGACTTTGTGGCACAGGGTCGAACCGGGTCCTGCCGGCAAGTCGAGGCGACAGCCGCGGCAGTGGCCGAACGCGACCCCGCCGTGCTGTTCTTCTCGTCGGGCTCCACCAGCAAGCCGAAAGGCATCCTCAGCTCACATCGCGCGGTTGCCATCCAGCTGTGGCGGTTTCGGCGGATGTACGGATTCAGCCCGGACGACCGTGTCCGGGGCTGGACGGCCAACGGCTTCTTCTGGTCCGGCAATTTCGCGATGGTGCTGGGCTCGACGCTGGCCGGCGGAGGATGCCTGGTCCTGCAGTCGACGTTCGACGCCGCCGCGGCGCTGGAACTGATGGCGCTCGAACGGGTGAATTTCCCGTTCGCCTGGCCGCACCAGTGGGCGCAGCTGTGCAGCGCACCGAACTGGGACGACGTCGATCTGAGCAGCATGCGGTTCGTCGACTCCAAGACCCCGCTGGCACAGCATCGCACCGTGTCGACGAGCTGGTCCGAGCCCGGCCACGCCTACGGCAACACCGAAACCTTCACCATCACCACGGCTTACCCCGCCAACACGCCGCCCGAAGTGCACGCGGACAGCAGCGGCGTGGTGCTGCCCGGTGCGACGGTGAAGATCGTGGACCCGCTCACCGGCTCCGTCGTGGGCCGCGGCCAGCCCGGCGAGATCTGCGTCAAGGGCCCCACCCTGATGCTGGGCTACATCGGTACCCCGCTGGCCGAAACGCTGGACGCGGAGGGATTTTTCGCCACCGGTGATGGCGGCTATCTCGACGCCGCCGGGCGACTGTACTGGCAGGGCCGGCTCACCGACATCATCAAGACCGGCGGCGCGAACGTCTCGCCGCGCGAGGTCGACGAGGTGCTCACCGAGCATCCCGCGGTGAAAGTGGCGGCGACCGTGGGGGTTCCGCACCCGACCCTGGGCGAGGTCGTCGTCGCCTGCATCGTCTCCCAGGACGGCGTGACCCCGGACGCCGAGGAACTGCGCGTATTCGCGCGGGAGCGGCTGGCCAGCTACAAGGTTCCGCGCCACGTGCTGTTCTTCGCCGCGGATGAGCTTGCGCTCACCGGAACCGCGAAAATCCGCTCGGACCGGCTTCGTGAACTGGCCGCCGAGCGGCTCGCCCTCACTCGTAGCACACCGTGATCGCCGCGGTGTCCGGAACCCCCTGACAGGTCAGGATGTAGCCCTCGGCCACCTCGTCGTCGTCGAGCGCCTTGTTGATCCGCATGGTCGCGCTGCCTTCGGTGATCCGGGCCATACAGGTGCCGCAATTGCCGGCCTCGCAGGAGAACGGTGGTGCCAGCCCGGCGCGCCGCGCGGTCTCCAGCAGCGTCTCCCCGGCCACCCGGGGCACCGATGCCTTCTTGCGTCCCAGCCGGATCGTCACCGTGCCGCCCACCTCGGCAGCGACCGGTGCCGGCGGTTGCGCGGCCGGCGCGAGGGCGACGTCGAAGTCCTCGACGAAGAGGCGCCCCGGGCCCGGCCACGCCCCCCGCACCACCGCCATGAAGCCCTCCGGGCCGCACAGGTAGCAGTCGGCATCGGTGTCGGCTCCGACGAACTCCGCGACGCCGGCCGCGTCGAGCAGACCGTCGTCGGTGTCTCGGTGTCGATGCACGGTGAGCCGGCCGGGGTGGCGGGCGACGAGTTCGGTGAGGGTCTCATCGAAGATCGCCGACGCCCGATCGCGGTCGGCGCAGAGCAGCCGCACCGTGCGGTCGGTGCCGGCAAGTGCGCCCTTGGCCAGTGACAGGATCGGCGTGATGCCGCTGCCGCCGGCGAAGCCCAGCAGCGGCACCTCAGTGCGGGCAGTGGAGTCCAGGCAGAAGGTTCCGGCGGCCCGGGTCATGGTCAGCTCGTCGCCCTCGCCGACGTTGTCCAGCAGCCAGTTCGACACCTTGCCGCCCGCAACGCGCTTGATGGTGGTCGCCAGCTCGGTGTCGGTCTCCGGAGCGCTGGACATCGAATAGGAGCGGTAGCACCTTTCGCCGTCGACCAGGACCTGGAAAGTGCAGTACTGGCCGGCCCGGTAGTGAAACGATGCCCCGTGCGGGGCGAGCACGAAGGTGCGTGCGTCGGCGGTCTCCTTGATGATGCGGGTGACTGTTGCCCGCTGGAAGACATGGGTGACCGTCATACCGACCCCTCTTCTTGCGTTCTTCAATCTAGAGAATACTATTCTCTCAAAACGATAGGATCTTCTCAAATGTTTTCTGGCTCGCCCGGTGTGCTTGCGTTCGGGGACCGGCAGTATCGGCTGCCGGAGATCGACGCGCTGGCCGGCGGGCTGGCCGCAACCCTGGCCGCCGACGGTGTCGCGGCCGGGAACCGGGTGGCGGTGATGGCGTCGAACCGTCCGGAGTTCGTGGCCGCGCTGCGGGCCATCTGGCGACTCGGCGCCGTGGTGGTGCTGATCAGCCCGGCCTACCGGCGCGATGAGGTCGCGCACGCGCTGGCCCTGACCGGCCCGACCCACGCCGTGGGGGATCATCCGGTGCTGGCCGAACTCATGCCGATGCGCCACCTGGACGAACCGATCCGGCCGGCGCAGACGCCGTTCGGCCCGGCGCCGGCCGGCGCCGATGCGCTGCTGGTGTTCAGTTCCGGCACCACCGGGCTGCCCAAGGCGGTCCGGCACACCCACGCGTCGCTGACCGCCGCGGTGCGGCACTGGCGGAATGCGCTGGGGCTGACCGCAGCCGACCGGATCCAGGTGGTGACACCGCCGTCGCACATCCTCGGCCTGCTCAACATCATCACCGCGCTGGAGACCGGGGCGTGGCTGCGGCTACACCGCCGGTTCGACGTCGACGCGATGCTGCGGCACATCGAGACCGACCGGATCACCGTGGAGATGGCGGTCGCGCCGATAGCCCTGGCCATCGCCGCGCACCCGGACCTGGAGTCGTTCGACCTGTCGTCGCTGCGCTTCATCATGTGGGGTGCCACGCCGGTCACCGCCGGCGTCGCCGAAACCGTCACCCGGCGCACCGGGGTGCGCTGGGTCCCCGCCTACGGCACCAGCGAACTGCCCGTCATCGCCTGCAGCCCGCACGACGGGGCGCGACTCGACAGTGTCGGGCACCCGGTGCCCGGGGTCGACGTGCGGGTGCTGTCACCGGAGACCGGAGACCCGTTGCTGGCGGGCGGAATCGGTGAGATCTGGGCCCGGTCGGATTCGCTGATGGCCGGTTACCTGCCCGCCGAGACGACCGCGGAGGTGCTGTGCGACGGGTGGTACCGCACCGGAGACATCGGCTGCCTCGACGACGGCAACTGGCTGCGAATCACCGACCGGTGCAAGGAGATGATCAAGGTGCGCGGATTCCAGGTCGCTCCCGCCGAGGTCGAGGCGGTGCTGCACGGGCATCCGGCGGTCGCCGACTGCGGGGTGTTCGGGGTCCCCGACCTCGCCGACGGGGAAGCCGTCGTCGCCGCCGTCACCACCTGCGAGCCGGTCACCGCGGCCGAGTTGACGGCACTGGTGGCCGACCGCCTGGCCTCCTACAAGCGGCCGAGCCGGGTGCTGTTCGTGCCCGAGATACCCCGGCTGCCATCCGGAAAACTGTTGCGCCGAGTACTCAAGGAGCGCCTATGGACGTCCGGCTGAACGCCGAGCAACGTCAATTGCGGGATGCCGCGGCGAAGTTGGCAGACGATCTCGGTCCCGGGTCGGTTGCCGATCTCGACGACGCCGGCCGGCTGGCGCGGTCGGAGCAGGCGGTCGCCCAGACCGGCTGGCGCGCACTGCGTTCCGATGGGGCATCCGGCGTGGAGGTCGCGATCGTCGCGGAGGAGTTCGGCCGGGGGCTTCTCGACGTGCCCTTCCTCGGTCCGGTGTTGGCCGATGATCTGTTGCGGCACTTCGGCGATGCCGGACCGGGCACCATCGCGGTCGGCGACACCGCGATCGACGCGCGCGGCGCGGTGCGTGCCGTGCTGCTGCGTGATGACGAGGTGCTGACCGCCGATGTCGGTGCGATTCGCGTCGGCGCCGACCTGACCAGGGCCGGCGCCACGCTGGCCGCAACGCCGGCGCCGATCGGGCAGCTGAGCGCCGAGGAGGCCCGGCGCTTCTTGGCTTTGGCGCTGACCGCCAGCTGCGCCGACCTGGTCGGCACCGCCCGCGGCGCGCACGCGCTGGCCTGCGACTACGCCAAGCTCCGGGAGCAGTACGGAAAGCCGATCGGGTCATACCAGGCCATCGCTCACCTGCTCGCCGAAGGGCTGGCCCTGATCGAGGGCTCGATCAGCGTGCTCCGCCACGCGGCCTGGGCGGTCGACGAACTGCCCGCCGCCGACGCGATCCAGGCCGCCCGGGTGGCGAAGCTCTACGCTGCGCGCGCCGCGCGCACCGTCTGCGAGACCGCCATTCAGGTGCACGGCGGCATCGGCAACACCTGGGAGTGCCTGGCGCATGTGTATCTGAGGCGCGCACTGGTCTCGACCGACCTGTGGCCCGTGACGTTGAGGGAGATCAGCAGTGGACTTTCGTGACTCACCCGATGAGGCCGCGTTCCGGGACCGGTTGCGGACCTGGCTGGCCGAGCGATCGGGCACGTTCCTCGCCGCCGGTGCGGACGAGTACTGGTCCCGGCAGGGCGAATGGCACCGGGACCTGTATGCGGCCGGGTTCTTCGGGATGTCGTGGCCGCGGCGGTTCGGCGGCCAGGAGCTGCCGCCGGTCTACGACGTCATCGTCGACGAGGAGCTGGCCCGTGCCGGCGCACCGCCGCGGCCGAGCCTGGGCTATCTGGTCGCCGGGCTGGGCCGGCACGCCAGTGCCGAGATGCAGCAACGGTTTCTGCCCGGCATGATCAACGGCACCCAGCGGTGGTGCCAGGGTTTCTCCGAGCCGGGCGCCGGCTCGGACCTGGCGTCGCTGACCACCACCGCCACCCGTGACGGCGACAACTACGTCATCTGCGGGCACAAGATCTGGACCAGCTACTCCGATGTCGCCGACTGGTGTCTGCTGCTGGCCCGCACCGACAGGGACGTGCCGCGGCACCGGGGCATCTCGGCGTTCATCGTCTCCATGCACCAGCCCGGCATCGAGCAACGACCGCTGCGGATGATCAACGGGGTCACCACCGAATTCGGTCAGGTGGCATTCGACGGCGCCACGGTGCCGGCGGACCAGCTGATCGGCGCGGAGGGGGAGGGCTGGGCGCTGGCGATGACGGTGGTCGGCCACGAACGTGAGCCGTCGACGCTGGGATACTCGGCTCGCTACGGAAAACTGGTGCGCCAGATGGCAAGCCGGGTGGACGGTGATCCACCCGAAGAGCTGGCGTGGGCCGCGGTCCAGGCCGAGATGCTGCGGCTGCACGTCCGCCGCCGGCTCTCCGAGCAACTCGACGGCATCTCGCACGGCCCGGAGGGGTCGCTGGACAAGCTGTTGATGACCTGGGTGGAGCAGTCCGTCGGGCATGCCGCGCTGGCGGTGGGCGGCACATCGGATCCCGAACTGCTCAGTGCCTACCTGTACAGCCGCGCGCAATCCGTGATGGGCGGCACCGCGCAGATCCAGAAGAACATCATCGCCGGACGAATCCTGGGATTGACCGAGTGATCGCGAACGCGGGCGGAGCCCGGGTGAAGCGGGTCACGATCTTTGACCGAGTGATCGCGAACGCGGGCGGAGCCCGGGTGAAGCGGGTCACGATCTTTGACCGAGTGATCGCGAACGCGGGCGGAGCCTGGGTGAAGCGGGTCACGATCTTCGAAGGAGCCTGACATGTACGACATGCCCGCTGAGATCGATGTGCGCGCCGACGGCCCGCTGCGGATCATCACGCTCAACCGGCCCGACGCGCTCAACGCGGTCAACGATGCCCTGCACACGGGTCTGGCCCAGCTGTGGCCGCGGCTGAACGAAGACCGCGAGGCCCGGGCCGCGGTGCTCACCGGTAGCGGCCGGGCGTTCTCGGCCGGCGGTGACTTCGGCTACCTCGACGAGTTGCGCCGCGACAGGGAGTTGCGCGCCAAGACGATTGCGCACGGCCGCGACATCGTGCTGGGCATGGCCCGCTGCCGTATTCCGGTGATTGCGGCGGTGAACGGCCCCGCCGTGGGTCTGGGCTGCAGCCTGGTCGCGCTGAGCGACATCGTCTACGTCGCACCGGAGGCTTACCTCGCCGACCCGCACGTACAGGTGGGTCTGGTCGCCGCCGACGGGGGCCCGCTGACCTGGCCGCTGCAGATGAGCCTGCTGCTGGCCAAGGAGTATGCGCTGACCGGCGCCCGCATTCCGGCGGAACGCGCGGTGGCACTGGGTCTGGCCAACCATGTCGCCGAAGACCCGGTGGGCGAGGCGATCTCGTGTGCGCGCAAGATCGCCGAGCTGCCCCGCCAGGCGGTGGAGAGCACCAAGCGACTGCTCAACATCCACCTGGAGCGTGCGGTGCTGGCCACGCTGGACTACGCCAACGCCGCCGAGGACCTGTCGTTTGCCACCGATGACTTCGCCGCCATCGTGTCCCGGCTCAATGCGCCCAAGAGCTAGCGATCCTCCACGACTGTGCGGTTTGATCCGCAACACGTCCGTGCGGTCGAGCACCGGTCGCACAGTCGACGCCAGGGATGCACAGTCAACGCCAGGGATGCACAGTCGACGCCAGGGATGCACAGTCGACGCCAGGGATGCACAGTCAACGCCAGGGATGCACAGTCAACGGGCAAGCGGTCAGGCCAGTAAATCGCCAAGGCCCGGCTGGGTCGTGCGATTGCCTCGCAAATGGATGCCGCGACCTGCGAAAACATCACACCCCTCGGCATAGCCGCCACGGCGCGTCAATCGACTGAGTGTGCGCCCTCGGCGTTGATTGTGCATCCGGCGTAGCAGCCTTCAGCCGTGCCGCACTCGATCGGATCGAGCGTGTCCGCGTTACTTCGGGGCGAAGCGCAGCGCCCCGTCCAGACGGATGATCTCGCCGTTGAGGTAGTCGTTCTCGACGATGGACGCCACCATGGTGGCGTACTCGTCGGGCCGGCCCATCCGCTTCGGAAACGGCACCTGGGCGCCGAAGTGCGCCTCCAACTGCTCGCCGGCCTGGCCGTAGGCCGGGGTGAGGAATGTCCCGGGGGCGATGGTGACCACCCGGATGCCCAGCGGCGACAGGTCGCGAGCGGCGACCAGCGTCATCCCGACCACGCCGCCCTTGGCGGCGGCGTACGGCAGCTGACCGATCTGGCCCTCGAAGGCGGCGATCGACGCGGTGTTGACGATCACCCCGCGGGCGCCGTCCACCGGTTCCTGGCGGGCCATCGCCGCGGCGGCGAGCCGCAGCACGTTGAACACGCCGGTGAGGTAGACGTCGATGGTTGTTTTGAAGCCGTCCAGGTCCAGTGGGCTGCCGTCCCTGCCGATCAGTCGGCCGCCGCTGGCCGGTCCGCCGTGGCAGTCGACCGAGACCCGCAGCGGTCCCAGGGATTCCGCCTCGGCCAGCGCGGCCTGCACGTCTTCGGTGCTGGTGGCGTCGGTGCGAACGTAGCGGGCGCCCAACTCGGCTTCCAGCGCCTTGCCCTTCTCGTCGGCCAGGTCGGCGATCACCACCTTCGCCCCGCCGGCGTGCAGTCGGCGAACGGTGGCCTCGCCGAGGCCCCCGGCGCCGCCGACTACGATCGCGGAGCTACCACTGATTTGCATCCGGCTTCCTTTCACCCAAACTGATACTCTCGTCGAAAGAGAATAACATTCTCGTACTCGTGCTTTCGTCCGACCGGAGGACTGTCCTTGCTTGACGGCACCCTGACCAGCAGATGACCATCGCCGAGTTGATCGCCGCCGCGCGGAACGGCTCGGTCCGCGCTGCCGGGCGGTTGCTCAGCCTGGTCGAAAGCGACCGCCGCGACGAGGTATTGGCCGGCCTCGATTCGGCCTCGGCCCGGGTCATCGGGGTGACCGGACCGCCGGGAGCGGGCAAGTCCACGACCGTTGCCGTCCTGGTCGGGGCGTACCGGGAGCAGGGCCTGCGGGTGGCGGTGCTGGCCGTCGACCCGTCATCCCCGTTCAGTGGCGGGGCGCTGCTCGGGGATCGGATCCGGATGGCGGCGCACGTCAACGACGCCGGGGTGCTGATCCGGTCGGTGGCAGCCCGTGGCCATCTGGGCGGTCTGGCCGCGGCGGTGCCCGCGGCCATCCGGTTGCTCGCCGCGCTGGGTTATGACGTGATCCTGCTGGAGACCGTGGGGGTGGGGCAGTCGGAGATCGAGATCGCCGCGGTTGCCGACCCTGCTGTCGTGGTGCTCAATCCCGGTGCCGGCGACGCGATCCAAGCCGCCAAGGCGGGCCTGCTGGAGGTGGCCGACATGGTGGTGGTGAACAAGGCGGATCGGGAGGGCGCCGCCGAGACGGTCCGCGATCTACGTGCCGAACTGACCGGGAAGGGTGTCCCGATACTCACGCTGATCGCCCTGCGCGGCGAAGGCGTCGACGAACTGGTGGCGGCCATCGATGCCCACCACCGCGCTGATAGCCCGGAGCGCCGGTTGGCTCGCGCGCGAGCCCAGATTCTGTCGCTGGCTCAGACCCGGTTGCGTACGCACCCGGAACTCGACCGGCTCGCCGAATCGGTCGCGGCCGGCCGCGGCGATGCCTACTCCGCGGCCGACGCGCTGTTGTCCGGACCTCAAGCCGACGGTGCAGAGACTCGGTCCAAGAACAAGTCCGGGATGGGATTGTCCCCACCGCCGTAGCGGGACAGATCCGCACCGCGCAGCACCTCGGCATCGATGAAGCAGCCGCCGGTGGTCTCCCGCGCCGGGCGGGAGACGATCTCGATCGCCGCGTCGCCCATGATCTGCGGGCTGCGCGCCGACGCGCTCAGCCGGTCGCCGTCGGGCATGTTGGCCACCGCCGCGGTCGCGATGTAGGTCTGCGGCCACAGGCAATTGGCGGCGATCCCGGCCTCGGCGAACTCGGCCGCCCAGCCCAGGGTCAGCAGGGTCATCCCGTATTTCGACAGGGTGTAGGCGGGGTGGGCGCCCAGCCAGCGCGGGTTGAGGTTGATCGGCGGGGAAATCGTCAGCACATGCGGGTTGGCCGACGCCCGCAGATGCGGCAGGCAGTCCCGGGTCAGCAGGAACGTGCCGCGGATGTTGACCTCGTGCATCAGGTCGAACTTCTTGGCCGGCAGGGCATCGGTGGGTTCGGTGGCGATCGCGCTGGCGTTGTTCACGCAGACATCGACTCCGCCGAACCGCTGCACCGCGGCGTCGACGGCGCGCCGCACGTCCTCCTCCCGGCGGACATCGCCGACGACCGCCAGTGCCTTGCCGCCCGCGGCTTCCACCTCGGCTGCCGCGGTGTGCACGGTGCCGGGCAGGCGTGGATGCGGCTCGTCGGTCTTGGCCAGCAGCACGACATTGGCGCCGCGCTCGGCGGCGGCCAGGCCGATCGCCAAGCCGATCCCACGACTGGCGCCGGAGATCACTACGGTGCGGTCGTTCCAGGGGCGCATCGGTTCTCCTCACGCCTGCCGAGGCAGAATGATATTCTCTGTTTCGGAGAACGCTATCAGTAGCCAGTCGGTATGCGGCAACCGCCGGTTGGCGAACCGCTGGCATGGTTGGCTCCGGATTGGCAACGGTGCCGGCCGGTCAACCGACAACCCTGTGCTTGGGAGGCCGATGCAGACCGTCGCGGAGACGCCAGAAGCCCCGCAGCGCCGGGCGGTCGCCGGTCAGCTGATCGCCCTGTGGTCGCTGCCGGTCTTCGGTGCGATCCTGCTGGTCGCATTCGCGGCGTTCCCCGGCTTCTTCCCGCCGATGTCACCGGGAATGACCGCCGGGCAGGTGGCCGCGTTCTACGGCCGGCACACCGCCATGATCCGGTTCAGCATGATCACCTTCAACCTCTGCGCCATCATGCTGGTGCCGTTCTTCATGGTGATCGTGGTGCAGATGAAGCGCATGGCGACGCCGAGCCAGGCGCTCGCCTACTCCTATCTGACCGCGGTGGTCAGCGGAGCGACACTGTTCGCACTCGCCGATCTCTTCTGGCTCATCGCGGCATTTCGCCCGGAACGCGACCCGGAGCTGATTCAGCTGCTCAACGACATGGCCTGGATCACCTTCATCGCCCCGGTGGGAATGCTTGTCGTGCAGAATCTCTGCCTGGCGGCGGCCATCTATCTCGACGCCGGCCCGACGCCGATCTTCCCGCGCTGGGTTGCGTTGTTCAACATCGTCACCGCCGCGGCGATGACACCGGCCGCGTGCGCCGCCGTGGTCCGAACCGGTCCGCTGGCCTGGAACGGTGCGGTGTCGTTCTGGCTGCGGATCGGCGTTTTCGCGGTGTATCTCGCGGTGATGTTCGTCGTCGCTCGAACGGCGATCAAGCGGTGAGCCAGCCCACTGCGCCGAGCACGCTGCCAGACGCCGCTACGGCCCGTCCCGGGAACGACGCCGGAAACAGCAAGCGCGACTTGTGGATCTGCTTCTGGATACTGCCGGTCTTCTACTGCGTCTACGGCGTGATGTTCGTCCCGCTGGCCCGGCTGATGCCACCGCCGGCGCCGGGCAACTCGGTCGAACAGATCGCCGCGTTCTTCGACGCGCACGGGCCGGGCATTCGGATCGGGTTCGGGATGGCGATGATCGTCACGGGATTCGTCGGTGTGACCAACGGCCTGATCGTGTTCGAAATCAAGCGGATGTCGGTCCATCCGGTGCTGGCCTACGCATACCTGGCATCGCTGGCGGTCGGGGCGGTCCCGGGCAGCCTGTTCGCGTCGATCACCTTCCTGACGGCCGTCTTCCGCCCGGACCGCGATCCGCAGCTCGTCGGCTTGCTCTACGACGTGGCACTGCTGTCGTTCGTGGGCTCGCTGGGCTGCTTCACCACGTCCTACCTGGTGTTCGCGGTGGCGGTGCTGCTGGACACCAACAACGTCTTCCCGAACTGGATGGCCTACGTCGCGGTCTGGCAGATCGTCACCGAAGTCATGGCGGCGCCGGTGTTCGTCTTCCGGTCCGGGCCGTTCGCGTGGAACGGCGCGATCAGCTTCTGGATGGGGGTGCTGATCTTCGTGGTCTGGCAGGCCTGGCTGATCGTCCTGGTGGGACTTGCGATCCGGCGCCAGCCGCCGGGCGAGCAGCTGGCGGACTGAGCCGATGGCGCAAACCGGAGACCGGGTCGGGCACCAGCCGGGGGACGGCAGCATGTGGGTCTTCGTGCTCGGGGACTTCGTCATCTTCGGCGCGTACTTCGTCATCTTCATGGTTCAGCGGGCCCGGGACCCGGCGCTGTTCGTCGCGGCGCAGCAACACCTCAACCTCACCGTCGGCGTGGTCAACACCATGGTGCTGCTGACCAGTTCGTGGCTGGTCGCACGCGGCGTACAGGCCTGCCGGTACGCGGATTACACTGGCGCGCTGCGACTTACCGGATACGGTGCTGCGTGCGGCGTGCTGTTCATCGCGCTCAAGGCCTACGAGTGGTCGTTGGAGATCGGGCGCGGGCTGACCTGGACGACCAACGAATTCTTCGCGTTCTACTACATGCTGACCGGGGTGCACCTGCTGCATGTGGTGATCGGTCTGGTTGTCCTGGCGGTGGTGGGCCGCGAACTTCGCGACCGGCAGCGGGTGTCGGTGGTGGAATCCGGGGCCACCTACTGGCACATGGTCGACCTGCTCTGGATCGTCATATTCGCCCTGCTGTACGTGATGAGGTGAGTCCGCGATGGGTGCCAACGCCGTTCGACTGACCGCCGTGTGGCTGGCGCTGTGTGCGCTGACCGCGACGTCCTGGTCCTTCTCGCCGGCGCACGTAGGGGAGCGGGCCGGCCTCAGCGTGCCGATCACCGTCGCGGTGCTGTCGATCGGCTTCGTCAAAGTGCGGCTGGTCATCTCACACTTCATGGAAGTCCGCACCGCGCCGCTCTGGCTGCGTCTCGCCACCGATGGCTGGCTCGTCGCACTGTTCGGCAGCATCTTGGCGCTGTACCTCTACTGATGCGTTGATCCTGCGCGCACCAGGCCGTCTACATCTGCGTCCAGACGATCTTGGTTTGCAGGTAGGCCTCGATGCCGGCCTTGCCGGACTCGTAGCCCCACCCGGACTGCTTGTACCCCCCGAACGGCATCGAGTGGTCGAACTGCATCTGGCAGTTCAGCCCGACCGTTCCGGCCTTGAGCCGCTTGGCAAGTCGATGCGCACGGCCCAGGTTCTCGGTCCAGGCGGTGGCCGCCAGCCCGTAGCTGCTGTTGTTGGCCAAGGCGATCGCCTCGTCGTCGTCGTCGAACGGCAGCACCGTGACCACCGGCCCGAAGATCTCCTCCTGGAACAACCTGCTGCTGTCCGGGTCGACATTGGTGACGACGGTCGGATGGACGAAATATCCCTTGCGGTCCAGGCGGTTTCCCCCGGTGACCAGTTCTACCCCGTCAGACCTGCCCTGGTCGAGGTAGCCCAGCACGCGGTTGAGTTGCTTCTGGCTGATCAGCGGGCCGATCATGGCGCCGTCTTCCTTCGGTCCGCCCAGCGGCATGCTGTTGGCCATGTTGGCGATGCCCTCCACCACCTGCTCGTAGACACCGCGCTGGGCGAAGACGCGCGAGCCGCAGACACAGGCCTGCCCGGAGTGGATGAAGGTGCCGAAGGACGCCATCGGGATCGCCATGTTCAGGTCGGCGTCGTCGAAGATCAGCACCGGCGACTTGCCGCCGAGTTCCAGCGTGATCTTGTTGAGGTTGCTGTTGGCCGACGCGTGCACGATCTGCCGGCCGACCTCGGTAGACCCGGTGAAGGCGACCTTGTCGACGTCGGGGTGGGCGGTGATCGCCGCGCCGGCGGTGTGGCCGTAGCCGAGCACCAGGTTGGCGACGCCGTCCGGCACCCCGGCCTCGGTCAGGATTCGGTCCAGGACCAGTGCCGAAAGCGGTGTTTCCTCAGCGGGTTTGACCACACTGCTGCACCCGGCCGCCAGTGCGGGCGCTAGCTTGGCGCAGAAGTTGAACACCGGCCCGTTCCACGGGAAGATCAGGCCCACCACGCCGTAGGGCTCGCGCAGTGTGTAGACGTGCTGGTGTGACTCGATGCCGGTCAGGCCTCCGGTGTTGACATCCCGGGCGATGCCGTCGATCTTGGTGCACCAGCCCGCGTAGTAACGGAACCACTCCGAGCCGACCTTGGTGATGATCGCAGCCTGGGCGGGCGGGATGCCGGCGTTGACCGACTCCAGCTCGGCGAGAATGCCGGAGTTCTCGTCGATCAGATCGGCGATCCGCCACAGCACCCTGGCCCGGTCGTAGTCGGCCATGCCCGACCAGACTCCCGATTCGGCGGTCGCCTTCGCCCGGGCCACCGCGTCGTTGACGGCCTCGGGCCCGCAGTCGGTGAACTCGGTGAGCTGCTCCTCGGTGGCCGGGTCGATAACCGGAATCACATCGCCGGTGCCGGGTCGGTTGCGAATCTCATCCAGCACAGCCTGCACCGTCATGGAAATCCCCTTCTCTACTATCGGTAATCAGGTTCCGTATCGAAGGTTAGGCGGGCAGCCGGACGTTGTCCAGAGCGGTCGAGGCTGCATCTGTCCTCGTGGTTCGGCTGCCCGTTGCGGCGAAGTCGAAGAGAGTAAGACTCCCATGCCAGAAGAATGCTATTCTCGTGGCTGTGTGTGCAGCGGTGAAATAACTGGCTGGAGGCACCGGAGACATCCGGGGCCGTCGGAACCGAGGAGTGGCGGTGCAGCTCACTTTTGATCGCGATGTCGAGGCATTTCGCGACGAGTTCGCCGCGTTCCTCGACGAACATCTGCCGGCGGAGGCCGAGACCGTCGAACGTTCCACGTCGTGCTCGCACATCCCGCAGTGGGCCCGCCGCTGGCAGCGGTTGCTGTTCGACAACGGCTGGCTGCTGCCGCGCAACCCGCCCGAGTTCGGCGGCCGCAACGCCAACCTCCTGCAGCAGTATGTCCACTCCGAGGAGCTGTCCCGGCGCCGGATGTACGCCAGCTTCAACCCGCAGGGTGTGGGCATCATCGCGGCCTCGCTGCTGTCGTTCGGGTCCGAGGAGCAGAAGCGCCGGTGGGCGGTTCCGATCCTGCGCGCCGAGATCACGGCGTCGCTGGGCATGAGCGAACCGGGTGCCGGCTCGGATCTGGCCTCGTTGCAGACCCGCGCCGTGCTGGACGGCGATCACTTCGTCGTCAACGGCCAGAAGGTGTGGACGTCGGGTGCGCACCACGCCGACGTGCTGCTGACGTTCGTGCGCACCGACCCCGATGCCCCGAAGCACAAAGGGATCAGCGTGCTGCTGATTCCGACCGGCACCGAAGGCGTGGTGTGCCGGCCGTTCGCCTCGGCGTGCGATCGCGATGACATCGACTTCAACGAAGTCTTCTTCACCGACGTGCGGGTGCCCGCAGAGAATCTGGTGGGCCCGCTCAACGGCGGCTGGACGGTGGCCAACGGCTCACTCGGCCACGAACGCACCTTCCTGTGGATGAGTTTCGCCGATCGGCTGCGCGACCTGATCCATGATTTCCATCCGGTCGGGCCGTTGCAGCGTGATCACTACGCGACGCTGCTGATGGACCGGGAGGCGTTGCGGTTGCTCGGCTCGGTGGCGCTGGCCCGGGCGGCGCGCGGGGAGCAGGACGTGCCAGCGCTGTCGGTGCTCAAACTGCTCGGCTCCGAGGCCGCACAGAATGCCGCCGAACATGCTGTCGAAGCCACCGGAACGGCCGGCCTGGCGCACCCGGCGAGTTCGGGAGCCTACATGCCGTACAACGAGGATCACACGTCCGCGAGCTGGTTCGACCGTTACCTGCGCAGCTTCTCCGGGACCATCGCCGGTGGCACCTCGGAGATCCAGCGCAACATCATCGCCCAGCGGGTGCTCGGCCTGCCCCGCTAACTCCGCGTCACCGCGAGCAGACGCAAAAGTCCTCCAAGACCGCCGTTTTGGGGGACCTTCGCGTCTGCTCGGCCTAGATGTTGGCCAGCCGCGGGGCGACTCCGGTGGTCCGCAGCAGTGCTCCCGCTTCACTGGTCAGTTCGCGCGCGCTGCCGAGCAGCCCATCCAGGACCAGCACCCGTTTCACGTGCCGGTGCAGTGGATGCTCAGCGGTGAAGCCGATACCGCCGAGCACCTGCTGGCAGTGCCGTGCCGCCGTGAGCGCCGCCTGGCCGGCCGCCGCCTTGGCCAGCAGGGCCGTGAAATCCGATGGCTCGGCCGACGCGGCGCCCAGCGTCGCCTCCGCGCCCTCGATCGCGACCAGGACCTCGGCCAGCCGATGCCGCACCGCCTGAAACGACGCGATCGGCTTGCCGAACTGCACGCGGTCCACAGCATGTTGGCGTGCCAGCGAGAGCATCGCCCGACTGGTGCCGGCCAGCCACCAGCCCAGCGCACGCCGGCCCGCCGCCAGCGGCACCGGGTCCCCGATCGGCACCCGGTGCAGTGGCAGATCGCCGCCGAGGGCCGACCCGGCCTCGTCGGTGCGCTTCCACAGCACCCAGGAGCCGCCGGCGAAGGGCAGTGCCACGGTGCCGCCGGCATCACGGCCGGCGGCATGCAACACCACGTCGTTGAGAACCGATGCATGCGTGCCGGTCTGGCCGAGCAGCCGGAACACCAACGGGATGGCGACATCCGGCATTTCTTCGAGCATGTCCAGCCAGCCGAGGTCGGATAGTGCCGCGTCGAGCCCCCGGCCGGAAGCCGCCGTCATCGCCCCGGTCACCGCGTCTTCGAGCAGACCCTGGGACTCGCGATCCAATGCGCCGTCCACCGTCACTCCCTGCCCAATTCCAGTAGCCGGCGGGCGATGATGTTGCGCTGGATCTCCGCGGTGCCACCGTAGATGGTTGCCGCCCGGGAATAGAGGTACTCGGTGCGCCAAGCCGACTCGCCGAGTTCGATCGCCCCCGGCAGCAGGTTGCGCGCTGCGTCGAAGAGCCGCTGCTCGGCGGTGGCCAGCAACACCTTGTCGATCGAGGTCTCCGGCCCCAGCCGGGCTCCACCGGCCAGCCGGTGCTGGGTGTCGCGGGACCGGCAGCGCACCGTGTGCAGGGCCAGGTAGGCGCCGCCCAGCTCGGCGTCGTCGCGATCGGACACCTCGGCGATCAGCCGGTCGAACCGGGCGTAGAGGTAGGCGATCCGCTGCCAGAAGCAGGTGGACCGTTCGAACGGCAGCAGGTCCATCGCGAGCTGCCAGCCGTCGCCGGGCTCTCCGAGCATCCGGTCGGTGGGGACCGCCACGTCGTCGAAGTAGACCTCGCAGAACTCGTCCACGCCGTGCATGGTCCGCAACGGCTGGACGGTGATGCCGGGGGTGTCCATGTCGACGAAGAACGCGGTGATGCCGCCATGGCCGGGGGCCGTGCGGGTGAGCAGGATGCAGCGCGCCGAGTACTGCGCGAAGCTGGTCCAGACCTTCTGGCCGTTGACAATCCAGGCATCGCCATCGGCCACCGCGCGGGTGGACAGCGACGCCAGGTCGCTGCCCGACCCCGGTTCGGAGAAACCCTGGCACCAGAGCTCCGCGCCGCTGAGCAGCAGCGGGACCATCTCGGCGGCAAGGGCCGCCGGCGCGTAGTCGATCATGGTGGGCGCCAGGACTTCGATCATCGAGTAGGGACCCGGTTCGGCCAGGCCGCGGCCCACGACCTCCTCGCCGACGATCGCGCGCAGCAGCGCAGGCCCGCCCAGGCCACCGACCGCCACGGGCCAGCCGTAGCGCATCCACCCGGCTGCATACAGTGCCGAATGCACCCGGGCGAGTTGCTTGATGTGCCCGGCCAGCGAGGGATCCGGCCCGGGTGACAGATCATGCCCGTCGAGCCAGGCGCGCAGATCCGCCCGGAACTGCTCGACTTTCATTTGGCTGACGGACGCCCGACGGCGTGCGGACGCCCGGAGTCGTGCACGCCGCTGCGCCGGATGAACGTCATCGCCCTGGTCCTCAGCCGCCAGCCCGCGGCGGTGCGCAGGTAGGTGTCGTTGTAGTAGCCGATCCGCATGTCGTGGCTGGCGTGGTCGATGAAGCACAGCGGCTGGGTCCCGGTCGCGGTGTCGCCGGCCAGCTCGATCACCGGGGTGCCGGTCATGAACAGGCCCTTGGGTGCGGCGTCGACGAGCACCGGGAACCGGTCCAGCGGGTAGGTCTCACCGAATGCGCTGTAGGTGCCGTCGCTGGTGAAAACCCTTACCAGTCCGTCGATGTCGCCCTGGGTGATGGTCACCGCGTAGCGGGCCAGCAGTTGCTGGATCTCGACCAGGTCGTCAGTTCTGGTTGGCTCGTTTGTTGTCAAAAATCTTGCCGCCTTTCATGACGAACCGCACGTTCTGGGTAACGGTGATGTCGGACAACGGATCTCCTGGCACGCCGATGATATCGGCGAGGAGTCCCGGGGCCAGCCGGCCGCGGTCGGTGACGTTGATCAGGTCGGCCGCGATGACGGTGGCCGACCGCAGCACGTCCGCAGCCGGGATGCCGCGCTCGACCAGGGCCACCAGTTCGTCGGCGTTGCGGCCGTGCGGGATCGCCGGTGCGTCGGTGCCGACGGCGATCTTCACCCCGGCGTCGTAGGCCGCCTTGACCGAGGTGCGGGCCTTCGGGAACATCTCGGCGGCCTTGGCCTGCAGTTCGGGCGGTGCCTTGGACACGTCCATCGCGTCCGCGAGCCGGGTGGTCGGCACCAGGAAGGTGCCGTGCTCGACGAGGGCCGCGATCGCCTCGTCGTCCATCAGGAAGCCGTGCTCGATGCAGTCGATGCCGGCGGCGACCGCATGTCTGACCGCGTCGGCGCCGTGGGTGTGCGCGGCCACCCGCAGGCCGCGCCGATGTGCCTCGTCGACGATCGCACGCAGCTCCTCGTCGGAATAGTGTTGCGCCCCGGCGGATCCGGTCAGCGACATCACCCCGCCCGAGCAGCACACCTTGATCAGCTGGGCGCCGTACTTGATCTGGTAGCGCACGGCGCGGCGGATCTCGTCGACGCCGTTGGCGATGCCCTCCTCGACGCTCAGGTGCAGCACGTCGGGCATGAACGCGGAGAACATGGTGGGGTCCAGATGCCCGCCGGTCGGGGTGATCGCATGGCCCGCGGGCACGATCCGCGGGCCGTCGATCCAGCCCTTGTCGATCGCCTTGCCCAACGCGACATCGAGCAGA
Organism: uncultured Mycobacterium sp.; assembly: GCA_964525125.1. GTDB lineage: Bacteria > Actinomycetota > Actinomycetes > Mycobacteriales > Mycobacteriaceae > Mycobacterium. The sequence goes on from CAZGGK010000016.1 coordinate 65,374, forward strand.
TAACCGCCGGTCTTGACGAACAGGCCGAGGTTTCGCACCGTGGTGAAACCCGCCCGCAGCGTGCGGCGGGCGTTGCCGACGGCACGCAGCACCCGGGTCGGCGGATCGTCCTGTACCGAGGAGGCCAGGCCGGTCTCACCGCGCCCGCCCATCAGCAGGTTGACCTCCATGTCCATCAATCCCGGCAGCAGGATCAGATCCGGCAGGTCGATGATCTCGCCGTCCGAATCCGCTGCCGGGGATCCGCCGACACCGACGATCCGGTCGTCCTCGATGTGCAGCACCCCGGGACGGACGATCTCGCCGGCGTCGACGTCGAGCAGCCCGGCTGCCTTGAGCGTCAGCACGGAAATAAGCGGCTTGCGCGAAGAGCCGATGACACCGTCAGACCACCGGCTCCCCGACCAGGCTCAGTGCCGCGGCGCCGGTGTCGGGCACGCGCGGCTGCTTCCACACCTCGATCGGGAACGACACCGTCACCAGCGATTGCATCATGTGCAGCAGGCTGCGTTCGGCTTCCGGCAGGTCGTAGAGTTCGAACTTGTCCAGGTAGGTGAGCACCTCCTCCAGCCGCGGGAATGCCGCGTCGTAGAAGGCCTGCATCTCGGTCATGGACGAGGCCAACCGCTTGGCGTAGCGCTCGGCTTCGGTTGCCAGTGCCCAGTCCGCGTACGGTTCCAGGTCAGCGAATTCAGCGGGCAGAGCCATTGCCGTTCTTCTCCTTGTAGTCGGCGACATAGTCGCGGGCGGTCTTGTGCAGGTGGCGCAGCAGGATTTCCTGGTCGCACAGCAGAAACTCGTTGACGTCGCGGGTGCTGATCATGGTCTGGGTCGCCTCCAGGGTGTTCGCGTCCTGCAGCGCGTACTCCTTGAACGTCACCCCGGCCAATTCCTGGGCCAGCCGTTGACGGGCGTTGCGCGGCGGGACGAAGTACAGCGTGCCCTCGAAGATGTGCCGGTCTGGCGCGATCGGCCAGTAGTGGTAGGTCAGGTACCAGCCGGTCTCCCAGATCGCGATCATGAAGTTGGGGAAGAAGATCCACGAGTCGATGCCCCATTGCGGCATACGCGCGGGGTTGATGCTGGGCGGCAGCGGGTCCAGGCCGTCGATATCGGGCTTGTCCCACGGGCCGAACAGGCCGCTGCGCAGCGCCCGCTCGATCGGCTTGACCATGTCGAGGTCCTTCGGCGGCGCCATGCCGCCCCATGACGAGAGCATGGAGTGCGGACCCTGCAGTTCGTAGTGCAGGCCCTCGAAGCCGAACTTGAACAGCTTGTCGCCCTCTTCTTTGGTCGCCTGTTTCTGGTGCAGCACCGGCGCGTGGTAGAACTCGGCGAACGCGTCGATGAACAGCTTCCAGTTGCTGCCCACTTCGCCCTTGTAGTGGTAGACCTCGGTCATCTCGTGGAACGGGTATCCCTGCAGGCCCGCGGCGAACGGCCCCAGGTACTCGACCAGCGGTGCGGCGTCCGGATCGAAGTTGACGAAGATGAACCCCTCCCACACCTCGCAGCGGACCGGGACTAGTCCGTATTCGCTCTTGTCGACGTCGAAGAACTCCTCCTCCTGCTGGATGAAGGTGAGTTCGCCCTCCAGGCTGTACTGCCAGGAGTGGTATTTGCAGGTGAACTGGCGGCAGGTCCCGCAGGTCTCCTCGTTGGGGAACTCGTTCCAGACCAGCTTGTTGCCGCGGTGCCGGCAGATGTTGTGGAACGACCGGATGACTCCGTCCTTGCCTTTGACGACGATCACCGACGTGCCCTTGCCCGCCGACGGCAACTCCCGGGTGAAGTAGCTGCCGGTGCGCGGGAGCCGTTCGACGCGTCCGACGTTCAGCCAGGTGCGCCGGAAGATCGCGTCCTTCTCGGCTTCGCAGAACTCGGGGTCGAACGAGTCGGCATAGCTGACCGGACCGGTGCCGAGTTCGGGATAGTTCTGCGTCCAGCTTCCCGCTGCTGGTTTGGGGAAATGTGGCACGGTGTTACCTTCCTTGTTCGACGTTCTCTTCGAGTTCGACGCCAAAAGTGTTGAAAGCCATGGCCACCAGGCCGTAGCAGCCGACGGTGAAGACCAGTTCCATGATCTGGCGCTCGTCGAGGTGCTCGATCAGAACGGCCTCGGTCGGCTCGGACAACCGGGAGTCCTCCTCGAGTTCGTCGACGGCGTTCAGCACAGCGCGATCGAGGGCTTCGGTGGCGATCCCGTGCTGCAGGTCTTCGATGTCGCTGTCGGACAGGCCGGCCGCCCTGCCGAGGGTGACGTGGTGGCCCCATTCGTATTCGCAGCCGCGTCGGTGAGCCACCCGCAGGATGGCAAGCTCACGAATCCGATCGGGCAGCGCCGATCGGTAGAGCAAGTGCACGTTGAAGGTGAGGAAGACCCGGGCCAGCTCGGGATGGTGCATCAGCATGGCCAGTGCGGTGCCCGCGTCGCGGGGGTTGCGCCGCTCCGCGGGGAGCAGTGGTGCCAGCGCCCGCTGGATCGCATCGTCGTCCCACTGGGCCGTCGACAACGGTGCGAGCCGCATGCCCCACTCCTCTCTGGAGAATACCATTCTCATATTTGACCAATAGACTTCCATGTTTCGGGCGAGCGGTCAACACCCAACCGCCGGGGTCGTCAAGATGTTGATTCTCGGAAAACGAGAAGCTAACTTTCAATGGAGACACCGCGGGACGACCGGATCGCCCCACCGGGCCCGAGCGGAAGGAGCGGCCTGTGCGCAAAGACGACATGATCCTGGTCAGCGTGGATGATCACACCGTCGAACCGCCGGACATGTTCGCCAACCACCTGCCGGGCAAGTACGTCGACGACGCGCCGCGGCTGGTGCACAACCCGGATGGTTCGGATGTCTGGCGGTTCCGGGACGTGGTGATTCCCAATGTGGCGCTCAACGCGGTCGCGGGTCGGCCCAAGGAGGAGTACGGGCTGGAACCGCAGGGCCTCGATGAGATCCGGCCGGGTTGTTACGACGTCGACGAGCGGGTCAAGGACATGAACGCCGGCGGCATCCTGGGGTCGATCTGTTTTCCGTCGTTTCCCGGCTTTGCCGGGCGGTTGTTCGCCACCGACGATCCAGACTTCTCGGTGGCGCTGGTGCAGGCCTACAACGACTGGCACATCGAGGAGTGGTGCGGGGCCCACCCGGCGCGGTTCATTCCGATGGCGCTGCCGGTGATCTGGGATGCCCAACGGTGTGCCGATGAGGTGCGGCGAGTCTCCAAAAAGGGAGTGCATGCGCTGACCTTCACCGAGAATCCGGCGGCGATGGGCTACCCGAGTTTCCACGACGAGTACTGGAACCCGCTGTGGCAGGCGCTGTGTGACACCGACACCGTGCTCAACGTGCACATCGGGTCGTCGGGCAGGCTGGTGATGACCGCCCCGGATGCTCCGCTGGATGTGATGATCACTCTGCAGCCGATGAACATCGTGCAGGCCGCCGCGGATCTGCTGTGGTCCAAGCCGATCAAGGAGTACCCGGATCTGAAGATCGCGCTCTCCGAGGGCGGTACCGGTTGGATTCCGTACTTCTTGGAGCGGGCGGATCGTACCTACGAGATGCATTCGGTGTGGACCGGTCAGGACTTCGGCGGCAAGGTCCCTTCCGAGGTGTTTCGGGAGCACTTCCTGACGTGCTTCATCTCCGACCCGGTGGGCATCAAGCTGCGCCATGACATCGGGATCGACAACATCGCCTGGGAGGCCGACTACCCGCACAGCGACTCGATGTGGCCGGGGGCGCCCGAGGAGCTGTGGGACGTGTTGACCGCCAACGACGTCGACGACGACGACATCAACAAGATGACCCACGAGAACGCCATGCGCTGGTATTCGTTCGACCCGTTCAGCCGCATCACCCGCGACGAGGCCACCGTGGGCGGGTTGCGCAAGGCCGCCGAGGGGCATGATGTTTCGATCCGGGCGCGCAGTCAGCACAAGCACGGCGAACGGCAGCTCAACGCCCTGGCCGAAGCCGCCCGGTCGAACAGCTGACGTCGGTACCGGCGCGGAATCGCCGGCAGCACAGGAGGTAGCGCGATGAAGGCCTGGGTCGACCCGGACCGCTGCGCCGGGCATGGCGTCTGCACCACGATCTGTCCCGCGGTGTTCGAGATCAACGCCGACGGCTATTCCGAGGTGCAGGTGCCCGAGATTCCGCCGGAGTTCGAGGATGCGGTACGCGAGGCGGCCAAGCAGTGCCCCGAGCGGGCCATCGACATCATCGAGGACGTACCAGGAGAGGACAACCGATGACGGACGGCGCCAAGGGATATGTGATCCTGACCGAGGCGATCAGGGATCCGGCGGGCATGGCCGCCTACGCCAGGGCCGCCGGGCCGACGATGGCGGCCGGCGGCGTGTCGGTGCTGGCCGTCGACCGGGCGCCGCAGCTGCTGGAGGGTAGCTGGCATGGTGACCAGACCGTCGTGCTGGAGTTCGAATCGGTGGATGCCGCACGGGCCTGGTATGAGTCGGAGGGCTACCGGGAGGCGGCGAAACTGCGCCAGGTCGCGGCCGACTGCAACGTCGTGATCGTCTCGGGAATTGCTGCGCCGCAGCGCTAATCGTCGTCCGAGTACTCGACGATCGACAGCGCCTGGCGCGGGCACCGGCGCACGGCCTGCTGCACGTCCTGTTCGGTCTCCGGGGTTATCTCGGGCTTGAGGATATGCAGGTGATCGTCGTCGTCGACGTGAAACACCTCCGGGTTGATTCCCATGCAGATGGCGTTGGCCTCACACAGCCCGTAATCGACGACTACCTTCCGTCGCGTCATCGCTGCCGCTACCGAAGCACCCGGACCGGCACGTTCGTCCAGCCGGCGACGTTCTGCATGTGAACGCGGCGCAACCCGTCCCACTCCACTTCGTAGCGCGGCATGAAATCGAGCAGCTTGTCCAGCGCTATGGCGCTTTCCAGCCGGGCCAGCCCGGCGCCCAGGCAGCTGTGGACGCCGTAGCCCAGGCCGAGATGCTGTGCCTGCGCCTGGTCCCGGTCGATATCGAAAGTGTCGGCGTCGGTGAATGCCTCCGGATCCCGGTTGGCGGCCGCCCCGATCAGAAACACCGGCTTGCCCGCCGGAATCGTGCCACCGCTGGTGTGCGCCTCCTTGAGGGTGTAGCGGACGTTGTACTGCACCGGGCCCTCATACCGGAGGAGTTCTTCCACGGCGGCCGGGATCTTGTCGCGATCATGGAGCAACTTCTGCCACTGGTCCGGGTTGCGGGCGAAGGTCACCGCGGCGATACCCATCAGCTTGGTGACCGTCTCGGCCCCCGCCCCGCCCAGTAGCGCTGCGAAACCGGTGATCTCGATGTCGTCGAGACGACGCGGCCGGCCGTCGTCACCGGGTATCTCCGCGGCGATCAGCCTGCTGATCATGTCGTCCTGCGGATCGGCCCGGCGTTCCTGTACCAGGCCGTAGTAGTACATCGCGGTGTCCATGGTGGCCTGCGTGCCGGCTTCGCTCGGCTCGATCTGACCGGGCTCGCGATGCAGCGAGATGTCCATCCAGTGCCGCACCTGCTGGCGGTACTCCTCTGGCACGCCCGCCATCCGGGTGATGACCTCCACCGGGAATGGGCCGGAGAAGTCCTGCACGACGTCGAACCGGTCCGGATCGGCCGCGCCGAGGAACCGCTCCACCTGTTCGAGGATCGTCTGGCGCTGCGACTGGATCGCGCGCGGAGTGAACGCCTTGTTGAGCAGGCTGCGCATGTGCCGGTGTTCGGGCGGGTCCATGAAGATGATC
>CAZGGK010000017.1:0-70604 GCA_964525125.1 uncultured Mycobacterium sp.
ACGTGGCCTACTTTTCAACCGTCGCTACCGGCCTGGAATTGGACCGTCGTCGACAGCCCACCGCCTCCGAACTCGCCGAAGAACTGCAGACGGACCGTGACGAGGTGGTCGAGGGGCTGGTGGCCGGCAACGCCTACAACACGCTGTCGATCGAGGGTGGCGGCGCCGCCGGTGACCAGGAGGTCCGGTCGATCGCCGAGACGCTCGGCGGTGTCGACGCCGGCATGGAGCGGATCGAGAACGGGGAGGCGCTGGGCCCGCTGCTGGCCGCGCTCCCGGAGCGGGAACGCACCGTGCTGATGCTGCGATTCTTCGAATCGATGACCCAGACGCAGATCGCCGAGCGGGTCGGCATCTCGCAGATGCACGTGTCCCGCCTGCTGGCCAGGTCGCTGGCCCGGATGCGCGACCAGTCGGGGTGATCGTTGCCGGTGGCGGCGACCGCCGCAGCCGGAGGCGGGCGTACAAGGGGGCGACGGGCGAGCGGTCCCCGCGGGTTCGGCTACACCGGCGCGGGGACCGGCCGCAGGGCCGGCCGCGGATTCTGCACGCTGACCAGTGCCGTGCTCAGCGACTGGGTGACCGGGAGGCGCGACCCCGGATCGCAGACCCGCAGCAGTCTGGTCACCGCCGGCCCCGAGACCAGCGTCCAGCAGATGCCCGCGCGTGCGCAGCGCGCATCGATCGCGCGCAGTGTGGAGAAGCCCGCCGTGCCGATGAAATCCAGGGCGGACAAGTCCAGGACCAGCCACTCGCAACGTTTCGCGCAGCGTTGGATGTAGTCGGCGAGCGTTCGGGCGTTCGCCGCGTCGATCCCCCACGTCGGTGACGTCCATCCGGGCGGCTGTGAACTCAACCTGGCCGGTACGCTACCCCCGCCAATGGACCCTGGCAACGGTTCGGTAACGATTTCCGGCAAGTGACAGTAAACGCCCAACCTCGCCGAATATCGCCAAAGTCCGTTGGCGCGCATGGGAATTGCCGCGGGACCAGGAACTGCGGGGATAACCCCGGTTTTGCAGCGGCGTGTTGCATCCGCTGCTACCGGCCGCTGCCGGCGGGGCCGGTCGGCGGCCGGCCGGCCGCTTCGCTCCCGGTGCCCGGGTCGGCAAGCACCGGCGTCAGCCCCAACGCCCCGGACGCAAACCGGCTCACCGCCTCGGCGGCGGAGCATGCCGCGGCAGCGTGACCTTCGCGCGCCCGGGTCGCCAGCCGCCCCGAAGCCGGGTCGAGGATCACCTCGGCGAGCAGCTCGCCGGTGGTCGGCTCGCACACGCCCCAGCGGTATCCGGTGTCGGTGGCCCACCCCGCGGCAGCGCCGGCGACGTAGCCGGGGTCGGTCTCGCCCAGGTCGGCCAGCGCCTCCCGGTCGTCGATCCGGCCGTCGGCGCGCAGCCCGCGCAGATACCACGGCCCCGCGTTGATCTCGACCGGCTCCACGGCTGTCCTCCAAACCTGCGCGAGCGTGCCCGAAATGCCGGCTCCGCCGTCGAACGACGTACCTCCGCGCACGCTCGCGGCGGCGGGGGCCCGGGGTGGCGGTGGAGCTATTTGATCTCGGCCAGCACCGTGCCCTGAGTGATGGCCGAGCCGGCTTCGACCGCCAGGCCGGTGATGGTGCCGTCCTTGTGCGCGGTGACCGGATTCTCCATCTTCATGGCCTCCAGGACCACGACCAGATCGCCGGCCGCCACCTGCTGGCCCTCCTCGATGGCGACCTTCACCACGGTGCCCTGCATGGGGGCGGTCACCGCGTCGCCGGAGACCGCCGCGCCGGCGTGCGAACCGCGCTTGCGCGGCTTGGGCTTCTTCCGGATGGCACCGCCCGCACCGCCGGTGCCGTTGCCCAGTGCCAGGTCACCCGGCAGCGACACCTCGAGACGCCGGCCGCCGACCTCGACGACCACCTTCTGCCGGGGTGTCAACTCGTCCTCGTCGAGCGGCTCGCCGCCGGTGAACGGCTCGATGGTGTTGTCCCACTCGGTCTCGATCCAGCGGGTGTGCACCGAGAAGCCGTTCTCGTCGCCGACGAAAGCCGGGTCGCGCACCACGGCGCGGTCGAACGGGATGACGGTGGCCAGCCCCTCGATGTGGAACTCATCCAGGGCGCGGCGGGCCCGCTGCAGGGCCTCGGTGCGGTCGGCCCCGGTGACGATCAGCTTGGCCAGCATCGAGTCGAACTGCCCGCCGACCACCGAACCGGTCTCCACCCCGGAGTCCACCCGCACGCCGGGACCGCTGGGCGCGTCGAACCGGGTGACCGGGCCGGGGGCGGGCAGGAAGCCGCGGCCGGCATCCTCGCCGTTGATCCGGAACTCGATGGAATGCCCGCGGGGTGTGGGGTCCTCGGTGAGGTCCAGCGTCTCGCCGTTGGCGATGCGGAACTGCTCGCGCACCAGGTCGATGCCGGAGGTCTCCTCGGTGACCGGGTGCTCGACCTGCAGTCGGGTGTTGACCTCCAGGAACGAGATCAGGCCGTCCTGGCCGACCAGGTATTCCACCGTGCCGGCGCCCCAGTAGTGGGCCTCCTTGCAGATCCGCTTGGCGGATTCGTGGATCTCCTTGCGCTGGGCGTCGGTGAGGAACGGCGCCGGCGCCTCCTCCACCAGTTTCTGGAAGCGGCGCTGCAGCGAGCAGTCCCGGGTGCCGACGACGACGACGTTGCCGTGCTGGTCGGCGAGGACCTGGGCCTCGACGTGCCGCGGCTTGTCCAGGTAGCGCTCCACGAAGCATTCGCCGCGGCCGAACGCCGCGGTCGCCTCGCGGGTGGCCGACTCGAACAGTTCGGGGATCTCCTCGAGGGTGCGGGCCACCTTCATACCGCGCCCGCCGCCACCGAACGCCGCCTTGATCGCGATCGGCACGCCGAACTCCTCGGCGAAGGCCACCACCTCGTCGGCGTCGGCGACCGGGTCGGGGGTGCCGGGCACCAACGGGGCCTTGGCGCGCGCGGCGATGTGCCGGGCGGTGACCTTGTCGCCGAGGTCTCGGATGGACTGCGGGGACGGCCCGATCCAGATCAGCCCGGCGTCGATCACCGCCTGGGCGAAGTCGGCGTTCTCGGAGAGGAACCCGTAGCCGGGGTGAATCGCGTTGGCGCCGGATTTCTCCGCGGCCGCCAGGATCTTCTCGAACACCAGGTAGGACTCCGCCGAGGTCTGCCCGCCCAGCGCGAACGCCTCGTCGGCCAGCCGGACGTGCGGCGCGTCGGCGTCGGGTTCGGCGTACACCGCCACGCTGGGCAATCCGGCGTCGCGAGCACCGCGGATCACCCGGACGGCGATCTCCCCGCGGTTGGCGACGAGCACCTTCTCGATTTTCGGGGCGATCTTCGAGCTGGCATGGTTCGCCACTGGGCCTCCTGGTGAAGAGCTCATTAAGAAAGGTCTTTAGGAATGTATCCGCAAGGCAGTCTAAGGCGCGACCGACCCGGCCGATCTATGCGCCCCGCACCCGGCGCTTGATCCTGGTCAGCATGGCCGACATGCCGCGCAGCCGTAGCGGACTGATCAGCGCCGCCAGACCGAGCTCGGAGTAGAAGTCCTCCGGCACGGCCAGGATGTCGGCGGCGGGCTGTTCGTCCAGCCCCGCGGCCAGGATCGAGGCGAACCCGCGGGTGGTCGGCGCCTCGGGGGGTGCGCTGAAGAACAGCCGCACCCGCTCCGGGTCGGCGGCGTCGACGTGCAGGAACAGCGGTGACTGGCACTCGGGTACCGGTTCCATCGCGGCCTCGGCGAGATGGCCCGGCAGGGCCGGCAACTCATCGGCGAACTCCAGCAGCAGCCGCAATTTGTCCTGGCCTTCGACTTCCGCGAACTCGGCGACCACCTCGGCCAGCGGTGCGGGCAGACTCATCAGGCGGGTACGGCCCCGGGTTCGTCACCGTCGACGATGGGCACCCGCACGGTGTTGCCCCACTCGGTCCACGAGCCGTCGTAGTTGCGCACGCCCTCCAGGCCGAGCAGGTGGGTCAGCACGAACCAGGTGTGACTGGATCGTTCCCCGATGCGGCAGTACGCGATCGGCTTGTCGCCCGGTCTGAGGAAGCCGTAGAGCTCTTCCAGTTCCGCGCGGCTGCGGAACCGGCCGGCCTCGTCGGCGGCCTTGCTCCACGGGATCGGCACCGCGGTGGGGATGTGGCCGCCGCGCAGCACGCCTTCCTCCGGGTAGTCCGGCATGTGGGTGCGCTCGCCGGTGTACTCCTGCGGGGAGCGCACGTCGATCAGCGGCTGCTGGCCGAGGGTGCTCAGCACGTCGTCCTTGTAGGCGCGGATGGGCTTGTCGTTGCGCGCCACCACCGGGTAGCCGGTGGTGGTGTTGGTGGGCACCTCCAGCGTGGTCTCCCGGCCCGAGGAGACCCACAGGTCGCGTCCGCCGTCGAGCAGTCGCACGTCCGGGTGGCCGAACAGGGTGAAGACCCACAGCGCGTAGGCGGCCCACCAGTTCGACTTGTCGCCGTAGATCACCACGGTGTCGTCGCGGGAGATGCCCTTGCGGTTCATCAGGTCGGCGAACTTGGCGCCGGTGATGTAGTCGCGGACCGGATGGTCGTTGAGGTCGGTGACCCAGTCGATCTTGACGGCACCGGGGATGTGGCCGATGTCGTAGAGCAGCACGTCCTCGTCGGATTCCACAACGACCAGGCCGGGCGTGCCGAGGTTGGCGGCCAGCCAGTCGGCCGTCACCAACCGCTCGGGGTGGGCATAGGACTGTAGGGCTGGGCTCGGGTCGGCGGCAACTGGCACGGGATCAACCCTACCCACCCGGGGTCGCCCGCCGACGAGCGTGTACCGGTTGCCGGCGTGGCCGGGGTCTCGCCCCGGGCGCACGCCCGGCGCCTCAGACGCTGAGCATCACCTCGTAGGCCACGGCGAAGCGCCGGGCGCCCAGGTTCGGATGGAACAGCGCGCCGCCGTTGGCGCACCAGTTGACCACCCGCAGCAACTGTTTGCCCGGCGACAACTGCTTGCGGACGACCTCGGTCAGGGCGGCTCGCAGGCGTTCGATGTCGTAGCGGTCGATATCCTGCGACACCCGTACGTCCCACATGGTTTCTTCCACCGGCATCGTCTCAGTGTCCGCCGCAGCCCGGGAAAGCCGTGCGGCGTCACCGGTGTGCCCCGGTCACATTCCGGTCACGATCGCGCCCACAGTTGCGAGATCGACAGGCCCGCACGCGCCAACAGCCGCCGCGTCAACGGCAGGCTGATGCCGACCACGCTGGACGGGTCGCCGTCGACGCCGTCGACGAACCAGCCGCCCAGGCCGTCCAGGGTGAACGCGCCGGCCACCCGCAGCGGTTCTCCGGTGGCCAGGTAGGCATCCAGGTCGTCCATCGACGGCGTGCCGAAACGGACTGTGGTGGCTTCACTTTCGCTCACCCGGTGGGTGATCGCATTGTCACGCAAGCGGATCAGGCTATGTCCGGTGTAGAGTCGCCCGGCGCGCCCGGCCATCGACTGCCACCGGTCGCGGGCCTCGGTCACCGATGACGGCTTGCCGCACAGCGCCCCGTCGATGTACAGCATCGAATCACAGCCGACCACAACACAATCGGCGGTGATCGGCGGCTCCAGCAACTCCACCACCCGGATCGCCTTCGCCGACGCCAGCGCCACCGTGACCTGCCCCGGATCGGTGCCGGGGGACAACCCTGCCAGCACCGCGTCCTCGTCGACACCGGAGACCACCACCACCGGTTCGACACCGGCGCCGCGCAGCACCCTGAGCCGGCCCGATGACGCCGACCCCAGCACCAGGCGGGTCACCGGCGGGTGTGCGTCCGCTCCAGCAGCGTCACCCGCTGCCAGCTGATCAGCGGGAACCGCAGCTTGTCGACCGGGTGCCCCCACAGGTTGCGGTCAGCCGGACCGGACTCGGCGGCGCCGCCGCCCGCGCTGCCCAGCACCGCGACCAGCGCGGCGACTTCCTCGTCGGTGGGGTTGCCCTTGAGGACCTCGATGTGGGGCCGGTGAACCTGCCCGTTGCTCTGTGCGCTCGCCTCGCTCACAGCGGTATGTTCCCATGCTTCTTGGGCAGCGGCTGCACGATCTTGCGCTCCAGCAGCCGCAGCGACGTCGCGATGTAGCCGCGGGTGTGCGACGGCGGGATCACCGCGTCGACGTACCCGCGTTCGGCGGCGATGTAGGGGTTCACCAGGGTGTCCTCGTACTCCTGCTGCAGCTGCAGGCGAAGGGCGTCGACATCCTGGCTGTCGGCGGCGGCCTGGGTCAACTGGGAGCGGTAGACGAAGCCGACCGCACCGGAGGCGCCCATCACCGCGATCTGCGCAGTCGGCCAGGCCAGGTTGACGTCGGCGCCCATCTCCTTGGAGCCCATCACGCAGTAGGCGCCGCCGTAGGCCTTGCGGGTGATCACGGTGATCTTGGCGACGGTCGCCTCGCCGTAGGCGTAGAGCAGCTTGGCGCCGCGCCGGATGATGCCGTTGTACTCCTGGTCGGTGCCCGGCAGGAAGCCCGGCACGTCCACCAGCATGACGATCGGGATGTTGAAGCAGTCGCAGGTGCGGATGAACCGGGCGGCCTTCTCCGAGGCGTTGATGTCCAGGCAGCCGGCGAACTGGGTGGGCTGGTTGGCGACGATGCCGACCACCCGGCCCTCGACCCGGCCGAAGCCGACCACGATGTTCTGCGCGTAGCCGGCCTGGATCTCCAGGAACTCGTCGTCGTCGAGGATGCGGGTGATGACCTCGTGCATGTCGTAGGGCTGGTTGGGGGAGTCCGGGATCAGCGTGTCCAGCTCGATGTCCTCGGCGGTGAGGTTGTCCTCGATCGCGCCGTCGGGAACCGGCTCGGCGACGCGCGGAGCGTCGGCGTAGTTGTTGGGCGGCAGGTAGCTCAGCAGGTCGCGGACGTACTCGAAGGCGTCCTGTTCGCCGGAGGCGACGTAGTGCAGCGTGCCGGACTTGGCCATGTGGGTGTGCGCGCCGCCCAGTTCCTCCATGGTGACGTCCTCGCCGGTGACGGTCTTGATGACGTCCGGGCCGGTGATGAACATCTGGCTGGTCTGGTCGACCATGATGACGAAGTCGGTGAGCGCCGGCGAGTAGACGTGTCCGCCCGCGGCCGCGCCCATGATCAGCGAGATCTGCGGGATGACGCCGGAAGCCTGGATGTTGTTGTAGAAAATCTGGCTGTACAGGCCCAGCGAGACCACGCCCTCCTGGATGCGGGCGCCGGCGCCGTCGTTGATGCCGATCAGCGGCCGGCCGGTCTTGATGGCCAGCTCCTGGACCTTGACGATCTTCTCGCCGTAGACCTCGCCGAGGCTGCCGCCGAACACGGTGGCGTCCTGGCTGAAGATGCAGACCTCGCGCCCGTCGATGGTGCCGTAGCCGGTGACCACGCCGTCGCCGAGCGGGCGCTTCTCGCCCATACCGAAATTGGTGCTGCGGTGCCGGGCCAGTGCGTCCAGTTCGACGAACGAACCCTCGTCCAGCAGCGCGTACACCCGCTCGCGGGCGGTCAGCTTGCCTTTGGCGTGCACCTTGTCCACCGCCGCCTCGCCGACCGGGTGCAGCGTCTCCTCGGTGCGCCGGCGCAGGTCGGCCAGCTTGCCCGCAGTGGTGTGGATGTCGATGGTGTGCTCGGCTCTGGCTTCCACGGTCATGGCTGTCCAGCTTAACGGGGGGTGTGCCCCGCCGACGGTCGCGGGTAGCCTGCCCAGCGTGAACGGCGCCCAACGACGGGTCGACATCGCGACGATGCTGCTCGACCGGCTCGGCGACACCCGCCTCGGACTGCGCACCCGCGACCGGGACTGGACCTGGGACGAGGTGGTCGCCGAATCGGCCGCCCGGGGGGCGCTGGCGTCGTCGCTGCGCCGGGACGGCCCGTTCCACATCGGGGTGCTGCTGGACAACGTGCCGGACTTCGTCTTCTGGCTGGGCGCCGCGGCGCTGACCGGAGCCACCGTGGTGGGCATCAACCCCACCCGGGGCGACGCCGAGCTGGCGGCCGAGATCGCCCACGCGGACTGCCAGCTGATCGTCACCGACACCGCGGGCTCGGCCCGGCTGGGCAGGCTGGACCTGCCGCTTCGCCCGGACCGGTTGCTGGCCGTCGACGACTCCGGCTACCGCCGGCTGCTCGACGGGCACCGGGTGCCGCCCGCGGTCGCACCCGGGGTGGGCCCGGAGTCGCTGCTGCTGCTGCTGTTCACCTCCGGGACGACGGGCGCCTCCAAAGCGGTCCGCTGCAGCCAGGGCCGGCTGGCCCGGATCGGGTACGCCGCCACCGACAAGTTCGGCCACAACCGCGCCGACGTCGAGTACTGCTGCATGCCGTTGTTCCACGGCAACGCGCTGATGGCGCTGTGGGCGCCGGCGCTGGCCAACGGTGCCACCGTCTGCCTGACCCCGGTGTTCTCGGCGTCGGGATTCCTGCCCGACGTGCGGTACTTCGGCGCCACCTTCTTCACCTACGTCGGCAAGGCGCTGGCCTACCTGCTGGCCACCGACGAGCGGCCCGACGACGCCGACAACCCGCTGCTGCGCGGGTTCGGCACCGAGGCGTCGCCGGAGGACCAGCTGCGGTTCCGCCGCCGCTTCGGCGCGCAGCTGTTCGAGGGCTACGGGTCCAGCGAGGGCGGCGGCGCGGTGGCACTGGACCCGGCGGCACCGCCGGGCGCGCTGGGCCGGCCCGCGCACGCCGGCATCGCGGTGGTCGACCCGGTGCTGCTGGCCGACTGCGTTCCCGCGGTTCTCGACGAGCACGGGCGGGTGTGCAATGCCGACGCGGCGGTAGGGGAGATCGTCGACAAGAACGGCAGCCGCAACTTCGAGGGCTACTACAAGAACGACGCCGCCGACGCCGAACGAATCCGCAACGGCTGGTACTGGACTGGCGATCTGGGCTACCTGGACGCGGCGGGCTTTCTGTACTTCGCCGGCCGGCGCGGTGACTGGATCCGGGTGGACGGCGAGAACATCTCCGCGCTGGTCATCGAGCGGGTGCTGCGCCGGTACCCGGGAGTGATCGCGGCGGCGGTGTACGCGGTGCCGGACGCGCGCTCCGGCGACGCGGTGATGGCCGCGGTCGAGGTCGCCGATCCGGCCGGCTTCGACGCCGCAGCCCTGGCCGGCTTTCTGGCCGACCAGACGGACCTGGGCCGCAAGGGATTTCCGCGGTTTCTGCGGCTCTCGACCGGCCTGCCGGTCACCGGCTCGAACAAAGTGCTCAAACGAGAGCTGCAGGCCCAGGCCTGGCACACCGACGACCCGGTGTACCGGTGGTCCGGCCGCAGCGTGCCCGCGTACCGGGCGATGGGCGCCGCCGACAAGGCCGCGCTGGATGCCGAATTCACCCGACATGGCCGGCAGCGCTACCTGTGACAGCGGCCCGGCCGTAGGCTTTGTCGTCATGGACAGCCTCCTGGACGCGCCGGCGCTGCGCGACGCACTGACCGGTCCCGGCCGGCCCTGGCGGGAGATCGGTGTCGTCGCCGAAACCGGTTCCACCAACGCCGATCTGCTGGCCCGCGCCGATGCCGGCGACGACATCGACGGCGTGGTGCTGCTGGCCGAACACCAGACCGCCGGCCGGGGCCGGCACGGCCGGCACTGGCTGACCCCGCCGCACACCCAGCTGGCGCTGTCGGTCGGGGTGGCCGCCGACCGGGTGCCGGCCACCGGGTGGGGCTGGCTGACGCTGGCCACCGGGGTCGCGGTGGCCGATGGGCTGGTCGAGGTCGGCGTTGTCGACGCGGGGCTGAAATGGCCCAACGACGTGGTGGTCTCCGACGGCAAGCTGGCCGGCATCCTGGCCGAGGTGGCCGCCCCCCGGCCGGTGATCGTCGTCGGCCTCGGGCTCAACGTCACGATGACCGCCGAGCAGGCCCCCGAGAACACCGCGGCGACCTCGCTGGCCATGCTCGGCCTGCCGATAACCGATCGGAACCTGTTGGCCCAACACGTTCTTCGGCGCCTGGCCGACCGGATCGAGGCGTGGCGGACCGCCGGCGGGGCCGATCCGGCGCTGATGGAGGACTACCGGCGCTACAGTCGCACGCTGGGCGCCCGGGTGCGGGCCGACCTGCCCGGCGACCGGCACATCGAGGGCGTCGCGGCGGCCGTCGACGAGTTGGGCCGGTTGTGCATCGACACCGGCGAGGAGACCGTCGCCGTGTCGGCCGGTGACATCACCCACCTGCGGTCGGAGGACTAGTCATGGGGTATCCGGACAACGTGCTGGCCGGCGACGAACAGGTGGTGCTGCACCGGCATCCGCACTGGAAGCGACTGGTTCCCGCGGTGCTGGTGCTGCTGCTGGCCACGGCGCTGGCCGGATTCGCCTCCGGGTTCGTCAACCCCCGGCAGTGGGATCCGACCGCCAAGAACGTGGCCTTCGGGGTGATCTGGGCGATCTGGCTGGTGCTGGTCGGCTGGGGGGCGCTGCGGCCGTTCCTGAACTGGCTGACGACGCATCTGGTCATCACCGACCGGCGGGTGATGTACCGGCACGGGGTGCTCACCCGCAGCGGCATCGACATCCCGCTGTCGCGGATCAACAGCGTGGAGTTCACCCACCGGTTGCTGGACCGGATGGTGCGCACCGGAACGCTGATCATCGAATCCGCGTCACACGACCCGCTGGCGTTCCACGACGTGCCGCGCGTGGAGCAGGTCCACGCGCTGCTGTATCACGAGGTCTTCGACACCCTGGGCGGCTCGGAGTCCCGCTGAGCGGCCGGCCACCGCAGCAGCGTCACCTTGCCGCTCTCCAGGCCGTCCTCGATGGCCTCGGCCAGGGCGCCGTCCTCCAGCGTCGCGGCCAGCGCCCGGTCGCCGGAACGGGCGAACTGGTCGGGGAAGACCCAGCGCCGGAACGCCCAGAACCGGAACGCCATCTGCAGCAGGTTGCCGATGATGTAGGCCGAGACGAAGTCCGCGATGTTCTCGATGGTCAGCGACACCGTCGGCACCCGCAGGCCCAGCACATAGCTGGAGAACCACAGCGGCGCCATGCTCAGCAGCACGCCGACCCCGCTGACCGCGAAGAACAGCAGGGCCTCGTGGTGGCGCTCCCGGCCGCCGCGGTCGCGGAAGCTCCACTCCCGGTTCAGCACGTAGGACGCGATCACCGCGACGATGCCGGAGATCACCTTGGCGGTCACCGGCTTGGGCTCCAGGATCGTCAGCTTGAGCGTGTAGAACAGCGCCGAGTCGATGACGAACGTGGTCGCCCCGACGATGGCGAACTTGATCAGCTCGTGGTGGCGTTCGGCCAGCGGCCGGATCACCCGCGGCAGCCGGGCGATCGTGGCCTCGGTAAATGACACAGCACGCCAGTCTACGTTTTCGCATGTGCCGATGCGTAACGAGTGGATAACGACTCCGCGCGAGCGGGTCGGGCGGCGGGCATGAAACGATGACCGGCGTGCCGACCGTCCGCCCAGCCACCCCGTTGGTCGCCATGATCGGCGGCGGTCAGCTGGCCCGGATGACCCACCAGGCCGCGATCGCGCTGGGCCAGCGGCTGCGGGTCCTGGCCGAGGACGGCGACGCCCCCGCTGCCCAGGTCACCCCCGATGTGGTGATCGGTTCGCACACCGACCTGGATGCGCTGCGCCGCGTCGCGGCCGGGGCGACCGTGGTCACCTTCGACCACGAGCACGTTCCCGGGGAGCTGCTGGACACCCTGGTCGCCGAGGGGGTCGACGTGGCACCGCCGCCGGCGGCGCTGATCCACGCCCAGGACAAGCTCGCGATGCGCCGGCGGCTGGCCGCGCTGGGCGCTCCGGTGCCGCGGTTCGCCGCGGTCAACAGCGTCGCCGATGTCGCCGACTTCGTCGGCGGGGTCGTCGGGGGGGCCGACGCGGGGGTGGTGGTCAAGGCGGCCCGCGGCGGCTACGACGGCCGCGGCGTGGTGCTGGCCGACGATCTGGCCCAGGCCGGTGCCGCGGCCGCGGACTTTCTGGCCGCCGGGGTGCCGGTGCTGGTCGAGGAGCGGGTCGCGATGCGCCGCGAGCTGGCGGCGGTGGTGGCCCGCTCGCCGTTCGGCCAGGGCGCGGCGTGGCCGGTGGTGCAGACCGTGCAGCGCGACGGGATCTGCGTGCAGGTGATCGCGCCCGCACCGGACCTGTCCGACCAGCTGGCCGCCCAGGCCCAGCAGCTGGCGCTGCGGCTGGCCGACGCCCTCGGCGTGGTCGGCGTGCTGGCCGTCGAGCTGTTCGAGACCGAGGGGACGGCTGCCGGCCCATTGCTTGTCAATGAGCTGGCGATGCGGCCGCACAACTCCGGGCACTGGACCATGGACGGTGCGGTCACCAGCCAGTTCGAACAGCATCTGCGCGCGGTACTGGACTATCCGCTCGGCAGCACCGCGCTGGTCGCGCCGGTCACCGTGATGGCCAATGTGCTCGGCGCCGCGGAGCCGCCGGCGATGACGATGGACGAGCGGCTGCATCACCTGTTCGCCCGGCTGCCCGATGCCCGGGTGCACCTGTACGGCAAGGCCGAGAATCCCGGCCGCAAGATCGGGCACGTCAACCTGCTCGGTGGCGACCCGGCAACGCTGCCGAAGCTGCGTGAACGCGCCGAACTGGCGGCACACTGGTTGTCGCACGGACAGTGGACCGACGGATGGGATGCGCATGGCTGAACGGCCACGGGTGGGCGTGATCATGGGCAGCGACAGCGACTGGCCGGTGATGGCCGAGGCCGCCGAGGCGCTGGCCGAGTTCGGCGTCCCGTTCGAGGTCGGGGTGGTCTCGGCGCACCGCACCCCGGCGCGGATGCTCGACTACGCCCAGACCGCCGCCGACCGGGGCATCGAGGTGATCATCGCCGGGGCGGGCGGTGCCGCGCACCTGCCCGGGATGGTGGCGGCCGCCACCCCGCTGCCGGTGATCGGGGTTCCGGTGCCGCTGGCGAAGCTGGACGGACTGGACTCGCTGCTGTCGATCGTGCAGATGCCGGCCGGGGTGCCGGTGGCCACCGTGTCGATCGGGGGCGCCCGCAACGCCGGACTGCTGGCGGTGCGCATCCTGGGCGCCGCGGATCGGCGGCTGCGCGACCGGGTGGTGGCGTTCCAACGGCAGCTCGCGGAGACCGTACTTGCCAAGGACGCCGCGCTGCAAGATAAAGTTACTGGCAAGTAACAAGGAGGTTGTGATGAGCGGATGGGCCGGAGATCCTTCGTTCGATGTGTTCAGGCTGCCCGAGGAGCACGACGAGCTGCGGGCGGCCATCCGGGCGCTGGCCGAGAAGGAGATCGCGCCGCACGCCGCCGAGGTCGACGAGCAGTCCCGGTTCCCCGAGGAGGCGCTGGCGGCCCTGAACTCCTCGGGTTTCAACGCCGTGCACATCCCCGAGGCCTACGGCGGCCAGGGTGCGGACTCGGTCGCGGCCTGCATCGTGATCGAGGAGGTGGCCCGGGTCTGCGCGTCGTCGTCACTGATCCCCGCTGTCAACAAGCTGGGCACCATGGGCCTGATCCTGTCCGGCTCCGAGGAGCTGAAAGCCCAGGTGCTGCCGTCGTTGGCGACCGGGGAGGCGATGGCCTCCTACGCCCTCTCCGAACGGGAGGCCGGCAGCGACGCGGCGTCGATGCGCACCCGGGCAAAAGCCGACGGCGACGACTGGATCCTCAACGGCGCCAAAGCCTGGATCACCAACGGCGGCAAGTCCACCTGGTACACCGTGATGGCGGTGACCGACCCGGACCTGGACGCCAACGGCATCTCGGCGTTCGTCGTGCACCGCGACGACGAGGGTTTCACCGTCGGGCCCAAGGAGCGCAAGCTCGGCATCAAGGGCTCGCCGACCACCGAGCTGTACTTCGAGAACTGCCGGATTCCCGGCGACCGGATGATCGGCGAGCCCGGCAGCGGCTTCAAGACCGCGCTGCGCACCCTGGACCACACCCGGCCCACCATCGGGGCGCAGGCGGTCGGCATCGCCCAGGGTGCGCTGGACGCCGCGCTGGCCTACACCAGGGACCGCAAGCAGTTCGGCCGGTCGATCAGCGAGTTCCAGGGTGTGCAGTTCATGCTGGCCGACATGGCGATGAAGATCGAGGCCGCCCGGTTGATGGTGTATTCGGCGGCGGCGCGGGCCGAGCGCGGCGAGACTCAGCTGGGCTTCATCTCCGCGGCGTCGAAGTGCTTCGCCTCCGATGTGGCGATGGAGGTCACCACCGATGCGGTGCAGCTGTTCGGCGGCGCCGGCTACACCGTCGACTTCCCGGTCGAGCGGATGATGCGCGACGCCAAGATCACCCAGATCTACGAGGGCACCAACCAGATTCAGCGGATGGTGATGGCGCGCCACCTGCTGCGCTAACCTGCGGTGATGGCCGGCGAAAACCTGGCCGCGGCACGCGCGGCGCGCAACGCGTTCATCGACACCGTCGAGGGGCTCACCGATGCGGAATTCGACGACGGCACGACGCTGTGTGCCGGCTGGTCGCCGCGCGACGTGCTGGCGCACCTGATCGGTACCGCCGACATCGGTCGCTATCTGCGGGCGCCGTGGCGGCTGCACAAGATCAACGCCGAGGTGGTCGCGGCCGGACGGCGACAGCGGCGCGACACCCTGATCGGCATGGGCCGAAAGTGGGCGGAGATCACCGGGGGGTGGGACCGCAGGCTCGCCGGGCCGTTGCTCGGCGATCTGGCCATGCACCACCAGGACGTGTTGCGCGGACTGGGCCGCACCCGGGTGCTGCCCGAGGTGGAGGAGGCCGCGCTGCTGCGCGAGGGGATGCTGCTGACCATCCAGAAGGCCCAGCCGACGCTGCTGAAATACCGGGTGGAGCCCACCAACGGGGTCGGCCGGCCGATGGGGCGGGGCATCCCGGTCCGCGGCACCGCCGAGGCGCTCGGGCTGTGGCTGGGCGGCCGGAACGTATCCGACGTCGAGATCGGCTGAAATATCCGCGCGCAGCGGTGAACTGCGGGACCGGTGTGTTCCTGGCTGAGCTTTCCCGCATGTCCGAGCGCGATATCCGGCGTCAGGTGCGACAGCAGCGAGCCGACATCGACGTGCTCTGCGAGTTGACAGCAGGTATCGACCGGAAGGTCGACGCCCTGGACGTCAAGCTCGGCGGTCGGATCGACGCCCTGGATGGCAAGGTCGACGCCCTGGACGGCAAGTTCGGCGGCCAGCTGTCCGAGGTGCTGCGCCGGCTGGGCGGTTGACAGCGGCTCGGTGACGGTGGTTCGGGTCTCCTCCCAATCCGTTGGCGCATAGCCTGGTCGGGTGGTGGAGACCTCGACCGTCTATCTGGCTGCCGCAGAGGGCGGCACCGGCAAGTCCACCATCGCGCTGGGGTTGCTGCACCTGCTGACCGCGTCCGCCGGCCGGGTCGGCGTGTTCCGGCCGATCGTGCGGTCCGTCGACGAGGCCGACGAGCTGCTCGTGCTGCTGCTCGCCCACGCCACCGCCACCCTCGACGACCACACCCGCTGCCAGGGGGTGACCTACCAGCAGGTCTATACCGACCGCGAGGCCGCGCTGAGCGAGATCGTGGCGCGGTTTCACGACGTGGCCCGCCAGTGCGACGCGGTGCTGGTGGTCGGCAGCGACTACAGCGACGTCGTCAACCCCAGCGAACTGAGCTTCAACGCGCGCGTCGCGGTGAACCTGGGCGCGCCGCTGTTCCTGGCGATCAACGGCCATGACCGCGGCGCCCACGACATCGTCGAGATCACCCAGCGCTGTCTGGCCGAGGTGACCGCGGTGTACGCGCAACCGGCGGCGGTGATCGCCAACCGGTGCGACCCGGACCGGCTGGACGAGGTGACCACCGCTCTGGCCGGCACCGGTGTTCCCGCGTTCGCGCTGCCGGAGGTGGCGCTGCTGGCCGCACCCACCATGGCAGAGCTGTGCCAGGCGCTGGACGGCACCCTGTACTGCGGTGACCCGGAGTTGCTGCGGCGGGAGGCGATGGGCGTGATGGTCGGCGGCATGACCGCCGAGAACATCCTGGAGCGGCTGACCGAGGGGCAGGTGGTGATCGTGCCCGCCGACCGGTCCGACGTGCTGCTGGCCCTGGTGAACGCGCACCGGGCCCGGGGCTTTCCGTCGCTGGCCGGGATCATCCTCAACGGCGGACTGCTGCCGCATCCGGCGATCGACAAGCTGGTCAAGGGGCTGCAACCGGCGCTGCCGCTGATCGCCACCGCACACCGGACCTACGACACCGCCGAGCAGGTGGCCAAGGCCGGTGCCCGGATCACCGTCGACTCGCTGCGCAAGGTCGACGCCGCTTTGCAGGTGATGGCCCGCCATACCGACGGCGCCAAGCTGCTGGAGCGGATGCGGGTTCCGGCGGCAACGGTGGTGACGCCGCAGATGTTCACCTACCGGCTGTTGCAGCGCGCCCGGGCCGACCGTCGGCACATCGTGCTGCCCGAGGGCGACGACGACCGGATCCTGCTGGCGGCCGGCCGGCTGCTGGACCGCGGCATCGTCGATCTGACCCTGCTGGGGGTGGAAGCCGAGGTGCGCCGCCGCGGTGCCGGTCTCGGGGTGGACCTGTCCGCCGCGCACGTGATCGATCCCGACGCCCCCGGCAGTCATGGGCTGTCGGAGTCCTTTGCCGCCGAGTACGCCCGGTTGCGCGCCCACAAGGGGATCACGCAGGACCGGGCTCGCGAAATCATCCGGGACATCTCCTATTTCGGCACCATGATGGTGCACCTCGGGTACGCCGACGGGATGGTGTCCGGTGCCGCGCACACCACCGCGCACACCGTCCGCCCGGCGTTCCAGATCATCGGAACCGCACCCGGGGTGTCCACGGTGTCCAGCGTGTTCCTGATGTGCCTGTCGGACCGGGTGCTGGCGTTCGCCGACTGCGCGGTGGTGCCGGACCCCACCGTCGAGCAGCTGGCCGACATCGCGATCTCGTCGGCGGCGACCGCGGCCGCCTTCGGCATCGACCCGCTGGTGGCGATGCTGTCGTATTCGACTGGCGAGTCCGGGTCCGGGGTGGGTGTCGACAAGGTCCGCGCCGCAACGCAATTGGTGCATCAGCGGCGGCCCGATTTGTTGGTGGACGGGCCGATCCAATACGACGCGGCGGTCGACAGCGGGGTGGCGGCGGCCAAGTTGCCCGGTTCGGAAGTGGCCGGCCGGGCCACCGTGCTGGTGTTCCCGGACCTGAACACCGGCAACAACACCTATAAGGCGGTGCAGCGCAGCGCCGGCGTGGTGGCGATCGGTCCGGTGCTGCAGGGCCTGGCCAAACCGGTCAACGACCTGTCCCGGGGCGCGCTGGTGGACGACATCGTCTACACCGTGGCCATCACCGCGATTCAGGCTCAGGGGGGTGTGCCGTGAGCCTGGTGCTGGTGCTCAACTCCGGGTCGTCGTCGATCAAGTTCCAACTGATCGACCCGCTCGCGGGTACGGCGGTCTTCGCCGGCCTGGTGGAGCAGATCGGTGAACCCGGCGGGCAGGCCGCCGACCACGCCGCCGCGCTCCGGCTTGCCTACCGGATGCTCGGCGAATCGAAGCTGGATCTCGGTGCCATCGCTGCGGTGGGCCACCGGGTGGCGCACGGCGGCAAGATGTTTCACCGGCCGACCCTGATCACCGACGCGGTGCTGGCAGAGATCGAGCGGTTGGGGGACCTGGCGCCACTGCACAATCCGGCGAATGCGATCGGCATCAGGGCGGCGCGCGCCGACTTCCCCGATGTTCCGCATGTGGCGGTCTTCGACACCGGGTTCTTCCACACCCTGCCGGCGGCCGCCGCCACCTACGCCGTCGACCGCGACATCGCCAGGGCCTACGGCATCCGGCGGTACGGATTTCACGGAACCTCGCATGAATTCGTCTGCGGCCGAACGGCCGCGGTGCTGGGACGCGAGCCGGCCGAACTGAACATCATCGTGTTGCACCTGGGCAACGGGGCGTCGGCGTCGGCGGTGCGCGGCGGGGTGGCGGTGGAGACCTCGATGGGGCTGAC
The DNA here is from genome assembly GCA_964525125.1 of uncultured Mycobacterium sp. Lineage (GTDB taxonomy): Bacteria > Actinomycetota > Actinomycetes > Mycobacteriales > Mycobacteriaceae > Mycobacterium. The sequence continues at coordinate 17,937 of CAZGGK010000017.1, forward strand.
CCCGCTGGAGGGGCTGGTGATGGGCACCCGCGGCGGTGACGTCGACCCGGGCGTGCTGCTGCACCTGCAGCGCAGTGTCCCCACGGGCGCGGGCATGGACATGGCCGACCTGGACGAGCTGTTGAACCGGCGCTCCGGGTTGAAGGGACTGTGCGGGGTCAACGACTTTCGTGAACTGCGCGAACAGGTGGCGGCCGGCGTGGAGGCCGCGGTGCTCGCCTACGACGTCTATGTGCATCGGTTGCGCAAGTACGTCGGCGCGTACCTGGCGGTGTTGGGCCGGGTCGACGCGATCGTGTTCACCGCGGGCGTCGGCGAGAACGTCGCCGCGGTACGCGAGGACGCGCTGTCCGGCCTGGGCGCGTTCGGCATCGCGGTGGATCCCGGCCGCAACCGCTCCGGGTCCGGCGCGCGGGTGATCTCACCGGATGGGTCGCCGACCGCCGTGCTGGTGGTGCCCACCAACGAGGAACTGGCGATCGCCAGGGCCGCTTGGGAATTCGTATAGCCCGGCAAGGCCGCGGTCAGCAGCCGGGCGGCTACGATGCCGCGAACTCCGGTGTCAGCTCCGGCATCCGAGACCACGCCGGCCGGCGCACGTAGCGGAACCAGGTCAGCATCGAGGCGACGACGTAGAACGCGACGAAGATGCAACACGCCGTGGTCGCCGACCCGCTGGTCAGGTAGGACTGCCGCAGCACCAGGTTGATGCCCACCCCGCCGAGCGCGCCGATGGCGCCGGCGAAGCCGATCAGTGCCCCGGCCATCGAAAGCGACCACTGCCGGCGCTCGGCCGCGCTCAGGCCCAGCGATCGGCTGCGGGTCTCGAAGATCGAGGGGATGATCTTGTACACCGACCCGTTGCCGATCCCCGACAGTGCGAACAGGGCGACGAAGCCGACGACGTAGCCGATCATGGTGGACGTGGTGATGCTGCTGCGGTCCTGGCTGGTGCTGACCGTGACCAGCAGTCCCGCGGCCACGATCATGCCGGCGAACACCGCCAGTGTCACCCGGCCGCCACCGATGCGGTCGGCCAGTTTCCCGCCGTAGACCCGGGTTATCGACCCCAGCAGCGGTCCGGCGAAAGCGATCTGGGCGGCGTGCAGCGACGCCTGTGCCGGGTCCTGCCCGCTGGCGGCGAAGTTGATCTGCAGCACCTGGCCGAATGCGAACGAGAACCCGATGAACGAGCCGAAGGTGCCGATGTAGAGCAGCGCGATCGCCCAGGTGTCGGGCACCGACAGGATCGACCGCATCGCCGGCAGGTCGGTCCGGCGGTGTTCGAGGTTGTCCATGAACGCCGCCGCGCCGATGCCGGCGATCGCCAGCAGCACCAGGTAGATTCCGCACACCCAGTACGGCGCGCGGTTGCCGGCGGTGGCGATCACCAGCAGTCCGACCAGCTGGATCACCGGCACCCCGATGTTGCCGCTGCCGGCGTTGAGCCCCAGCGCCCAGCCCTTGAGCCGTTGCGGGTAGAAGGCGTTGATGTTGGTCATCGACGAGGCGAAATTACCGCCGCCGAAGCCGCAGAGTCCGGCGCACAGCAGATACGGCCACAGCGGCAGCCCGGGGTGCGCCATCAGCCAGAGCGTGCCGAACGTGGGCACCAGCAGGGCGAATGCCGAGAACACCGTCCAGTTGCGGCCGCCGAAGGTGACGGTGGCCATGGTGTAGGGGATGCGCAGGCAGCCGCCGGCCAGCGTCGCGGTGGCGGCCAGCAGGAACTTGTCGTTCGCGGAGAAGCCGTAGACGGCTTGCGGCATGAAAAGCGCCATCACCGACCAGATCGACCAGATCGAGAAGCCGACGTGCTCGGCGACCACCGACCAGACCAGATTGCGGCGGGCGACGTTGTTGTTGCCGGCCTCCCAGGCGGCGGTGTCCTCGGGATTCCAGTTGGTGATGAGGTGTGAGCGGGCCATCGGATCTCCTCACGGTCGCTGTCTCTGCGGTTACCGTAGGAATCCCTTATTGCCGTTGCGCTTCAGCCGATTACCCCGCCGTGAACTTCCGCTCACCCGGGGACACCGCGCTGTGTGAGGATCAGGCCCCGGCGCTGCCGGCGCCGCCGGTGTCGCGGTGCAGCAGCTCGTCGTTGTGCGCGCCGACCCCCGGCGGCATGCCGGTCGCCGCGGCGGCGAACGAGCCGTAGCGCGCCGGGGTGCGCACCACGGTGACGGCGTCGGCGCCCCGGCCCACCGACAGTGCCAGCTCGTTCTCCGCGAACAGCGCGGTGTCGACCACCTGCTTCCAGGTGTAGGGCAGGCATGCCATCAGGCCGGCGGCGCGCAGGATGTCGACCCACTCCGCGGCGGGCCGGGTGATCAGCGCGGACTCCAATTCCCCGGTCAGTTCCGGGTAGTTGATCGACCGGGACCGTTGGTCGGCGAACCGTTCGTCGTCGATCAAATCCGGCCGGCCGATGGCGCGGCACAGCGCGACCCAGTGCTTGGGGGTGTACGCGCTGATCACCAGGTAACCGTCCGCGGTGCGGAACGCGTCGGAGGGCTGGGTGGCGAAGCCGACACCGCTGCGGCGGCCGGCCGGGGCCGGCGCGGGCGCCCGCCGGTTGAGGTGCATGGTGAGCTGGTTCGCCTGCAGGGCCACCGCGACGTCGTACATCGCGACCCGCACGACATCGGAGACACCGTGCCGCTCCCGGTTCAACAGCGCGGCGAGCACCGCCTGCGCCAGCACGTGCCCGCTGGCGTTGTCGACCAACTGGAACGGGATGATCTGCGGCTTGCCGTCGGCGGTGCGCATCCCCGAGGTCATCCCGGCCTCGGCCTGGATCATCAGGTCGACGCCGGGCCGGTCGCCGCAGGGGCCGTTGCCGCCGAACGCCGACAGTCGCGCGTAGACGAGTCTCGGGTTGCGGGACCGCAACTCCGCGGGACCCAGACCGAGCCGCTCCATCACCCCGGGCCGGAACGCCTCCAGCACGACGTCGGCGGTGTCGGCCAGCCGCAACACCCGCTCGAGCTCCTCGGCGACCCGCAGGTCGACCGCTACCGACTTCTTGCCCCGGTTGTTGGGCAGGAAATAGGCGGCCAGTGGCGGGCGGCCGGGCAGCACCGAGGTGATCTGCCGGCTGGCGTCGCCGCCCGGCGCCTCCACCTTGACGACCTCGGCGCCCAGATCTGCCAGCACCTGCCCGGCCAACGGGCCGGCCACGTTCTGGGTGAAGTCGAGAACGCGGAACCCGTCCAGGGGTCTGGGGGCTGAGTTGTCGGGCATCGGCTGCGACCTTTCGAAGAGGATGACACCGACCACGGTAAGGTGGCTGTCCAGTCGTGCCCGCGACTTGGCAGAGGAGTTTCGTGAAGTTCAGCCGAGGCAGTGTCGTGCGCAGTCTGCTGGTCGGCGGCACCCTGGTGGTTTCGGCATGCGGCGCCAACAGCACCGCCTCCAATTCCATCGGTGCCGATGCCGCCGGTCCCGCGGATGCTTCGTCGGCGCAGGTCGACTGCACCGGCAAGCACGGACTGCGGGCCAGCGGGTCGACCGCGCAGCAGAACGCGATCGAACAGTTCGTCTTCGCCTATGTCCGGGCCTGCCCGGGCCGGACGCTGGGCTACACCGCCAATGGTTCGGCGACCGGGGTGGAGGAGTTCGTCGGCAACCAGACCGACCTGGCCGGCTCGGACCTGCCACTGGATCCGGCGAAGGGACAGCCGGAGCGGGCGGCGACCCGCTGCGGTTCACCCGCGTGGCACCTGCCGACCGTGTTCAGCCCGATCGCGATCGCCTACAACATCAGCGGCGTCGGCGCGCTGAACCTGGACGGGCCGACGGCGGCGAAGATCTTCAACGGCAGCATCACCAGCTGGGACCACCCGGCGATCAAGGCACTCAACGTCGGCACGGCGCTGCCGTCGACACCCATCCACGTCGTCTTCCACAGTGACAGGTCCGCAACCACGGCGAATTTCCAGAGATACCTCGACGACGCGTCCGACGGCGCCTGGGGCGGTGGCACCGGGGAGGTTTTCAACGGCACCAACGGCGAGGCCGCGGCCGGCAATGAGGGAGCGTCGACGGCGCTGCGGGACACCGACGGCGCGGTCACCTACACCGAGTGGTCGGTGGCACTGGGCAAGCAGCTGGCGATGGCCCGGATCATCACGCCGGCGGATCCCGAGCCGGTTGCGATCGCTACCGCCGCCGTCGACAAGACGATCGCCGGGGCTAAGTTCGCCGCGAGCCCCGGGCAGAGCAACGACCTGGTGCTCGATCCGCTGTCGCTGTACAAGCCGGCCGAGGCCGGTGCCTACCCGATCGTGCTGGCGACCTACGAGATCGTCTGCTCGAAGTATCCCGACGCCGCCACCGGTGCGGCCGTGAAGGCGTTCCTGCAGGCCGCGATCGGCCCGGGGCAGGACGGCCTGGACCAGTACGGCGCCGTTCCGTTGCCGGAGTCGTTCGCGTCGAGGTTGCGGGCGGCGGTCGATGCGGTCTCGTGAACGGAGCGGGAGGTGACTGACCCCGGGCCCGATCCGAGGGTGGGTTCCCGGTTCGGGCCCTACCGGCTGACCCGGCTGCTGGGCCGCGGCGCGGCGGGCGAGGTCTATGCGGCCGAGGACACCCGCGACGGCGGGACCGCGGCGGTCAAACTGATCGGTGAGCAGCTCTCCGGCGATGCGCGGTTCCGCACCCGCGTGCAGGAAGGCGTCGCCGCCGGGCAGCGGCTGACCGAGCCGCATGTGGTGGCCGTCGACGAAACCGGCGAGGCCGACGGGGTGATGTACCTGGCGATGCGGCTGATCGCCGGCACCGACCTGGCCACGCTGCTGGCCGATTCCGGGCCGCTGAGCCCGCCGCGGGCGGTGGCCATCGTGCAGCAGATCGGCGCAGCGCTCGATGCCGCGCACGCCGAGGGCATCACGCACGGCGACGTCAAACCGGAGAACATCCTGGTCACCGCCGACGACTTCGCCTACCTGGTGGATTTCGGCATCGCACGGGCGGTGCAGGACGCGGCACCCGACGACGACGGTTCCGGCCCCCCGGCCGACGTTCATGCGCTGGCCCGGGTGTTGGAGCGGTGCCTGGCCGGTGCACGGCCCGGGTGGGTGTCGGCGGCGCTGCACGAGGTGGCGGCCCGTGGGCCGGCCGAGAAGCCGCGCAGTGCCGGTGAGCTGGCCGACGCGGCCGGCAAGGCGCTCAGGCCGTCCGAGCAGCACCAGGTCGCCCGGATTCTGCGGCGCGGCTCGGCCACCCCCGAGCCGGTGGGCGGCAGCGGTGCGAGCCGGTTCGCCCGGCTGTCCCCGGTCGGCCCGACGCTGCCGTCGGAGCTCATCCGGTCGCACTGGTACACCCCGGCGGTCACCCGGCTCCGGCGCAGGCGCAAGCCGATCCTGGTCGGCGCGGCGGCGTTGACCGTCGTCACCGCGCTGGTCGGTGTCGGTTACCTGGTCGCCCGGCCGCCGCAAGCGTCGTCGGCGGCCGCGCCGCGGCAGGTCGTGCTGCCGTTCGCCGACCCCGGCTTCCGCCTGTCACCGGGTGGGGTGGCGCTGGATGCCGGCGGCGACGTCTACGTCACCAGCCAGGGCGTGGCGGGCCGGGTGGTGAAACTGCCGGCCGGTTCGGCGACCGCTAAGGTGCTGCCGTTCCATGACCTCTACCAGCCTCAGGGGGTGGCGGTCGACACCCACGGCGGTGTGTACTTCTCCGACTTCAACAACCGGGTGGTGAAGCTGGAGCCCGGCTCGGAGAACCAGGTCGTGTTGCCGTTCACCGGGCTCAGCAGACCGGCCGGGCTGGCGGTGGACTCGGCCGGCAACGTCTACGTCGCCGACCGGGGAAACAACCAGGTGGTGAAGTTGGACACCGGGGTGAACGTTCAGACCGTGTTGCCGTTCGGTGGTCTGCGCGGCCCCGCCGGCGTGGCGGTGGACAACGCCGGCGGCGTCTACGTCACCGACACCGACAACAACCGGGTGCTCAAACTGCCCGATGCCGGCGGCGACCAGGTGGTGCTGCCGTTCGCCGGCATCGTCATGCCGTGGGGGATAGGCGTCGGCAGCGACGGCAGCGTCTACGTCACCGAGTACCGCAGCAACAAGGTCGCGAAGCTGGCCGCGGGTGCCGTCATCCCGGCGGTGCTGCCGTTCACCGGCCTGAACACGCCGTCCGGCGTGGTGGTCGACAATTCCGGCAACGTCTATGTCGCCGACCGCGGCAACGACCGGGTGCTCAAGCTCGCGGGCTGATCCGGGCGAATGGAGATAGCATTTCAAGCGTGGAAACGGTCGACGACGCCTGCTGCACGGTGAGCCGGGTGGCGCCCGCGCCGGACGCGCGCTGGCATGCCGATGCGCAGTGGGCGCGCCGACTGGCCTGGATCAGCCTGGCGGTGGTCGCGGTGCAGGGCGTGGTGGGGCTGTGGCAGGGACTGGCCGCCGGGTCTGTCGCGCTGACCGGTTGGGCGCTCAGCGCCGTGCCCGAAGGGCTGGCCGGGGCGATGGTGATCTGGCGGTTCACCGGTGCGCGCACCCTGTCGCAGAACGCCGAGCGGCGCGCCCAGATCGGCGTGGCGGTGTCCTTCTGGTTGAGTGCGCCATATATCGCCGGCGAGTCGGTGCAGCACCTGTTCGGCGAGCACCGCGCCGAGACCAGCGTGATCGGCATCGTGATCACCGCGCTGGCGGCGGTGAGCATGCCCGTGCTGGGGCGCGCACAGCGGCGGCTCGGAACCCGGCTGGCGTCGGCGGCCACCGCCGGTGAAGGCGTGCAGAACTACCTGTGTGCGGCGCAGGCCGGCGCGGTGCTGTTCGGGCTGGCGGTCACCGCCAACTGGCCCGGTGGCTGGTGGCTGGACCCGGCGATCGGGCTGGGTGTGGCAGCGGTCGCGGTGTGGCAGGGCTTCCGGTCCTGGCGCGGTGAGGGCTGTGCCTGCTGAAGCCGATTGCGGCCGGGTGGAAGCGAGCGTCCCGACTGCCCTGGAGCTGGTGGTGTTGCTCAACAGGAACAGTCGGGACGCCGACGATATTACACGCCGCCTCGGTCCAGCTGGTAACGGATCAGCCGGGAACTGTTGGCGACGACGGCCACCGACGACGCGTTGTGCAGAATCGCTGCGAGCACCGGTGACAGTGCCCCGCCGGCGCCGATCAGCAGACCGGCGGCGTTGACCGCGATCGACATCGCGTAGTTCTGCCGGATGACGTCGACCGCGCGGCCACCGAGATCCCGGACGTCGAGCAACCGTTTCAAATCGTCGTTGGCCAGTGCGACATCGGCGGTCTCCACCGCCACATCGGTGCCGGCCAGCCCCATCGCGATTCCGATGTCGGCGGCGGCCAGCGCCGGGGCGTCGTTGACCCCGTCGCCGACCATGCCGACCACGTGGCCGTCGCTCTGCAGTTGCCGCACCAGTTCCAGCTTGTCGTCGGGGAGCACCTCGGCATGCCACTCGTCGATGCCGAGTTCCCCGGCGACTGCCGCGGCAACCTCGGGATGGTCGCCGGTGAGCATGACGATCCGCCGGATGCCGTTGCCGCGCAGCCTTTTCAGCACATCGGCGGCCTCCGGTCGGACCTCGTCGCGCAGGCTGATCAGGCCCACCAGGGTGCCGTCCACCGCGAGCAGCAGCGGAGTCTCGGCCCGGCGGCGCAGCTTGCCCACCCAGTCGGCGGCCTCGCTCGACACCGCCACGTTCTCGCCGCTCAGCAGCGACGGGCTGCCCAGCAGCAGGGTGCGGCCGTCGGCGCGGGTGCGCATGCCCAGGCCGACCAGCACCTCGCATTCCTCGTGCGGCGGAATCGAGATGTGGCGCTCCTCGGTGGATCGGATCACCGCCTCGGCCAGCGGGTGCCGGGAGTGGATCTCGGAGCTGGCCGCGTAGGCCAGCACCTGTTCCGGCTGCCAATCGGGGTGCAGTGCGACGATATTGGTCACCACCGGCCGGCCGATGGTCAAGGTTCCGGTCTTGTCGAAGACGATCGCGTCGACCCGGCCGGCCTGCTCCAGGTGTGAGCCGCCCTTGATCAGGATGCCGCGCCGGGCGCCGTTGCCGATTGCGGCGCTGATCGCGGTCGGGGTGGACAGGCCCACCGCGCACGGGCAGGCGATGAGCAGCATGGTCATCGCCCGGCGGACATCGCCGGTGATGGCCAGGGTGAGTGCGGAGACGATGAACGACGCCGGCACGAAACGCCGGGAGAAGTTCTCGCCCACGGTCTGGATCGGCGCCCGATCGTGGTGTGCCTCTTCGACGCGGCTGATGATGCGGCCGATCACGGTCTGACCGCCCACCGCGGTGGCGCGCACCACCAGCCGGCCGCGCACCACCACCGAACCGGCGTGCACCGCCGCCCCGGCGACGACGCTGACCGGCAGGGTTTCGCCGGTGATCGCGGACTGGTCGACGATCGCCTCGCCGTCGATGACCGCTCCGTCGACCGGGATCGCGACATGGTCGTGCACCACTACCTCGTCGCCGATCTGCAGGCTGTCGATGGGCACCTGGACCTCGACGGCCTGCCCTTGTCCGGAGGCGCGGATCCACGCGGTGTCCTGGGTGCCGCGCAGCAGCTCGGAGATGGCGCGCCGGGTCCGCCGCAGGGTCAGATCCTGTAGATATTCGCCGATGTTGAGCAACCACAGCACGGTGAGCGCGACCACGTTCTCGCGCAGCACCAGGCTGGCCACCGTCGCCGCCGACACCAGGGCGTCGGTGCCGGCCCGGCCGCCGCGGATCGAGCGCAGCGCACCGCGCAGGAACGGATAGCCGGTGAAGATGGTGACCCCGGTGGCGGCCACCCGGCCGGTGGCGCCCAACAGTGGCGGACGGGCGAACACGTAGCGGCGCACCCCGAGCAGTGCCAGCGCCGCCCCGCCGACCACCATCCGCAGCACGTCGGTGTTGCGGATGTCGGCAGACCGCGGGGTGCGCACCGGGATCAGCTCGGCTGCGACGTGGGCCGCCGTCGAGATGGCTTCGAGCACCGCGGCCCGGTCGCAGCGGTTCGGCGAATACCAGACCACCACGTACCCGGTGCGCGGGTAGGCGTGCACGGCGCGCACCCCGTGCCGGCGATCGACGGCCTCCTCGACCGCCACGGCCCGGCGGGAATCCGCCCGCACCCACGGGACCGCGACCCGCATCCGGCCCGCGGCGTCGGAGACCACCACCAGGTCGTCGGTGGCCATACGATCAGTGGTCGTGGTCGTGGGCGGCGCCGGCCGAACCCGCAATGACGGGTGCGGGCACCTCTTCTCCGATGCGCTCACGGGCCTCGGCGACCACGTCGGCGACCTTGAGCCGGGCCGATTCGGCGATCTCCTCGGCCCGGCGCGTTCCGCGCAGCCCCCACTCGGTGGCCGTCACCGCGCCCTCGTGCAGCGGAGCCTTGTCCAGCGCCTTGCGTAACAGCTCGTAGGCGCTCACCCCCACCAGCCCGGTCACCACCGTCGTCGCCGCCTTCACGAAGAACCCCTGCACCGCCATCGGACACCTACCCTCTCGTCACGTCCGGTCGTTTCCAGACGCATTAGCATATCAGCATATCAGCATGCTCGATCGGGTCAGAAGATGCTCAGGGCGGCCTGGATGCCGGGCAGCGTCTCCAGGACGACCATCGCCTCGATTCCGGCGGCCATCGTGCCCATGCCCACGTTGGCGGCGATCGGCATGCCGATCGCGTTGATCAGGTCGCCGGCCTGCAGATAGTCCAGGAAGAGGCTGAGGTCGTGCGCCGGCAGCGTGGTGAGCAGCGCGTTGAGGACATCCGCGGTCGGCAGCAGCATCGCGTAGGCCTGCGCGGCGGCGCTGCTCAGGGCGTTGACGATCGCAGTGAGCGACGGCGGGTCGAATGGGCCGGGGCCGGCGGCGAACAGGCCGGCCGGGGCACTCGCCGGGGTCCACGTGGCCGGGTCGGACAGGTCCGACTGGAAGTCGGCGAACCCCTGCCGGGCGCCGTCGGCCAGGGCCGAGACGATGGTGCCGAACTGTGCGGCGTCGACGCTCGGGAACAGGCCGAACGGGGTCGGGAGGTCCGCCGGGGTCTGCGACCAGCCGACGGCGGGGTCGGCCCCGTAACCGAGGTTGGCGATCACCCGCAGCTCCGGTGCGAGCAGGTCGGCCAGCGGTTTGCCGGCCAGCTGCTCGATCAGTTCGGTCAGCGGCAGCCGGTCGGTGGGCATCATGTAGTAAGTGGTGTTGCCGGCGTACCCCTCGGACGTCGGCAACACCAAGGCATTGGCGATCTGTTCGGGTGTCACCGCGTCCGCGGTGACACCCTCGATGTAGCGGCCGTGCACGAAGAGGATGCCGGCGAAGGCGTTGAGGTCCGAGATCAGATTGAGCGGGTAGCGCGGGAAGTCGGCGAACCCGTCGTATTCCAGCGAGTAGATGTCGGCGGGGATGCCGGTGTCGGCCGGTGCCGCCCCGCTGAAGGTGATGTCCAGGCTTCCGATGGTCGGGTGCGAGCCGATCGGCAGGTCGAAGCGGGACAGCAGTCCGCCGTTGGGGTTGCTCGGATCGCCGAGGCTCAGAAAGAACAGCCGGCCGGGCGCGGGCGTGAAACCCAGCGAACCGTTGGCGATGTTCGCCATCTCGATCGCGTTGATGGTCGCGCTCTGGGAGACCCCGCCGACGAACACATTGTGGCCGGCTTCGAGTTGGCTCTTGATCGCCGCGTTGAGGATGCTGACGCCCTGGGCCACCGAGGTGTCCAACGGCAGGCTCTTGATCCCGCTGAATATCGGCTGCAGTCCCTCGGGGGTGAACAGAACCTGCAGGGCGTAGTCTCCGAAGCCCTTGGGCACGGCGTAGTTGTCGAATGCCGCCTGCACCAGCTTCATCGGCGGGATGGGGGCGCCGCTGCCGCCCATCAGCAGCGCCACCCCCGGCCCCAGGTCGCTGGAGGTCAGTGCCGGGTCCGCCGCGAGGGTTCGGTGCTGAACCGGGGCGACCGGAGCCGACGTGGCGGTCGGCGCCGCCGGCGGCGCCGGCGCGGTGAGATACGGCGGCAGCGCGGCGGCCAATGCCAGTGGCAGGACACCCAGCAACCGGAGCGCGGAGTGTTCCACTGATGACCTCCCAGACGCAACTAAGCGGGAAGTAGGTGATGATTTAGATGAAACTTAGATGATGCTTGCGTATGTGTCAATGAACTCTGTCGAGTCCTCATTCCAGCACCCGGGTGACCTTCTCGGCGGTGCGGCGCCGCTGCTGCGCGGCCGGATCCGGGTTGCTGACCTGCACCAGCGACGCACCGGTCACCAGCACCGAGAGCATGTTTTCGATCAGCCCGGTGACGCTGTCCCAGCGGCCCGCGGAGTAGACCCGATCCGACGGTGTCAAACCCGTTGCGGCCGCGGCCGCTCGGCATGCCGTCAGCACCTGCTCGGCCGACGCGCCGGCCAGGGCCGGCCCGGGGTGGCGTTCGGCGTCGATCCGGTCGCCGTGCAGCCGCACCGCGGTCGCGTAGTCGGTGACGCCCACGGGCCGGCCTGCCGCCGGGCGGCCGAACGGATCCAGCGACAGCAGCACCACCTCGCCGGTGGCGCCGACCGCCGCGTCGGCCTCGTCGAGGCGATCCGCGACGCACAGCGCGATGTTCACCGGAGCCTGGTGGGAATCGCCGAGCACCACCTCCGCGCCGATCCACCACACCCCGAGCAGCACCGCGACCGTCTGCCAGTGTGCCGGCAGCAGCACCGCGACCCGGCTGGCCGGACCGGCGCCGAGCTCGTCGCGCAGCAGGTTGCCGGTCTTGGCGGCCCAGTTGGCCAGCGTCACCGTGGACAGCTCGATGCGTTCGCCGGTGGCGTCGTCGTAGTAGGTGACGCGGGGGCTCACGGGGTCGTTGCGCAGCAGTGGATCCAGGACGGCCATGCTCAGGTTGGTCACTCCGGCGACGTTAGTTGACGCACTGCGGGTCGTCGGATCCCGCGGTCAGAATCGGTGCCGGAGCGGCGTTTTCGGTCGAGTCGCCGTGGGTGCTGTTGCCCAGCGCCGCGGTGCCGCCACCGCCGAAACCGGAGCCGGGCCCGGTGTAGTCGCCGGCCAGCACCACCCGCACCGATCCGGGCGGGATCGCCGAGCTCGCCACCACCGGCAGCCCGCCGAGTTCGGCGGCCACCGCCTGGGCGCCCACGTCGCCGGCGTCGGCGGCCTGCACCTGGCTGCCGGCCACCCGGTCGGCGTCGTTGTTGCCGACCATGCCCGCGGTGAACCCCTTGGCGACCAGCACCCGCGACACGGCAGCGGCCAGCCCGTTGACGTCGGTGTCGTTGACCACGCTGGCGGTGGTGCTCGCGGGATCGTAGGCCAGCTGTTCGGTTCTGCCCTGGTCCTGGTCGCGCAACAGGCCGGCAACCCAGTCGGCGACCTGGCCGGGGTCGACCCGCACCACGCTGTGCATACCGTCGTCGCTCCAGCCGGCCTCTTCGAGCACCGGGATGGTGGCGAACGCAACCTTCCCGCCGGCCAGGTTCTGCAGGTTGGTGATGAAGTCCATGACATCCCAGCCCGAGGAGAGCACCACCGACCGCTGCACCGCCTGCTGCAGGCGGGCCATGGTGGCCGGGCTGGACAGCGTCCTGCCGGAGATCACCTGGTGGGCCAGCGTGGCCATCACCGCCTGCTGGCGGCGCACCCGGTCCAGGTCGCCGTGTGCCAGTTCGTGGCGCTGCCGGACGAAGCTCAGCGCCTGCGGGCCGCTCAGCCGCTGCCAGCCGGCCGGGAAGTCCGCGCCGGAGAGCTCTTCGTAGACCGGTTCTGCGAGGCAGACGTCGACGCCGCCGAGGGCGTCGGTGATCAGCGCGAAACCCAGCAGCCCGATCTCGGCATAGTGGTCGACGGTGACCCCGGTCAGGTTGGCGACGGTGCTGATCAGCGCCTCGCGTCCGGCCTCGGTGCCGGTCGCCTCGGCCTGCTCCAGGCTGCTGCCCGACTCGACCAGGCCGGCCCGGGTCTCCTCCCTGACCTGGCCGTAGACCCCGTTGATCTTGGTCTTGCCCAGCCCCGGCGCGACCACGTAGGAGTCCCGCGGGATGGAGATCGCGGTCGCGGACCGCCCGCTGTTGGGGATGCGGATCAAGATGATCGTGTCGGTGTTGGTGGCCTCCTCGTCACCGGCGCGCAGCGTCGCGAGTTCCTCGGGGGTCAGCGGGTTGCCGTGGGCGTCGGTGCGGCTGTCCATGCCGACCAGCAGGATGTCGATCGCGCCGTCCTCGCCGCCGGCGCCCAGCGCGTGCGCGAAGACGTGGTTGATGCCGTCCTCGAAGGACCGGATCTGGCTCCACGCCACGCCGGTGCCGAGCACTACGGCCAGGGCCATGACCGTCGCAACCACACGAATCACTCGTTGCACAGGCATCACTCCAGACTACTTGCGGCACAGCTGTATCGCGGGTAGCGCGGCACGGCGTGCCAGACTTGACGCTTGTGCGTCCCAGGATCGTGATCACCGGCGCCGGTGGCCAGGTCGGCAGCGCGCTGGCGGCCAGGGCGGCCGCGGCGGGCCGGGAGGTGTCGGCGCTGACGTCGGCGCAGTGGGACATCACCGACCCCGGGGCCGCCGTCCGTCTTGTGCGCGTCGGTGACGTGGTGATCAACTGCGCGGCCTACACGGCCGTCGATGCCGCCGAGTCCGATCCGGATACGGCGTTCGCGGTGAACGCCACCGGTCCCGGGCAGATTGCCAGCGCGTGCGCGGCTGTCGGCGCCCGGCTGATCCACCTGTCGACCGACTACGTCTTCAGCGGCGACTTCGGCTTCCTGGGTGGCCGGGCCGCGCCGCGCCCCTACGAGGTTGACGACGAGACCGGGCCGCTGAGCGTGTACGGGCGCAGCAAACTGGCCGGGGAGCGCGCTGTGCTGGCGGCTTCGCCGGATGCGGTGGTGGTGCGCACCGCGTGGGTCTACACCGGCGGCAGCGGTGGCGACTTCGTCGCCGTCATGCGCCGACTGGCCGCCGGATCCGGTGCAGTCGAGGTGGTCGACGACCAGGTCGGGTCGCCCACCTACGTCGGGGATCTGGTCGCGGCGCTGCTGCAGGTGGCCGACGGAGGTGTCGACCGGCGGGTGCTGCACGCCGCCAATGCCGGCGCGGTGAGCCGCTATGAGCAGGCTCGCGCGGTGTTCGCCGACCTCGGAGCCGACCCGGCGCGGGTGCGCCCGGTGAGCAGTGCCGTGCACCCGCGGCCGGCGGCCCGGCCGCCCTACTCGGCGCTGTCGGGTGCGGAATCGGCGCGGGCCGGCCTGACCCCGCTGCGGGAGTGGCGTAGCGCACTTGCCGCCGTCCTCACCGATGCCCCGCCGGTTTCTCGGTAACCTCGAGCCGTGACTGACGCGCTGCCGGTGGTGACGGTGACCTATTCACCGGGTCCGCACCTGGACCGGTTCCTGGCGTCGCTGCCGCTCGCCACCGACCGGCCGGTGCAGGTGCTGATGGCCGACAACGGCTCCACCGACGGGACGCCGCAGGAGGCGGTGCGGCGATACCCCAACGCCCGGCTGTTCGAGACCGGGGCCAACCTCGGCTACGGCGGCGCGGTCAACCGCGCGGTGGCCCAGCTCGACGGGGAGCCGGGGGAGTTCGTGATCGTGGCCAATCCGGATGTCCAGTGGGGCCCGGGCAGTATCGACGCACTGCTGGACGCCGCCGCCCGGTGGCCGCACGCCGCCGCGCTGGGCCCGCTGATCCGGGAACCGGACGGCTCGGTGTACCCGTCGGCGCGCCAGCTGCCCAGCCTGATCCGCGGCGGAATGCACGCCGTGGTGGGCCCGCTGTGGCCGGCCAACCCGTGGACCGCCTCCTACCGCCAGGACCGGGTGGAACCCAGCGAACGGCCGGTCGGCTGGCTGTCCGGATCATGTCTTCTGGTGCGCCGCAACGCGTTCGACGCGGTGGGCGGATTCGACGAGCGCTACTTCATGTACATGGAGGACGTCGACCTGGGCGACCGGCTGGGCCGGGCCGGCTGGCTCAACGTCTACGTGCCGTCGGCCGAGGTGTTGCACCACAAGGGGCACTCCACCGGCCGGGACCCCGCGGTCAACCTGGCCGCGCATCACCGCAGCACCTACACCTACCTCGCCGACCGGCACGCCGGCTGGCACCGGGCTCCGCTGCGGTGGACCATGCGGGGCGCACTGGCGGCCCGATCCCGGCTGGTGGTGCGCAACTCTCGGCGGAGACCGACGAAAGGGCAGCGATGACCCCGATTGGCCCAGCGGTGGACGCTGTCGTCCTGGTCGGCGGCCAGGGCACCCGGCTGCGGCCGTTGACGCTGTCGGTGCCCAAGCCGATGCTGCCCATCGCGGGCCTGCCGCTGCTGACCCACCTGCTGTCCCGGATCGCCGCCGCCGGCATCGAGCACGTCATCCTGGGCACGTCGTACAAGCCCGACGTGTTCGAGGCGGAGTTCGGCGACGGGGCCAAGCTGGGCCTGCAACTCGAGTACGCGGTCGAGGAGCAGCCGTTGGGCACCGGGGGCGCCATCGCCAACGTCGCGCCCAGGCTGCGCCACGACACCGCGATGGTGTTCAACGGCGACGTGCTCTCCGGCGCCGACCTGGGCGAGCTGCTGGCCTTCCACCACGACCATGCCGCGGCGGCAACGCTGCACCTGGTCCGGGTCGGCGACCCGCGGGCGTTCGGCTGCGTGCCCACCGAGGACGGCCGGGTGACCGCGTTCCTGGAGAAGACCCAGGACCCGCCGACCGACCAGATCAACGCCGGCTGCTACGTGTTGTCGCGGCAGACCATCGAGGCCATCCCGCGCGGGCGGGCGGTTTCGGTCGAGCGCGAGGTGTTCCCGGCGCTGCTGTCCGACGGCGTCACGGTGTACGGCTACGTCGACTCCAGCTACTGGCGCGACATGGGCACCCCGGAGGACTTCGTCCGCGGCTCGGCGGATCTGGTGCGCGGCATCGCGCCGTCGCCTGCGCTGGGCGGTCACCGCGGCGAGTCGCTGGTGCACGACGGCGCAGCGGTGGCGCCGGGCGCGGTGCTGGTCGGCGGCACCGTCGTCGGGCGGGGCGCGGAGATCGGCGCCGGGGCGAGGCTGGACGGCGCGGTGATCTTCGACGGGGTGCGGGTGGAGGCCGGGTCGGTCATCGAGCGGTCGATCATCGGGTTCGGCGCCCGGATCGGGCCGCGGGCACTGATCCGCGACGGGGTGATCGGCGACGGTGCCGACATCGGGGCGCGCTGCGAGTTGCTGCGCGGGGCGCGAGTCTGGCCGGGGGTGACCATTCCCGACGGCGGGATCCGCTACTCGTCAGACGTCTGAGCCGTCCCTGCCGCCGAACGTGAGGCCCGGTTCCCATTCGGCGCCGAACGGGAAGCCAGGTTCACGCTGGTTCGGCGGTGGTCGCCCGCGACACCAGATAGGCCAGTGCGGCATCGGTGCCGGGGGGCAGCGCGTCGATCTGCCACCAGGCCAGGTCCATCGACTCCTCGCTGATGCCGATACGCGCGCCGGCCGGCGCGTGCGCGACGAACTGCAGGTCCAGGTGGCGGGTGGGCACACCCAGCGAGCAGGTGACCGGATGAACGTGCACCGCCGCCAGTCGCGGGTCGATGCGCAGGTCGGCGATGCCGGACTCCTCGATGGCCTCGCGCAGCGCCGCGGCGACGATGTCGGCATCGGCGTCCTCGCAGTGGCCGCCCAGCTGCACCCAGCGGCCCAGCCGGGGGTGCAGCGTCAGCAGGATCTGCCCCCCGGTGTGGTCGAGCACCAGCGTCGAGGCCGTGATGTGGCCGGGCACGCACTCGCGGGCGCAGGCGTCGTCGCGGGCGTGCAGGAAGGCCGAAACCGCGTGCCGCAACGCATCCTGCGCGGCGTCCGGCGGGGTCCAGTCCGCCAGCAGCGCGATCGCCGAGTCCCGCACACTCATCGGCGCACCAGCAGGCCGGCGACCGGCACCGGTTCGCGGGGCTGGTCCGGCCCGCCCGCCGGATAGCCGATCGCGATGGCGCCCAGCGGTTCCCAGTCGTCCGGCAGACCCAGCTCGGCCCGCACCACGCCGGCGGCGAAGATCGTCGACCCGATCCAGCAGCTGCCGACCCCGCGCACCGCCAGCGCCACCAGCAGAGCCTGCACCGCGGCCCCGACCGCCACGGTGAACATGGTGTGCTCGGCTTGGCCGCGGACGGCGTCGGGGTAGTGGTGCGCGCCGTCGGGCACCATGATCGGGATGACCACCTCGGGGGCGTCGTAGAGGATCGCACCACGCGCCACCCGACGGTCCACCGCGTCGTCGGCGTGACCGTCGCCGAGCAGGTCGGCGCGCCACCTGGCGGCCATCGCATCCAGCAACCGGCGGCGCACCGCGGGCGTCTGCAGCCACACGAACCGCACCGGGCGGGTGTGGTGCGGGGCGGGTGCGGTCAGCGCCTCGGCGATGGCGGTCTCGACCAGCTGTGCCGGCACCGGCCGGCCGGCGAACCGGCGCACCGAGCGGCGCAGCAGCAGCGCCTGCCGGCGGCCCAGCTCGATGGCCTCGGCGGTGCCGAGCCAGAACAGGTCGTCCTCGCCGGCGCGCACCAGGGCTGTCGCGGTTGAGGCACTGCCGGTTGCGAGGCCGGCGGCCAGGCCCCGCACCACCGCCACCGGAACGCCGGTCAGCTTGCCCTTGACCAGATCGGCGGCCGCGGCCACCTCGTCGGCGACGGCGATCTCGGTGACCACCAACTCGTTGCCGTGCCGGTCCAGCGCACCCGCGTAACCCGCCAGCACGGTCAGCCCGGCGGCACCGATCGCGACGTCGAGCTGACCATTGCGCCAGGCCCGGCCCATGGTGTCGGTGATCAGCACCGCGACCGTGACGCCGAGCCGGGCGGCCAGCCCGGCGCGCAACGCCGCCGCGCTGCCGTCCGGATCGACCGGCAGCAGCGCGAGCTCGTCCGCGCCGATGTTGGAACCGTCCACTCCCGCGGCGGCCTGGACGAGGCCGAGTGCGTTCTCGGTGATCAGCGTGCGCCCCTTGCGCGCCAGCACCCGAACCGCCTCACGGTCGATCAGTTTGCGGCGCAACGCATCCCGATCCTCGGGGTCGGCGGGCGCGGCAACGATGCGGCCTTCGCACTTGGACACCACCTTGCTGGTGACCACCACCGTGTCGCCGTCGCGCAGCCACGGCGCGGCCCCGGCGATGGCGGCGGCCAGCTCGTCGCCCGGCCGGAACTCGCCGAGCCCCGTCACCGGCAGGATCTCGATTCTCGCGGCGCTGCCGTGTTCGGTCATGATCGCACCCCGGCGACCTCCAGGCCGGCGCGCACCATCTCGGCGGTCGTCGCCGGGTCGGTCATCAACAGCGGGACGGCGTGCACCCGCACGCCGTCGATGTCCGCCTCGTCGCCGTCGTGCACCAACCAGTGATCCAGGATTCCGGTGCCGGCGCGGGCGCCGTAGTGCTGGCCGACGGCTTGCGAGGTGGCGTCGACGCCGATCACCGACAGGCAGGTATCGGCCATGCCGCGCAACGGCTTTCCGGCGATGATCGGGGAGTAGCCGATCACCGGGGCCGGTGTCGATCGCAGCGCCGCCCGGATGCCGGGGATGGCCAGGATGGCTCCGATGCTCACCACTGGGTTGGACGGTGCCAGGATGACCGCGTCGGCCTCGGCGATGGCATCGACGACCCCGGGTGCGGCAGCGGCCTTTTCGGCGCCGACGAAAGCGAAGCCGTGGGTCGGCACGGCCGCGCGGTAGCGCACCCACCACTCCTGGAAGTGAATCGCGCGCCGAGCATCATCGGTCGGGTCGGTGACGACGACATGGGTTTCGCAGCTGTCGTCGCTGACCGGCAGCAGCCGGGCACCGGGCTGCCAGCGGTCGCACAGCGCCTCGGTGACCTGCGACAGCGGGTAGCCGGCCCGCAGTGCCTGGGTGCGCACCAGATGGGTGGCCAGGTCGCGGTCGCCGAGGGAGAACCAGTCCGGCTGCATGCCGTAAAGCGCCAATTCGGCCATGGCGTGCCAGGTTTCGTCGCGATGGCCCCAGCCGCGCTCCGGGTCGACGCCGCCGCCCAGGGTGTACATGCAGGTATCCAGGTCCGGGCAGATCCGAACGCCGTGCATCCAGGCGTCGTCGCCGACGTTGACCACCGCGGTCAGTTCGTGACCGGCGCCGGCACGCGCGAATCGGCCCAGGCCGAGCAGTTGCTGCACGCCGAGAAGGAAGCGGGCGCCGCCGACGCCGCCGACCAGAACCGTGACCTTCACAGCGCCCGACACTAGCCCGCCGGGGATGCGGCCCGGTGCGGTGGGATGCCGCGGCGGAATCCCGGTGTGGCGGACACGACACTGACGCGCCGATCTCGGACACGCCCGAGATTGATCACGACATGGTATGGAAATCCGCTGGAACCCTTGACCCGGACACTTAACAAGTGTGTAATCACAGCTGTGTCATTTCGCGGTTAGCCTGCCGGTTCCGGTGTCGCAGACCGTGATTCGATCACTTGTTCGAATTGAGATGTGCAACATCACAATAGCGGGCGACGTTTCACGATCACGAGACCAGCTGAGGAGGCGAAACATGTCCTTTGAGCACCTTCGGGGCATTGCGGGAGGCACACCGCACAGTCATTCGGGCCCAACGGTGGCCGCGCGGCCGCATCTGAGTTTGGTGCCCGACGAACCCGAGTTGCTGGGGGTGGAGGAGTCCGCCGACGAGAAGTGGCAGGACCGCGCGCTGTGTGCGCAGACCGACCCCGAGGCTTTCTTTCCGGAGAAGGGCGGCTCCACCCGGGAGGCCAAGAAGATCTGCCAGCGGTGCCCGGTGCGCTCGGAATGCCTGGAGTACGCACTGGCTCATGACGAACGCTTCGGCATCTGGGGCGGTCTCTCCGAACGCGAGCGGCGCCGCCTCAAGCGCGGTATCGGCTGACCGCGGCAGTTGCCGCTACTCGTCGTCGATCGCCGGGTCGATGACCGAGGGATCGACGTCCAGATAGGTGGCCACCTGGGCCACCAGAACCTCATGCAGCAAATCGGAGAGCTCCAGGCCGTCATTGACTCGCTGCTCAATCGGCTTGCGGAACAACAAAATCCGCGCTCGGGTGGGGTTGCCGCGCACATCGACGCCGGCCGGGATCAGCCGGGCCAGCGGGATCGGCCCGTCGGCGACCACCTCCGGCGGCCACTGCACACTGGCCGGATCCCGCGCCGTGATCCGGGGGATCTCGTCCACCGCCACGTCGAGCGCCGACAGCGATTGCTTCCAGCGCTGCTCGATCGGCTCGTAGGCTTCCAGCACCGCCATGTCGAAGCGCTCGGCGCGGGTGCGCCAGCCCGGTACCGTCGGCGGCAGCAACGGCCCGCGCGTCTCACGTCCTCGCCGGAAGCTGCGCCCACCCGCCACGCGCCGATGGTAACGGTTGTACATAGCAGCGTGGCCGGATGCGCGTGTCAGCCGTGGCGCGGGGGTTGGGCCGCGATAGCCTCACGAACGTGAATGTTCCCCGCCGCTGCTGTCGGCCCGGGTGTCCGCACTACGCGGTTGCGACATTGACATTCGTCTACTCGGATTCGACGGCGGTGGTCGGCCCGCTGGCGGGCGTGCGGGAGCCGCACTCGTGGGACCTGTGCGTCAGCCATGCCGGCCGGATCACCGCGCCGCGGGGCTGGGAGCTGGTCCGCCACGCCGGTCCGCTCCCGGCCCCTCCCGAAGACGAAGACCTGGTCGCGCTGGCCAACGCGGTTCGCGAGGGCGGCCCGGACCGGGCGGCTCCGGCCGGCGGGTGGTATTCGCAGCAGGGTCCGTCGAGCAGCGGGCCCGCCGAGCCGGTCGGCTACGGCGTCCGGGCCGGTGCGGCCGGCGGGGTGCTGGCACCGTCCGGCGGGCGGCACGCGAAAGCCAACGGGCGCCGCCGCGGTCACCTGCGCGTGCTGCCGGACCTGTCGGACTGACACCGCCGGTTAGGCTGACTGCCCAGTGTCCCCTGCGTCAGGAGTCCCATGTCCCGGCCCGCCGCGGCTGTCCAGCGTGTCATCAAGGCCTACGACATCCGTGGCCTGGTCGGCGCGGAGATCGACGAATCCCTGGTCGCCGACGTGGGAGCGGCCTTCGCGGCGCTGATGCGTGACGAGGGCGCCCACCGTGTGGTGATCGGCTGGGACATGCGGGACAGTTCGCCGTCGCTGGCGGGCGCCTTCGCCGAAGGGGTGGCCGGCCGCGGCCTGGACGTGGTGCGCATCGGCCTGGCCTCCACCGATCAGCTCTACTTCGCCGCCGGGCTGCTGGACTGCCCCGGCGCGATGTTCACCGCCAGCCACAACCCGGCCGCCTACAACGGGATCAAACTGTGCCGGGCCGGCGCCAGACCGGTCGGTGCCGACACCGGGCTGGGCCGGATTCGCGACGACGTCATCGCGGGCTGCCC
The DNA here is from genome assembly GCA_964525125.1 of uncultured Mycobacterium sp. GTDB lineage: Bacteria > Actinomycetota > Actinomycetes > Mycobacteriales > Mycobacteriaceae > Mycobacterium. Next base: position 39,289 of record CAZGGK010000017.1, read on the forward strand.
GCCGTACGACGGTCCGCGCGGTGGGGTCTGCGATCGCGACGTGCTGGACGACTACGCGCGGTTCCTGCGCTCCCTGGTCGACGTCGCCGGGCTGCGGCCGCTGCGGGTGGCCGTCGACGCCGGCAACGGGATGGCCGGGCACACCGCCCCGGCCGTGCTGGGGGGAATCGACGGGATCACTCTGCTGCCACTGTATTTCGAACTCGACGGAACGTTTCCCAATCATGAGGCCAACCCGCTGGACCCGGCCAACCTGGTGGATCTGCAGGAACATGTGCGGGCCACCGGCGCCGATATCGGGCTGGCCTTCGACGGCGACGCCGACCGCTGCTTCGTCGTCGACGAACGGGGCCACCCGGTGTCGCCCTCGGCGGTGACGGCACTGGTGGCCACCCGGGAGTTGGCCCGGGAAGCCGGTGCGACGGTGATCCACAACCTGATCACCTCGCGGGCCGTGCCGGAGTTGGTGGCCGAGCGCGGTGGCACGCCGTTGCGGTCCCGGGTCGGGCACTCCTACATCAAGGCGCTGATGGCCGAAACCGGGGCGATCTTCGGCGGTGAGCACTCGGCGCACTACTACTTCCGGGATTTCTGGGGTGCCGACTCGGGCATGTTGGCTGCCCTGCATGTGCTGGCCGCACTCGGTGGGCAGCAGCGGCCACTGTCCGAGCTGACCGCGGACTTCCAGCGCTACCAGGCTTCCGGCGAGCTCAACTACACGGTCGCCGATGCGCCCGCCTGCGTGGCGGCGGTGCTCGAAGCGTTCGACGGGCGAATCCGCTCGGTCGACCGGCTGGACGGGGTGACGGTGGACCTGGGCGATGGCACCTGGTTCAACCTGCGCAGCTCCAACACCGAACCGCTGCTGCGGCTCAACGTCGAAGCCCGCACCGCTGCCGCGGTCGACGCGGTGGTGGCCGCGGTTCGAGCCGGAATCGCCGCGGGCAACGACACGTCTGCCGGCGAGCCGGAGAATGCGGCGCGCTGAGCCGCGGTTGGTGTATGAATTCGGAGCAATGTCGGGTTCGATAGCGGATCGATGGCGGGTCAAGTCGGTCGAGCAGTCGATCGCCGACACCGACGAGCCGGGTACCCGGCTGCGCCGGGACCTGACCTGGCGTGATCTGACCGTCTTCGGGGTTTCGGTGGTCGTGGGCGCCGGGATCTTCACCGTCACCGCGACGACGGCCGCCGACATCACCGGCCCGGCGATCTCGATCTCGTTTGTGATCGCCGCGGCCACCTGTGCGTTGGCGGCGCTGTGCTACGCGGAGTTCGCCTCCATGCTGCCGGTGGCCGGTAGCGCCTACACCTTCTCCTATGCCACCTTCGGCGAGTTCGTCGCCTGGATCGTCGGCTGGAACCTGGTGCTGGAATTCGCGCTCGGCACGGCCGTGGTGGCCAAGGGCTGGTCGAGTTACCTGGGGACGGTGTTCGGCTTCGCCGGGGGCACGCTCGGCGCCGGCCCGGTCGACCTGGACTGGGGGGCGCTGCTGATCGTGGCGGTGGTGGCGGTGCTGCTCGGGCTGGGCACCAAGCTGTCGTCGCGGTTCGCCGCGGTGGTCACCGCGGTCAAGGTGGCGGTGGTGCTGCTGATGGTGGTGGTCGGCGCCGGTTACGTCAAGGCCGCCAACTTCTCGCCGTTCGTGCCACCGGAGCAGGCCGCCGCCGGTGGCGGCACCGGCCTGGACCAGTCGGTGCTGTCGCTGGTCACCGGGGCGCACAGCAGCCACTACGGCTGGTACGGCATGTTGGCGGGGGCGGCGATCGTGTTCTTCGCGTTCATCGGGTTCGACACGGTGGCCACCGCGGCCGAGGAGACCCGCAACCCGCAGCGCGACGTCCCCCGGGGCATCCTGGCATCGCTGGGCATCGTCACCGTTCTCTACATCGCGGTCTCGGTGGTGCTGTCGGGCATGGTGTCCTACACCGAGTTGCGGGATGCCCCCGACGGCCCACCGAACCTGGCCACCGCCTTCGCGCTCAACGGGGTCGACTGGGCCAGCGACGTGATATCGATCGGCGCGCTGGCGGGCCTGACCAGCGTGGTGATGGTGTCGATGCTCGGACAGGCCCGGGTGTTGTTCGCGATGGCGCGCGACGGGTTGCTGCCGCGCCGGTTGGCGCGCACCGGGGCCCGGGGCACCCCGGTGCGGATCGTCGTGCTGGTGGCGGTGCTGGTGGCGGTGTCGGCGTCGGTGTTCCCGATGGAGAAGCTGGAGGAGATGGTCAACGTCGGCACGCTGTTCGCGTTCGTGCTGGTGTCGGCGGGCGTGGTGGTGCTGCGCCGGACCCGCCCCGACCTGCCGCGCGGTTTCCGGGCCCCGTGGGTGCCGGTGTTGCCGGTGCTGTCGGTGCTGGCGTGCCTGTGGTTGATGGCGAACCTGACCGTGCTGACCTGGATCCGGTTCGGGGTCTGGCTGCTCGCCGGTCTGGTCGTCTACCTGGGCTACGGGTACCGGAACTCGGCGCTGGCCGCACGGCCGGCTGACGTACCCGGCGATCCGGTCGGGCGGTCGGTAGCGTGAACCCCTGAAATGAAGCGGAAGGGGCCGCGAGGTATGGCGGATCGACGGCGGGTCAAGTCGGTCGAGCAGTCGATCGCCGACACCGACGAGCCGGGTACCCGGCTGCGCCGGGACCTGACCTGGCGTGATCTGACCGTCTTCGGGGTTTCGGTGGTCGTGGGCGCCGGGATCTTCACCGTCACCGCGACGACGGCCGCCGACATCACCGGCCCGGCGATCTCGATCTCGTTTGTGATCGCCGCGGCCACCTGTGCGTTGGCGGCGCTGTGCTACGCGGAGTTCGCCTCCATGCTGCCGGTGGCCGGTAGCGCCTACACCTTCTCCTATGCCACCTTCGGCGAGTTCGTCGCCTGGATCGTCGGCTGGAACCTGGTGCTGGAATTCGCGCTCGGCACGGCCGTGGTGGCCAAGGGCTGGTCGAGTTACCTGGGGACGGTGTTCGGCTTCGCCGGGGGCACGCTCGGCGCCGGCCCGGTCGACCTGGACTGGGGGGCGCTGCTGATCGTGGCGGTGGTGGCGGTGCTGCTCGGGCTGGGCACCAAGCTGTCGTCGCGGTTCGCCGCGGTGGTCACCGCGGTCAAGGTGGCGGTGGTGCTGCTGATGGTGGTGGTCGGCGCCGGTTACGTCAAGGCCGCCAACTTCTCGCCGTTCGTGCCACCGGAGCAGGCCGCCGCCGGTGGCGGCACCGGCCTGGACCAGTCGGTGCTGTCGCTGGTCACCGGGGCGCACAGCAGCCACTACGGCTGGTACGGCATGTTGGCGGGGGCGGCGATCGTGTTCTTCGCGTTCATCGGGTTCGACACGGTGGCCACCGCGGCCGAGGAGACCCGCAACCCGCAGCGCGACGTCCCCCGGGGCATCCTGGCATCGCTGGGCATCGTCACCGTTCTCTACATCGCGGTCTCGGTGGTGCTGTCGGGCATGGTGTCCTACACCGAGTTGCGGGATGCCCCCGACGGCCCACCGAACCTGGCCACCGCCTTCGCGCTCAACGGGGTCGACTGGGCCAGCGACGTGATATCGATCGGCGCGCTGGCGGGCCTGACCAGCGTGGTGATGGTGTCGATGCTCGGACAGGCCCGGGTGTTGTTCGCGATGGCGCGCGACGGGTTGCTGCCGCGCCGGTTGGCGCGCACCGGGGCCCGGGGCACCCCGGTGCGGATCGTCGTGCTGGTGGCGGTGCTGGTGGCGGTGTCGGCGTCGGTGTTCCCGATGGAGAAGCTGGAGGAGATGGTCAACGTCGGCACGCTGTTCGCGTTCGTGCTGGTGTCGGCGGGCGTGGTGGTGCTGCGCCGGACCCGCCCCGACCTGCCGCGCGGTTTCCGGGCCCCGTGGGTGCCGGTGTTGCCGGTGCTGTCGGTGCTGGCGTGCCTGTGGTTGATGGCGAACCTGACCGTGCTGACCTGGATCCGGTTCGGGGTCTGGCTGCTCGCCGGTCTGGTCGTCTACCTGGGCTACGGGTACCGGAACTCGGCGCTGGCCGCTACCCGGCGGGGGAGCCGGGTCGGCACCGTCGGTAGCGTGTAGTGCGGGTGAACGAGTGAACCGATCTGAACCGACCACGAGGCTCCGCCATGCGGGTGATGGTGGGAAGCCGTGAGTTCCGAATCCGTTGTCGACCTCGACGACACCGAGGCGCTGCTGGCCGCCGACCACGACGGGGTGCTGCGGGCGGCGTCGATGGCCGGTGCCCAGGTGCGGGCCACCGCCGCCGCGGTCGACGAAGGCGCGCTGGACAAACTGCGTGACGGTTACCCTGCGCGCACGCTGATCTGGGTGTCCGGCCGGGGCAGCGCGGCCACGGCGGGCGCCATGCTCGGGGCGGCTCTGGGAAGTTCGGCGGCCCAACCGCTGGTGCTGGCCGCCGACGCGCCGCCCTGGATCGGCCCGCTGGACGTGCTGGTGGTCGCCGGGGACGACCCGGGGGATCCGGCACTGGTCACCGCGGCCGCGGTCGGGGTGCGCCGGGGTGCGCGGGTGGTGGTGGCCGCACCCTACGAGGGACCGCTGCGGGACGGCACGGCCGGGCGGGTGGCGGTGCTGGAGCCGCGACTGTGGGTTCCTGACGAGTTCCGGCTTCCGCGCTATCTGGCCACCGGGCTGGCGGTGTGCGCGGCGGTGGACTCCGGGTTGCGAACCGACCTGGCGGGGCTGGCCGACGCACTGGATGCCGAGGCGCTGCGCAACTCTGCCGGCCGGGAGATACTCACCAATCCGGCCAAGGCCCTGGCAGACCGTATCTTCGGTCGCGATGCCGCATTGGCCGGTGACTGCGCGGCAACGCTTGCGCTGGCCCGCCACGGTTCGGCGGTGCTGCTGCGGATCGGTCGCACCACGGCCGCGGCGGCGGGGCTGGCGGATGCCGTCACGGCGTTGCGCGCACCGTCGGGAGCCGGGACGACGGCCGATATTTTTCACGACGAGCAGATCGACGGGCCGTCCGGCCGCCGACTGCACGTGCTGGCGTTGACGCTGGCCGCCGAGCGCAGCGTGGTGGCGGCGCGGATCGGCGGGCTGGCCGGCGTCGACCTGGTCGGCGCCGAGGACGTGCCGGCCGGACCGGATGGCACCGGTGCGAGCCGAACCGAGCGGCAGCTCGCGGTGCTGGCCGTCCGGCTGGAGATGACCGCCGGCTATCTGCGACTGCTGCGGGGATGAGCAAGAGGGTGCACTTACTGCGCGGAGCGCTGCGGACCTACGCCTGGGGGTCGCGGACTGCGATCTCCGAATTCACCGGCCGGCCGGTGCCGGCCCGGCATCCGGAGGCCGAGCTGTGGTTCGGAGCGCACCCGGGAGATCCGGCGTGGCTGCAGACCGCCGACGGCGAGGTCTCCCTGCTGGACAGCCTGGCCGCCGACCCGGAAGGACAACTCGGTGCGGTGGCACGGGCCCGTTTCGGGGGTGCCCTGCCGTTTCTGGTGAAGGTGCTGGCGGCCGACGAGCCGCTGTCGCTGCAGGCCCACCCCAGTGCCGCGCAGGCGGTCGAGGGTTACCGGCGGGAGGACCGGCGCGGGGTTCCGCTGTTCTCGCCGATCCGCAACTACCGCGACACCAGCCATAAACCCGAGCTCCTGGTGGCTCTGCGGCCGTTCGAGGCGCTGGCCGGCTTTCGTCCGGCGGCACGCACGGTCGAGTTGCTGCAGGCGCTGGCGGTGGCCGACCTGGACCCGTTCATCGCCCTGCTGAACGACCAGTCCGACGCCGACGGTCTGCGGGCGCTGTTCACCACCTGGATCACCGCGCCCCAGCCCGATCTCGACGTGCTGATACCGGCGGTACTGGCCGGTGCGATCCACTACCTCAACTCCGGTGCCGGGCAGTTCGCCGCCGAAGTGCAGACGCTGCTGGAGCTGGGGGAGCGCTACCCGGGCGATGCCGGCGTGCTGGCGGCGTTGCTGCTCAACCGGATCAGCCTGGCCCCCGGGGAGGCGATCTTCGTGGCGGCCGGCAACCTGCATACCTATCTGCGCGGCATGGGGCTGGAGGTGATGGCGAACTCCGACAACGTGTTGCGGGGTGGACTGACACCCAAGCACGTCGATGTCCCGGAGCTGTTGCGGGTGCTGGACTTCACCCCCACCACCGAGGCCGGGTTGCGGCCCGTCACCCATCGGGACGGGCTGGAGGTCGTCTACGACACCCCCACCGAGGAGTTCAACGTATCGGTGCTGACCCTGGACGGGGCGAACCTCGGCCACGAGGTGGATGTGCCGGCGCGGCACGACGGCCCGCAGCTGCTGTTGTGCACGCAGGGGTCGGTCACGGTGCACGCCAAGTCCGGGTCGCTGACCGTGCCGCGGGGCGCCGCAGTCTGGGTAGCCGCCGACGACGGGCCGATCCGGTTCGCGGCCGCACGGCCCGCAACCGTGTTCCGGGCCACGATAGGGCTGTGAGGTTTGATGTCGGAGTCGGGTAGCACCAGGGCGATCCTGGCGGCGCTGGCCGCCAACGCGGGCATCGCCGCCGCCAAGTTCGTCGGCTTCCTGATCACCGGCAGCTCCGCGCTGCTCGCCGAGGTGGTGCACTCGGTTGCCGACACCTCCAACCAGGGGCTGCTGTTGTTCGGCCAGCGCACGGCCGCCAAGCAGGCCGACGCCCTGCACCCGTTCGGGTACGGCCGCAGCCGGTACTTCTGGTCGTTCGTGGTCGCTCTGATGCTGTTCAGCCTGGGCTCGGTGTTCGCGCTGTACGAGGGTTACCAGAAGGTCATCCACCCCACCGAGCTGAGCTCCCCGGTGGTCGCCGTTGCCATCCTGGGCGTGGCAGTCCTGTTGGAGGCCTACAGTTTCCACACCGCGATACGCGAATCGCGGCCGCTGAAGGGCGACAGCGGCTGGTGGCGGTTCATCCGCAACTCCCGCAATCCCGAGCTGCCGGTGGTGTTGCTGGAGGACGCCGCGGCGCTGATCGGCCTGCTGCTGGCGCTGGCCGGGGTCGGCCTGACGGTGCTCACCGGCGACCCGGTGTGGGACGGTGCCGGCAGCGTGGGGATCGGTGTGCTGCTGGGGGTGGTCGCGATCATTCTCATGGTCGAGATGCACAGCCTGCTGATCGGCGAGGGCGCCACCAGCGCCGAGGACCGGGCGATTCGCGACGCGCTGCGGGGCACCGCGAACGTCACCCGGCTGATCCACATCCGCACCCAGTACCTCGGCCCGGATGAGCTGCTGGTGGCGGCCCGGATCGCGCTCGTTGCCGGGGTGGACCTGACCACCGTCGCGGCCACCATCGAGGCCGCGGAAGTCAACATCCGCGCGGCGGTACCGGCGGCACGGGTCATCTATCTGCAACCCGACCTGGACCGGGCTGCTGTGCGAGACTCTGTCCAGCAGAAAGGCTAGACGCATGTCCACATTGAGCTACCCGCAGCTGGCCGCCGCCGGCGAGCCGGGCGGCGCCATCGCGCTGAGCCTGGTCACCGAGTTGGCGCCGGCCGGGGGCCCGCATGCCGGAATCGCACCCGCCCGCTACGTCGTCGGCCGCAACACGCCGACGTTCGCCTACCAGACCCGGTTCATCGACGGCGATCCGGCGGCGACGGTGATCGTCGATCACCGGCAGGGCCAGCTCGACCGGGTGGAGGCGGCGATCGTGTCGGCCATCCGCGACGAGCACCCGCTGCTGTGCCGGGTGCCAAGGGTGCGGGTCAGCTACGACGACGATCGTTCGGGCCCCGGCTGCTACACCGACCTGGAGTTGCCGCAGCGGATTTTCGACCGCCACATCCTTGCCGGAACCGTCGACGGCACGCCGGTCCCGGCGCATCCGGTCTACCGGGCCGCGCGCGACTGCTCGCCGGCCGATGCTCGGGCGCTGCTCGAGCTCAGCCCGGGCAGCCTGGTGTTCGGCGCCCGGGACGCCGGGCCGGCCTGCTTCCCCGGTGCTCTGACCGGCGAGATCATCGGGGTGCTGGCCGATCAGCGCGACGGTGCCGGTACCCAGCCGGGACCGGCCGAGCCGGATCAGGCCGGACGGATCGAGGAGTCCGCGAAGGGCCGGGGCGACAAGGCGGGCCCGACGGTGATACGCGACCCGGGCGGCGAGCCGTCGACGTCGCAGCCGCCCGTCGTAGTCGGTTGCCGCCGGATCATCCGAACCCAGGTGCTCAGCTTCACCGCGCTGCGGGCGCTGCGGTTCGACGCCGGGCCCGCCGGTGACGCCGCCTGCCGGGCGTTGCTGGCCGCATACGCGCTGGCCGGGCTGGTCCGCGCCAACGCCGAGCTGGCGGTCGGCGTGGACTGCGACCTGGTCGAGGCCGGTCCGACGGCGATGAAGCTCGACGCCCGCAACGGGGCGTTCGTCGCGCTGGACCCGCCGTCGATCGAGCAGGCCGACGAGTTGCTGGAGCGTGCACTGGAAGCAGCCAGGCGAGAGGCCGACATCTCCTGGCGGGGGCAGATCTTCGAGGTGACCGGTGATCCGGCGGTCGACGCCGGCGAGGCCGGTGAGGGTGGCCGCCAATTCTGGCGGATGCACCTCATCGAGGGCAGGGGACTCGGCTCCCGGTCCTGACCTCAGGCCCGGCGGTCTCTCCGACGCTGCCGGCGCCCGGCCAGCCACAACCTCATGTTGTGCCGGATCGTGCGCGCCACCAGCCATCCCGGCGGCACCATGTACAGGCTGTCCAGCAGCGAGAACCGGCGCAGGAACCATTCCGCCAGCACCGGATCGGTCTCGGCGGCGCCGAGGAACTGGTCGAACAGGCTGCCGACCGGCCGATACCACCGGGGTCTGGGGCCACCGGCGTGGTGGAACGTGAAATCGCCGATGGCGTTCATCGTCCACACCGGGTAGACGGTCTTGGCTGCGGCGCGGTTGAACAGCCGCGGCACGTCGCCGGCCGGGGCGGCCGCCAGCGCCTGGCGCAGGTGCCGGGCCTGCAGTGCGGTCATCGTCATGCCCTGACCGAACGTGGGGTTGAAGCTGGCCACCGCGTCGCCGAACGGGACGATACCGGCCGGGACCCGGTCCAGCTTGTCGTAGCGGCGCCACCGGCAGGCCGGGTAGCGGTGGAACGCGGGCTCGCCGACCGGCTCGGCCTGTTTGAGGGCGGCGCCGAAGCGCGCCGGCAGCAGCTGTTCGGCGAGCGCCAGCATTTCGGGAAAGGTCTGCGGCGGTTCGGCTTTGGCGACGCCGAAGGTCGTCAGCACCCAGGCCCCGTCCTCGCAGCCCTGCATGCCCAGTCCGAGCGGCTGGGAATGGGATGCCCCGCACACCACGATCCGCTCCCGCAGCGCGCCGTCGGGCAGCCGGAACCAGTGCGACGCGTAGCCGATGCCCACGTCCACGGTGTCCTCGCGGGGCCGGCGGTATCCCCACTTCTCGTACCAGACCGGCAGTCTGGTGCCGCGGCCGGCGGCGTCGACAACGAGGTCGGCCGGGACGAAGCCGGACCCGTCGGCGTCGAGCAGTACCCCGGTCACCCGCTGTGCATCGGTGTCGAAGTGGGGTTCGATCACGGTGCCCCGCACGATCTCGACGTTGGTGAGCTCGGCTGCGCGCCGCCGGATCTGGTATTCCAGCTGGGCTCGGCTTGGTATGTAGGCGGTGAACTCGTCGCGCAGGGTGTGGGCGGTGCCCAGCACGTGACCTGCCGCGCCGAAGTGGATGCAGTCCGGCCGGTTCTCCAGCATCGGCACCCCGGCGGCGACCATCTCCGTGAGCAGGTCCGGGAACAGGTTGTCGAACTCCTCGGCGCCGCGGGCCATCAGCAGGTGCAGGTGGCGGCCCTGCGGAACGGCGGTGCGGTTGGCGGGTGTGGCGGGCAGCTCGTCGCGGTCGAACACCGTCACCCGGTCGTAGAAATCGGCGAGCACCCGCGCCGCGCAGAGACCGGCGATGCTGGCGCCGATGACGACCGCGTGGGTGCCGGCGGAGGACATGCCCGCACTCTATGCATCCGGGTCGCGGCGGCGGCAACTGGGGAAGACGGAGAGTGGTCGAAATACTTTACAAATAATATGATGATGTCTACTATCATGACAAGTACAAGTTGAATGTCCATGTGCAGGAGGTTGACCGTATGAGCATCGAAGCGGACACGCGGGTCGCCGCGTGGCGGGACAAGAAGCGGCGGCTGTGGCTGCTGGGCCTGATCGCGCCGACCGCACTGTTTCTGGTGACCCCGATGATCTGGGCGCTGAACCAGTTGGGCTGGCAGGCGGTTTCGCCGGCGCTGCTGTGGATCGGGCCGTTCCTGCTCTACCTGCTGCTGCCGCTCCTGGACCTGCGCTTCGGCCCGGACGGGCAGAACCCGCCCGACGAGGTGATGGCCCGGCTGGAGAACGACAAGTACTACCGGTACTGCATCTACGCCTACATCCCGTTCCAGTACGCCAGCGTGGTCTTCGGCGCCTACCTGTTCACCGCCTCGGACCTGAGCTGGCTGGGCTTCTCCGGGCCGCTGGGCTGGCCTGGCAAGATCGGTCTGGCGCTGTCGGTCGGCGCGTTGGGCGGCATCGCGATCAACACCGCGCATGAGCTGGGCCACAAGAAGGATCAGCTGGAGCGCTGGCTGTCCAAGATCGCGCTGGCGCAGAGCTGCTACGGGCACTTCTACATCGAGCACAACCGCGGTCACCATGTCCGGGTTGCCACCCCGGAGGACCCGGCGTCGGCCCGGTTCGGCGAGACGTTCTGGGAGTTCCTGCCACGCAGCGTGTTCGGCGGTCTGCGGTCGTCCTGGCGGCTGGAAGCGGCCCGGTTGGACCGACTGGGCAAGAACCCCGCGAATCCGAAGACGTGGCTGTCCAACGACGTGCTCAATGCGTGGCTGATGTCGGTGCTGCTCTGGGCGGTGCTGATCGCGGTGTTCGGCCCCGCGCTGATCCCGTTCGTCATCATCCAGGCCGTCTACGGCTTCTCGCTGCTGGAGTCGGTGAACTACATCGAGCATTACGGCCTGCTGCGCCAGAAGCTGCCCAGCGGCCGCTACGAGCGCTGCACCCCGGCACACAGCTGGAACTCCGATCACCTGGTGACCAACCTGTTCCTGTACCACCTGCAGCGGCACAGCGACCACCACGCCAACCCGACCCGGCGCTACCAGACGCTGCGCAGCATGGCCGACGCGCCCAATCTGCCCAGCGGTTACGCCTCGCTGATCGGGCTGACCTACTTCCCGCCGCTGTGGCGGCGGCTGATGGACCACCGGGTGCTGGAGCACTACGACGGCGACATCGCCAGGGCCAACATCGCCCCCCGCCGGCGCGCCGGGGTGCTGGCCCGCTACCAGGCGGCGATCTGATGGCGGCCTACCGGTGCCCGGTGTGCGACTACGTCTACGACGAGGCCATCGGTGCGGCCCGGGAGGGCTTCCCGGCCGGCACGCCCTGGGATCGGGTGCCCGACGAGTGGTGCTGCCCGGACTGCGGTGTGCGCGAGAAAGTCGACTTCGAGGCGATGGCGGACGTGCGGTGAGTGAATACAAGCTGTTCCGCTGCCTGATGTGCGGATTCGAATACGACGAGGCGCTGGGCTGGCCGGAAGACGGTATCGAGCCGGGCACCCGCTGGTGCGACATCGACGAAGACTGGAGCTGCCCGGACTGCGGCGCGGCGAAGGCAGACTTCGACATGGTGGAGGTGGCGCGAGGATGACGGCTACCCTCGCAGTCGTGGCGAAACGCGTCCCCTACGCCGAGGCGTCGCGGGCACTGCTGCGCGACAGCGTGCTCGACGCGATGCGGGAGCTGCTGTTGGTGCGCGACTGGTCGGCGATCACGCTGGCAGACGTGGCCGGTGCCGCCGGCGTCAGCCGGCAGACCATCTACAACGAATTCGGCTCGCGGCACGGCCTGGCCCAGGGGTATGCGCTGCGGCTGGCCGACCGGCTGGTGGAGCTCATCGAGGGTGCGATCGCAGCGAACGTCGGCGACGTCAACGCCGCGTTCCTGGAGGGCTTCCGGCTGTTCTTCGCCGAGTCGGCCGCCGACCCGCTGGTGATCTCGCTGCTGACCGGTGCGGCCAAACCCGACCTGCTGCAGATCATCACGACCGACAGCGGCCCGATCATCACCCGGTGTTCGCAGCGGCTGACGGCGTCCTTCATGCACAGCTGGGTGATGGTCAGCGAGTCCGATGCCGGCATCCTGGCGCGCGCCGTGGTTCGGCTGGCCATCAGCTACGTGTCGATGCCGCCCGAGGCCGACCACGACGTCGCCGCCGACCTCGCCCGGCTGTTCACCCCGGCGGCGGAACGTTACGGGGTCATCGAGCCGTAGCGCGGTCGGCTAACGTGTACCCGGATCAGACAACCGGGACACAAGTGAGGACCGCCCACCCATGACAACCGTCGACGTGCGCAACGGCATCGAGTACAAGGTCGCCGACCTGTCGCTGGCCGAGTTCGGCCGCAAGGAGATCCGGCTGGCCGAACATGAGATGCCGGGCCTGATGTCGCTGCGCCGCGAGTACGCCGACGTGGCCCCGCTGCGGGGTGCCCGGATCACCGGCTCACTGCACATGACCATCCAGACCGCGGTGCTGATCGAGACCCTGGTGAGCCTGGGCGCCGAGGTCCGCTGGGCGTCGTGCAACATCTTCTCCACCCAGGACCACGCCGCCGCGGCCGTCGTCGTCGGCCCGCACGGCACCGTCGAGGAGCCCAAGGGCACCCCGGTCTTCGCCTGGAAGGGCGAGACGCTCGAGGAGTACTGGTGGGCCGCCGAGCAGGCGCTGACGTGGCCTGATGTTGACGGCGCCGCCGCGCCCGCGAACATGATCCTCGACGACGGCGGGGACGCCACCATGATGGTGCTGCGCGGCGCGCAGTACGAGAAGGCCGGCGTGGTGCCGCCCGCCGAGGAGGACGACTCCGCCGAGTGGAAGATCTTCCTGGCTCGGCTGCGCGAGGGCTTCGAGAACGACAAGAGCAAGTGGAGCACCATCGCCGAGTCGGTCAAGGGCGTCACCGAGGAGACCACCACCGGCGTGCTGCGGCTCTACCAGTTCGCCGCGGCCGGTGAGCTGACCTTCCCGGCGATCAACGTCAACGACTCGGTCACCAAGAGCAAGTTCGACAACAAGTACGGCTGCCGGCACTCGCTGATCGACGGCATCAACCGCGGCACCGACGTGCTGATCGGCGGCAAGAACGCGCTGGTCTGCGGCTACGGCGACGTCGGCAAGGGCTCGGCGGAATCGCTCAAGGGCCAGGGCGCCCGGGTCACGGTCACCGAGATCGACCCGATCAACGCCCTGCAGGCGATGATGGAGGGCTACGACGTCAAGACCGTCGAGCAGGCCATCGGCGACGCCGACATCGTCATCACCACCACCGGCAACAAGGACATCATCACCCTGGAGCACATGAAGGCGATGAAGAACCAGGCCATCCTGGGCAACATCGGCCACTTCGACAACGAGATCCAGATGGCCGCCCTGGAAAAGTCCGGTGCCGTCAAAGACAACATCAAGCCGCAGGTCGACGTCTGGACCTTCGGCGACACCGGCCGCTCGATCATCGTGCTCTCCGAGGGCCGGCTGCTCAACCTGGGCAACGCCACCGGCCACCCGTCGTTCGTGATGAGCAACAGCTTCTCCAACCAGGTCATCGCCCAGATCGAGCTGTGGACCAAGAACGACGAGTACGACAACGAGGTGTACCGGCTGCCCAAGCACCTCGACGAGAAGGTGGCCCGCATCCACGTCGAAGCCCTGGGCGGCACGCTGACCAAGCTGAGCAAGGAGCAGGCCGAGTACATCGGCGTCGACGTCGAGGGCCCCTACAAGCCGGACCACTACCGCTACTAAGTTCGGCGAGCAGACGCGAAAGTCCCCGAAAACAGCAGTTTTGGGGGACTTTTGTGTCTGCTCGGCGAGGAGGGGTGCGCCAGATGCTGATCGCGATCGAGGGCGTCGACGGCGCCGGCAAGCGCACCCTGACCGACGGGCTGCAGCGGGCATTCCGTGCCGGCGGCCGCTCGGTGGCCACCCTGGCCTTCCCGCGCTACGGCGATTCGGTCACCGCCGACCTCGCTGCCGAGGCGCTGCACGGCGAGCACGGTGACCTGGCCGAATCGGTGTACGCGATGGCGGTGCTGTTCGCGCTGGACCGGGCCGGTGCCCGCGACGAGATCGACCGGCTGACCGGCGAGCACGACGTGCTGATCCTGGACCGTTACGTCGCCTCCAACGCCGCCTACAGTGCCGCACGGCTGCACCAGGACGCCGACGGCGAAGTGGTGGCCTGGGTGCGGCAGCTGGAATACCGGCGACTGCGGCTGCCGGCGCCGGACTGGCAGCTGCTGCTGGACGTGCCGGCCGAGCTGGCCGCCGAGCGGGCCCGGCGCCGCGAGGACCAGGACGCGCAGCGGGCCCGTGACGCCTACGAGCGTGACGGCGGGCTGCAGCGCCGCACCGGCGAGGTCTACCGCGGGCTGGCCGAGAACGGCTTCGGGGGCCGCTGGAAAGTGGTCGGACCGGTGGTGGGAACGGCCGGCCTCATCGCCGAGCTGGCGTCGGGCGTGTCGGGCTAACTCGCGAAACGCGGGTGTGCTAGCAGCGTTTTGTCGCGATGTGGTGACACCATGGACGCCATGAGGCAAAGGATTCTGGTCGTCGACGACGACGCTTCGCTGGCCGAGATGCTCACCATCGTGTTGCGCGGGGAGGGTTTCGACACCGCGGTCATCGGCGACGGCACCCAAGCACTCACCGCGGTGCACGAGCTGCGCCCCGACCTGGTGCTGCTGGACCTGATGCTGCCCGGCATGAACGGCATCGACGTGTGCCGGGTGCTGCGCAAGGACTCCGGCGTGCCGATCGTGATGCTGACCGCCAAGACCGACACCGTCGACGTGGTGCTGGGGCTGGAGTCCGGCGCCGACGACTACATCATGAAGCCGTTCAAGCCCAAGGAACTGGTGGCCCGGGTGCGGGCCCGGCTGCGGCGCAACGACGACGAGCCGGCCGAGATGCTGTCCATCGCCGACGTCGACATCGACGTGCCCGCCCACAAGGTCAGCCGGGCCGGCGAGCAGATCTCCCTGACGCCGCTGGAGTTCGACCTGCTGGTGGCGCTGGCACGCAAGCCGCGGCAGGTGTTTACTCGTGAGGTGCTGCTCGAACAGGTGTGGGGCTACCGGCACCCGGCCGACACCCGGCTGGTGAATGTGCATGTGCAGCGACTCCGGGCGAAGGTGGAGAAGGATCCGGAGAATCCGACCGTGGTGCTGACCGTTCGAGGAGTGGGTTACAAGGCCGGACCTCCGTGAGGCGCCGGTGATTTTCAGCCCGCGGCCGCGCATTCGGGGTCGTTGGGGGCGGTCCGGTCCGCTGCTGCACGGCATCAACGTGCTGCGTCGGGCGGTGGGTGCGGTGTGGCGCCGGTCGCTGCAGCTTCGGGTGGTCGTGCTGACGCTGGGCCTGTCGGCGGCGGTGATCCTGATCCTGGGTTTCGTGCTGACCAGCCAGATCGCCGACCGGGTGCTGGAGGTCAAGGTCCGGGCGGCCACCGAGCAGATCGAGCGGGCGCGCACCACGGTCAGCGGGATCGTCGGCGGCGAGGAGACCCGCTCACTGCTGAGCAGCCTGCAATTGGCCCGCAACACGCTGACGTCGAAAACCGACCCGGCGGCTGGTGGCGGCCCGGCCGGCGCGTTCGACGCGGTGCTGGTGGTGCCCGGCGACGGGCCGCGCGCCGCCACCACCGCGGGCCCGGTCGACCAGGTGCCGGAGGCGCTGCGCGAGTTCGTCAAGGCCGGCCAGGTGAGCTACCAGTACGCGACCGTGCAGGCCGAGGGGTTCGCCGGCCCGGCCCTGGTCATCGGCACCCCGACGGCATCGCCGGTGACCAACCTGGAGCTGTACCTGATCTTCCCGCTGGGCACCGAACGCAGCACGATTTCGCTGGTGCGGGGCACCATCGCCACCGGTGGGCTGGTGCTGCTGGTGCTGCTGGCGGGTATCGCCCTGCTGGTGTCGCGGCAGGTGGTGCTGCCGGTGCGGTCGGCCTCCCGGATCGCCGAGCGGTTCGCCGAAGGGCATCTGTCCGAACGGATGCCGGTACGCGGCGAGGACGACATGGCGCGGCTGGCGGTGTCGTTCAACGACATGGCCGAGAGCCTGTCGCGGCAGATCACCCAACTCGAGGAGTTCGGCAACCTGCAGCGCCGGTTCACCTCCGATGTCAGCCACGAGTTGCGGACCCCGCTGACCACCGTGCGGATGGCCGCCGACCTGATCTACGACCACAGCGCAGACCTGGAGCCGTCGCTGCGCCGGTCCACCGAGCTGCTGGTCAGCGAACTGGACCGGTTCGAATCGCTGCTGGGTGACCTGCTGGAGATCTCCCGCCACGACGCCGGGGTGGCGGAGCTGTCGGTGGAGTCGGTGGACCTGCGTTCGACCGTGAACAGCGCCCTGGACAATGTGGGCCACCTGGCCGACGACGCCGGGGTGCAACTGCAGGTGGAGTTGCCGGCCGAGGAGATCATCGCCGAAGTCGACCCGCGCCGGGTGGAGCGCATCCTGCGCAACCTGATCGGCAACGCCATCGACCACGCCGAGCACAAGCCGGTGGTGATCCGGATGGCCACCGACGCGGATACGGTCGCCGTCACAGTTCGCGACTTCGGGGTGGGGCTGCGGCCCGGCGAGGAGAAGCTGGTGTTCAGCCGGTTCTGGCGGGCGGACCCGTCCCGGGTGCGCCGGTCCGGCGGCACCGGGCTGGGGCTGGCGATCAGCATCGAGGACGCCAGGCTGCACCAGGGCCGGCTGGAGGCCTGGGGCAAGCCCGGCAACGGCGCCTGCTTCCGGCTCACCCTCCCGCTGGTGCGCGGCCACAAAGTCACCACCAGCCCGCTGCCGTTGAAGCCGGGCACGCAACCGGGTGCCCAGCCGGGCGCCAAACCGGGTGGCCAATCGGCCGGGAAGCCCGCTGCCGCCGAACATAGACGCCGGCACCGGTCCCGGGAGCACGCCGGCAGGGGTGGCTGATGCGGTCCGCGCTGGCCCTGCTGCTCGGTGTGAGCATCGTGCTGGCAGGCTGCGCCGGGGTGCCCAGCTCGTCTTCGCCGCGCGCCATCGGGACGGTGGAACGCTCGGCGCCGCCGAACCTGCCCAAACCGGCCCCCGGCATGGACCCCGACGTGCTGCTGCGCGAATTCCTCAAGGCCACGGCCGATCCGGCCAACCGGCATCTGGCGGCCCGGCAGTTCCTCACCCGATCGGCCTCCGACTCCTGGGACGACGCCGGCAGCGCGATGCTCATCGACAACGTGGTGTTCGTCGAGACCCGCAGCGCCGACCGGGTTTCGGTCACCATGCATGCCGACATCCTGGGGTCGCTGTCGGACATGGGGGTGTTCGAGACCGGTGAGGGCGTGCTGCCCGATCCCGGCACGATCGAGTTGGTCAAGACGTCCGGCGGCTGGCGCATCGACCAGCTGCCCGACGGGGTGTTTCTGGACTGGCAGCAGTTCCAGGCCACCTACAAGCGCAACACGCTGTATTTCGTCGACCCCACCGGTAAGACGATGGTGCCCGATCCGCGCTATGTCGCGGTGTCCGACCCGGACCAGCTGGCCACCGAACTGGTCTCCAAACTGATCGCCGGGCCCCGCCCGGAGATGGCCAACGCGGTACGCAATCTGCTGGGCTCCCCGCTGCGGCTGCGTGGCCCGGTGACTCGTGCCGATGGCGGCAAGAGCGGGGTCGGCCGCGGCTACGGCGGCGCTCGCATCGACCTCGACAGTCTGTCCACCACCGATCCGAACAGCAGGCAATTGCTGGCCGCACAGCTCATCTGGACGTTGGTCCGGGCGGACATCAAGGGCCCGTACGTGATCGACGCGGACGGCACGGCGCTCGACGACAGGTTCGCGCAGGGGTGGACCACCTCGGATGTGGCCACCACCGATCCGGGTGCGGCCGACGGCGCCGGGGCCGGGGTGCATGCGCTGATCGGCGGGTCGCTGATGGCCCTGGACGGGTCGCAGTCCGCGCGGGTGCCCGGGGCATTCGGCCGGCTGACGGAGCAGGCCTCGGCCGCGCTGTCGCGCAGCGGCCGCCAGGCCGCCTCGGTGGTGACGGCGCACCCGGGTGCCCCCGACGCGGTGGCTGCGCTGTGGATCGGCGATCTCGGCGGTGACGCGCTGCAGGCCGCCGACGGGCACACCCTGTCGAGGCCCAGCTGGTCGCTCGACGATGCGGTGTGGGTCGTGGTCGACGGCAACAACGTGCTGCGTGCCATCGCCGAGCCGGCGTCCGGGCGGCCGGCCCGCATCCCGGTGGATTCCGGGGCGGTCTCGGCCCGGTTCCCGGGGCCGATCGGCGAGCTGCAGCTGTCCCGTGACGGCACCCGCGCCGCCATGGTCATCGCCGGCCAGGTGATCCTGGCCGGCGTCGAGCTGACCCAGGCCGGCCAGTTCGTGCTGAACTACCCGCGCCGGCTGGGGTTCGGGCTGGGTTCCTCGGTGGTGTCGCTGTACTGGCGCACCGGCGACGACCTCGTCGTCAGCCGCACCGACCCGGCGCACCCGGTGTCCTACGTCAACATCGACGGGGTGAACTCCGACGGCCCGACCGACAACCTGCAGATGCCGGTCTCGGCGATCGCCGCCAACCCGTCAACGGTGTACGTGGCGGACCCGCGCGGGGTGTTTGCGCTGTCCGCGTCCACCGAGCAGAGCAAGCAGGGCTGGTCGCCGGTGCCGGGTTTCATGGTGGGCGGCGCGGTGCCGGTGCTGCCCGGTTAGCTATCCGTCGGCCACCAGGGACAGCCGCCGGCGTTCCCGGGCCGCTTTGCGGCGTTTGCTGCTGGCGAGCAGCCGGGCCACCGCGGTCTCGATGTCGGCGGCGAACTCGTCGACGTCGGGCATGGTGTCGAAGTCGGCGAGGATGCCGAAGAACAACTGGTCGGCGTAGCTGAGCATCGCCACGCCGCTGCGCAGTTGCAACGCGATCGGCGGTATCGGCAGCACATCGAGGACCTTGCGTCCCATCACCCGCAGCTGTTCCGACGGTCCGGGCACGTTCGTGGTGAGCGTGGTGACACCGTGTTGCGGCAGCCTGGTCAGCAACCGCACCGCCCACGCGGTCAGCGGGAACGGCAGATAGTTGGCGGCCGAGACGAACGCGCTGCCGGCCTGCCGCTGCCCGGTGTTCTTGGTCCTGCTGAGCCGGGAGTGCACCAGCCGAAGTCGCAGCAGCGGATTCTCCTCCTCCACCGGCAGGTAGGGCAGCATCACCGAGACCCGGTTGTCGGTCTTGGCGAGGTCGCCGGGGGACCGCACCGAGACCGGCACCAGGGCGCGCAGCGATTCGGGTAGCGGTTGCTCACCGCGGCGGACCAGCAGGTCGCGATACCCCTCGGTCAGGGCGGCCAGCGCGACGTCGTTGAGCGTGACGTCGAAGGTCTGGCACACCTGGCGCACGTCGTCGAGCGACACCCGAGCGGCGCTGAATCGGCGCATCGCGGTCATCGAGCCGTTCAGCGATGTCGGGGCGACCGGCCGCAGCAGTCCGGCGGACAACTCGGCGGCACCCCGGGCGGCGCGCAAGGCGGCACTGCTCAGCGTGGTCGACGCGTTCCACAGCCCACCCACCCAGTTCAGCGGGTTGATGCCGGGGGCGGTCAGCCGGGCGGCCAGCCCCGGCCCCGACGACGCGGCTTCACGGGCGGCGCGGATGTGGTCGGCGAAACTGGTGACGATCTGGTTGTCGCACAGCCCGGTGAGCATGCGCGACGCCGCGATGCCGTCGCCGACGCAGTGGTGGATCTTCATCAGCATCGCCCAGCGCATGTCGGCCAGCCCTTCGATGACCCAGATGTTCCACAGCGGGCGATCCCGGTCCAGCCGCCGGGCCATCTGATCGGCGACGAAGCGGAACAGTTCGCGATCGTCGCCGGGTTGCGGCAGCGCCACATGGCGCACATGATGCGCCAGATCGAAGTCGAGGTCGTCCACCCAGGTGGGTGGGCCGAGGTCGAAGTGGCGCAACTGCAGTTTCTGGGCGAATCGCGGGCAGTTGCCGACCCGGGCGCTCAGTGTCGACATCAACGATCCGTAGTCCGGCATCGGCCCCTCCAGCACCACCAGCCCGCCGATCGCCAGGCTGATATGTCGGTCGGAGTCCTCGGCCTCGAGGAAACCCGCATCCAGGGTTGTTAGCTGCTCCACCGCTGTGACCTCCCAGCTCGCTCCGTCTCTGCCGGTCCGCCCGAGTGCCATCCTTCGCCGCCGGTTCGCGCACCGGCAGGGCCAGAAGTCCCCAATGGCCCTCTTCTTCCTGCGAATGTGCTGGTAGAAGGGCCCGGTGGCACAAAGTCCCTGCCAGCTGAGGTCTTCCTGCTCTGGCCGTCGGGACCGAGATGCGGAACCGTGAAACCAGCGGCGGTACTTGCGAATTCGGTTGGTACCGGCAACGGAGAAAGGTGGCTTGATGCCATGAGCGTGCAGGAGGTCCGCTTCCCGGACGCCGAGACGATTCGGACCGCGCTGCAGTTGGCGGGCCGGGCGCCATCGGTGCACAACAGCCAGCCGTGGCGCTGGCAGGTGCGGGATTCGACGCTGGAATTGTTTGCCAACCCCCGCCTGCAGCTGCCCAACATCGACCCCGACGGACGCGGGCTGATGCTGAGTTGCGGTACCGCGCTGCACCACTGCGTCGTCGCGCTGGCTGCCCTGGGTTGGCAGTCCAAGGTCCATCGGCTGCCCGACGCGGCCGACAGCACCCACCTCGCGACGATCGAGGTGTATCCCCGGGAAGCCGAGCAGGTCGACGTCGTGCTGGCCGCGGCCATCCCGCGCCGGCGCACCGACCGCCGGCACTACAGCTCCTGGCCGGTGGCGGCGGCCGATGTTGCGCTGATGGGCGCCCGGGCCGCCCGCTTCGGTGTGATGCTGCGTCAGGTCGATGCGTTGGACAAGCTGAATGCGGTGGTGGCGCAAGCCGTCTTCCAGCACGCGACCAATTACGACTATCTCAACGAGCTCACCTCATGGAGCGGACGGTACGGATCGGTGGCCGGGGTTCCGGCCTACAGCACGCCGACATCCGACGCGAACGCGCCGATCCCGGCCCGGTTGTTCGCGGCCCCCGCGCTGGCCCAGCCGCCGGACAGCTCGTCGGCCGACGATCGGGCGGTGATGCTGGTCATGGGCACCGACAGCGATGACCGGCTGGCCCGGCTGCGGGCCGGTGAGGCCACCAGCGTGGTGCTGCTCACCGCGACCTCGCTGGGCCTGTCCAGCTGTCCGGTCACCGAACCGCTCGAGCTCGCCGAAACCCGGGAAGCGGTGCGCCGCGATGTGTTCGGTGTCAGCGGTCACCCGCAGATGCTGCTCCGGGTGGGCTGGGCGCCGATCAACGCCGACCCGCTGGCGGCCACTCCGCGCCGCCAGCTCGGCGACACCGTGGAATGGGCGGTCACCGGTGGCCGCGACGGCTCGCAGCTAGGTGCCGAAGTCCCGGACGGCCGGCAGGTCTTCGCCTGAGCGGCTCCGCTACGACACCAGCGGGGCGCGCCAGCGCAGCAGCGTGCCGCCGCCGGGCGGGGATTCCAGGGTGAACGCACCGCCGACCTGCTCGGCGCGCCGGCGCAAGTTGGTCAGGCCGCTGGTGGTGATGCCCGCGGGTATTCCGCAGCCGTCGTCGCGCACCTCGATGCACAACTCGTCCTCGACCTTGACCTGCACCGTGAGTGCGGTCGCGTGGGCGTGCCGGACGACGTTGCTCACCGCCTCGGACACCACCGCCTCGGCGTGATCGGCCAGGGTGGCATCGATCACCGACAGCGGGCCGACGAACGCGACGGTGGTGTGCAGCCCGGAGCCGGCGAACTGGGCGACCGCGCTGTCCAGCCGCTGTCGCAGCCGGGTGATCCCCGAGGAATTGCCGTGCAGGTCGAAAATCGTGCTGCGGATCTCGCCGATCGTTGTCTGCAGGTCGTCGACCGCGTTGTTCAGCCGCTGCCGGACCTCCTCGGACCGGGCTCGCGGGATGGTGCCCTGCAGCGACAGCCCGACCGCGAAGAGTCGCTGGATGACGTGGTCGTGCAGATCCCGGGCAATCCGGTCGCGGTCGGTCACCACGTCGAGTTCGCGCATGCGGCGCTGTGAGGTGGCCAGCTGCCAGGCCAGTGCCGCCTGATCGGCGAATGCGGACATCATGTCGAGTTGCTCGGCGCTGAACGGGACCGGACTGCCGGACCCGAGCACGACGACGACACCGGCCACCGAGTCGGCGGCCCGCAGCGGCAGCACCAGCGCCGGCCCGGCCCCGGACAGCGTCGGATCGATGTCGGCCAGCCGGAGCCGGTCGACCCGCCGCGGGGTGCGCCGGGTGAACGCCTCTCCGATCGACGTGCCCGCCACCGGGATGGTCTCCCCGGCGACGGCGGCCGCCGCGGCGCCGACGGTCTCGACGACCAGCAGCTCGCTCACCTCGGCCTCCGGGGTGTCCTGGTCGAGCGGGATGGC
Source organism: uncultured Mycobacterium sp. (assembly GCA_964525125.1). GTDB lineage: Bacteria > Actinomycetota > Actinomycetes > Mycobacteriales > Mycobacteriaceae > Mycobacterium. Next base: position 61,741 of record CAZGGK010000017.1, read on the forward strand.
GACCAGGGCCGCCTCGGCTCCGGTGAGCTTGCTGGACTGCTCGGCGATCATCCGGAACACCGTGGTGGGGTCGGTGCCGGACAGCAGTTCGGTGGCGATGTCGCGGGTGGCCTCGATCCACGATTGCCGCGCTTTGGCCTGCGCGTACAGCCGGGCGTTGGCGATGGCGATCCCGGCGGCCGCGGCCAGCGCCTGCAGCAGCACCTCGTCGTCCTCGCTGAACGGTCGCCCGCCGGCCTTCTCGGTCAGGTAGAGGTTGCCGAACACCTCGCCGCGGACACCGACCGGAACCCCGAGGAAGGTCCGCATCGGCGGATGGTTGGCCGGAAACCCGACCGACGCGGGGTGGGCGGCGATGTCGTCCAGCCGCAGCGGCCTGGGGTCGTCCAGCAGCACGCCCACCACGCCGAGCCCCTCGGGCAGGTGACCGATGGCCCGCACCGTCTCCTCGTCGATGCCCTGGTGGACGAACTCCAGTACCCGGCCCTGCTGGTCGTGCACCTCCAGCGCGCCGTATCGGGCGTCGACCAGGCTGGTCGCGGTCCGCACGATCGAGCGCAGCGTGACGTCGAGTTCCAGGCCGGAGGTGACCACCAGCATCGCCTCCAGCAGCCCGTCGAGCCGGTCCCGCCCCTCGACGATCTGCTCGACCCGGTCCTGAACGCCGACCAGCAGCTCGCGCAGCCGCAACCCGGACAGCGTGTCGCGCAGCGGCTCGAGGTCGCCCTCGCCGCCCGGGCCGCCGACAGGTTTTCTGACCGCCATCGTCCGGGGCCGCCGCTAGCCGCTGCTCAGCGGGGATCGCTGCAGCTTGGTCGCGAAAACCGCGGCCTGGGTACGGCGTTCCATGCCGAGCTTGGCCAGCAACCGGGACACATAGTTCTTGACGGTCTTTTCGGCCAGGAACATCCGATCGGCGATCTGCTTGTTGGTCAGGCCCTCGGCGAGCAGGCCCAGCAGGGTGCGCTCCTGATCGGAGAGTCCGGACAGCGGGTCGGGCTTGTCGGTGGCCCCGCGCAGCTTGGCCATCAGCGCGGCCGCCGCACGGTTGTCGAGCAGCGATCGTCCGGCGCCGACATCCTTCACGGCGCGCGCCAACTCCATGCCCTTGATGTCTTTGACGATGAAACCACTGGCCCCGGCCAGGATCGCGTCGAGCATCGCCTCGTCCGAGGTGAACGAGGTCAGGATCAGGCAGCGCAACTCCGGCATCCGAGACAGCAGGTCGCGGCAGAGTTCGATGCCGTTGCCGTCGGGCAATCGCACGTCCAGTACCGCCACATCGGGGCAGAGCGCCGGGATTCTGGCCATCGCTTCGGCGACCGAGCCCGCCTCGCCGATGACATCGAGGTCGGGATCGGCACCGAGCAGATCGATCAGGCCGCGACGCACGACTTCGTGGTCGTCGACCAAAAAGACGGTAACCAATTCCGGCCCTCCCGCTGTCAGTGTGTCCCACCCACGGTAAGCACCGAACAGCCCGCGGTGTCGCCGGGCCAGCCCAGGCTGCGCCGGTCCCGGGTGCCGGACACGAACAACCGGACCGACTCGGCTTGGGCGGCCAGGTATTCGGCCAGGTATTCGGCGATGCCCTCGATCGCCCCCACCGGCTCGACCGGCACGTCCGGGTACCGCCAGGCCCAGTGGTCGATCAGGCGGTTCAGCCGCGCCGGCTGGTCGGAGCTGACGACCCGCAGCGGGACGTGCCGCAACTCCGCCTCGGCCAGCGCCCAACGCAACACGACGTTATTGTCCGGCGAGGCGTCCACTTCGACAACTATGTGGCCGGTGTCGGCGCGTTGCGCCGTCTCGGGTGGGCGGATCACCGCCACCGGGCAGTTGGCCGAGCCGGCCAGCGCCGCCGCGGTGGAGCCTGCGCGGTGGCAGGCGTGCTCGACCCCGACCGAGCCCACGCACATCATCGCCGCCGATCGGGACAGCTCGATGAGGATGGCGAGCGGGTTGCCCCACAGCACCTCGGTTTCGACCCGGAGCCGTCGTGGGGCCCACTGCCCGGCGGCTTCGGCCGCGCGGCGCGCCTCGGACAGGGCGGCGCGGGCGAAGGCCAGTTGCTCGGCGCCGTCGTCCCGGTGGTCGGTGGCGCGGGTGGGAAGCAGTTCGACGTCATGGATGACGTAGACCAGTTTCAGCGGGATGTCGCGGCTGACGGCTTCATCGACCGCCCAGACCGCCGCCGCGGACGCGGCCTGCGACCCGTCGATGCCGACGACAACGGTGGTGGCGAGGTGTTGGTCGTGCATGGTGGCTCCTGGATGGCGGCTCGGGTGGCTGGTCCACACCCGATTCCAGGCTAACCGTGCAAGTCGGAACTACCCAGGGACTTTCGGCCCTGTGCCGGTGCCGGTCGCTGTGGCACCATCGAAGGTGACCTGCCCGAAGGGTCGGAGTTGGTTGACCGGGAGATTCTCTCAGACCGGTGTGACCCGGCGTCGCAAGACGGGGACCACCTTCGGTGCAGGTCTTCACAGGTCGGCGCAGGATTCAGCCGCGGCGGCCGAAGCTGTCGGCGATGCCTTCCAGCAGTCCCGGGTGCCGCAGGAACGGCGTGATGATGTCGACCGGCAGCGGGAAAACCACCGTGGAGTTCTGGTCGGCGCCGAGTTCGAGCAGCGTCTGCAGGTAACGCAATTGCAGTGACGCCGGATTCCTCGACAGGGTCTCGGCGGCCTGGGTCAGCTCTTCGGAGGCCTGCAACTCGCCGCGGGCGTTGATGACTTTCGCGCGGCGCTCGCGCTCGGCCTCGGCCTCCCGTGCCATCGCCCGCTGCATCGACTCCGGGATCTCGACATCCTTGATCTCGACGACCCGCACCTGCACCCCCCACGGTTCGGTCTGCTTGTCGATGATGGTCCGCAGGTCGGCGTTGAGGTCGTCGCGGTGCGCCAGCAGAGTGTCCAGATCCGCCCGGCCCAGCAGCGAACGCAGTGTCGTCTGGGCGATCTGGGAGGTGGCGACCGCGTAGTTCTCCACCGCCAGAATGGCTTTCAGCGGATCGAACACCTGGAACATCACCACCGCGTTCACCCGGGCCGGCACGTTGTCCCGGGTGATCACCTCCTGCGGCGGGATGGTCAGCGTCACCACCCGCTGATCGACGCGAATTATCCTGTCCACCAACGGGATCAGGAACTTCAGGCCCGGCTGGTAGAGCGGGCGGGCATGGCCCATCCGGAACACCACGCCGCGCTCGTATTCGCGCAGCACCGCCAGCGAGAAGAACGCCAGCACCATCAGTGCGGCAGCCACCAGTGCCATCGCGGTGATCAGTGCCGAGCTCACGCTGTGCGGTCCTCCCTGTCGGCGCGGTCAGAAAAACTGCCCCACCGGGTCGAGTACCGGTCGATCGCCGCTTCGACCTTGCGGGCCTGGGCTTCCAGGTCGCTGCGATGCGGCAGGTGATCCGGGGCGTTCGATGGAGTGTTCCACAGGTGGCGGACCAGCGGCAGGCCGCCCGCCACCACGACGAGCACCGTGCCGCCGAGCACCGCGACATCGGCCGGGCCGTGGTTGGCGGCCAGTGTCGCCAACGGCATCACGACGCCGAAACCGGCCACCGCGCAGGCTATTCCGCGATGGAACCGGCCGGCCTCCGAATGCGGCCAGGGATCGACCTCGCGGGCGATCTCCCGGCCGTGGTTCGACGTCGTGCAGGAGTCCTTGACCGGGCAGACGTTGCACACCGACGGGGCCGCCTGGTAGCGCATCACCCGACTCTTGGGGTCGAACGAGGACGGCCACAACCACTGGTCCTGCGGGCACACCCAGGCGTCGTGGTCGGGGTGGTAGACGAACTTGCCGGTGCGCCACTGGGCGGCGCGCTGCGACGTGCGCCGGGCCATGGTGTCGAAGCCCCACGCGATGGCCAGCAGGATCAGCGCGTAGCCGGAGACCAGCCATACCCAGGCCGCCGGTGCGGACATGTTCAGCCCTTCGTCGCGGCTTCTTGCGCCGTGGAGTCTACCGCCAGCCGGGTGTACAGCGGATGCTCGGGCAACTCGTCGACGGTGTCGCCGGAGCGGAAGTTGCGCAGCGCCGTCCAGGCGATCCAGACGAACGGCAGCACGCCGCCGACGATCAGGATCACGTCGCCGGGCATCCGCAGCCACTCCAGCACGGCGTTGCCGGGCTTGGTGATGTAGCCCAGGGTGCGGGCTTCGAAGTAGCCGGCGTTGACCGAGTGGAACAACTGCAGCACGCCCAGTGGCAGCAGCGTGACGAAGACCATCCACGCCAGGCCGATGTTCATGCACCAGAACGAGGTTCGGGCCAGCTTGTGCGGCCACTTCTCCGGCGGCGTCACGTACCGGAACGCGAACATCGCCAGCGCCACGGCGAGCATGCCGTAGACGCCGAACATGGCGGCGTGCGCGTGGTTGGCGGTGAGCGCGGTGCCGATCTCGTAATAGGACACGATCGGCAGGTTGATCAGGAAGCCGAAGATGCCCGCTCCCAGGAAGTTCCAGAACCCGACGGCGACCAGGAACATCACCGCCCAGCGGGCCGGGAAGGGTTTGGCGTCCCCGCCCTGCTGCTGCGCGCCCAGTTGCAGGAACGCCCAGGCCTCCACGGTCAGGAAGGTCAGCGGGATCACCTCGGCCGCCGAGAAGAACGCGCCCAGCGCCATGTGCTCCACCGGGGTGCCGGAGAAGTACAGGTGGTGCATGGTGCCGATCACGCCGCCGGCGGAGTACATGATGATGTCCAGGAAGATCACCGTGAGCGCGACCCGTTCCCGCACCACCCCGAGCAGCACGAAGATGTAGGCCACCATCACCGTGGTGAACAGCTCGAGGAAGTCCTCCACCCACAGGTGCACCACCCAGAACCGCCAGAAGTCGGCAACCGAGAAGTGGGTGTCGCTGCCGGCCAGCAGGCCCACCGAGTAGAAGGCCGGGATGGCCAGCCCGGTGAAGAAGAACAGCCAGGGCAGCCGCAGCTTGGAGGAGGTCGACAGGCTGGATCGCATGCCGCGCCAGATGATCGCGATCCAGATGAACAACCCGGCCACCAGCAGAATCTGCCACAGCCGCGGCAGGTCCAGGTACTCCCACTGCTGGGAGAGCACGGTGCCAGAGGGGATCACCCCGAAGATGGACAGCGCCTCGGAGGTCAGCGAGCCGAACACCACCAGCGCCACCGCCCCGAGCAGGCCGTAGACCAGCCAGTGCTGCGCGCGCGGCTCGCGGCGGGTGATGAACGGCACCAGGAAGATGCCGCCGGCCAGGAACGCCGCCGCGGTCCAGAACAGCGACAGCTGTACGTGCCAGGTGCGGGCCAGGTTGTAGGGCAGCAGTTTGGCCAGGTCGATGCCGTAGAACGCGCTCAGGTCGGCCCGGTAGTGCTCCACCGCCCCGCCCAACAGGGTCTGGGCCAGGAACAGCACCGCCACCACTGCGAAGATCCAGACCGCCGCCCGCTGCGAACGGGTCAGCCCGACCTCACCGGGCTGGCGGAACGACAGCTTCTCCATCTCCCGGCCGTGCCAACCGACGTTCTGGCTCCACCGCCCGTAGACGGCGAACATCACCCCGATGCCGCCGAGCAGCGCGACCAGCGACAGCACCGACCACACCACGATCGCCCCGGTCGGGCCGTTGTCGACCCGGGGCTCCGACGGCCAGTTGTTGGTGTAGCTGTAGTCGTGGCCGGGCCGCTCGGCCGCCGCCGCCCAGGCGGTCCAGGCGAAGAACGCGGTCAGGTCGCGGATCTCGGCCGGGTCGGTGATCATCTTCGGCAGCAAGCCGTACTTGGTGGAGTCCTCGCCGAAGTAGGCCGCGTAGTGCCGCTCGATGTCGGCGAACGCCTTCGCCTGCTTGTCGGTGAACACCAGCGTCTTGGTGTCTTCGTCATAGCGGTTGGTCCGGAACTCGGTGACCACCGCGTCATGCGGATCGGACAGGCCCTGCCGGCGCCACTGCTCGGCCACGTTCTCGGTGGACAGCCGCAGGTATTCGGCGGTGTAGTCGGGGCCGAGGTAGGCGCCATGCCCCAGCACCGACCCGTACTGCATCAGGCCGCGGGCCTGGTAGAGCTCCTGGCCGCGGGTGATCTCGGCCTCGGTGAACAACTGCTGGCCGGACTCGCTCACCACCTTGGCCGGCATCGGCATCGACGCGGTGTAGGTGCGGTACACCAGGATGCCCATCACCAGGAAGCCGAAGATCATCACCAGTGCCACGCCCTGGGCCCAGCCTCTGCCGACCAGGGAAGGGTGCTGGCGCTGCGACGACGTCGTTGTCGATGCGGTTGTCATGGACCGGGACGCTAGCAGCACAGGGGTCCAAATATGGTCAATACGTTGCCAACGCCACACTATTCGCCACCGGTTTCCTGTCATACCGGTGCGTCACAATCGCGGCATGCTGGATCTGGTGCTGCCGCTGGAGTGCGGGGGCTGCGGGGCGCCGGCGACGCGCTGGTGTTCCGGTTGCGCCGGACAGCTTGCGGCCGCGCCGGACGGGCCGCGGCTGGTCGGTCCCCGGGTGGACCCGCAGGTGCCGGTCTTCGCGCTGGGCCGCTACGCCGGCGCGCGCCGGCGCGCGATCGTCGCGGTCAAGGAGCACGGTCGCACCGACCTGGTCGCGCCGCTGTCGGCGGCGCTGGCCGCCGGGCTGAACCGGCTGCTGGGCTGGCGGCTGCTCGAGCTGCCGCTGACCGTCGTTCCGGCGCCGACCCGGCGATCGGCGGCCCGGCGCCGCGGCGGTGATCCGGTAGCCCGCATCGCGGCCGCGGCGGTGGCCCGACAGCCGGGCGTGCTGCTGGCGCCGGCGTTGCGGATGAAGGAACTGACCCGCGACTCGGTGGGCCTGACCAGCGCCGCCCGCGAGCGCAACGTCGCGGGCCGGGTGCGGCTGCGCCGGTGCCGGCGGCCCGGCACCGGTGAGGTGCTGCTGGTGGATGACGTCGTCACCACCGGCGCCACCGTCGCCGAGTCGGTTCGGGTGCTGCGGGCGGGTGGGGTGCGGGTGGCCGCCGTGCTGGTGCTGGCGGCGGCCTGACTAAATTGGCTGGCGACCGGTGCGCCGAACGAGTGGCACGCACCCGGCGCGACGGGCTACGGTCGGGGCAAGCAGCACGGGCGAGGCGCGTGCGACGTGAAGAAGGAACGAGTGGTGAACATGGCGAATCAATTTGTGGATGCCGATCAGGCGCCGGCGGACTCCGACGACCAGGCCGAATCGGCGGTGCGTGCCGAGATCGTGGTGAAGGGCCGCAACGTCGAGATTCCCGACCATTTCCGCACCTACGTGTCGCAGAAACTGGCGCGGCTGGAGCGGTTGGACCGGTCCATCCGGCTCTTCGACGTCGAGCTCAAGCACGCCCGCAACCGGCGTCAGCGCAAGTTCTGCCAGCAGATCGAGATCACCGTGTTCGGTCGCGGCCCGGTGGTGCGCGGGGAGGCCCGTGCCGACAGTTTCTACGCCGCGTTCGAGGCCGCGATCGACCGGCTGGAGGGCCGGCTGCGCCGTGGCAAGAGCCGCCGCGACGTCCACTACGGCGACAAGACGCCGCTGTCGGTGGCCGAGGTCACCGCGGTCGACCCGGACGTGCTGGCGGTGGCGTTCAGCCGCGACGGTTCCGCCGAGCCCGACCGCCACGACGGTGGCGAGGCGCACGCCGACGCGGATCACGAGCCCGGCCAGGTGGTGCGCACCAAGGAGCACGCCGCCAAACCGATGTCGGTCGACGAGGCGCTCTACGAGATGGAGCTGGTCGGCCATGACTTCTTCCTGTTCTACGACCGCGACACCGACCGGCCGTCGGTCGTCTACCGCCGCCGGGCCTACGACTACGGGTTGATCCGGCTGGTCTGATCCGGCTGGTCTGATCCGGGGGCGGCCGGGTCCACACCGGGTGTCACCTACGATGGATGGCGCTTCGTCATGGAAAAGACCGACATCTGAGTAGGGGACCCAGCTGTGCTGTCCAAGTTGCTGCGCTTCGGTGAAGGCCGCATGGTCAAACGCCTGCGGCGGGTGGCCGACTACGTCAACACCCTGTCGGGCGACGTCGAGGCGCTCACCGACGCCGAACTGCGGGCCAAGACCGACGAGTTCCGCACTCGGCTGGCCGACGGCGCGTCGCTGGACGACCTGCTGCCCGAAGCGTTCGCGGTGGCCCGCGAAGCGGCCTGGCGGGTGCTGAGCCAGCGGCCGTTCGACGTGCAGGTGATGGGCGGTGCGGCGCTGCACCTGGGCAACGTCGCCGAGATGAAGACCGGTGAGGGCAAGACCCTGACCGGTGTGCTGCCGGCCTACCTCAACGCGCTGTCCGGTGACGGCGTGCACATCGTCACGGTCAACGACTACCTGGCCAGGCGCGACAGCGAGTGGATGGGCCGGGTGCACCGGTTCCTCGGTCTGGAGGTCGGGGTGATCCTGAGCGGGCTCACCCCCGACGAACGGCGGGTGGCCTACAACGCCGACATCACCTACGGCACCAACAACGAATTCGGCTTCGACTACCTGCGTGACAACATGGCGCACTCGCTGGACGACCTGGTGCAGCGCAAGCACAACTTCGCCATCGTCGACGAGGTCGACTCGATCCTGATCGACGAGGCCCGTACCCCGCTGATCATCTCCGGGCCGGCCGACGGCAGCTCCAACTGGTACAGCGAGTTCGCCCGGCTGGCCCCGCTGATGGAGAAGGACGCCCACTACGAGGTGGACCTGCGCAAGCGCACCATCGGCGTGCACGAGCTCGGGGTGGAGTTCGTCGAGGACCAGCTCGGCATCGACAACCTCTACGCCGCCGCCAACTCGCCGCTGGTCAGCTACCTCAACAACGCGATCAAGGCCAAGGAGCTGTTCACCAGCGACAAGGACTACATCGTTCGCAAC
>CAZGGK010000018.1:0-26199 GCA_964525125.1 uncultured Mycobacterium sp.
CCCCGCAGGCAGGTTGCTATGAACCACTGGACTCAACTCACCTTGACACGCAGGGCTCGGAGACGACGCCACACAGATCGATGCATTCGACGCGCTGTGGCCCGGTTGGTCCGTTGAGAGCATCGGCGACGCCTACGAACTGCACGAACGCATCACGAGCAAACCTATGCGGGACTGGACGGAAGACGTCGCCATCGCGCGGGCAGTCATCCGACGAATGGTCGACGAAGGACCCCGCGAGAACCCGATCCTTCGCCTGGCTACCTTCATGGCCGAGCAGGGTGAGCACATCACCATCAACGCCGAGGCGCTGAAGTTCCAGGTGGCCTCCGACTTCGGCGGGGCGCATACCGCCCTTGATGCGCTGGACGAACTCGATGCATCCCACAGACTGCCGCCTGCCCGGATTGTCAACCGCCACGGCGAGATTCTCGTTCCCGACTCGTCGCTCGGGCACGGCTGACACGACTCAGATCCATAACAAGCTGGCCATGCAGGCGACGATGACCCTGACGCCGCCGAACAGGCCGCCGGATTCCTGCAGCGCATCGCATCAGCCCCTGACGACGAACTCCAGCCCCAGACGACACTCATTTAACATAATGCTTGGGTTATATTAATGGGAGTCACTTGGACCGTGCTTCTACTGGAGGAGGTCGAAGACTGGTTCTTCACGCTCGACGATGACGCTACTGCCGCGGTGGCCGGCGCAATCGACCTGCTGGAACTGGAGGGACCGTTGCTGGGCAGACCGACGGCGGACCGGGTCAAGGGATCGCAGTACCACAGCATGAAGGAGCTGCGGCCAGCCGGCACCGGCATTCGGATTCTGTTCATCTTCGACCCCCAACGACAGGCGATCCTGCTGCTCGGCGGAGACAAGGCAGGAAACTGGAAGCGCTGGTACGACAAGAACATTGCGATCGCGGACCGGCGATACAAGAACTGGCTGGCGACACAGGGAGGTGGATGACATGGCACGCCACTGGCGTGAGATCCGCGCGGAGGCGGTCGCGGCGGGCCGATTGGACCCCACGCGGGCCGACGCGGCACGCAAGGAGATGCACGACGCCGTCCAGGCCTACCGTCTCGCCGAGATCCGCAAGGCACACGGCCACGCCCGTCAAGCCGACGTCGCCGCCGTCATGGGCGTCTCCCAGGCGCGGGTGTCCAAGCTGGAAAGCGGCGACCTGTCGCACACCGAGATCGGCACGCTGCAGTCCTACGTCGCAGCCCTCGGTGGGCATCTGCAGATCATCGCCAGGTTCGGTCAGGGCAGCGTGGAACTGACACCCTGACTTCTTCGCTGCCCTGGGGTGGTCTCCGGCACTCTGCATGAGCATGTTGGCTGCGTTAATCGCTGCGGCCTTTCGGTCGATGTCTCCGGCACGGTGCGCGATGTCAGCGGGCGGCCCGCGAATTGCGCAACCGCATCCTGACCGGCGCACTGCCGAAGGGCGCGCGCATCGATCTCGACGCCATCACTGCCGAGTTCGCCACCAGTCGCACACGGTGCGCGAGACGCTGCTGGAACTGTCTTTCGAGGGTTTGGTGCACGTTGCGCCGCGCAGCGGCATCACGGTGCGCATGTCGGAGTATCGCCGGTGCCTTATCCGGCCTGGAGCCGGTTACTGTCGCAGAATGCGTAACCATCCCATGCTGCCCCGGACGGCGGCGGCAGCCGTTGTCGCGTCGATGATCGCCGCCACGCCGGCGTGCAGTTCCGGCACGTCCGGCGGACCCGAACCTTCGCCGGTAACCGGCTCGACGGCCCGGACCGGCGAAGTCGCGCCGCTCACCGGTTTCGTCGAGCCGGTCAGCGGCACCAAAGGCACCGTTGCCTACCGGGTCGACCTGCCCCAGTTGCGCGGCGGGGACCCCGCGGTGCGCGAGCGGTTCAACTCCGGGATGCGCGCGGCGCTCGACGACTACCTCAAGCCCACCGAGGACAACGCCCCGGTCACGGTCGCCCCGGGCCAGCTGGGCGAAGTGGACACGAGCAAGGTCTCGCACATCGGAACCGGCGCGGTGGCAGGTGTTCTGCTGGTCAACATCTTCGTCGACCACGCGGCTCATCCCTTCAACGAGGTGTCCACGACGGTGATCGACACCCACACCGCGGCACCGGTCATGATCACCGACCTGTTCAGCGACCCGACCGCCGGACTTACCAGACTCGCCGGCGCCATCACCGAGAAGATCGCCGACGACGAGAAGCTGGCCGGCCAAACCGCACCCCAACCGGTGGCAGACCAACTCGCCGCCTGGCTCCCGGTAGAGAGCGGTCTGGTCGTCTACATTCCGGTCGCGCATGTCCTCGGCGACTACTACCCGGTCACGGTGGCCTGGAGCGACATCGCCGATGTGCTGGCGCCGGGGATGCGGGAGAAGCTGAGCTCGTAGGTCCGCCCTGCCGCCGAAGACCCGCACAACCATGCCCGGCGGTGCCGGGAATGCCGAGGAAAAGAAAGAAAAGAAATTGAGAACGGCCCCCGCAGAAATCTCCGGGGGCCGTTCTCGTTGGTAGCGGGGACAGGATTCGAACCTGCGACCTCTGGGTTATGAGCCCAGCGAGCTACCGAGCTGCTCCACCCCGCGTTGGGTAGTTGCCAGGCTACCCAATGGGCCGCGGACCCGCCAAATCGCCTGCGCACACTTGCACGCGATGGCGCAGGGGCAGCCGCTACTTGGTGTCGTTGAACTTGTCGATGGCGTCATCGAGGCGTTGCAGCGCGGCACCGTATCCGGCGAAGTCGCCCTTCTTCTGCGCGTCCCGCGCCGCGCTGATCGCAGCGTCGATCTCCCGCAGCGCAGCGGCCTTGGCCGGTGACAGCGCCGGTGGCAGCGCACCGCCGGGGGAAGCCGGCGGGGTCGTCGGGGTCGCGCCCGGCGGCGCGGGCGTCACCGGCGCCGCAACCGGCGGGCTGGCCGGACTTCCGGCCTCCGGCGGTGCGATGCCGGTGGCGGCGGCACCGGCTCCGGGGCCGAACAATCCGGTGAGCGCGTCGCCGACGGTGGGCCCGTAGCCGATCTTGTCGTTGTACATCATCGCCACCCGGATCAACCGCGGGTACGACGACGACGCGTCGCTGGCACCCGGCGAGGCGTAGACCGGTTCGACGTAGAGCAGCCCGCCCTGGGCCACCGGTAGCGTGAGCAGGTTGCCCCACCGGATGCGGTTCTGGTTGTCCCGCCCGATCACCCCGAGGTCCTGGCTGACCGCGGTGTCGGTGGTGATCGCGTTGTTGGCCAGCTTCGGCCCGTTGACCTGGCCGGGAATGGTCAGCACGGTGATCTTGCCGTAGGTGTCCGGATCGGAGCTGGCGCTGATGTATGCGGCCAGGTAGTCGCGCTTGAACCGGTTCATCGCACTGGTCAGCTGATACGACGCCGAACCATCGTTCTTGACAAGGTTTTTCGCGACGATGTAGTACGGCGGTTGATAGCTGCTGGCGGTCGGGTTGGGGTCCAGCGGCACGTCCCAGAAGTCCGAGGTGGAGAAGAACGTCACCGGGTCGTTGACGTGGTATTTGGCCAGCAGCATCCGCTGCACCTTGAAGAGATCTTCGGGGTAGCGCAGATGTTCGGCCAACTCGGGTGAGATGTCGGCCTTGGGTTTGACCGTTCCGGGGAAGACCTTCATCCAGGCCTTGAGCACCGGGTCGGCCTCGTCCTGGGCGTAGAGGCTCACGGTTCCGTCGTAGGCGTCGACGGTGGCCTTCACCGAGTTCCGGATGTAGGAGACCCGCCGGTCGGGCAGCAGTCGGTTGAACTCGACCTCGTTGGAGTCGGCGGTCGCCGACGACAGCGAGGTGAGTTGGGAGTACGGATAGTTGTCCAGCGTGGTGTAGCCGTCGACGATCCACACCAGGCGCCGGTTGACGATCGCCGGGTAGATGGTGCTGTCGGTGGTCAGCCAGGGCGCCACCGCCTCCACCCGGCGGGCCGGGTCGCGGTTGAACAAGATCTTGCTGTCCGAGCCGATCACCGACGAGAACAGGAAGTTGCGCTCGGCGAACTTCGCGGCGAACACACCGCGCGACAGCCAGTTTCCGACTCCCACACCGCCGTCGCCGGTATAGGTGTAGTTCTTGGTTTCGGTGTTGGTCTCGTAGTCGTATTCCCGGTCCGCCCCGTTGCGTCCGACAATCGCGTAATCGGCTGGCGCGCTGGCGATCACCGGACCGTAGTAGATCCTCGGCTGATCAAGTGGCGCCGGGCCGCCGGACACCACCGTGCCGTTGGGGCCCACGACGTTGGCCAGGAAGTCCGGGTAGCCGCCGTTCTGGTTGGGGTCGTTGGCGATGCCGCGTACGGTGTTCGCCGGTGATGCGATGAACCCGTTGCCGTGGGTGTAGACGGTGTGCCGGTTGATCCAGTCCCGCTGGTTGTCGATCAGCCGGTCCGGGTTGAGCTCGCGGGCGGCCACCACGTAGTCGCGCAGCTTGCCCTCTTTGTCGAGGTAACGATCGATGGTCAGTTGGTCGGGGAAGTAGTAGAAGTTCTTGCCCTGCTGGAACTGGGTGAAGGCGGGGCTGACGATGGTCGGGTCCAGCAACCGGATGTTGGAGGTGGTGGCGGCGTCGGCGCCGACCTGCGCGGCCGTCGTACTGGCGTCACCGCTGTAGTCGCGGTAGCTGACGACATCCTCGGTCAGCCCGTAGGCCTGCCGCGTCGCGGTGATGGAGCGGGCGATGTATTCGCTTTCCTTCTGGGCGGCATTGGGTTTGACGCTGATCTGCTCGACGACCAGCGGCCAACCGGCGCCGATGATCACCGACGACAGCAACAGCAGCACCAGCCCGATGGAAGGAATCCGCAGGTCGCGCAGCACGATCGCGGAGAACACCGCCACCGCGCAGATGACCGCGATGGCCAGCAGAATCCATTTGGCCGGCAGCACTGCGTTGATGTCGGTGTAGCCGGCGCCGGTGAACGGCTTTCCGGCCCGGGTGTGGCTGAGCAACTCGTAGCGGTCCAGCCAGTATGCGACGGCCTTGAGCAGCACCAGCGTTCCCGCCAGGCTGACCACCTGGATCCGCGCCGGGCGGCTCAGCACACCGCCGCGGCCGGACAGCCGGATGCCGCCGAAGATGTAGTGCGCCACCACGTTCGCCACGAAAGCCATGAACAGCGTCACCAGGAGATAGCCGACCACCAACCGGTAGAACGGCAAGTCGAAGGCGTAGAAGCCGAGGTCCTTGCCGAACTGCGGATCGCTGACCCCGAACTCGCCGCCCTGCAGGAACAGTTGGACACGCACCCAGTAGCTCTGTGCGACGATCCCGGCCAGCAGGCCGATGGTCGCCGGGATTCCGATGCCGAACAGCCGCAGTCGCGACATCACCACGGTGCGGTACCGCATCACCGGGTCGGCGGCGCCGCCGGTGGGCGCGAAGACCGGCCTCGTCCGGTAGGCGAGCGCCAACCCGGCGAACACGATGCCGGCCACGGCCAACCCCACCACCAGCAGCAGCACCAACCGAGTGACCAGGACGGTGACGAACACCGATCGGTAGCCCAGCTCGCCGAACCAGAGCCAGTCGACGTAGCCGTCGATCAACCGCGGCCCCACCAGCAGCAGCCCGATGACGGTCAGCCCCATCGCGATCAGCATCCGGCCACGCCGGGTCAACTTCGGCATTCTCGCGGCGGGCCGCATACCCACTTGCCACGCTCCCTGAGCTCGGTTCGGTTGTCGGCCCCACTGTACGCAACCGTGGATCAGCAGGTCGGCGGCTCACCGCCGGAGTTGATGGTGCGCAGTGCGTCCACCGCCTGACCCAGGTTGTCGACCTTGACCAGTCGCATCCCGGTGTTGTCGGAGCTGGCCTCGTAACAGTTGTCCGAGGGCACCAGAAACACCGTCGCGCCGGCGTCCTGGGCAGCGCTCATCTTGTGTGAGATCCCGCCGATGGCGCCGACGTCGCCGTTGGTCTTGATGGTTCCGGTGCCGGCGATGAAGTTGGACCCGGCCAGCTCACCGGTGGTCAGCTTGTCGACGACAGCCAGCGAGAACATCAGTCCGGCCGACGGCCCGCCCACGTTGGCGAGGTTGAACTCGACCTTGAACGGCGCCCAGGGCGCGTCCAGCACGGCGATGCCCAGGAATCCGTGATCGCGATCCTTGCTCTCGCCCAGGGTGATCCGCACGCTGCCGGGCGGGGCGTTCTTGCGCCGGTAGTCGATCACCGCCACCTGACCCGGCTTGGTTGCGCCCACTATGGCGGTGAACTGCTTGACGTCGGCCACCGGTGTGCCGTCGACGGCGACCACGGCGTCACCGGGCTGCAGCGCGCCCGCCGACGGGCCGGGATCGTGCACGTCGGCGACGGTGACCGCCGCCGGATACTTCAGGTAGCCCAGCGCGGCGTACTCGGCGCTCTGCTCGGACTCCTTGAAGTCGGCGTCGTTGTCCTTCTCGACTTCGTCGCGGGACTTGCCCGGCGGATAGATCAGGTCGCGCGGCATCAGCTGCTCCCGGCCGGACATCCACAGCACCAGGGCCTCGCCCAGCGTCAGGCCGTCGCGCTGGGACACCGTCGTCATGTTCAGATGACCCGTCGTCGGATGGGTCGGGGTGCCCTGGATGTCCACCACCTGTTTGCCGTCGATCATGCCGAGCGTGTCGAAGGTCGGGCCCGACCCCAGCGCGACGAAGGGCACCGTCACGACCGCGAGCAGCACCCCGAAAGCCCCGATCGGCACCAGCGCCACCAGTAGCGTCAGAATCCGCCTGTTCACCACGGGAATGGTAAACGGACCCGCTGCCGGCCCGACCCGGCCACGGCGCGGGGCCGGGCGGTTTCGCTTGCAGCGTGACCCGAGCATCGCCACAGTCCGCACACTGCGCCGGCCCGATGGGTACCGTTGGGGTCATGCCTGACCTGCCTTTTGGCTTCTCCTCCGGGGACGACCCGGACCGCGAGCACGATTCCGGCCCGGGTTCGGCCGACCCGTTCGGTCTGGGCGGGTCCTTCAACATGGCCGACTTGGGCCAGATCTTCACCCAGCTGGGTCAGATGTTCAGTGGCGCCGGCACCGTGATGGCCGCCGGAAAATCATCGGGTCCGGTGAACTACGAGTTGGCCCGGCGCCTGGCGTCGAACTCGATCGGGTTTGTGGCACCGATCCCGGCGGCGACGAACACCGCGATCGCTGATGCCGTCCGCCTCGCCGAGACCTGGCTGGACGGCGCCACGTCGCTGCCTGCCGGCACCACCGGCACTGCCGCCTGGACGCCCAAGGACTGGGTCGAGGGCACCCTGCAGACCTGGCAGCGGCTCTGCGACCCGATGGCCGAACAGATTTCGGCGGTGTGGTCATCGGCACTGCCCGAAGAGGCCAAGGGCATGGCCGGGCCGCTGCTGTCGATGATGTCGCAGATGGGCGGCCTGGCGTTCGGCTCGCAGCTGGGCCAGGCGCTGGGGCAGCTCTCCCGCGAGGTGCTGACCTCCACCGATATCGGGCTTCCGCTGGGCCCGAAGGGGGTGGCCGCGCTGCTGCCCGGGGCGATCGAAGAACTGTCGAAGGGGCTGGAGCTGCCGCGCAGTGAGATCGTCACCTTCCTGGCGGCCCGCGAGGCCGCCCATCACCGGCTGTTCAGCCACGTGCCGTGGCTGGCCAGCCAGTTGCTCAACGCCGTGGAGGCCTATGCCCGCGGGATGAAGATCGACATCAGGGGCATCGAGGAGCTGGCCCAGGGCTTCAACCCGGCGTCGCTGACCGATCCCGGCGCCATGGAAGAGCTGCTGAGCCAGGGGGTTTTCGAGCCCAAGGCGACGCCGGAGCAGTTGCAGGCGTTGGACCGGTTGGAGACGCTGCTGGCATTGATCGAGGGTTGGGTGCGGACCGTGGTCACCGCCGCGCTGGGTGAGCGGATTCCGGGCACCGCCGCACTCTCCGAGACGCTGCGCCGGCGCCGCGCCACCGGCGGCCCTGCCGAACAGACCTTCGCGACCCTGGTCGGCCTGGAACTGCGGCCGCGCAAGCTCAGCGAGGCCGCAACGCTGTGGGAGCGACTGACCGACGCCGCCGGGATCGACGTCCGGGACCGGGTCTGGCAGCATCCGGACCTGCTACCCGGGTCGGCGGACCTCGACGAGCCGGCGGCCTTCATCGATCGCGTCATCGGCGGCGATGTCAGCGATATCGACCGGGCGCTCGCCGAGTTCCAGAAGGATCGCGACGACACCGCGGACGAATGAACCCGGTGCGGGCATGTCAACATCTATCCATGAGCCTGCCTGCCGTTTTTCGGATCGCCGGCGCCGCGGTGGCCATCGCCTGGCCGCTGCTGGCCCCGACCGTCACCGCCCCGTCCGCTGCCGCCGAGACCTGCCCGGACAGCGAGGTGGTGTTCGCCCGCGGTTCGGGTGAGCCCGTCGGCCTGGGCGGCGTCGGCCAGGCCTTCGTCGACGCGTTCACCGCGCGTGTTCCCGGACGGTCGGTGCAGGTCTATCCGGTGGATTATCCGGCGAGCCACGATTATCGCAGCAGCGCCGCGGCCGGCACCGACGACGCCACCGCCCACATCCGGGCCGTGGTGGCAAACTGCCCCGGCACCAAAATGGTGCTCGGCGGATATTCGCAGGGCGCCGCCGTCATCGAGCTGTCCACCGCTTCACTGCCGGCCGGTGTCGCCGACCATGTCGCCGCGGTGGCGCTCTTCGGAGCACCGACCAGCAGTTACGCCAGCTCGCTGTGGGGTGGCCCGCTGCCGGGGATCCCCGGGCCGTACCGCCCCAAGAGCATCGACCTGTGCGTCCCAGAAGACATCGTCTGCGTGGAGAACGGCAACATGGGCGCGCACCTCGGCTACGTTCAGGCCGGGATGGCCGATGAGGCCGCGGCCTTCGCCGCCAGCCGCGTGTAGCGGACCTGTGGATAACCGATCGGCTGGGGAGGCTGAGCCTGGCACAGTCGGGGCGTGATGTCGTCAGAGACCACCCGCTACGCGTTGGACCCGACGATGCCGGTACTGACCCGCCCGGACGGCACGGTCCAGGTGGGCTGGGACCCGCGCCGGGCGGTGCGGATCAATCCCCCCTGCGGCCTGACCACGGCCGGGCTGGCCACCCTGCTGCGCTCGATGCACTCGCCGATCGGGATCGCGATGCTGCGGCACCAGGCCACCCGGCTCGGCCTGGCCGATGACACCGCGCTGGCCGGGATGATCACCGCGCTGGTCGAAGCCGGCATCATCAGCGCCGCGGCCCCCCGGGGGCCGGGACAGCACGCCCGGTCGGTGACGATCCGGGTGCACGGCCGCGGACCGCTGGCGGATCTGCTGGTCGACGCGCTGCGTTGCTCGAGTGCCCGGATCCGACACAGCAGCCAGCCGCACGCGGCGGTGACCGCCGCCGGAACCGACCTGGTGGTGCTGTCGGATTGCCTGGTTCCCGAGCCGCGGCTGGTCCGCGAGTTGAACACCGAAGGGGTCCCGCATCTTCCGGTCCGGGTGCGCGACGGGACGGGCCTGGTCGGCCCGCTGGTGATCCCAGGTGTGACCAGCTGCCTGGACTGCGCCGATTTGTATCGCCGGGACCGCGACGCGGCGTGGCCGGCGGTTGCCGCCCAGCTGCGCGACACCGTCGCCCACGCCGACCGGGCGACCCTGCTGGCGACCACCGCGCTCGCGCTCGACCAGATCAACCGGGTGATAGCGGCGATACGCGGGGCGACCGCGGTCCGGGACCGTCAACCCCCGCCCACGTTGAACGCGACGCTGGAATTCGACGTGGGCACCGGCTCGATCGTCACCCGGCACTGGACTCGGCACCCGCTGTGCAATTGCTGACATCCGGTGTTGCCAACTTCGCGGTCACCGCGAAGACGATGATGGATGATTGACGCGTGACAGAGATCAAGCGGGGGCGCGCCGCACGAAACGCCAAGTTGGCCAGTCTGCCCGTGGGCATTGCCGGGCGGGCGGCACTCGGGTTGGGCAAACGGCTGGCCGGCAAGTCGAAAGACGAGGTCAACGCCGAGCTGGTGGAGAAGGCGGCCGAGCAGTTGTTCACCGTCCTGGGTGAGCTCAAGGGCGGCGCGATGAAGGTCGGCCAGGCGCTGTCGGTGCTTGAAGCCGCCATCCCCGAGCAGTTCGGCGAGCCCTATCGGGAGGCGCTGACCAAGCTGCAGAAGGACGCGCCGCCACTGGCCGCGGACAAAGTGCACCGCGTGCTCGACGGCCAGCTGGGCACCAAGTGGCGGGAACGGTTCGCCTCCTTCGACGACAAGCCCGTCGCGTCGGCCAGCATCGGCCAGGTGCACAGCGCGGTGTGGTCCGACGGCCGCAGGGTGGCCGTCAAGATCCAGTACCCCGGCGCCGACGAGGCGCTGCGGGCCGACCTGAAGACCATCCGCCGGTTGGTCGGCGTCTTCAAACAGCTGGCGCCGGGCGCGGACGTGCAGGGCGTCGTCGACGAACTGATCGACCGCACCGAGATGGAACTGGACTACCGACTGGAGGCCGACAACCAGCGGGCCTTCGCCAAGGCCTACGCCGGCGACCCGCACATCGCGGTGCCGCACGTGGTGGCCAGCGCTCCCAAGGTGGTGATCCAGGAGTGGATCGAGGGCGTCGGCATGGCCGAGATCATCCGCAACGGCACCGTCGAGCAGCGCGACGTGATCGGCACCCGGCTGTTGCAGTTGACGTTCGGCTCCCCGCTGCGGCTGGAGATGCTGCACGGCGACCCCCACCCCGGCAACTTCATGCTGTTGCCCGACGGGCGGATGGGCGTCATCGACTTCGGCGCGGTGGCACCGCTGCCCGGCGGCTACCCGATCGAACTCGGGATGACGATCCGATTGGCCCGCGACAACAATTACGACCTGCTGCTGCCGACGATGGAGAAGATCGGCTTCATCCAGAAGGGCCAGCAGGTGTCGGTCAGCGAGATCGACGACATGCTGCGCCAGTACGTCGAGCCGATCGAGGTCGACATCTTCCACTACACCCGCAAATGGTTGCAGCGGATGGCCGGCAGGCAGTTCGACAACACGGTCGGCCAGATCAAGACGGCGCGGCAGATGGACCTGCCGGCCCAGCTGGCCATCCCGATGCGGGTGATCGCGTCGACGACGGCGATTCTGTGCCAGCTGGACGCACACGTCGCCATCAAGGGCCTGCTGGAGGAGTACATCCCCGGGTTCGTCGCAGCTGAGCCCGAGGCGGTCGGGTAGCCCCTGCACCCATACTCCCCTGACACCTGTGATGATGGGTGGATGGCAGACGACATCAAGCGGGGGCGCGCCGCACGCAACGCCAAGTTGGCCAGCCTTCCGGTCGGGTTCGCCGGCCGGGCCGCACTGGGCCTGGGCAAGCGGCTGACCGGCAAGTCCAAGGACGAGGTCACCGCCGAACTCATGGAGAAGGCGGCCAACCAGCTGTTCACCGTCCTCGGTGAGCTCAAGGGTGGCGCCATGAAGGTCGGGCAGGCGCTGTCGGTGATGGAGGCCGCCATCCCCGAGCAGTTCGGCGAGCCGTACCGGGAAGCGCTGACCAAGCTGCAGAAGGACGCGCCGCCGATGTCGGCGGACAAGGTGCACCGGATGCTGGACGCCCAGCTGGGCACCAAGTGGCGGGAACGGTTCACCTCCTTCGACGACAAGCCCTTCGCCTCGGCCAGCATCGGCCAGGTGCACCGGGCGGTGTGGGCCGACGGCCGTCCGGTGGCCGTCAAGATCCAGTACCCGGGCGCCGACGAGGCGCTGCGCGCCGACCTGAAGACCATCCGGCGGCTGACCGGCATCTTCAAGCAGCTGGCCCCCGGGATCGACGTCCAGGGCGTGGTCGACGAGTTGATCGAGCGCACCGAGATGGAGCTGGACTACCGACTGGAGGCCGATAACCAGCGGATATTCGCCAAGGCCTATGCGGGTCACCCGCACTTCCTGATCCCGAACGTGATCGCCAGCGCCCCCAAGACGGTGATCCAGGAGTGGATCGAGGGCGTCGGCATGGCCGAGATCATCCGCAACGGCACCGTCGAGCAGCGCGACCTGATGGGAACCCGGCTGGCCGAGTTCACCTGGGACGCGGCGCGCCGGCTGGAGTTGATCCACGGCGACGCGCACCCCGGCAACTTCATGCTGATGCCGGACGGCCGGATGGGCGTCATCGACTTCGGCGCGGTGGCGCCGATGCCGGGTGGCTTCCCGCCGGAGCTCGGCGCGGCGGTCCGCTTCGCCCGCGACGGGGATTACGACCAGGTCATTGCGACGATGTCCAAGGGCGGGTTCATCCAGAAGGGCCAGCAGGTGTCGGTGCGCGAGATCGACGAGATGCTGCGTCAGTACGTCGAGCCGGTGGAAGTCGAGGTGTTTCACTACACCCGCAGATGGCTGCAGCGGATGGCCGGCAAGCAACTGGAACGCCCCGTGGAGCAGCTCAAGACCGCGCGCCAGCTGGATCTGCCGCCCAAGCTGGCGCTGCCGATGCGGGTGCTCGGGGCGACCACCGCGATCCTGTGCCAGCTGGATGCGCATGTAGCGACCCAACGGCTCAGCGAGGAACTCGTCCCGGGCTACGCCGCACCGGATTCGGACGCGGCCGAGGTGCGTTAGGCGGCAACCGTGCCTTTGCGCGGCCGCCCGCGCGGGCGTTTGCGGTCCACGATCGAGCCGCGCTCGAAGATCTCGCCGCCCCACACCCCCCACGGTTCGCCGCGGTGCAGCGCAACGGCCAGGCACTGACGGCGGATCGGGCACCCCGCGCACAGCGCCTTGGCCCGCTCCAGATCGGCCGGGTGATCGGCGAACCACAGGTCGGGTTCGCGATTGCACGGCAACTGCGGTCGGTTCTTCATCGGGGGTTCACCCGCTCTCCGGTTCTGACGACGCGTCTGACGACAAAAAAATGGCCACGGATCCTGGTCGGGTCCGTGGCCATCGGGCGGCTCGATTGAAACGCTAGGAGGTTCCCCGATGCACGGACTCCGCGGCTGCGGCGGCATGGCCGGAGCCGGCACGGGCCGCGCGTACGGCCAGGGCACCCGGGGCGGTCATGTGCTTGAGGCTAGCCGGTGACGTGCGGGGCCCACAACTGATTTTCTTGCACCACCGGCATCAGCGGCCGCGGACCATCTCGAGCACGTCGGATCCGAACTGTTCCAGCTTGCGCGCCCCGATGCCCGGGATGGCGACCAGCGCGGCCTCGTCGGCCGGCAGCAGTTCGGCGATCGCGGTGAGCGTGTTGTCGGAGAAGACGATGTAGGCGGGCACCTTCATCTCGGTGGCGGTGCGCAGCCGCCAGTCCTTGAGCTGGGCCAGCAGGTCGGTGTCGACGTCGGCGGCGCAGGTCTCGCACCGGCGCAGCATGATCGCCGCCGGTGTGCCCAACGCGGCGTTGCAGACGCGGCAGTGCTGCGGGGCGCCGCGGGTCCGGCGGCGGCTCGGGGCCGTGGCAGCGGCCCGCGGCACCAGTCCGTTGAGCCCGGAGAGGAACCTCGACGGCTTGCGGCTGGCCCGCCCGCCGGGGGCACGCGCCAGCGCCCAGCTCAGCGCCAGGTGCACGCGCGCCCGGGTGACGCCCACGTAGAGCAGCCGGCGCTCCTCCTCGACGGCCTCGCTGTCCGGGCCGTGCGCCAACGCATGCGAGATGGGCAGCGTTCCATCGGCCAGCCCGACCAGGAACACCGCATCCCACTCCAGCCCCTTGGCCGCGTGCAGCGAGGCCAGCGTGACCCCCTGCACCGTCGGCGGATGCCGGGAGTCGGCCCGCAACCGCAGCTCGGCCAGCAGGCCGGGCAGATCCAGCTGCGGACGGTGTGCCACCTCGTCGTCGACCATTTCGGCCAGCGCGGACAGCGCCTCCCAGCGTTCCCGCGCCTTGACACCGGCCGGCGGTTCGGTGGTCAGCCCCAGCGGTTCGAGCACCTGACGCACCACTTCCGGCAGCGCCGGCCCCTCCCCCGCAAGCGGGGGGTGCCCCCGGCGCCCGCCCTCGGGGCCGCTGCCGTCGACCCCCCGTTCCGAGGCTCGTTGCAGTGCCACCAGCGACTGGCGAATCTCCTGGCGGGTGAAGAAGCCTTCGCCGCCACGAACCTGGTAGGCGATGCCCGCCTCGGTCAGCGCCTCCTCGTACACCTCCGACTGGGCGTTGATCCGGTAGAGCACGGCGACCTCGGCAGCCGGGGTGCCGGATTCGAGCAGCCGGGAGATCGCCGCCGCCGCCGCCGCGGCCTCGGCCGCTTCGTCGGGATGCTCGGAGAACGACGGCTCCGGGCCGGGCGCACGCTGGCCGATCAGGTGCAGCCGGCTGCCGGCCACCCGACCGCGGGCCGCCGCGATCACCCGGTTTGCCAGCGACACCACCTGCGGGGTCGACCGGTAGTCCCGCTCGAGGCGCACCACGGTGGCATCCGGGAACCGGCGGGAGAAGTCCAGCAGGTAGCGCGGCGAGGCACCGGTGAACGAGTAGATGGTCTGGTTGGCGTCGCCGACCACGGTCAGGTCGTCGCGCTCCCCCAGCCAGGCGTCCAGCACCCGCTGCTGCAGCGGGGTGACGTCCTGGTACTCGTCGACGACAAAGCAGCGGTAGCGGTCCCGGAACTCAGATGCCACGGCGGCATCGTTCTCGATCGCGGCGGCGGTGTGCAGCAGCAGGTCGTCGAAGTCGAGCAGGGTCAGGTCGCCGCGAGCCTTCAGCGCCTCGTACCCGGCGTAGACGGCGGCCAGTTGGGCGGCGTCCACCGGGGTGTCCCGGCCGGCTTTCGCCACCGCATCGGGGTACTGCTCCGGGCCGATCAGCGACGCCTTCGCCCATTCGATCTCACCGGCGACATCGCGGACATCGTCATTGGAGAGGCGCAGCCCGGCGTGGCCGGCAGCGCGGGCAACGACCCCGAACTTGCGGTCCAGCAACTGCCATTCGGTGTCACCGACCACCCGCGGCCAGAAGTAGCGCAGCTGCCGGCGGGCGGCGGCGTGGAAGGTGAGGGCCTGCACCGATCCCACCGAGCGTGCCCCGGCGCCCGCGCCCAGCGCGCGCAACCGGGAGCGCATCTCGCCGGCGGCTCGCTGGGTGAACGTCACCGCGAGCACCTGGCCGGCGGCGACATGGCCGCTCGCGACCAGGGCGGCGATCCGGTGGGTGATGGTGCGGGTCTTACCCGTTCCGGCGCCGGCCAGCACGCACACCGGGCCGCGCGGCGCCAGCACGGCTTGGCGCTGCTCGTCGTCCAAGCCGGCGATCAACGGGTCAGCCATGGCCTCCATCTTGACAGGGATGGCCGACAGCTCGCCCACGCCACCATGACCGGTTCGCCCACCGACTCGCGTGTCACCGCGGCGACCGGATAGGTTCAAAGGTCTATGACTGCCAGCAACGCCCCGCTCATCATGTACACCACGAACTGGTGCGGCTACTGCCGCCAGCTCAAGAAGGCCCTGGACAAGCTTGAGATCGCCTACGAGGAGATCAACATCGAACGGGATCCGACGGCCGCGGCGTTCGTCGAGTCGGCCAACGGCGGCAACCGGACCGTTCCGACGCTGCGCTTCGCCGACGGCACGACGCTGACCAACCCGAACGGTCGCGAGGTCCAGGCGAAACTGGCCCGGCTGCGCGGCTAGCCCCTACTCCTCGCCGAGGCAAGCCCAGGATTCGATGATCACCCGGGCGATCGAAACCGCCGGGGGCAGCAGCAGTTTCGCCTGTGATGTGGTGGTCCAGTCGCCGGCGTCCAGCGCTTGCCGGACCTCGTCGCGGGTGAACCACGCCGCCTCGGTGATTTCGCCGTCGTGGAAGACGAAGTCCTCATCCGGGTCGCCGACAGCGTGGAACCCCACCATCAGCGAACGCGGGAACGGCCACGGCTGACTGCCCAGGTAGCGCACGTCGCGCACGGTCAGCCCGATCTCTTCGCGGACCTCCCGGGCCACGCAGGCCTCGAACGACTCGCCGGCTTCGACGAACCCGGCCAGCAGCGAGAACCAGCCGGGTGCCCACCCGCTCTGGCGGGCCAGCACCGCGCGGTCGCCGCCGTCATGGACCAGGCAGATCACCGCGGGGTCGATCCGGGGGTATTCCTCTTCGCCGGTCAGCAGGTTGACCCGAGCCCAACCGCATCGCACGGATTTGGTCGGGGTGCCGTCGACGGCCGAAAACCTGGCCTTGTCATGCCAATTGAGCAGCGCGACCGCCGACGACACCAGTTGCGCGCTGGCGTCGTCGAAAATCGTGCCGGTCGCGCGCAGGCTCAGCACCGAAACCTCCCGGCCCTCGGGCGGCCGCAACGCCGCCCGCACCGCCCAGACGTGCCGGCCGTCCTCGATGCGCCCCAGGAAGACCGCGTCGGCCGGTGGCGCGGCGGCCAACTCCAGCGCGTCGCCGAGCACCACCCGCCCGTCGGCGATCAGCACCTGACCCCGAGAATCAACCCGCAGCAGCGCCGCGTTCGCCCACCCGGCGGTGGCGGCCTCGAGGTCGGTGCGCAGCTGGTCGGACCGGTCGGCGCCAACCCGGGACAGCACCGGAACCTGCCGAAGCTGAAAGTCCACTGGTCCTCCTTGTCCGACTTCTCCGGTCGCGGGTGTGAATCCGGCGACGCCGCACCGGCGTGCCGCGTCGCCGGATTCACCCTCGGCCGGGGTGGGGCCGGGCGGCGCGGAGTCTCAGCTGCTCACGCTACGCACGTAGAGCAGCCGGTCGCCGGATTCGACGGCGTCGACCTCGGGCGCGTCGACCCGCAGCAACCGCCCGTCGCGGACCACGCCGAGCACGATGTCGCGCAGGTGCCGCGGGGAGCCACCGACCTCGCTGTGCTCCACCTCGCGCTCGGCGATGGCAAAGCCGGCATCGGGTGTCAGCAGGTCCTCGATGATCTCCACCACGCTGGGCGCGGTGGTCGCGATACCGAGCAGCCGGCCGGCGGTCTCCGAGGAGACCACCACCGAGTTCGCTCCCGACTGCTGCAGCAGGTGCTGATTTTCGGCCTCCCGGATCGACGCCACGATCATGGCTTTGGGTGCGATCTCGCGGGCCGTCAGGGTGACCAGCGCCGCGGTGTCGTCCCGGCTGGTGGCCACGATGATCGCCGAAGCGTGCTGGGCGCTGGCCAGCCGCAGCACGTCGGACTTGGTGGCGTCGCCGCGCACGGTCACCAACCCGGCGGTCTCGGCGTGATCGAGGGCGGCCTGATCGGTGTCGACGACGACGATGTCGGCCGGGGTCGCTTCGTCACCGAGCATCGCGGCGACCGCCGTTTTACCCTTGGTGCCGTAGCCGATCACGATGGTGTGGTTGCGCACTCTTCTCCTCCAGCGCTGGATCTTGAACGCCTGCCGCGACGTTTCGGTGACCACCTCCAGTGTCGTGCCCACCAGCAGGATCAGGAACGCGATCCGCAGCGGGGTGATGACCAGGACGTTGACCATGCGGGCGAACTCGGTGATCGGGGTGATGTCGCCGTAACCGGTGGTGGACAGGGTCACCGCCGAGTAATAGAGGCAGTCCAGGAAGGTCAGCCGGTCACCCTGCACGTCGGCGTATCCGTCACGGTCGAAGTAGACGCACAGGCTCGAGGCGAGCAGCGCCAACAGGGCGATCGCCACCCGGCGGTAGATGATGCGGCCGGGGCTGGCCTGCCCCTGCGGGATACGCAGCACACCGACGAGTGCGTAACCGGGCTGTTGATTCAGCGTCTCGTCGACGCCGTTCCGCCGGCGCAAGTCAGTTTTGGCCATGACAACCGGTCACCGGTCCACCTGAGGCACGCAGACACTGTAACCACGCCGGTCGCCTCGTCAAGAATCCAGCAATGCGGCCAGCTCGCCCAGCCCGGGCAATTCATCGGGCGTGACCGTGTCTCCGCTGCGCACGTAGTGGAAGGCGGTGCGCACCGAGGACTGCGGGCACCCGGCCAGCGCCGCCCACGCCAGCCGGTAGACGCCGAGCTGGACCGCCGCCTGCCGCAGGGCATCGGAGCCGGCGGGAGGGCTACCGGTCTTCCAGTCCACCACGGTGGCACCGCCATCCGGCTCGGCGAACACCGCGTCGATGCGGCCGCGCACCACGGTGCGGCCGACCGCCATTTCGAACGGCACCTCGACCGCCACCGGCATGCGGCCCGCCCAGGACGAGGCGAGAAACGCCTGCTGCAGCGCCGCCAGCTCCTCGGTGTCGGTTCGGGCGGTGTCGGTGTCGGCGGCACCGGGCAGATCGGCCAGGTCGAACAACCGCTCGGCGCCGTAGAACCGTTGCACCCAGTCATGGAACGCACTGCCCAGCGCGGCGTGCGCATCCGGGCGGCTCGGCAACCGCCGGCCGAGCCGATGGGCGGCGCCGGCGCGATCTCGGCTGAGCTCGACCAGGTTGCTCACCGAAACCTGACCGGGCAGCGCGCGGACGGGCTTCCCGGCGGCCCGGGCGCGGGCCAGTTCGGCGAGCAGCGCATCGACGTCGGCCGCCCAGCCGTGCTCATCCGGGCCGGCGGGGTCAGCCGGTTGACCGGTCATGGCCGCGGCGACCAGCGCCGCCCCGGCATCGACGTCACCGCGCCGCGACCCCAGCGGGTCGACCGGCCACATGGCTTCGGTCACCGTGTCGCGCAGCGGGTTCCGCTCACCGTCGACCGGCGTCGGTGCCCAGTGCTCGATCACCCCGCAGCCTTCGCCTTCGATCGCGTCTTTGAGCTCGACCAGAAAGTCCGACGGACCCCGGGGCCTGACTTCGCTGGTGCCCCAATGATGCCCGGACACCAGCAGGGTGTCCTCGGCCCGGGTGACCGCCACGTAGAGCAGTCGGCGCTCCTCGTCGACCCGGCGCCGGTCCAGCTGATCGCGGTGCTGCGAGATCCGGTCGGACAGCTGCTTGCGGTCGGTGATGTCGCCGGTGTCCAGCACCGGCACGCCGTGGCTGCCCAGTGCCGCGCGATCACCGCGCAGCAGCGGCGGCAGTTCGGTGGCGTCGGTCAGCCAGCTGCGCCGCGACGCGGTGGACGGAAATACCCGCGCCACCAGGTGCGGCACCGCCACCACCTGCCACTCCAGGCCCTTCGCGGCGTGCACGGTGAGGATCTGGACCCGGTCGGTCGCGACCGTGGGTGCGGCCGGGGCCAGCCCGTTCTCCACCACGGCGGCCGCATCCAGGTAGGCCAGCAGGCCGGGCAGCGAGCCGGCCGCACCGGTGCGGTCGGCGTAATCGGCGACCACGCCGGCGAACGCATCGAGCTGATCGGTCCCCGCGGTGGCGGGCCGTCTCGCCGCCAGTTCGCAGTCCAGGCCGAGCACCCGCCGCACCTCGGCGACCAGATCGGGCAGCGGCTGCCACAGCTGCCCCCGCAGCGCCGTCAGTTCGTCGGCCACTGCGCGAATACGCCGATAGCCGGCCGCCGAATAGGCGGCCGCCGGCCCGGGATCGGCCAGCGCATCGGCCAGGCATGCGGTGTCGGCGTCGGCGGCCGCCGGATCGGGTGCGGCAGCCAGTCTGCCGGCCCGTCGCCACAGCGCGGCGAGGTCGGCGGCGCCGAACCGCCACCGCGGGCCGGTCAACACCCGCATCGCGGCCGCACCGGCAGTCGGCTCGGCCACCAGGCGCAGCATCGCCACCAGGTCGGCCACCTCCGGGACCGACAGCAGGCCGGCCAACCCGACCACCTCCACCGGGATTCCGCGGGCGGCGATCTCCTCGGCCATCGGCACGGCGTCGGCGTTGCGGCGCACCAGCACAGCGGCGGTCGGCGGCGCCACCCCGTCGGCCCGGGCCTGCCGATAGCACCGCTGCAGCTGGTCGGCCACCCACGACCGTTCGGCGACCACATCGGCCAGCAGTGCCGCCCGCACCGTTCCGGGCGGGGCGTCCGGGCGGGGCCGCAGCGTACTCACCGCGACCGAACGCCGACGCGCCTCCGCGGAGACGGCGTTGGCCACCTGCAGCACCTCCGGCGGGTTGCGCCAGCTGGTGCGCAACTCCAGCGTCGGCGCCGGGGTCCCGTCGGACCGCGGAAAATCGGTGGCGAACCGGGGCAGGTTGGTTGCCGAAGCGCCGCGCCAGCCGTAGATCGACTGGATCGGGTCGCCGACCGCGGTCAGCGCCAGGGCGTCGTCGGCGCCGCCGCCGAACAGCGCCGACAGTGCGATGCGCTGGGCATGCCCGGTGTCCTGGTACTCATCGAGCAGCACCACCCGGTAGCGGGCGCGCAACTGCGCGCCAACCGACTCGAACCTCGAGGCCAGCTGCGCGGCGGTGGCCATCTGGGCGCCGAAGTCCATCGCCTTCTCGGCCCGCATCCGCTGGTGCAGGGCGTCGATCAGCGGCACCAGCTCGGCCCGTTGCGTCTGGGTGTCCAGCAACCCCAGCAGCCACTGGCCGGGACCGGCGCCACGCTGGCGGGGGCCGGGCGGCAGGGTGTGGATCAGCCGTTCCAGCTCCACGTGGGTGTCGCGCAGCTCACCGGTGTCCACCAGGTGTTCGGCGAGTTGCCCGGACAATCGCACCAGCATCGTGGTGACCGCGGCCGGGTCCCTGTCGGTGTGCAGCTCGCCCCGGTACCCGTTGACCACGTCGAACGCCAACTGCCAGAGCTCGGTCTCGGTGAGCAGCCGGGTGCCCGGCTCGATTCCCAGCAGCAGCCCGTATTCGCGCAGCAGCGAACCGGCGAAGGCGTGGTAGGTGCTGACCGCCGGGGGGTCGGCGGCCCCGTCGGAGCCGGGATCGCCGAGCACCAGACCGGCGCCGGCCAGCCGGGCCAGCCGGGACCGGACCCGGCGCAACAGCTGGCCGGCCGCCTTGCGGGTGAACGTCAACCCGAGCACCTGGCCGGGTTCGGCATGGCCGTTGGCGACCAGCCACACCACCCGGGCGGCCATTGTCTCGGTCTTGCCTGCGCCGGCACCGGCGATCACCACCAGGGGTCCGGGCGGTGCGGCGATCACCGCCGCCTGCTCCGCAGTGGGTTGATGCAGTCCCAGGGCGGTGGCCAGGTCGGCGGGGCTGTAGCGGGGTTCCGGTGCGGTGATCACTGCGCCCCGCCCCGAGCCTGCGCCGGGCAGATCGGCCGGACCGGGCAGTGCCGGCAGCCGTCGTTGACCCGGGCGGCGAACTGCGGACCGGCGGTAGCGGCCGCCGCCGCGGCGATCACGTCCTGCCAATGCTCGCGCCCCTCGGCGGAGAGCGGGTTCTGGTGGCGCTCGGTGGCGCCGGCCGCGCCAGTTTTGCCCGGGTAGACCAGCCGGGCGCCGCCGGACTCATCGCCGTCCGGCAGCAGCCCCGCGCCCACTGCCAGCTGGTACATGGCCAACTGGGCATGCCGCTGCGCGTCGTCCTTGCTGACCGGGGTCTTGCCGGTTTTGACGTCGACCACGACCAGCCGGCCGGCGGCGTCGCGTTCGAGCCGGTCCACCCGGCCACGCAGCCGGACCCCGCCGATCACGCCGTCGACCTCGATTTCGACGCCGACCTCGGTCAACTCCTCCCGGCTCTGGGCCCGCCAGTGCACGAACGCCTGCAGCATGGCGCGGTGCCGGGCCAGTTCGTTGGCCGAATACCACTGCGATTCGAACGGCAACCGCTGCCACACCCGGTCCAGTTCGGCCAGTAGCGCGGTTTCGCCCCGGCCCGGTTCGGCGATCAGCGCGTGCAGCACCGAACCTATGGTGGACCGCAGATCCCGGCCGTCGGTCCCGCCGTGCCGCTCGGCCAGCCAGCGCAGCGGACAGTCGATCAGGCTCTGCAGCGACGACGGCGACAGCGTGACCGGTCGCCCGTCGTCGCCGCGCCACAGCGGCCGCTCGGTGCTGACCGGTGTCGTGCCATACCACTCGGCCGGGTCGGCCCCCGGCACACCCGCTCTGGCCAGTCGAGCCAATTGCGTTGCCGCACTGGCCCGTTCAGTTCCATCGACGGCGCCTTCCGGAGAGCAGACCACCGCGCGCAACCGCCCCACCACCGAGGATTGCGACAGCACCGGCACCGCAGCCGGCGATATCGCGGCCACCGGAGCGGCACCGTCGGTGTGCCGCTGAGCCAACTCCGCGAAGAACCCGGATGGCATCTCGTCGGACTGCTCACCGCCGCCACCGCCGTCGACGGCGGTGACCAGCAGCCGGTTGCGTGCCCGGCCCATCGCCGCCAGCAGCAGCCGGCGCTCCTCGGCCAGCACCACCGCCCGGGCCGATGCGCCCGCACCCACCCCGTCGAGTTCGTCCAGCAACCGCTGGGTGTGCAGCACCCCACCGCGCGGGACGGTGTTGGGCCACAGCCCTTCCTGCAGGCCCGCGATGACCACCAGGTCCCATTCATGGCCGAGCGCGGCGTGCGCGCTCAGCACGCTGACCGCCTCGGTGCCGGCTACCCGTTCGGACTGCGGTGCGGCCAGTCGCAGCGCGTTGACATGCTCGACGAGCCCGCGCAGTGACGCGCCGCCGGTGCGGGACACGTACTGATCGGCGATGTCGAACAGTGCGGTCACCGCGTCGAGATCGCGGTCCGCGCGGGCGCCGGCCGGTCCACCGCGTTCACTGCTGGTCAGCCAGCGCCGTTGCAGACCGGAGCGGTGCCAGACCTGCCACAGCGTGTAATGCGGGTCGCGTCCCTCCCGTCGGCAGCGCTCGGCCGCGTCCAGCACCGCGCGGACCCGGCGCAGCGGACGGGCGTGACCGGGCGGAAACCGGTCGGCTTCGCCGCCGAGCAGCGCCGCCAGCCGGTCACCCGGCTCACCCTGCCCGCAGCCGCGCAGCAGCCGCTGCAGTTGACGCAGGGAGATCGGGTCCATCCGCCCTACCGGCCCGGACAGCAGCGCTAGCGCAAGCCCGCCATCCAAACCGTCGGCGGCCGCCGTCAGCACCGTCAGCAGCGCCGCCACCGCCGGCAGTTCAGCCAGCGCCTCGACCGGTGCGGGCAGTACCACCGGAACCCCGGCCGCGGACAGCGCGCGCGGCAATCCGCGAGCGATCCTCCGCACCGACCGAACAACCACGGCCATCTGTGACCACGGCACCCCGTCCATCAGATGTGCGCGCCGCAGGGTGTCGGCGATCAGCGCCGCCTGGTCAGAACCGGTCGCGGTCAGTCGGACCTGCACCGATCCTCCGGTGCCGGCGCTGTCCAGGTGCCTGGCCACGGCTGCGCCGGGCAGCCGGCCGGCGACCCCGTTGATCGCCCGCACCACCGCGGGGGCACAGCGGTGCGATGCCGTCAGGGTGATCGCCGGGGCGGTGTCGGCCGACAGCAGGGCGGGCTCGGCACCGCGGAATCCGAACACCGCCTGGTTGGCGTCACCGGCGATGACGGCGCGTTCGACACCTGCCGCCAGCACCCGGACCAGTTCGGCTGCCTGCGGGTCGAGCTGCTGTGCGTCGTCGACCAGCAGCAGCCGGATCCGGGCGCGTTCGGCGGCGAGCAGTTCCGCGTCGACGGCGAAGGCATCCAGCGCGGCTCCGACCAGTTCGGCGGCTCCCAGCGCCGGCACGGTGGCCTGCGGTGCCGCCCGGCCCACGGCCGCGCGCAGCAGCATCACCTGCTCGTACTGCCGGGCGAACCGGGCCGCGGCAGTCCATTCGGGCCGGCCGCAACGCCGGCCCAGCCGGGCCAGCTGCCCCGGGCTCACCCCGCGCTCGGCGCACCTGGCCAGCAGGTTGCGCAGTTCGTCGGTGAAGCCCTCGGTGCCCAGCGCGGAGTGCAGCGACGCCGGCCAGGCACCGGCGTCGTCGCCGGTCAGCAACTCGGCGATGATGCTGTCCTGTTCGGCTCCGGTGACCAGCCGCGGCGGTGCATCACCGGCCCGCTGGGCGGCCAGCCGCAGCACGGCAAAGGCGTAGCTGTGCACGGTGCGCACCAACGGCTCGCGAATCACCGCCGGCAGGCCCGCCGCCGAAGAGGTCCGGGCCGCCAGCAACGCCGCCGTCAGGGCGCCGCGGGTCTCGACTCCGAGCCGACCCGAACCGGTCAGCAACAGCACGGTCTGCGCATCGGCACCGGCGGCGATATGGGCGGCCGCCGCGTCCATCAGCAGGGCGGTTTTACCGGTGCCGGGGCCGCCCAGCACCCGCAGCGGGCCGCGTCCCGCCGGATCGAGAGCGGCCTGCGCCTCGGTGCCCCAGCGTCGTGTCATAGCCGCTATGACACCACCGGGGTCTGACACGGATCAGCTTCCTGGCACCATCGACGCGTGACCGACGACCTCCATGTGCATCGCTACGGTCCGGCCGGCCCGGTGCAGCTGCTGGCTATCCACGGCCTCACCGGCCACGGGCGGCGCTGGCAGCAGCTCGCCGAAGAGCACCTGCCCGAGGTCAACGTGGCCGCACCCGATCTGCTCGGCCACGGCCGGTCGTCGTGGTCGGCACCGTGGACGATCGACGCCAACGTCCGCGCACTCGCCGAATTGCTCGCCGACGCCGCCGACGGCCCGGTGCCGGTGGTGGGGCACTCCTTCGGCGGTGCCATCGCGCTGCAGTTGGCCGCGGCACACCCGGAATTGGTCGGCTCGCTGGTGCTGCTCGACCCGGCAGTCGGCCTGGACGGGGCCTGGATGGCCGAGATCGCCGAGGCGATGCTGGCCTCGCCGGACTACCCGGACCGCGCCCAGGCTCGCGCGGAGAAGGCTACCGGCTCCTGGGCCGACGTGCCTGCCGGCGTGCTCGACGCCGAACTCGACGAGCACCTGGTGACGGTGCCAGGTGGACGCTACCGCTGGCGGATCAGCCTGCCGGCGATGATGTCCTACTGGAGCGAACTGGCCCGCGAGTTCGTGCTGCCGCCCGCCGGAACCCCCACCACATTGATCCGGGCGACCCTGACAACACCGCCGTACGTCGGCGACGACCTCGTCGCCGCGCTGCAGACGAAGCTGGGCACGGACTTCCGGCTGCTGGACCTGGACTGCCTGCACATGGTGTCGCAGGCCCGGCCGGTCGAGGTGGCAGTCGCGATCCGCGATCGGCTGCCGGGACGCTAGCGAGAGCCGATCATGGCGCCGGTGACCGACGAGAAGATCGAGCAGGTACGCGCTCTGATTGCCGGCATCCCGGCCGGCCGGGTGGCCACCTACGGCGATATCGCCTCTGCCGCAGGACTTTCCAATCCGCGCACGGTCGGCTGGATACTTCGGACCGACGGCTCCGACCTGCCCTGGCACCGGGTTGTCCAGGCGACCGGGCGACCGGTCCCGCACCTGCACACCGAACAGCTGGAACGGCTGCGCGCCGAGGGCGTGCTCGCCACCGACGGCCGGGTGGACCTGGACGCGGTGCGGCACCGATTCTGAGGGGGCACTCAGATCGCCAACCGGACCAGCGCGGCGGTGCGCGCCAGGCCGGGGAAGGCATCAGCCGCCGACCGCGGATGCAATGCATGCACCGCCAGACGGAACATCAACGCGCGCAACAACATCTGCGGCCATTCCGGCAGTGTCTCCCAGCGCTCGATCAGCCCGTCGTCGGCGTCGCCCCAGGACAGCGCGTCGACCACCACCACCGCCGCCGCCCAGGACGCCGGCCGCCAATAGGGCGTGATGTCGGTGATCCCGGGTGGCGCGGCGCCAGCGAAAAGCACTGTCCCGTAAAGGTCTCCGTGCACCAGCTGGCTGGGGTTCCTGGTGGTCCTACGCAGCCGGGCAAGCTGGTTGATCAAGTCGATCGATCGTTGCGCGTCCGGCGATCCCGGCGCCACCTTCGTGCCGGGCTGCAGCGATTTGAAAGGCTGCTCCTCCCAGGCCGCGCGGTCGGCGGCGATGAAGACGTCGACGTCGGCCCACGGCGCGCTCGGCGCCTGGGTGAGAAACCGCGGGCGTTCCAGCTTCGAGGTGGCCTCGTGCAGGCGGACCGCCGCCGAAACCACCTCGTCGTGGCGGGGTTCCGGGCTACCCGCGACGAAAGTGTCGGCCCGCCACCCGGACACCACGTAACGGCCGTCGGTGGAGCGAACCGGTCGCGCCAGCCGAATGCCGTCGACGAACAGGGTTTCCCGCACCTTGGCCGACCATGCCGCGCGTGCGTGGTCAGCCACCCGCGACAGCACCACTTCCCCGCACTTCCAGCCGCCCTCCCAGCCGGGACCCAGCCGGGCCGGACGCACGTCATGCAGACCGTAGGCCGTCAAGACGTGTTCGGGCGGCGGCTCGGCGGTCACCCCGCTAGCCTATATGCGGTGATCGCAAGCGCGGCGGAGCCGTGCGCGGCGGGTCACCGCCATCGGCCCAGCGGTGATCGCAAGCGCGGCGGAGCCGTGCGCGGCGGGTCACCGCCATCGGCCCA
>CAZGGK010000018.1:26299-69777 GCA_964525125.1 uncultured Mycobacterium sp.
GCGGTGATCGCAAGCGCGGCGGAGCCGTGCGCGGCGGGTCACCGCCAGTCCGCCGCGGCCGGTTCAATACATCACCATGTCGGGCTGCATCTGCCTGGCCCACGCCACGATTCCGCCCTGCAGATGCACCGCGTCGGCGAAGCCCGCCTTCTTCACCGCGGCCAGCGCCTCGGCCGAGCGGGCGCCGGTCTTGCAGTACAGCACCGACATTCGGTCCTGCGGCAGCCGGGCCAAGCCCTCGCCGGACTTGATCGTCGACTGCGGAACCAGTTCGGCGCCCTCGATGCGGTTGATGTCGAACTCCACCGGTTCCCGCACGTCGATCAGTGCCAGCTTGCGCCCGGAGTCGAGCAGTTCGCGCAACTCCCGCGGCGTGATGGTGGATCCGGCGGCCGCATCGGCGGCTTCGGTCGAGACCACGCCGCAGAACTCCTCGTAGTCGATCAACTCGGTGATCGGCGGGGTGGCCGGGTCCTTGCGGATCTTGATGGTGCGGTAGCTCATTTCCAGCGCGTCGTACACCATCAGCCGGCCCAGCAGCGGTTCGCCGGTTCCGGTGATCAGCTTGATCGCCTCGGTGCCCATCACCGAACCGACCGAGGCGCACAGGATGCCCAGCACTCCGCCCTCGGCACAGGACGGCACCATGCCCGGCGGCGGCGGCTCCGGGTACAGGTCGCGGTAGTTCAGCCCGCGGCCATCGGGCGCGTCCTCCCAGAACACCGAGATCTGGCCCTCGAAGCGATAGATCGAACCCCATACGTACGGCTTGTGCGCCAGCACCGCGGCGTCGTTGACCAGGTAGCGGGTGGCGAAGTTGTCGGTGCCGTCCAGAATCAGGTCGTAGCCGCTGAACAACTCGACGGCGTTGTCCGGCGTCAGCCGTGTCTCATGCAGGCGCACCGTCACCAGTGGGTTGATCGCGAAGATCGAATCGCGGGCCGACTGCGTCTTGGGCCGGCCGATGTCGGCCATCCCGTGGATGACCTGGCGCTGCAGGTTGGATTCGTCGACCACGTCGAAGTCGATGATGCCGATGGTGCCGACCCCGGCCGCCGCCAGATACAGCAGCGTGGGCGCGCCCAGTCCGCCGGCGCCGATCACCAGCACCCGGGCGTTCTTCAGCCGTTTCTGCCCGGTGACACCGATCTCCGGAATGATCAGGTGGCGGCTGTACCGGGCCACCTCGTCTCTGGTCAACTCGGCCGCCGGCTCCACCAGCGGCGGCAGGGATGTCGGGGGAATCGGCACGGGCAATCTCCTCAGGAATCGGTTGACCGGGTCAACGACAAACCACCGGTGAAGCTTCCCACCTTGGGAGGATGCCGCGCCGAGCGTGTACTCAGCGCGAGAAATCAGCCGGGGTTTCGCGCTGAGTGCACGCTCGACGGCAGCGGGCGGACCGGGCGGCCCGCTTCGGCTACGCGATGGGGTACGGCCACGGGTTGAACCGGCAGGTCTTGCCGTCGGGCTTGACCCACTCGGGGTCGAACTTCGCCGCATCGTCGTTGGAGGTGCCGAAGGTCTGCTGCATCATCACCGGAGCCAAACCGTCCTGCTTGTCGCAGGGCTCGTGGCGCTGATAACCGATCGCATGCCCGACCTCGTGGTTGATCAGGTACTGCCGGTAGGAGCCGACATCGCCCTGGAACGGTACCGCACCGCGAACCCAGCGCGCCTCGTTGACGAGCACCCGGGGTTGCGCGCTCGGCCCGTACGACGGGTTGTAGCAGGACGCCTCCAGCGGAATCTCGTAGCCGCAGCCCTCGCGGACCGTCATCGGCGAAGTCAGTGAGATCCGGAAATCGGGGCTGACCCCACCGGTCCCGTCGATCCGGACGAACGCGAATTGCGGGTTGTGCGTCCACCCCTTGGGGTTGGACAGCGTCTGGTCGACCATCCGGGCGAATGCCTCCTCACCGCCGAACGCCGCCGCATCGATGCCGTTCTCCACCTCCACCGTGTAGGCGAACACTTTGGCGGTGCCATGCCCGAACTCTTGAGTGGTGCCTGGGACAACGTGCCAGGTCGCCGCCCCTGCCTCGGTAAACGGACCGCCGTCGGGCAACACCCCGGTAGGCAGGTTGACATCGAATTCGGTCAGGCCCCGGGGCGGTGCGCCGATGATCGCGGTACCGGCCGCACCGATCATCGGCGGACCCTGCACCGGCTCTGCCGAGCCCGAAGAAGGCACCCCCGTGCCGGTCACCGCCTGATACACCACCACCACGGTGAGCGCCACCAGCACCGGCAGCGCATAGGCGCGCCATCCGTAGGTGGACACGAACCGGCCCAGCGCGGTCTGCTTGCGCCAGCGGCGGTGGGTGTCCCGATCGGACCTGGGCCGGCCGGTGCCGCCGGAGAGCGGGTCGCGCTGTGCCCGCAGCGGCTCCCGCCACTGATCGCGCAGCACCGGCACTCGGCCGCCGCGCCACCCCGGGTCGAAGGTCACCGCCTCAGAATGGCACAACCACCGCGAGCTGGAACTCTTCGGCGCGCTGGAAGGCGGGCAAGGCGTTTCGCACCGGCTGAACGATGCGCCGAAAGTGCGGCGGGAGCACCGGGAGTACTGTCATTTCAACTTCGGAAGAAGTCGCAGATGAGATTGAGGACGCGATGAGCAAACCGACCGACACCGCCGAACGCGGCCATCGCCGCAACGGCGGGACGTCCGGGGGAACCACCCGTCGGGCCAACCGGATGCCTCGCGACGAGCGCCGCGGCCAGCTGTTGATCGCCGCCAGCGAGGTTTTCGTCGACCGCGGCTACCACGCCGCGGGCATGGACGAGATCGCCGAGCGGGCCGGGGTCAGCAAACCCATCTTGTACCAGCACTTCGCATCGAAGCTGGAGCTTTACCTGGCGGTGCTCAATCGGCACGTGGAGAACCTGGTGTCCGGCGTGCGGCAGGCACTGCGCGCCACCACCGACAACAGGCTGCGCGTCAGGTCCGCGGTCCAGGCGTTCTTCGACTTCATCGAACACGACAGCCAGGGATACCGGCTCATCTTCGAAAACGACAACATCGCCGAACCGCAGGTGGCCGCGCAGGTGCGGGTGGCCACCGAGTCATGCATCGACGCGGTGTTCGACCTGGTCAGCCATGACTCCGGACTCGACCCGCATCGTGCCCGGATGGTTGCGGTGGGCCTGGTGGGCATCAGCGTCGACTGCGCCAGGTACTGGCTGGACAGCGGCCGCCCCATTTCCAAAGAAGACGCTGTCGAGGGCACCGTGGCGTTCGCCTGGGGCGGGCTGTCCCACGTACCGCTCACCCGGTAGCCGGGCTACTGGGGGCCGTGCCCGATACCGAATCCGACCCGCCGGCTGTCGGCGACCCCGAGCTCCACATAGGCGATCTTGGCGGCCTGCACCAGGAAGCGGCGACCCTTCTCGTCGCTGACGGCGAGCACACCAGCGCCTTCGGCGCCCGGGTTCAGCGCTGCGGTGACCAACCCCTCGACTTCATCGGGTGTCTGCGCGCTGGTGAAGACCAGCTCGCGCGCGCTGTCCGTGACGCCGATCTTGACCTCCACCGGGGACCCCTTTCGTTGAGCCGATTCAGCAAGCAGGCTAGTAGACGCACCGGAACCGGTCAGGCCAGGCCCAGTTCACGCATCCGCTCGTCGTGAGTGCGTTGCAGCCGGTCGAAGAAGACCGCCAGATGCGTCAGGCCCGACGGCCCGGACATCACCAGGTCGACGAGCTCGTCGTGGTCGGCCATCACGTACTGGGCCTGGGTGATCGCTTCGCCGAGCAGCCGTCGCGCCCACAGGGCCAGCCGGCTGCGCTGTTTGGCGCTTGCCGTCACCGCGGCACGCACCTCGGCGACGACGAACTGGGAGTGTTTGGTCTCCGCCAGCACCGCGTGCACCACGTCGGCCACCTCGTCGGGCATGCCGTCGACGATCTCCCGGTAGAAGTCGGCGGCCAGCGCGTCACCGACGTAGGTCTTGACCAGGGCCTCCAGCCAGGTACTGGGCATCGTCAGCCGGTGATAGTTGTCCAGCGCCGGGGCGTACTTCGACATCGCCGCCACCACGTCGACCCCGCGCCGCTGCAGAGCGTCGTGCAGCAGGTCGTAATGCCCCATCTCGGCGGCTGCCATGCTGGCCATCGAAATCCGGCCGCGCAGGTCGGGCGCCATCCTCGCCTCGTCGGTGAGTCGATAGAACGCGGCCACCTCGGCGTAGGCAAGCAGCGCGAACAGCTCGCTGACGCCGGGATGGTCCGCGGACAACCGTGGTTGCGGCTGCTGCGCAACCTGATCGGCTGGCGGAGACGAAGGCATGGCCACACTCTAGGCGCTGCGCGCAGGCGAAGTCCCGGCACAAAGTTTTTCCAGGTAGTATCGCCGCAGGCAGTGTCTGTTCCCAACTCCATCCGGAACCGAATGGCCGCTGCCGGAGAAATGCGCGTACACGCCAGTCGGCTCGCCTCGGCAACGAGAGCAGGGCCTGAACATCGGCATCGTTTCGACCGTCACAGCGTGTGCGCACCGAACCGCGACGCGATCGACTTGATCGAGACCGAGCCGACATCGAAAGGCACCGCCTCCCCGTATGACCCCGCTTATCGCCACCTCACGCTCCGCCTCCCCACTGACGTTCGCCGAGCTCGGGGTACGAGACGAAATAGTGCGGGCGCTCGCCGAAGACGGCATCGAGCACCCGTTCGCCATCCAGGAGCTGACGCTGCCGCTCGCGCTCGGCGGTGACGACCTGATCGGTCAGGCCCGCACCGGCATGGGCAAGACCTTCGCGTTCGGAGTGCCGCTGCTGCAGCGGGTCAGCACCGACACCGCCAAGCCGCTGACCGGGGTGCCACGGGCACTGGTCGTGGTGCCCACCCGCGAGCTGTGCATCCAGGTCTCCGGCGACCTGGCCGATGCAGCCAAGCACCTGACGGCCGGTGACCGTCCGCTCTCGGTGGTGGCGATCTACGGCGGACGGCCCTACGAGCCGCAGATCGAAGCGCTGCAGGCCGGCGCCGACGTCGTGGTGGGCACCCCCGGCCGGCTGC
The DNA here is from genome assembly GCA_964525125.1 of uncultured Mycobacterium sp. GTDB lineage: Bacteria > Actinomycetota > Actinomycetes > Mycobacteriales > Mycobacteriaceae > Mycobacterium. Next base: position 31,322 of record CAZGGK010000018.1, read on the forward strand.
TGGACCTGGCCCAGCAGGGCCACTTGCAGCTCGGCGGACTGGCGGTGCTGGTGCTCGACGAGGCCGACGAGATGCTGGACCTGGGCTTCCTGCCCGACATCGAGCGCATCCTGGCTCGGACTCCCGACGATCGGCAGTCGATGCTGTTCTCGGCCACCATGCCCGACCCGATCATCACACTGGCCCGCGGCTTCATGAACCAGCCCACCCACATCCGGGCCGAGGCGCCGCACTCCTCGGCGGTGCACGACGCCACCGATCAGTTCGTCTACCGCGCCCACGCGCTGGACAAGGTCGAGCTGGTCAGCCGGGTGCTGCAGGCCCGCGGCCGCGGCGCCACCATGATCTTCACCCGCACCAAGCGCACCGCCCAGAAGGTCTCCGACGATCTCGGCGAGCGCGGTTTCAAGGTGGGCGCGGTGCACGGTGACCTCAATCAGGTGGCCCGCGAGAAGGCCCTCAAGGCGTTCCGGACCGGCGACATCGACGTGCTGGTCGCCACCGACGTGGCCGCCCGCGGCATCGACATCGACGACGTCACCCACGTCGTCAACTACCAGTGCCCCGACGACGAGAAGACCTACGTGCACCGCATCGGCCGGACCGGCCGTGCCGGTAAGACCGGGGTCGCGGTCACATTGGTCGACTGGGACGAGTTGGCCCGCTGGACGATGATCGACAAGGCGCTGGATCTGGGCTGCCCCGACCCGGCCGAAACCTACTCCAGCTCGCCGCACCTGTACACCGAGTTGGACATCCCGGCCGACGTCGGCGGCAGCATCGGCAAAGCGCGCAAGGCACCGGTCAAACGGCCGGCCGTCGAGGCCGATCGTCCACGTGCTCCGCGCAACACCACCAGGTCGCGGCAGCGCACCCGCGGTGGCAAATCGGTGGACCAGGCTGCCACGCCGGCCAAAACGGCGCCACCGGCACCATCGGGTGACGGCGCCGCCGACGGCGACGGCGACGGCCGCGGCAAGCCCCGCCGTCGTCGCCGCCGGTCCCGCAAGGCTGCCTCCGCGGCCGCTACCCCCAGCTGAGCCGGCTCCGGGCTGGCCGATGGTACGCCCCGAGCGCCGCACCCGGGCCGATGTGGTGGCCGCTGCGGTGATCACGATCGTCGTCGTGGTGGCCGGCGTGGTGATCTGGTGGACCAGCGACGCCCGTGCCACCAGCAGTCGCCCGGCCGCAGAACCCGCGCCCATTCCGGCCACGGCACGCGCGGTGCCGGCGGCCCTGACCGAATTGTGGAGCGCCGCCAGTCCGGCGACCGCGGCGCCGGTGGTGGTCTCCGGCATCGTGGTCACCGGCGACGGGCGCGCAGTGCACGGACGGGATCCGGCCACCGGCGATACGCGCTGGAGTTACGCGCGCCGCGCCGAGTCGTGCGCGGTGTCCTGGGTCTACCACTACGCCGTCGCCGTCTACCCGGACGGCCGGGGTTGCGGCCAGGTCAGCGCGATCGACGCCGGCACCGGCCGACGCGGGCCGAGTCGCACCAGCTACGCCGACAAGCAGGTCACCGTCAGCTCCGACGGGACCACGGTGCTGTCCGCCGGCCGCAGCCGGCTGGAGCTGTGGCGTTCCGACCTGGTGCGGGTGCTGTCCTACGGTGAGATCGACGCCCCGGTGAAGCCGTCCGCACAGCGGGTCGGCACCGGGTGTGCCCTGCTGTCGGCGGCGGCCAGCTCCGCGGCGGTGTCGGTGCTGGAAGCCTGTCCGGCCCAGGATCGCGAGCCGGACAAGACGCAGGTCCGGCTCACCCTGCTACGCCCCGCCAAGGATGAGGACGAACCGGAGGCGCGCTACGTGCCGCAGCCCGCAATCACCGCCGGCTCCGGCGCCCGGGTACTGGCCGTTACCGAAAACGGCACCGGAACCCGAACCGCGGTCTATCTGCCGTCGCCGCGGCCGCGGGTCGAGGTGGTCGACGAAGCCGGCGCCACGGTGGCCAGCACACTGCTGCCCGGTGCGGCATCGCCGGCGGGTGCGGTGGCCAAGTCCGAGGATCTTCTCACCTGGTGGACCGGGAACGCGGTGCTGGTGTTCGGTGCGGCCAGCCTGACCTACCGCTACACCATCCCCGCCGCGGAGTCGGTGACCCCACTGGGGCCCGCGGCGATGATGGCGGGCCGGCTGCTGGTCCCGACGAGTGCCGGCATCGGTGTCCACAACGCGGCCACCGGCGAGTTCGAGCGCACCATCGCGGTCAGCCGGCCACCCGGGCTCGCCACGGTGTTCCCCCGGGTGTGCGGTACGACGGTCCTCGAGCAGCGCGGCGACACCCTGGTCGCGCTGGGCTGAGCCGCGCCGCTACACCTCGGGCGTGAAGGTCGGCATCGCCTTGCCGGACTTCCAGTGCACCAGCACCGCGCGGGCCAACTCGCGGTAGGCGATGGCGCCCTTGTTCTTGCGCCCGGCGATCACCGACGACCCCGAGGCACTGGCCTCGGCGAAACGCACCGTCCGCGGGATCGGGGGAGCCAGCACCGGCAGGTCGTAGCGGTCGGCGATGTCGAGCAGCACATCGCGGGTGTGGGTGGTGCGCGAGTCGTAGAGGGTCGGCAGCGCGCCCAGCAGTCGCAGGCCCGGGTTGGTGATCTGCTGGACGTCGGTGACCGTGCGCAGGAACTGCCCCACCCCGCGGTGCGCCAGGGTTTCGCACTGCAGTGGCACGATGACGTCGTCGGCGGCAGTGAGCCCGTTGAGGGTGAGCACGCCCAGCGAGGGCGGGCAGTCGATGATGACGACGTCGAAGTCGCCGTCGAGTTTGGCCAGGGCCCGTTTCAGCGCGTATTCGCGGCCGGCCCGCATCAGCAGCATCGCCTCGGCGCCGGCCAGGTCGATGTTGGCCGGCAGCAGCGTCATACCCTCCGCCGTGGTCAACAGCACCGCGTCCGGTTCCACGTCGCCGAGCAGCACCTCGTGCACCGACGCCGGCAGCTTGTCCGGGTCGTGGCCCAGCGAGAACGTCAGACACCCCTGCGGATCCAGATCGACCAGCAGCACCCGGCGCCCCTCGGCTGCCATCGCGGCGCCCAGCGACGCCACCGTCGTCGTCTTGGCCACGCCACCCTTCTGGTTGGCCACCGCCAAAACCCGCGTTGCGGTCACAGGCGCCACCCCCTTTCATCGGCTAGGCGAAGGTCACAGTGCCCATCCTGGCATGGCGTCGGGCAGAATCGGTGGTCGTGAGCCTAGAGGATCATCGGCTGCTGCTGTTGCGCCACGCGGGGACCGACTGGTCGAAAACCGGGCGGCACACCGGAAGCACGGAGCTCGGGCTGACCGATTTCGGCCGGCGACAGGCCGTCGCCGCCGCAGCCGTCCTGGACGGGCTGCACCTGCACGACCCGGTGGTGATCAGCAGCCCGCGCCAGCGCGCCCGGACGACCGCCGAGTTGGCCGGCTTGCACGTCGACGAGGTCTCCGACGAGCTTGCCGAATGGGATTACGGCGGCTACGAGGGCCTGACCACCGCGCAGATCCGTCAGTCCGTGCCGGACTGGCTGATCTGGACGCACGGCGGCGACGGCGGTGAGAGCGTTCAGCAGGTCAGCGACCGCGCCGACCGTGCGATTGCAATGGCGTTGCGGCACTTGATCTCCCGCGACGTGGTGTTCGCCGGGCACGGCCACTTCTCCCGGGCGGTGATCACCCGCTGGCTGGAACTGCCACTGACCGAAGGAATCCGGTTCGGCATGGCGCCGGCGTCGGTCGCGGTCTGCGGCTTCGAGCACGGGATACGTCAACTCGCTCGGCTCGGGCTGACCGGCTACCGCACTTGAGCTCCACCGAGCCGGTATTCGCGCTGTCCGGGCCCACCGGCACCCTGGTCGCGGATCAGCTGGTGGGCGGCTTCTCGGAGCCCGGCCCGGCGCGCGCCGCACTGGCCTCCGGCGAGATACCGATGGTGTTGGGCGCGTTGCCCTTCGACCCTTCCCACCCGGCTGCGCTGATGGTCCCGCGAGCAGTGCGCCGCAGCGACGCACTGCCGCGATGGCCGGTACGCCGGCTGCCGGAAGTTCGCGTCGACGCGGCGATACCGGCTCCGGCCGAGCACCTGGCCCGAGTCCGCCGGGTACTCGATGAGCTGGGTGCGCCGGCCACAACGCTGCGCAAGGTGGTGCTGGCCCGGGCGTTGCGGCTGGCCGCCGGCGCACCGCTGGACGCCCGCACGATCCTGCGCCGCCTGCTGGCAGCCGACCCCACGGGCTACGGCTACCTGGTGGATCTGACCGCCGCCGGCCGGGGCCATGCCGGCACCGCCCTGGTCGGGGTGAGCCCGGAACTGCTGGTGACCAGGGCCGACGTACAGATCAGCTGCCGGCCGTTCGCCGGCTCGGCGCCCCGCTCCCCGGATCCCCTCATCGACGCCGCCAACGGCACCACCCTGGCCGAATCCGGCAAGAATCGCCATGAGCATCAGCTGGTGGTCGACCAGCTGCGCCGGGTGCTCGAACCGCTGTGCACCCGGCTCGACGTCGCACCGCAACCACAGCTCAGCCGCACCGCCGCGGTCTGGCACCTGAGCACGCCGATCACCGGCCGGTTGCGCCGAACCTCGGTCACCGCACTGGATCTCGCAGTGATGCTGCATCCCACACCCGCGGTCGGCGGGGTTCCGAGCGCAGCGGCCGTCGAACTCATCCGGGAACTGGAAGGCGACCGCGGCTTCTATGCCGGCGCGGTGGGCTGGTGCGACGCCAACGGCGACGGCAGCTGGGTGGTATCGATCCGCTGCGCGCAGCTGTCGGCCGATCGGCGTACCGCGCTGGCCCACGCCGGCGGTGGCATCGTCGCGCAATCCGACCCGGACGACGAACTCGCCGAGACCACAACGAAATTCAGCACAATTCTGTCGGCGCTGGGGGTGCGGCGACCCAGCGCACCGCCGCCGGACTGAACAGCAGCGCCAGCACGATCAGCGCCACCGCCCCGATCGGGATGCCATAGCTCCACCGTTGCGAATCCACGGCAACGTACCAGGTCACCGGCAACAGCATCAGGTTGGAAAAGACCGCCACCCCGCGGCCCCAGCGCCTGCCGCGGGTCAGCGCCCGCCCCGCCGCCAGCACCGCCGCGCCAATCAGGGCGAAGCAGACAGCCAGGCTGACACCGCCCACCACCCGCTGGTCGGCACCGGTCAGGCCCCGCAGTACCAGCACCGCGGCAACCACCAGCCCGACTGCGCCCTGCACCGCGACGATCAGGCCGGCGCCGCGAACCGCGCGCGGCACCGGCGAGTTCGTGTTCACGCCTGCCAGCGTAGTCAGCCCGATCCCATACACTGGTGCGTCGTGCGCGCCGTGCTGATCGTCAACCCCACCGCCACCTCGACCACCCCGGCGGGGCGGGATTTGTTGGCCCATGCGCTTAAAAGCCGCCTCGACTTGACCATCGAGCACACCGACTACCGCGGTCACGCAACCGAGATCGGCCAGGCGGCCGCCGCCGACGGGGTGGATCTGGTCATCGTGCACGGCGGCGACGGCACCGTGCACGGGGTGGCCAACGGCCTGCTCGGCCCCACCGGAAAAGCACCGACCGGTCCGCTGCCCGCGGTCGCGGTGGTGCCGGGCGGTTCGGCGAACGTCTTCGCCCGCTCACTGGGCATCCCGGCCGATCCGATCGCTGCCACCAATCAGCTCATCGAGTTGATCAACGGCTATGGGCGCGAACATGACTGGCGCCGGATCGGGCTGATCGACTGTGGTGAGCGGTGGTCGGTGCTCAACGCCGGCATGGGCTTGGACGGCGAGGTGGTGGCCGCGGTCGAGGCGGAACGCGAGAAGGGCCGCGCCGTCAGCCCGCTGCGCTACATCCGGGCAGCGGTCGGCACCGTCCTGGCCGCCACCCGGCGCCCGCCGACGTTGACGCTGCAGGTCGGCGACGGCGAACCGATCTCCGGGGTGCACTTCGTCTTCGTGTCCAACTGCAGTCCGTGGACCTACGCCGACAACCGGTCGGTCTGGACCAACCCCGGCACCACCTTCGAGTCCGGGATCGGGGTGTTCGCGACCACCAGCCTGAAGGTGCTGCCGACCGCCATGCTGGTCCGGCAGATGGTGTCCAAGAGACCCAAGCTGCACGCCAAGCAACTCATCCGCGACGACGACGTCAGCGTCATCCGGGTCGATGCGGGCGACACGCCGATCGCCACCCAGATCGACGGCGACTACATCGGGTTACGCTCTTCGATGACGTTCCGGGCGGTTCCAGATGCGTTGAACGTTGTCGCGCCACCCGCGAAATCCCTCGGCTGACCTGCGAGAATCCACAGGTGTCGGCAGTTTGACACACAGTTGAAGCGAGTCTAGTACAAGCCGACGGGCATGACATCGACACCCCGGTGGAAACGTGACTTTGACCACGTGCTAGCGGTCACCCTTGACATCTGTTCAGCCTGTGAAACGATCCATAAGGATCGGATGCAAGCCGCAAATGTTTTCTTGCGCCCGCTTTGACAGTCGAGGAAAACCTGTGCACCCCGCTGCGCTCAGACAAAGGAGTTGACGAGCTATGGATTGGCGCCACAAGGCCGCCTGCCGCGACGAAGACCCGGAACTGTTCTTCCCGGTGGGGAACAGCGGGCCGGCACTCGCTCAGATCGCGGAAGCGAAACTGGTCTGCGTACGGTGCCCGGTGGTCACCGAATGCCTGACTTGGGCGCTCGAGACCGGCCAGGACGCCGGCGTGTGGGGCGGGATGAGCGAGGACGAGCGCCGGGCGCTCAAGCGCCGCAACGCCCGGACCAAGATTCGCAGCGGGGTCTGACCCCCTCAGTCGATTCCGAGGCGGCCCCGACACACGTCGGGGCCGCCTCGTTTCCGGGGCGGCGCGAGCCGATCACTGCACCGGCCGAAGTCGCCGGCTGCCGAGCGGAATCCGCAGCATCATGTCGGTTCCGCCATCGGGCGCGTTGGCGGTGGCCAGTGAACCGTCCAATTCCGCCGATACCAGGGTCCGCACGATCTGCAGGCCCAGGTGATCGGAGTTCTCCAGGCTGAAGCCCTCCGGCAGGCCGTGACCGTCGTCGTGGACCACCACGTCGAGCCAGCGAGCCGACCGCTCGGCGCGGATCGTCACACAGCGTTGGGTCGCCGCCGGGTCGAAGGCATGTTCGATCGCGTTCTGCACCAACTCGGTGATCACCATCGTCAGCGCGGTCGCGCGGCCGGCATCGAACACGCCGAGCGTCCCGACCCGGTCGATGCGGATCGGGGCGTCCACGCTGGCCACGTCGTTCATGACCGGCATGATGCGGTCGACCACCCCGTCGAGGTCCACCTCCTCGTCCACCGACATCGACAGTGCGTCATGCACCAGGGCGATCGACGACACCCGGCGCACCGATTCCAACAGCGCTTCCTGCACCTCGGTGCTGGTCGTGCGCCGGGCCTGCAGCCGCAGCAGCGCCGCCACCGTTTGCAGGTTGTTCTTGACCCGGTGGTGGATCTCGCGGATGGTGGCGTCTTTGGACAGCAGCGCCCGGTCGCGGCGCTTCACCTCGGTGACATCCCGGACCAGCACCGCGGCTCCGACCGGAGCGCCGTGCCGAACCAGCGGCAGGGTCCGCATCAGCACCGCCGCGCCCGCCGCACCCACCTCGAACACCATGCTGGAGCCACCGGTCAGCGCGCTGCGCACGTGCTCGGCCAGCTCTTGCGCGTCGAACGGGTCCGAGATCAGCGGGCGGGTGATGGCCACCAGATTGCGGCCGAGCAGCTTGGGAGCGAAGCCCATCCGGCGATACGCCGACACCGCGTTCGGGCTGGCGTAGGTGACCACGCCGAAGACGTCGAGGCGGATCAAGCCGTCGCCGACCCGCGGGCTGGACCGCGACACCGCCAGGTCGTCCACATCGGGAAAGGTGCCCTCAGCCAGCATCTGCACCAGATCGTGTGCGCAATCCAGATACGCGCTCTCCAGCCGGCTGGATTTACGGCCGGCGGTCAGCGCCGTCTGGTACGTCAGCACCGCGGCGACCCGGCCGGCATGCCGTACCGGGACCGCTTCGACGTGCTCCGCGGCGGTGCTCTGCTGTCCGATCGTCCCGGACTCGAACGCCGCGGTCACCAGCGGCAGCTGGCCTGCGGTGACGATAGTGCCCACGGCATCGCTGACCAGCGCTGTCGGTGCGGTGTTGGGCCGGCATTGGGCCACACACACCAGGGCGCCGCTGGGATCGGGATCCCGGCGCACCCACATCAGGTAGTCGGCGAAGGACAGGTCGGCCAGCAGTTGCCACTCCCCGACCACCGCATGCAGATGATCCACCGCCTCGCCCGGCAAGACGGTGTGTTCGGCGAGCAGGTCACCGAGGGTGGACATCGGGCACGGCTAACCGATGACGGCGATCAGATCCCCGGCCTGAATCACATCACCCACCGCCACATTCACCTTGGTGACGGTGCCCGCGGCTTCGGCCAGCACCGGTATCTCCATCTTCATCGACTCCAGCAGCACCACGGTGTCGCCGGCGCTGATCTGATCGCCCTCGCGGACGACGACCTCGAGCACGCTGGCCACGATCTCCGCGCGAACGTCCTCGGCCATCTTCACCTCGTTTGTCAGCGGTCGGTGGTTGCGCAAATCTGCCGCTCCATCGAACCACAATCGGGCCATCGCCGGTCGCAGCACACCGCGGAGTAAGCGGATTCCCAACAAAGTAAGCGGATCTATAGAGTTCGTTCCGTGATCACGTCGTGCTTCGACTGTGACTATTGGAGCCCATTGTTACGGAAGTGCTTTGAGTGTTCAAAGCAGCACCGGTGCGCCGGCCGAGTTGAGGAGTACCCCCGTGTCCGTGATCACGCTTGCTTACCAAAAAGTTGGACGCCCACTGACCCGGGCCGCCCTCGGCGCCGGACTCGCGCTGATCGGCTTCGGCGGCGGAGTCGCCGGGGCCGCCCCGGTGCTTGTCGACGACCCGATCCCGGTTCCCGCCCCGATCGTTGCCTCCGCACCCGTCGCGGTGCCCGCGCCCGCTGCCGCCAATCCCGCCGGCGGGACCGCGGTGGCCAACGCGTTCTTGCAGGTACTCAATTCGCTGCTGAACTCCGTGGTGCCCGGCGCTGGTTCGATCATGCCCACCGACGCCAGCGCGCTGACGTCCGGGGGCTATCCCGGCTCGACGCTGCCCGGACAAACCACCACCCTGCCCGGAACGACCGGCACCACCACCCTGCCCGGACAAACCACCACCCTGCCCGGAACGACCGGCACCACCCTGCCCGGAACGACCACCACGCTGCCCGGAACAGCCGGCACCACCACCCTGCCCGGACAAACCACCACCCTGCCCGGAACGACCACCACGCTGCCCGGAACAGCCGGCACCACCGCCACCACCACACCGTCCGGGACGACCAGCCCCGCGCTACCGGCCGCGACCAGCCCCGAGGTGATCGGCTAAACCAAGCAGGTGACCAGCCAAGTTGCCCTACCGCGACCGCGGTGTGAGAGACTTACCTGCCGGTAAACCTGCAAGGAGGGTCGATCATGGCAAAGCGCGGCCGCAAGAAGCGCGATCGCAAGCACAGCAAGGCCAACCACGGTAAGCGACCGAACGCTTAACCGCGACGGACGATGGTGGTGCGGCTGATCTGCAGCCGCACCCGTTCGTACAGGCGCTGCGGGGCTTTGTCGCCGCTGCAGGTGCGCGCGATCAGCGCCTTGATCCGTTCCTCGACCCCGTAATGCCGCAGGCACTCAGGACACTCCTCCAGATGCTGCCGCAGCTTGGCCTTGTCGTCCGGGGTGCATTCGCCGTCCAGCAGCGTCCACACCTCGGCGATCACCTGCGCGCAGTCGGCGCGCAGTGCTGACTCGTCCGCACCCGGCGAACCGCACCCGCTGGAATTTTCGGTCACCGCGACGCCCCCTCTGACGCCTGGCCGTCGCGGATGAACCCGCGCTCCCTGGCCACATCGGTCAATAGGTCGCGCAACTGGCGCCTGCCGCGGTGCAGCCGGGACATCACCGTCCCGATCGGCGTGTTCATGATCTCGGCGATCTCCTTGTACGGGAACCCTTCGACGTCGGCGTAGTACACCGCCATCCGGAAATCTTCGGGCAGGGCCTGCAGCGCTGCCCGGATCTCTTCGTCCGGCAGTGTCTCCAGCGCCTCCACCTCGGCTGAGCGCAGCCCTGTCGACGAGTGTTCCGCGGTGGCCGCCAGCTGCCAGTCGGTGATCTCATCGGTGGGGTATTCGGCCGGCTTGCGCTGCCGCTTGCGATAGCTGTTGATGTAGGTATTGGTCAGGATGCGATACAGCCAGGCCTTGAGGTTGGTGCCTTCGCGAAACGACCGGAAGCCTGCGTAGGCCTTGACCATGGTCTCCTGCAGCAGGTCCTCGGCGTCGGCGGGGTTGCGGGTCATCCGCAACGCACCCCCGTAGAGCTGATCCAGCATGGGGATCGCGTCGCGCTCGAAACGCGCCGTCAGCTGTTCGTCGGTCTCGTCGGAGCGGACCCGATCGGACACCCGCGGCTCGGTCACGCGTTCGACGTCAGCCATCTTGGTCGCCGCAATCCCTTCTGTCGCACTGCCCGCATCCAGCAGCCCGATGGCGCTGATCATGACCGTCACCGGACTCCCCTTCCGCCGATCCTAGGGCTGCGGCCGACACCGTCGCTCAGTGGCCATCCGATAGCGATGGCCGACCGGAAGCACAACGGCGTGCAGCGGTGGAACAAGTGCATCGATCAACAGCGTTCCCCGCGGCGCTATTTCCCGTCAGATCGATATCCGGGCGGCATAGGGTGAACGCTATGAGCCTGTCCGGTAAAACCATGTTCATTTCGGGCGCCAGCCGCGGCATCGGGCTGGCGATCGCCAAACGCGCGGCGCGCGACGGCGCCAATATCGCGCTGATCGCCAAGACGGCCGAACCGCATCCCAAGCTGTCCGGCACGGTGTATACGGCAGCCAAGGAGATCGAGGCTGCCGGCGGGCAGGCGCTGCCGATCGTCGGCGACATCCGCGACGGCGATTCCGTAGACGGAGCCGTGGCCGCCACCGTTGCACAGTTCGGCGGGATCGACGTCTGCGTCAACAACGCCTCGGCGATCAACCTCGGGTCGATCACCGAAGTCCCGCTGAAGCGCTTCGACCTGATGAACGGCATCCAGGTACGCGGCACCTACGCGGTCTCGCGGGCCTGCATCCCGCATATGAAGGGCCGGGCCAACCCGCACATCCTGACGCTGTCCCCGCCGATCCGGCTGGAAGCCCAGTGGCTCAAGCCGACCGCCTACATGATGGCCAAGTTCGGCATGACGCTGTGCGCGCTGGGTATGGCCGAGGAACTGCGCGCCGACGGCATCGCCTCCAACACGCTGTGGCCGCGCACCATGGTGGCCACGGCGGCGGTGCAGAACCTGCTCGGCGGCGATGCGGCGATGGCCCGTTCCCGCAGACCCGAGGTCTACGCCGATGCGGCCTACGCGATCCTCACCAGGCCGGCCGCCTCCTACACCGGCAACACCGCGCTCTGCGAGGACGTGCTGCTGGCCTCCGGCGTCACCGACCTGTCGGTCTACGACTGCACACCGGGCGGCGAGCTGGGGGTGGACCTGTGGGTGGACTCCCCCAACCCGCCGGGGTACGTGCAGCCGTAGCGCACAATCAGCTCGGCTTCTGGTAGACCAGCCAGCGCATGTCGATCGGGCAGTCCTCGCGCCCCAGGTCGAACACGTCCACGCCGATCACCCAGTTGGCGTACCAACTGGTCTGCGGCCAGGCGCCGTCGGGCAGGTTGGCCTTCTCGTAGTCGAAGACCGACTCGTCGGAGACCAGCTGCAGCGGCAGCCCGGCCACCGCGGCATTCATCTCGTCCCAGCTGAACAACATGTTGTAGCACTGCTGGCTCAGTTCCCGGGCGGCGTCGTCGGGGACGTAGCCGTCCTTGCCCAGGAACACGTTGAACACCAAGCGCCCGCCGGGCGCCAGCCGCTGGGCGGCGAGCTCGCACATGTCACGCAGCTGCTGGGCGCTCCGGAAGTCCGGGGTCACCTCCGACAGCACGATCAGCTGGTAGTCCCACCGCAGGGCGTCACCGGCGGTGAACACGTTGCTTTCGACGACGTGCACCGGCAGGGACTCCCGCTGCGCGTCGGCACGAATGGCCTCGGCGAACATCGGGGTCATCTCGACGGCGTCCACCGGGTGGCCGCGACGCGCCAGCGCCAGCGTGTTGCGCCCGGTGCCGGCGCCGATGTCGAGCACCCGGAAACGACTCGGGTCGGCGGCCTCACCGGCCAGCGCCCACACCCGGGCGTCCGGTTCGGTGCCGAACAGCGGCGGCTCCCGGGTGGCGATCCAATCCTCGTAGGCGCCCTCGACCGACTTCCATTCGGCCCGCACGTGATAGTTCAGCGTGGTGCCGACCGGGGACTCGTAGGTGATCACGATGTTCGACCGCTGGGAGGCATCGAAGGCCTCGGCGAGCTGTTCTGCCAGCACGTTCCTGAGATGGTTGCGCTCCTCGGCCGTGAACGGCACGCCCACCCCGGCGAAGACGGTGACGCATCTGTCGACGTACACGTCGATCAGGCCGGGAACGGCCGGCAACCTGATCTGCCCGCTGACCACCGCCCGGCGATACAACCGCCGGGCCATCGCCTCGTGCAGTACCGAACCGGTGGAGCTGAAGGACGAGATTTCCATCGGCCTTTTGTACCCGACCCGGCCCGTTTACGCCAACGCCGGGCCTGCGCCGGCGAGTGGGCTCACCAACCCGGCTTCTGGAACACCAGCCAGCGCATCTCGATCGGCGCCGCCTCGCGCGGCATGTCGAACACGTCGAGACCGTCGACCCAGTTGGCATACCAGCTGGTCTGCGGCCAGGTGCCGTCGGGCAGGTTGGCCTTCTCGTAGTCGTACACCGACTCGTCGGAGACCAGTTGCAGCGGCAGCCCGGCTGCCGCGGCATTCATCTCCTCCCAGGTGAAAATGCTCGTGTAGGCCTGCTGGCCGAACTGCCGCGCGGCTTCGTCGGGAACATAGCCCGGTCGCGGCAGGAAGGCATTGAACACCAACCGGCCACCCGGGGCCAGATGCCGGGCGGCCAGGTCGAGCAGGTCACGCAGCTGCTGGGTGGTCCGGAAGTCCGACACCACCTCCGACAGCACGATCAGCTGATAGTCCCAGCGCAGATCGCTGGAGGTCTCGAAGACATTGCGCTCGATCACCCGCACATCCAGGCGGTCCCGCTGCGCCTCGCCGCGGATGGTGTCGGCGAACTTCGCGGTCATCTCGACCGCCTCCACCGGGTGACCGCGACGCGCCAGCGCCAGCGTGTTGCGCCCGGTGCCGGCGCCGATGTCGAGCACCCGGAAACGACTCGGGTCGGCGGCCTCACCGGCCAGCGCCCACACCCGGGCGTCCGGTTCGGTGCCGAACAGCGGCGGCTCCCGGGTGGCCACCCAGTTGTTGTAGGCGTCCTCGATCGACCACCATTCCGGCCGGACGTTGTAGTTCAGCACGGTGCCGACCGGCGAGTCGTAGGCGATGACGATCTCCGACCGCGGGGACGCGGTGAATGCCCTGGTCAGCTCGCCTTGAAGCACCGTCCGGAGCCCGGCCAACTCGTCCGCGGTGAACTTCACGCCCACCCCGGTGAAGACCGTGTCGCACATCTTCACGTACTCGTCGACCATGCCCGGAACGGCGGGCAGCCTGATCTGCCCGCTGACCACCGCCCGGCGGTACAACCGCCGGGCCATCGCCTCGTGCAGATCGGAGCGACTGATCGACCGGGGGGTTTCCATCGGCCTTTTGTACCCGACCCGACCCCGTTTACGCCAGCGGGACGGTGAGCCGGAAGACGGCGCCGGCATCGTGGGGCAGACAGACCAGGTCACCGCCGTGCGCGCCGGCCAGCGCACGCGCAATCGGCAGACCCAGCCCGGCACCGCCGTGCTCCCGGCCGCGCGCGGTGTCCAACCGGACCAGTCGGTCGAATATGCGCTCCCGATCGCCGGCGGCGATACCCAGCCCGGTGTCGGTGACGGTCACCTGCGCGCAGTCGCCGGCCGGCCGGACATCGACGGTGACCCGTCCGCCGGGCGGGGTGTAGCGGCGGGCGTTGTCGAGCAGGTTGGACAGAATCTGCGCCACCCGGGTCGGATCCACCCGCGCCGGCAGCGCCGCCACCCCGGTGCGACCGACGGTCAGCTGCGGGGCCAGCAGCGCGGTGCGGTCGACTTCGGTGTCGACGATTCCCACCAGGTCGGTGTCCTTGAGCTCCAACGGCAACCCGGCGTCGAGGTAGCTCAGATCCAGCAGGTCGGTGACCAGCCGGCTGGCCCGTCGCGCTTCGGCCAGCAGCAGCGTGGCGCGGCGATGCTGGCGCCGGACGGCCGGTTCGGTCGCATCCTGGCCGACGTTGCTCGCGATCTGCTCGGCGGCGGCCTGGATGCCGGCCATCGGGGTGCGCAGCTCGTGGGCGGCGTCGGCCAGAAAGCGCCGAAGCGACGCCTCAGCCCGCCGGGCCTGCTCGGCGGCGTGCTGGGCGCGCTGTTCGGAATCCTCCAGGGCGTCCAGCATGTCGTCGAAGGCGCTTGCGGCCCGGCCGAGTTCGGTGTCGGCACGATCCGGGCGGAGCCGGCGCCCCCGATCACCGGTGGTGATGTCACGGGCGAGTTCGGTGAGCCGGTTCAGCGGTGCCAGCGTGGCCCGGCTCGCCGCTACCAGCAACACGGCCGCCACGGCCAGGGTGGCCAGGCCGGCGCCGACCATCAGGCGGCGCAGCCGGCGCAGTGTCTCGTCGGCCTCGGTGGTGTCGGCGACCAGGATCACCCGCCCGCCGTCGGCCAGCGGATGCACCAGCACCGTCGCGGTGTCGTCGGGCTCCAGCGGCGACGACGGCAGGTTCGAGCCGGGGGTGGCATCTGGCTCGATCGCCGGGTCGCCGTAGCTGGCCCCGGCGGCGGTGACGACCAGTGCGGCCACCACACCGCCGTTGAGTTGGTCCGCCAACTGCTCGGGCGGCATGTGCAGGGCCACCAGGGTATCGGCGCGGGCCGTGGCCGTCGCCAGCCGTTCGTGCAGGCTGCGGTTCGCCGATCTCTCCAGGGTGATGTCGATGACGACGCCCATGGCCAGCATCAGCACCGCCAGCAGTCCCAGCACCATCACGGTCAGCCGTTGCCGCAGCGAGGGCGTCGCGGTGCGCAGGGGCGCTGCGGTGCTCCTCATGGGCGCTGCAGCTGCAGCCGGTAGCCGATGCCGCGCACGGTGTGCAGAATCCGGGGTCCGTGCGCCTCCAGTTTCTGCCGCAACCCGCTGACGTGCACCTGCACCAGGTTGGCGTCATGGGTGTCATAGCCCCACAGCGAGTTGAGGATCTGGGTGGCGCTGACGATCCGGCCGCGCTGCTCGATCAGGTAGACCAACAGCCGCAACTCGGTGGCGGTCAAGCCCAGCCGCTGCCCCGCGCGGGCGGCCACCCCGGCGTCGACATCGACCATCAGGTCGCCGAACTGCACGACCGCCGGCAGTCGTCCCCGTCGCCGCAGCACAGCACCCACCCGGGAGACCAGTTCGGCGAGTTCGAACGGCTTGACCACGTAGTCGTCGGCGCCGCCGTCGAGGCCGCGCAGCCGATCGGGCAGTCCGTCGCGGGCGGTGAGCAACACGATACCGACCTCGCCCCAGTGCAGGGCCGCGTCGAGCAGCGCGAACCCATCCCGGCCCGGCAGCATCACATCGAGCACCACCAGATCGGGGCGGAAGCCGTCGAGCACTTCTTCCAGGCCGTCCCCGTCCGGCCGCGCATCGGTGAGGTAGCCGGCGTCGGCGAGAGCCTCGCTGACCATCTCGCGGATGGTCTCGGAGTCTTCCACCACCAGCACCCGTGGCGTGCCCACACTGAACGCCTCGGCACCGCGTCGACCGTCGGCCATGCCCCATTGTCGAACATCGGCCGGCGGCGCCGCCAGGCGGTGCGCCGGCGCGGAGATTCTTCAGGTTGAGTTCAACTTCGCCGACTACCGTCTGACCATCGGCAGCCGTCGACAAGGCATCGCCGACGCATGACACCGGTGATGGATGCATTAATCCTGTTGCGGCGAAACATTTTTCGCCTACTCCAGTCGTGTCGTCGGCGTCCGGGCCGGGTGGACCGCTAACGTCCGATACGGAACCTGTCAGCCGACGCCGCAGCCACGACCGTCATCAGCAACGAGGTCACTCAGCAATGGATTTCGCGATATTGCCGCCGGAGGTCAACTCCGGCCGGATGTATTCCGGGGTCGGGGCCGGGCCGCTGCTGGCCGCCGCCGCGGCCTGGCACACGCTCGCGGGCGAACTGCATGCCGCCGCAGGCGGTTACCAGGCGGCGATCGCCGAGCTCGCCGGCGAGTGGTCCGGCCCGAGCGCGACCGCGATGACGGCGGCGGCCACCCCCTACGCGACGTGGATGCAGACCACCGCAGGCCAGGCCGAGCAGACGGCCGCACAGGCCCAGGCGGCGGCGACCGCATATCAGGCCGCGTTCGCGATGACCGTGCCCCCACCGGTCATCGCGGCCAACCGCAGCCAGCTGCAGACGCTGCTGACGACCAACCTGCTGGGCCAGAACACCGCGGCGATCGCGGCCACCGAATCCCACTACAGCCAGATGTGGGCCCAGGACGTCGCGGCCATGTACCACTACGCCGACAATGCCGCTACGGCCTCGACGCTGAAGCCGTTCGCCGCCCCGCCACCGTCAGCCAACCCCGCCGGCACGGCCGATCAGGTCACCGCCGCAGGCCGGTCGGCCGCCGCGGCGGCCACCGGCCAGGCACAGTCGGCGCTCGCGCAGTTCTCCGCCGTTCCGAACGCCCTGCAGGGCCTCACCTCGCCGGCGTCCGCCGCGGCGGCGCTCGGCTCCAGCGCACCGGCGGTGGCCGCCGACCCCACGTTGACGCTGGCCTACCTCGGGCTGGCCTCCAGCCTCTTCGGCACCTTCATCATCGACTCCGCCGGCACCTTCGGCGTCGACGTCGCCGGCTCCTTCGGGATCGACCTGATCGGTGTGGGCGAGATCGGCGAGGCCCTGGAGGCACCCCTGGTCAACGTGCTGGCCGGGTTGCAGGAGCCGACGGCGGAACTGGGCCGGGCGGCCCGGGTCGGCGCACTGTCGGTGCCGCAGGCCTGGACCGTCGCGGCGCCGGCGGCGGTCCCGCAGCTGAGTTCGGCGGCGGCACCGCTCGGCGCGGTCGGCGCGGCGACCGGCACCGCGATCGGCGGCGTTCCGTTCGCCGAGATGGCCATCGCAGGCCTGGCCGGGCGCGCCCTGGCGGTCGCCGGCCGGGGCCGCCGGACCGGGGCGGCGACGCCGCAGCCCTCCGACATGCCGCCGCCGGACCCGCCGCCGAGCGGCCCGATCACCGGCGTCTCCGCCGAGCTGCGTGAGCTCGCCGAGCTGCGCGCCGCCGGGATTCTGACCGAAGACGAATTCACCGAGCAGAAGCACCGCCTGCTGGACCAGTGAGGGGAAACCGCATGACCCCCGTCAGTGCGCAACTGACGACACCGGTTTGATCGCAATGGATTTCGCGATGCTGCCGCCGGAGGTCAACTCGGGCCGGATGTATTCCGGTCCGGGCGCCGGGCCGATGCTGGCCGCGGCCGCGGCCTGGGATGCTCTGAGCTTCGAATTGCGTTCGGCGGCAACAGGGTACGAAGCAACTATCGCCGAGCTGACCCGCGAATGGTCCGGACCGAGCGCGACCGCGATGACGACGGCGGCGGCGCCGTACCTGACCTGGCTGCACACCACCGCGGCCCAGGCCGAGCAGAGCGCGGCCCAGGCCCGGGCTGCCGCGGGCGCCTACGCATCCGCGTTCGCGACGACGGTGCCGCCGCCGGTGATCGCGGCCAACCGCAGCCAGCTGCTGACCCTGATCGCGACGAATTTCTTCGGGCAGAACACCGCGGCGATCGCCGCCACCGAGGCGCACTACGCCCAGATGTGGGCCCAGGATGCCACCGCCATGTACACCTACGCAGCCGACGCCGCGACGGCCGCGGTGCTGCAGCCGTTCGCCGCGCCGCCGCAGACCGCCGACCCGGCGGCCGCCGCGGTGTCGGATTCGGCGCTGCTGGGCGCGTTGACACCGTTCGCGAGCGCCGACCCGGCACTGACCTCCGCCTATCAGGGCCTGGCCGTGACCCTGCTGGGCAGCATGGTGGTCGACTCGTTCGGCACCTTCGTCATCGACGCCCTCGGCACCTTCGTCATCGACATGGGAGGGGTGGCGATCGGGGCGATGGAGGCCGGCGCCCTCCCGCTGGCCGCCTTGATGGGCTGGAGTTCGCCGATGACGGCCGGCCTGGGCGGGGCCGCGTCGATCGGTGCGCTGTCGGTGCCTGCCGCCTGGGCCACGGCGGTCTCGTCGGCGCTTCCGCCGGCCGGTGCGGTGCTGACCGCCGCCGGCACGCCGACCGGGCCGGCGATCGGGGCGATCCCGTTCGCACCGATGGCCGCCGCGAGCCTGGCCGGCGGCGGCACCGCCGCTGCCGCCCGGCCCGGGCCGGGCGACGGCACGAGCCGCACGAAACCGAGACCTCCGGAGGCGTCGCGGCAACCGGAGCTATCGGCGCGGCCGGTGCCCAGCGGCCCCATCACCGGTATCTCCGCGAAGTTGCGCCGGCTCGCCAAGCTGCGCGACATCGGAGTCCTCACCGACCAGAAATTCACCGAGCGCAAACGCCGGCTGCTCGATCACCAAAGCTCGCGCTGATCCGCCGGCGGGGCCGCCGCGATCAATTCGGGCCCGTTGTTGCGCACGCTGTTGACCAGTGTCGACACCTCACGCACCGCGATGCCGCCGATGTCGGGGGGGCGGGCCAGCAGCTCGGCGGCGGGCGGGGCGTCCGGGTCCAGCCAGGCATCCCAATCGCGTTCGGCCACGATCAGCGGCATCCGGTCATGGATCCCGGCCAGCTCCCCGACGGCATCGGTGGTGATGATCGCGCAGCTGCGCAGCGGGCCGGTGGACCTCGGACCGCCGGGGTCGTGCCACACCGACCACAACCCCGCGGTGAACAGCGGCTCGCCGTCGCCGCGGTAGATGTAGAACGGCGTCTTGCGGGCCCTCCTGCCCGTGGGCGGGTCCAGGTTGGCACGCCACTCGTAGAAGCCGTCCATCGGGATCAGGCAGCGCTTGTGCCGGGCGCTGGACCGGAAGGCCGGCGAGGTGGTGACCCTGTCGGCACGGGCATTGATCAGCAGCGGGCCGCTGCCGTCGGGAGTGCCGTCGGACCCGGGCCTGGCCCACGGCGGCACCAGCCCCCAGCGCATCAGCCGGACCCGCCGGGTCGGGGTGTCCCCGGGTTCGGTGTGCCGACTGACCACGGCCGCGATCATCGCCGTCGGGGCCACGTTGTAGTTCGGCCCGGTGTAGTTCGGCCCGGAACCGGCCTCGGCGGACGGGATCTCGGCGACCGCTCCGATCCGCTCGGCCAGCAGCACCGGGTCGGTGGTCACCGCGAAACGCCCGCACATACCTCCATAGTGGCCCAGCCCGGCGGGACGGCGGGCAGGGCACCGGGGCGGCTCAGTCCACCCGGGTGGCTGCCACCGCCCAGAACGGGACGTGCAGCAGGTTGCCTTCGAGCAGGGGCTGCAGAATCCGGAACCGTTCGTCGAGCGCCCTGATCCCGTCCAGCAGGTCCGGCCTGCCCATGGCCTGCACCACCTGCAGCATCTCGGTGAACGAGTTCGGGTCGAAAATCGCCTGGTACGTCGCGGTGCCGAGGTGGTCGAGTCGCCAGCCGGCAGCGGGCAGCAGCCGAACGAAGGTGTCCGCCGGTAGCCCGTCCAGCTGCCAGCCGTTGACGTTGTGGCGGCCCGCTTCGAACATGAACAGCCGCGCTCCCGGCCTGGTGACGCGGTGCAGGTTGCGCAGATAACGCGACTGGGTCTCCTCGTCGTCCTGGAACACGTGATAGAAGGCGCTGTCGACGACGGTGTCGAAGCGATCGTCGAACCCGGCGAGCTCGAGTGCGTCGGCCACCTGGAAATTCACCTTGACCCCGGCCGCGGCGGCGTTGCGTTCGGCGACTGCGATCGCAGTCGGCGACAGGTCGATTCCGGTTACCGAATAGCCTTGTGCGGCATAGTAAATCGCGTGATGACCGGGACCCGTTCCCGGGTCGAGGACTGCGCCGCGCAGGGCACCGCAGGCCACCAACTGCTGCACCACCGGCTGTGGCCGGCCGATGTCCCACGGCGTCACCTCGGGGGCCGCGCCGGCGCGCTCCGCGTCGCTGCTCATAGCGATCCACTGTGCGCGATGCCGGTTAACGGCTGCGGAACTGCAGGTGTCCGAACGGCAATCCCGCGGGCGGCACCGGCGCGCACCGGGCGCAGCGATGGCAAGATCACCGCCATGGACCGATGCCCCGCCAGGCGCCGTGCGACTCTCCGTCCTTGACCTCGTGCCGGTGCGCGCCGACCAGTCCAGTCCGGACGCGCTGGCAGCCACGGTGCGACTGGGAAGGCTTGCCGACCGGCTGGGCTTCACGCGGTACTGGATCGCCGAGCACCACAACGTCCCCTCGGTCGCGGCGACCAGCCCGGCGGTGCTGATCGGGGTGCTCGCCGCCCAGACCTCCCGGCTGCGGATCGGTTCGGGCGGGGTGATGCTGCCCAATCACGCCCCGCTGGCGGTGGCCGAACAGTTCGCGATGCTCGAAGCCGCCTATCCCGGCCGGATCGACCTGGGTATCGGGCGGGCGCCGGGCGCCGATCCGGTGGTGTCGACGGTGCTGCGCGGCGGCCACGGCGATCGCGCCGTCGATGCCTTCCCCGACCACATCGACGACGTGGTAGCACTGCTGGGCGCCGCCGGGGTGTCCCTACAGCTTGCCGACCATCGGTACGTGCTGCGGTCGACCCCCCGCGCGGTGAGTGTCCCGCCGGTGTTCCTCCTGGGGTCGTCGATGTATTCGGCGCAGCTGGCCGCCGCCAAGGGGCTGCCCTATGTGTTCGGCCACCACCTGTTCGGCACCGGGACGGCCGAGGCGCTCGCCCGGTACCGGTCGGAGTTCGCGCCGGACGGGTTCGGCGCCGGACCGGAGGCATTCCTGACCGTCAACATCGTGGTCGCCGAGACTCGCGAGGAAGCGGCCGCCCTGCTACTGCCCAGCCTGCACGTGCTGGCCCGGACGGCGACCGGGGAATCGCTCGGCCCGATTCAGCTCGTCGAGGATGCCCAGCAGACGGCGCTGACGCCCCGGCAGCAGCAGATCGTGCAGGACGAACTCCGGCGCGCGGTGCTGGGCACGCCGGCGGAGGCCGTCGCCCAGCTGCGTGAGCTGGCCGACCGGTTCGAGGTCGACGAGCTGATGCTGAACCCGGTCGCCTCGGCCCGCCGTGGCACCGACCCCACCACCGCGCCGGCTCGCGAGGCCACCCTTGAACTGTTGGTCGACGCCCTGTCCTGACCAGAACTGAGACCGGACCAAGAGCTGAACTTTCGGTGAATATTTGACCAACTCCCGATGCGAGTTGGTGAACGTAACCTTGACGGCACGGAACGGCCGATGAACGTCCGTTGACAATCTCCGAAAAGCCGCCTCAGCGACTGGGTTTGCGGACACCGGTCGCTTAGCGTGTGGACTGCGCCTAGCGCACGCAGGGAAATTCTGACGATCGCCGACGGCGGTCAACGAGGAGAGCCGATGTCGTTCGTAACCACTCAACCTGAGGCATTGCTGGCCGCGGTCAGCAATCTCCGAACTATCGGTTCGGCACTGGCCGCGCACAGCACCGCCGCGGCCGCCCCGACCACCGGGGTGGTGCCGGCCGCCGCAGACGAGGTGTCCGTCCTGACGGCGGCGCAGTTCGCCGCGCACGCGCAGGCATACCAGGCGGTCAGCGCCCAGGCCCTGGCCGTCCACGAGATGTTCGTGAACGCCCTGAACTCCGGCGCCGGGGCGTACGAGGCCACCGAAGCGGCCAACGCAGCCGCGGCCGGCTAGCAGAGCGGGGGAAGTCAGCGATGGAGTACTGGGCGTTACCGCCGGAGGTCAACTCCGCCAGGATCTATTCCGGACCCGGATCGGAGCCGATGACGGTCGCCGCGTCGGCGTGGCGGGCGCTGGCCGCGGAGCTGAAATCCGCCGCCGCCTCGTACCGGTCGGTGATCAGCCAGCTGACCAGCGAGGAATGGCTGGGCCCGGCCTCGGCGTCGATGGCTGCCGCGGCCCAGCCCTACGTGGCGTGGATGGAGCTCACCGCCGAGCAGGCCGAGCAGGCGGCCGGCCAGGGCATGGCGGCTGCCGCCGCCTACGAGACCGCGCACGCGATGACCGTGCCCCCGGTGTCGGTCACCGCCAACCGCACCCTGCTGCAGCAGCTGGTCGCGACCAATGTGCTCGGCCAGAACACCCCGTCGATCGCGACGACCGAGGCCCAGCACAGCGAGATGTGGGTCCAGGACGCCATCGCGATGACCGGCTACCACGCCCAGTCCACGGCGGCCGCCAAGCTGGCCGACTTCACGCCGCCGCCCAACCCGACCAACCCGGGCGGCGAGGTCGCGCAGGCAGCGGCGGTGGCCACCGCGAACAGCGCCGCGGCCGGGACGCAGACCACCACCGCATCCAACACGCTGCAGAACCTGGTGAACTCGCTGTTCCCGCATTCGGCGGCCACCACCGCGCCTCCGCTCGACGCGGGGCAGATCCTTGCCGATCCGAACTACAACCTGGCCAACCAGGCGATGACCCAGCTCGTCACCAACTCGAACCTGCAGTCGAACAACATCTGTGCGCTGTGGCGTGGCGTCAGCGGTATCACCGGCTTGCAGCGGTTGTCGATGGACATGACCAAAGACGCCGCCAAGGCCGCCCAGGGGGCGGCCAGCGGCGCGGCGAGCGCGGCAGCCGGCGCGGCCGGCGGCGCAGCGAATGCCGCCGGCGGCCTGGGAGCGGTTGCGGGGGGCCTGGGCGGCGCCGGCGCGATCGGCGGGTTGTCCGTTCCGCCGAGCTGGGCGCCGCCGGTCCCGGCGGTGACCAATCTGGGTCCGGTGTCCGGCGGTACCTGGCAGCCGATCGGTCCGTCGGCCGGCATCCTGGGTCCGGCGCCGATGACGCCGCCGTCGGGGATGCCCGGGATGCCCGGGGTGCCGGCGGCCGGCGCGGCCGGTGCCGGCTTCCGCGGGTTCGGCGCTCCTCGGTACGGGGCTCCGCTGACCGTCATGCCACGCGGCCCCATCGGCGGATAGCACCAAGGCCATCAGTGATCGACTACGGAGTACTGCCCCCGGAGATCAACTCCGGGCGGATGTACGCAGGAGCCGGATCCGGCCCGATGCTCGCTGCCGCAGCGGCCTGGGACCTGCTCGCCGATGAGTTGGGCATGACCGCGGCCTCCCTGGAGACGACGGTGCTGGACCTGACCAGCGGACCGTGGCGAGGGCCCACGGCGGCGGCCATGACCGCCGCCGCGCTGCCCTTCGCGGCCTGGTTCAAGGCCACCGCCGCCCAAGCCGAACAGGCGGCCGTCCAGGCCAAGGCCGCCGTGGCGGCCTATGAAGCGGCGTTTGCGATGACCGTGCCACCCGCGGTGGTGGCGGCCAACCGGGCCCAGCTGATGATGTTGATCGCAACCAATTTCTTCGGCCAGAACGCGGCGGCGATCGCGGCGACCGAAGCCCACTACGCCGCGATGTGGGCCCAGGATGCCGCCGCGATGTACGGCTACCTGGGCGGTTCCACCACGGCCTCGACGTTTTCGCCGTTCGCCTCGCCACCGCAGACCACCAATCCGGCGGGTCCGGCCGGCGCGGCCACCAACGGTGTCACCAACGCCGCCAACGGTGTCGCCAACGCCGCCGCGACGTCGACGATGTTCGCTCCGGCGCCGACTCAGACCGCGTCGCCGGCGGTGGTCGCGGCCCAGGCGGCCGCCCAGGCGGGATCCGCCGCGACGGCTCCGGCGACCACGGCGGGGACCACGGCGGGGACCACGGCGGGGACCACGGCGACCTCCACGTCGATCACGGCGGCGCTCACCACGTTGCTCCGGCAGACGAATACGTTCACCGGCCTCGCCAACTCCGCCCTCGGCCCGCAGCGGATCATCGACTCGGTCGCGCAGGAGATCAACGGCTGGGAGGACATCCCCAACAGCTACGGCGGGGTCAAGGGTGTGCTCGACGACCTGGCGAAAGCGGCGGCGAGTGCCGCCAAGGTGGGAACGGCTGCCGCCGTCACGCCGACCGGCGGCGGACTTCCGACGGCCGCGTTGGCCAAGGGCATCCAGCTCGGCGGCTTGTCGGTGCCGTCGAGTTGGCCGGTGGCCCCCGGTACCGCCGGCCAGGCCGCGGCCACCCTGGTCGGCAGTCGATTCGCGGCCGTTGCCGGCGGGGAAGGCGCGGGCGTGCCGCGCGGCGGATTCGGCATACCCGGCATCGCCGGGGCCAGTGCTGCCGGCGGCGCCACCGGCATGCGTTTCGTGCCGCGGTACGGCTACCGGCACAAGGTGATGAATCGACCGCCCAGCGCCGGATAGCCGCGACGGCTAGCCGGACCCGCGCGGATCCCGGACGAACCCGGCCGGCTCCGGGACGGCGACGTTCACCGGAACATCGCCGATGCGGGTCGCCACCACCGGCACCCATATCTCCGCTCCGCGCTGACCGCACTCGTTGGTCTCGACGGTGGCAACCATCGCTCCGTGCAGCACGCCCTGGATGGTCGGCTGCAGCGACAGCACCTGCGTGGTGGTCTGGGTACCCGAACGCCCGTCGAACCCGACGCAGGCGGCCTGCCGGATCTGGGGCCGGGAACGCCACGTGTCACCGACGAAGTCGAGGGTTAGGCTCAGGCTGTTGCCGCCCTCGGGCGGCGTCTTCACCGCGACCTGGTGGTCGTTGCTGTCGAGCATCATCCCGGTGGCGATACAACCGGCGGGCTCGCAGGCCGAGCGCACCGCCCACCAGGTGCTCACGTTGGGTGGCTGCGGGTTGGGGACGCCGTTGTACTTCTCACCGGCCCGGTTGGCGTCGACGCGGTAGGTGCCGGTGAACACCGGCTTCGCGGCGGGCGGCGAAGCGGACGCCGGACCACCGGCCGGGGCGGGCGCGGCGGGACCGGCGGGGGTGGTGTCGGGTTGCCGCTGACCCAGCAGGTGCGGGACGAAAGCCGCGGCCGCCGCCACCACCACCGCCGCCGCCGCTACCGGCAGCGCGACGCGCGGCCGGGCCAGTTTCGCCAGCCTGCCCGGCGCCACTCCCGGCGCGGTGTGGGCCTTCGGCCGGACCAGGCTCCGGATGACGGTGCTGGACTCGGCTTCGCCCGCCGCGGTCGGGTCGCCGAGGCACTTGGCCAGCGCCGCGACGAACTCGCAGCAGTCGTCGAACCGGTCGGCCGGGTCCTTGGCCAACGCCTTGCCCAGCACGTCGTCGAGTCGTTCCAGCTCGGGGTGCTGTTCGGCGAGCCTGGGGGGTGGGGAGTTCAGGTGCTGGCTGATCACGGTGACCGGGTTGTCGTCCGCGAACGGCGGGGCGCCGGTGAGCAGATGAAAGGTGGTGGCGGCCAGGGCGTACTGGTCGGCCCGACTGAGACCGGCCGAACCCATCAGTTGCTCCGGTGCGGCGTAGGCGACCGTGCCCAGCGCGAGGTTGCTCGCGGTCAGCCCACTGGGGTCGTTGAGCTGGCGGGCGATGCCGAAGTCGGCCAGCACGACGCGCGGTTCACTCTCCGGCGAACCGGCGACCAGGATGTTGCTGGGCTTGACGTCGCGGTGCACCACACCCTGACGATGCGCGTAGTCCAGTGCGTCGGCGATGGCGGTGACGATCGTCAGCGCGCTCCGAGCCGGCATGCCGGCGGGAAACCGGCGGTTCATCAGCTGTGCGGCATTGTCGCCGTCGACGTATTCCATGGTGATCCAGAGCCGGCCGCGGTACTCCCCGCGGTCGTACACCCCGACGATGTTCGGGTGGGCCAGTGTCGCGGCGGCCTCGGCCTCACGGCGGAACCGTTCGCGGTAGTCGCTGTCGCGGCTCAGCGACCGACGAATGACCTTCAGGGCATCGCGCCGGGGCAGCCGGGGATGCTGAGCGAGGTACACCTTGCCCATGCCGCCGCTCCCCACAACTTTGAGGATGGTGTACTCGGCGAAAGTCGAGCCCGGGCCCAACGCCATGCACCGATGTTAGCTGCCGCCGGTGAACGGCCGGGTGACGCGATGCGACCAACCGCTGGCAGGATGAAGCGGTGAACAGCTGGGCGGCCCCGACGGGGCCGGCACCCGTCGACGCGACCGTCACCGTTCCCGGGTCGAAATCGCAGACCAACCGGGCGCTGCTGCTCGCGGCACTGGCCGCCGCGCAGGGGCACGGCGGCTCGACCCTGCGCGGCGCGCTGCGCAGCCGCGACACCGACCTGATGATCGGCGCGCTGCGCACCCTGGGCCTGACCGTCGACGGCGCCGGGACCGAATTGACCGTGGGCGGCACCCTGAGCCCCGCCCGGGATGCCAGGGTGGACTGCGGCCTGGCCGGCACCGTGCTGCGGTTCGTACCGCCACTGGCCGCACTGGGCACCGCGACCGTCACGTTCGACGGCGACGAACAGGCCCGAACGCGCCCGATCGCGCCGCTGCTGGACGCGATGCGTGGCATCGGCATCGGCGTCGACGGCGCCGGTCTGCCGTTCCGGGTCTTCGGCCGCGGATCGGTGGCCGGCGGGACCGTGGCTATCGACGCCTCGGCGTCCTCCCAGTTCGTCTCCGGACTGCTGCTGTGCGCCGCGGGCTTCACCGCCGGGCTGACCGTGCTGCACACCGGCGCTACGCTGCCCTCCGCGCCGCACATCGCGATGACCGTCGCCATGCTCCGGCAGGCCGGGGTCGACATCGACGACACCACCCCCGACCGGTGGCGGGTGCGCCCGGGGCCGGCCACCGCCCGGCATTGGGAGATCGAACCGGATCTGTCCAATGCGACGCCGTTCCTGGCGGCGGCCGCGGTCACCGGCGGCCGGCTGCGCGTCGCCGGCTGGCCGACCGCGAGCGTGCAGCCCGCCGACGCCGTGCTGGCCGTCTTTCGCAAGGTGAACTGCGCTGTCGGCCGGACCGGTTCACAGCTGCAGGTGCACGGGCCCGGCAGCTATCCCGGCTTCGATATGGACCTGCGCGACATCGGCGAGCTGACGCCGACGGTGGCCGCACTTGCCGCGCTGGCCACCGAGGGATCGGTGTCGCGGCTGACCGGCATCGCCCATCTGCGCGGCCACGAGACCGACCGACTGGCCGCCCTGAGCGCCGAGATCAACGGACTCGGCGGGGACTGCGCGCAAACCCCCGACGGCCTGGTGATCACCGCGGCGCCACTGCACGGCGGGACCTGGCATTCCTACGCCGATCACCGGATGGCCACCGCCGGCGCGATCGTCGGCCTGCGGGTGGCCGGTGTCTCGGTGGACGACATCGCCACCACCGCGAAGACCCTGCCCGACTTCCCCCGGATGTGGGCCGAGATGCTCGGAGCGTCCGCCGCTTGAAGCCCGGCGACTACGACGAATCCGACGTCAGGATCCGCTCCGGCCGGGGTTCCCGGCCGCGGACCAAGACCAGGCCCGAACACGCCGACGCCGAGCCGGCCATGGTGATCAGCGTCGACCGCGGCCGGTGGGGCTGTGTGCTCGGCCCGGACCGGGTGATCATCGCGATGCGTGCCCGCGAACTGGGCCGCACCCCGATCGTCGTCGGCGACGACGTCGACGTGGTCGGCGACCTGTCCGGCCGGCCCGACACCCTGGCGCGCATCGTGCGGCGCGGACCGCGCCGAACGGTGCTGCGCCGCACCGCCGACGACACCGACCCGACCGAGCGGGTGGTGGTCGCCAACGCCGACCAGTTGCTGATCGTGGTGGCACTCGCAGACCCGCCGCCGCGCACCGGGCTGGTCGACCGCGCACTGATAGCGGCCTACGCCGGCGGGCTGACCCCGATCCTGTGCCTGACCAAGACCGACCTCGCCTCGCCGGAACCGTTCGCCGGCCAGTTCGCCGACCTGGACCTGAGGATCGTCACCGCCGGCCGCGACGACCCGCTGGACGCGGTCGCCCCGCTGCTGGGCGGAAAAGTCACGGTGCTGCTCGGCCATTCCGGCGTCGGCAAGTCAACGCTGGCCAATCGCCTTGTGCCGCAAGCAGATCGGGCCACCGGAGCGGTATCCGGCGTGGGGAAGGGCCGGCACGTGTCGACCCAGTCGGTGGCATTGCCGCTGCGCGGCGACGGCTGGGTGATCGACACCCCGGGCATCCGCTCGTTCGGCCTGGCCCATATCGAGGCCGACGACGTACTGCTGGCATTCTCCGACCTGGCCGAGACCATCGGCGACTGCCCGCGCGGCTGCGGGCACGCCGGCCCGCCCGCCGACCCCGAATGCGCTTTGGACACCCTGACCGGGCCGGCCGCCCGCCGCGTCACCGCGGCCCGGCGGCTGCTGACGGCGCTGCGCGGGACCCCCGCCGGCGAGCGCCCCTGATCGCACCGCCGCCGAGCCGGGCGGGCGTGCAGCCGCGCACGCTCACCGGGCGGTGCGGTCAGCGGCGCCGCAGCCGGGCCAGCGCACCGCGCAGGCCGATCCGGCGGCCGGTCACCGGGTCGGGCCCCAGGCCACCGGCGTCCAGTTCGGCGAAGATCCTCTCGCTGCGGGTCTCGGCCGCGTCGTCGACACCGTGACGCAGGTACCGATCCGGCAGCGACAGTTTGGCGATGGTCCGCCAGGTCTTGGCGTACTGCAGCAGGAACGGACCCGTCGTGTAGGGCAGGTCGTATTTGTCGCAGACCTGGCGCACCCGCACCGAGATCTCGGGGTAGCGGTTGCTGGGCAGATCGGGATAGAGGTGGTGCTCGATCTGGTGGCTCAGGTGGCCGCTCATGAACCCCAGCACCGGACCGGCGTCGAAGTTAGCGCTGCCCAGAATCTGCCGCAGGTACCACTGCCCCCTGGTCTCACCGACCAGATCGGTCTTGGTGAACTTCTCGGCGCCGTCGGGGAAGTGGCCGCAGAAGATCACCGCGTTGGCCCACACGTTGCGGATGATGTTGGCCAGCAGGTTGGCGGTCAGCGTGCGCCGGAAGCCGGTGCCCGGGGAGGCCGCCGTCAGTGCCGGGTAGGCCAGATAGTCCTTGACCACCTGGCGGCCCACCTTGGACCGCACCTCGGCGACCTTGCGGCGGGTCTCGGCGCGGTCGTCACGATGCCGCACGATCTTGCCGATCTCCAGGTGCTGCACCGCGATTCCCCACTCGAAGAACATCGACAGCAGCGCATTGATCGGCACGTTGAGCAGGTTGAACCGCTTCCAGCGCTGGTCGCGGGTGACCCGCAGCAGTCCGTAGCCCACGTCGTCGTCCATGCCCACCACATTGGTGTACTTGTGGTGCAGGAAGTTGTGCGTGTACCGCCAGTGCTTGGCGTTGCCGACCAGGTCCCACTCCCAGGCCGAGGAGATCTCCGGGTCGTTCATCCAGTCCCACTGGCCGTGCATGACGTTGTGGCCGATCTCCATGTTCTCGATGATCTTGGCCACGCCCAGGGTCACCGCCCCGGCCCACCAGGCCCACCGGCGCGAGCCGCCGGCCAGGATCGCCCGGCCGGCCACCTCGAGGGTCCGCTGCGCGGTGACGGTGCGGCGGATGTAGCGGGCGTCACGTTCGCCGAGGGAGTCCTCGATGTCCTGGCGGATCGTGTCGATCTCGACCGCCAGGCCTTCCAGGTCGGACGCGCTGAGGTGCGCGAACGCCGGTACGTCGGTAATCGCCATCTACAAGCCTTTCTTGCCGGTCCCCGCCGGCTCAGATGTCCAGTGCGCAGTCGCCGGAGGCGGCCGAACAGCAGGTCTGGACGCGGGCGCCGGGTCCGTGTTCGGCACCGGTGCGCAGGTCGCGGACGTATCCGTCGCTCACCGGCACCACACACGACCAGCAGATGCCCATCCGGCAGCCGAACGGCATCCGCACCCCGGCACCCTCACCGGCCTCCAGCAGCGACGTCGCGCCGCCGGCCGCCACCTGCTTGCCGCTGCGCACGAAGGTGATCGTGCCGCCGGTTCCGCTCGGCGCCGCCCGCTGCACCGCGAACCGCTCGGTGTGCAGGCGCTCGGCGATACCCGCCGCCGACCAGGTCCGCTCGGCGGCGCCCAGCAGATCCTCCGGGCCGCACGCCCAGGTGTGCCGCTGCGCCCAGTCGGGCACCTCGGCGCCGATCCCGGCCGGGTCGAACCGGCCCTCGGTGCCGGTGGTCCGCAACCGCAACCGGTAGCCGGGCCGGCGACGGGCCAGTTCGGTCAGTTCGTCGCCGAACATCGCCGCCGCCCGGGTGGGCGCGGAATGCAGGTGGACGATGTCCCCGATCTGGTCGCGGTGGGCCAGCGTCCGCAGCATCGACACCACCGGGGTGATGCCCGATCCCGCGGTGAGGAACAGCAGCGCCGCGGGGGCCGGGTCGGGCAGCACGAAATCCCCCCGGGGCGCGGCCAGGCGCACGATCGTGCCGGGCGCGACATCGTCGACCAGCAGCGGGGAGACCAGGCCGGCCGGGTTCGCCTTGACCGTGATGGCGATCGTGCGCGCGCCGCGCACCGCCGGTGTCGAGGTCAGCGAGTAGGTCCGCCAGCGCCACCGGCCGTCGACCTGCAGCCCGATGCCCACGTACTGGCCCGCCCGGTAGTCGAAGTCGAAGCCCCAGCCGGGCCTGATGACCAGCGTCGCCGAGTCGGCCGTCTCCCGGCGCACCGAGACCACCCGCCCGCGCAGTTCGCGCGCCGACCACAGCGGGTTGGCCAGCCGCAGGTAGTCGTCGGGCAGCAACGGCGTGCTGATGCGCCCCGCGGCCGCGCGCAGTGCCCGCCACACCGGGCTGCCGCCCGCCGCCACGGTCGGCACCGGGGTCTCGGTGATGATCGCGGTGGGACTGGCGGTGCGCTGGACACCCATGGGCACTCCGTCCACTCAAACCTACGCTGAGGTAACTTACGGTAGCGTAGCTTGACGGTCAGAGCAACTCGAGCAGGAACGGCAGCTCCTGGGTGGCATACCAGGCCAGATCGTGGTCCTGGGCGTCGCCGACGATCAGCTCGGCGTCCTCGTCGCCGAGGTCGGCCTCGTCGACGACGGCCAGCGCCGCGGCCACCGCCGGCTCGGCGGCGGCGGTGTCGACGTACCCGGCGACGACGTCGGCGATCGCGATCGGCCCGGCCAGCCGGACCACCGCGTCGTCCAGGTCCGGACGCGCGACCCCGTCGGCCTCGGCGACCAGCACCGCCCGCCGGACCGGAAGTTCGGCCGGTGCGGTGCCCAGCAACCGCAGCGACGCCAGCGCCGCATCGCGCAGCGCAACCTCGGCGAGTTCGTCGTCGTCGCCGTGCGCGTAAGCCTCCCGCAACGCCGGCGTGACCGCGAACGCGGTGTCGCCGACCGCGCGCACCGAACCATCGGCGACCAGCCGGGCCAGCATGGCCAGGGTGGCCGGCACGTAGACCCGCATGACTATTCGCGATCGCCCAGCAGCGTGGCGACGTGGTCCTCGACGTAGTTGTACAGCTCGCGCGACGGCCGCTGGTAGGTGCCGCTGACCACCGGATGCTCCGGCAGGTGCACCTTCGGGCGCTCCACCTCGTGGTAGGGCAGCGTGGACAGCAGATGCGCCATCATGTTCAGCCGGGCGTGCTTCTTGACGTCGGACTCCACCACGTACCAGGGACTCTGCGGAATGTCGGTGTGCACCATCATCTCGTCGCGGGCACGCGAGTAGTCCTCCCAGCGGTACACCGACTCCAGGTCCATTCCGCTGAGCTTCCACTGCCGGACCGGGTCGTTGCGCCGCTTGCGGAACCGGCGCAGCTGCTCGCCCTCGGAGACCGAGAACCAGTACTTGCGCAGCAGAATGCCGTCGTCGATGAGCATCTGCTCGAAGATCGGGGTCTGCCGCAGGAACCGCGAATGCTCGGTCGCGGTGCAGAAGCCCATCACCTTCTCCACCCCGGCCCGGTTGTACCAGGACCGGTCGAACAGCACGATCTCACCGGCCGCCGGCAGGTGCGCGATGTAGCGCTGGTAGTACCACTGCGTGCGTTCGCGCTCGGTGGGCGCCGGCAGCGCGGCGATGCCCACCACGCGCGGACTGAGATATTCGGTGATGCGCTTGATCGCCCCGCCCTTGCCGGCGGCGTCCCGGCCCTCGAACACCACCACCACCCGCGCCCCGGTGTGCCGGACCCACTCCTGAAGCTTGACGAATTCGGTTTGCAGGCGGAACAATTCCGCGTCGTACACCGCGGCGGAGAGTTTCGGCGA
Organism: uncultured Mycobacterium sp.; assembly: GCA_964525125.1. Taxonomy (GTDB): domain Bacteria; phylum Actinomycetota; class Actinomycetes; order Mycobacteriales; family Mycobacteriaceae; genus Mycobacterium. Next base: position 63,640 of record CAZGGK010000018.1, read on the forward strand.
ATGGGTTGTTCTGGGCCCGTGCGCTTTTCGTGTCATTTCGCAGCCTCCAACAGTTCGGCGAGCGCCTCGTCGAGCAGCGCCGACACCATCCGCACGTCGCCCATCGCCTTGCGGTCGGCGTTCACCCCGTAGTACAGCATGCCGTGGTAGGACGTCACACCGATGGCCAGCGCCTTGTTCGGCAGCAGTGGTGGCACGTTGTAGGACTCCAGCAGTTTCGCACCGCAGACGTAGAGCTGGCGCTGCGCCCCCGGCGCGTTGGTGATCAGCAGGTTGAACACCCGGCGGGAGAAGCCGGCGAAGTCCGTCGCCGCCCGGATCCCCATCGCGTGCAGAGTGGGCGGAGCGAAGCCCGACAGCGCCAGGATGGTCCGGGCATCCACCAGGTTCGTCCCGGTGGGATGCGATTCGGTGGCATAGGCGATCTGGGACAGCCGAATCACGGCGTTGGGCTCCCCGACCGGCAGATCGACCAGAAACGGCGTCACGGCGCTGATCGGCTGACCCTGCCCGTCCGCGTCGAAGGCGTCCTCCGGGTAGACCGACAGCGGCACCATCGCCCGCACCGTCCTCGTCGAGGGAACCGGTTCACCGCGGGCCAGCAACCAGTTGCGCAGCGCGCCGGTGATCACCGCGAGCACCACGTCGTTGACGTCGCAGTCGTAGCGGGCCCGCACCGTCCGGTAGTCCTCCAGGCGCCCCTGCGCGACCGTGAACAGCCTGCTGTGCGAGACCTGCGTGTTCAGTGGGCTGCTGGGCGCGGTGCCCCGCGCCACCGCACGGGCCACGTCGAAGATCTTGCGGCCGGCGTCGGCCAGCGGCCCGGCGGTGGTCGCCAGCTGGCCGATCGTCGATGCGACGGCCTGCAGTTGCGTCCGGGGAGCCGAAACCCAGTCGCCGATGGCGCCGAACACCAACTCGCTGGGGCTGGGCTCGCGCCGGGGTATCCAGATGTCCTCGGCGAACGGCGGCGGACGCTGGGCGCGGTCGACGATGACGTGGCCCAGTGCCGGTGCGGCCATCCCGTTGATCAGCGCCTGGTGCGACCTGGCGAACAGCGCGATCCGGTTGTCGGCCAGCCCTTCGATCAGGCGCATCTCCCACAGCGGCCGGGACCTGTCCAACGGCCGCTCGGCCAGTCTGCCGACCAGTTCGTGCAACTGCTCGTCGCTGCCCGGCGACGGCAGCGCCGAGTGCCGGACGTGGTAGGCGATGTCGAAGTCGCGGTCGTCGACCCAGACCGGCCGGGCCAGGTTCATGGTGACTTCGCGGATCTTCTGCCGGTAGCGCGGTAACTGCGGCAACCGCTGCTCGACGGTGGCCAGCAGCTTCTCGTAACTGAGCCCGGCCCGCGGCCGGCGCAGGATGAACAGCACCGCCACGTACATCGGGGTGGTGCTGTTCTCCAGCCGGTAGAACGACGCGTCCGATGCCGACAGCCGGCTCACCATCGCGATCATCCTCCCCTTACGGCGCAACGCCGATCACCCACCGTAGCCCGCGGCGGCGGCTGCGGCGCGCGCGGATACGGCCGATCGGCGACTGTGTAATGATGACCGCAACACCCTGCCACTCTCCAGCGGGGCCGTCTGTTCGGTCGACCCTGGAGAGCTTGCCGTGACTGCCAATCCGATCCCGCCCGGCCCGCTGGCCGTGCTGCCCGTCGTCGACTACGAACCGCCGGCGCGTGCCGTCGGGCACCGGCGGCCACCCGCGTCGGCGCACTCCCGCAGCCGCCGGCCACCGGTGCCGGCCGATCGGGCCGCACCGGTGGCGCTGCCGCCGCCGCTGCGCGCTGCCGCCGCGTTCGCCGATACCGCGCTGCGCCGGGTGCTCGAAGTCGTCGACCAACGCCGCCCGCCGGCGCACCTGCATCCGCTGCTGGCTCCCGGCCTGGCCGACTCGGTGCTGCCGGGCCGCCTCGGCCGGCCCGCCGAGGCGGCCGTGCTGCAGCGCATCCGGGTACAGGCCATCGGACCCGATGACCCGCCCGCAGCCGTCGAGGTGTTCGGCAGCTACCGGCGCGGCCGTCGCACTCATGCACTGGCCTGTCGGGTCCAGCGGACACCGGCGGGCGCCGGACCGGCCTGGCAGGTCGTCGCCCTGCATATCGGCTGAGGTCTCAGGGAGCGGCGGTGGCCGGCTGGGGGCCGCCGGTGAACCGGGCCAGCACCGGACCGACGATCGCCATCACGAACACATACGACGTGGCCAACGCGGTCACACCGGGCACCGCCGATCCCACCAGACCGATGATGATCAGCGAGAACTCACCCCGGGCGACCAGCGTGGTGCCGGCCCGCAACTGGCCGCGCCGGGCCGCCCCGTCCCGCCGGGCCGCGTACATTCCGGTGATCACCTTGGTGGCGGCGGTGGCGACCGCCAGCAGCAGCGCCACCGGCAGCATCGGCAGCAGCCGCTTCGGGTCCACCGCCAGCCCGATCGCCACGAAGAAGATCGCGGCGAACAGGTCGCGCAGCGGACCCAGCACCCTGCGGGCCCGCTCGGCGGTGTCGCCGGTCAGGGTCAGGCCGACCAGGAAGGCGCCCACCGCCGCCGACGCGTGCACCGACTCGGCCACCGCGGCCACGATCAGGGTGACGCCCAGCACCCGCAGCAGCAACTGTTCGGAGTCCGGGTGCGTCACCAGCCGGCCGACCTGGTGCCCCCACCGGTAGGACGTGGCGAACGCCGCGGCCAGCACCACCACCCCGATCGTCATGCCGGTGACGGCCTGCAGCCAGCTGCCGCCCGCGGCCAGCACCGCCAGCAGCGGCAGGTAGGCCGCCATCGCGAAGTCCTCCAGCACCAGCACCGCGAGCACCGCCGGTGTCTCCCGGTTGCCGAGCCGGTTCAGGTCCTCCAGCAGCCGGGCGATCACCCCGGACGACGAGATGTAGGTGACCCCGGCCAGGGCCAGGATGCCGACGTTGTTCAGCCCGAGCAGCCAGCCGGCCAGCGCGCCCGGGGTGGCGTTGAGGACACCGTCGACCAGCGCGGACGGCAGGTGGTGGCGCAGGCTGCTGGCGAATTCGACGGCCGAGAACTCCAGGCCCAGGGTGAGCAGCAGCAGCACCACCCCGATGGGTGCGCTGGTGGCGACGAACTCACCGGCGGCCCCCACCGGCAGCATGCCGCCGGTGTCGAGGGAGAGACCGGCCAGCAGGTACACCGGGATCGGCGACAGCGCGAACCGGCGGGCCAGCCCGCCCAGCACCGCGAGCACCACCAGCAGGCCACCGAGCTGAAACAGCAGCGCTGCCGAGATCTGCACCGGCTCAGCCCTTGTCGATGATCTGCTCGACTCCGATGATGCCGTCGTCGGTGCCGACCACCACCAGCACGTCGTGGGCGCGCAGCAGGTCCGCCGGACCCGGCGACGCGATCACGTCGTCGTTGCGCACGATCGCCACGATCGCCGCGCCGGTGCGGGTGCGGGCCCGGGTCTCCCCCAGCGGCCGGTCCACGAACGGACTGGTGGGCGGTACCCGGACCTGCCCGGTGTCGATCCCGGGCACCTCCCGGGTCAACTCGGTGAACCGCTCGGCGATGCGGGGCGCGCCCAGGATCTGGGCCACCGCGTCGGCCTCGTCGACCGTCAGCCGGAGCAGCGAGCGCGCCTGGTCCGGGTCGTCGCGGGCGTAGCACACCAGCTCGTAGTCGCCGCCGCGCCGCGCGATGATGCCGATCCGATCACCACCGCGGCGGGTGAACTCGTAGCGCACGCCGATGCCCGGGAGCAGGACTTCCTTGATGTCGATACCCGCCATGCCCACCATCATTGCGCCGAACGGACGCAGAAGTCCGCATTTGGACCCCGAATCGGGGACCTTTGCGGCTGCTCGGCGTCAGCGCTTCTTGGCGGCTTTGGCCAGCTTGGCCGCGCGGGCGTCCCGCCGGGCGCTCTCCCGGCGTTCCCGCCGGGTGCTGCCGCCCGCGCCGGCATCGCCGCCGCCGCGGCGCTGCACCTGCGCGGAACCGTCTTCGGCGGGACCCGAATAGGTCAGCGGCGCGTCGGCCCCGTCGGCGCCGTCGGCGCCGTCGATACCCCTGGCCCGCAAGGCGCCCTGCTGTGCGGCGGCGGCGGCGAACTCCGCAAGCCCCTCGGGTGCGCTCACCGGCGCCACCGCCCGCGCCGGCGCGGCCTCCACCGCGACGTTGAACAGGAAGCCGACCGATTCCTCTTTCATCCCGTCGAGCATCGCGGTGAACATGTCGTAGCCTTCGCGCTGGTACTCCACCAGCGGGTCGCGCTGGGCCATCGCGCGCAGCCCGATGCCCTCCTTGAGGTAGTCCATCTCGTAGAGGTGCTCGCGCCACTTGCGGTCGATGACACTCAGCAGCACGCTGCGCTCCAACTGACGCATGGCGCCGGTCCCGGCCAGTTCGTCCACCTGCGCCTCACGCACCGCGTAGGCCCGTTCGGCATCGGCGATCAGCGCCGCCAGCAGCTCTTCGCGGGTCAGTTCGTCGGCTTCGCCGGCCTCGGCGGAGTGCAGCAGCCGGTGGTAGTCGAGTTCGACCGGGTACAGGGTTTTCAGCGCGGTCCACAGCTGTTCGAAGTCCCAGTCCTCGGCGTAGCCCTCGGCGGTGGCGCCGTCGACGTAGGCGGTGATCACGTCGACGAGCATGCTGTGCGCCTGCTCGGCCAGGTTCTCGCCCTCCAGGATGCGCCGGCGCTGCGCGTAGATCACCTTGCGCTGCTGGTTCATCACCTCGTCGTACTTGAGGACGTTCTTGCGGATCTCGAAGTTCTGCTGCTCGACCTGGGTTTGTGCGCTCTTGATCGCCCGGGTCACCATCTTGGCCTCGATCGGCACGTCGTCGGGCAGATTCAGCCGGGTCAGCAGGGTCTCCAGGGCCGCGCCGTTGAACCGGCGCATCAACTCGTCGCCCAGCGACAGATAGAACCGCGACTCGCCCGGGTCGCCCTGGCGACCGGACCGGCCGCGCAGCTGGTTGTCGATGCGCCGCGACTCATGCCGCTCGGTGCCCAGCACGTACAGCCCGCCGGCCTCGATCACTTCCTGCGCCTCGGCCGCCGCTTCTTCCTTGATCCCGGAGAGCACCTCGTCCCAGGCGGCCTCGTACTCGTCGGGGGTCTCCACCGGGTCCAGTCCGCGCGCGCGCAACCGCTGGTCGGCCAGGAAGTCGGGGTTTCCGCCGAGCACGATGTCGGTGCCCCGGCCGGCCATGTTGGTGGCCACCGTGACCGCGCCGCGGCGGCCCGCCACCGCGATGATGCCGGCTTCCTGCTCGTGGAATTTGGCGTTGAGCACGTTGTGCGGGACGCGCCGCTTGTTCAGCTGCCGCGACAGGTACTCCGAGCGCTCCACGCTGGTGGTGCCGATCAGCACCGGCTGGCCCTTGTCGTAGCGTTCGGCGACGTCGTCGACGACGGCCACGTACTTGGCTTCCTCGGTCTTGTAGATGAGGTCGATCTGGTCCGCGCGGACCATCGGCTTGTTCGTCGGGATCGGCACCACCCCGAGCTTGTAGATCTGGTGCAGCTCGGCGGCCTCGGTCTCGGCGGTGCCGGTCATGCCGGCCAGCTTGTCGTAGAGCCGGAAGTAGTTCTGCAGCGTGATGGTGGCCAGCGTCTGGTTCTCGGACTTGATCTCGACGTGCTCCTTGGCCTCGATGGCCTGGTGCATGCCCTCGTTGTAGCGCCGGCCCACCAGCACCCGGCCGGTGAACTCGTCGACGATGAACACCTCGCCGTTGCGGACGATGTAGTCCTTGTCGCGGTTGAACAGCTCTTTGGCCTTCAACGCATTGTTGAGGTAGCTGACCAGCGGCGAGTTGGCGGCCTCGTAGAGGTTCTCAATGCCGAGCTGGTCCTCGACGAACTCCACCCCGACCTCGTGCACGCCGACGGTCCGCTTGCGCAGGTCCACTTCGTAGTGGACGTCCTTGTTCATCATCGGCACGATCCGGGCGAACTCGGAGTACCAGTTGGAGCTGCCGTCGGCCGGGCCCGAGATGATCAGCGGGGTACGCGCCTCGTCGATCAGGATGGAGTCGACCTCGTCGACGATCGCGAAGTTGTGCGGGCGCTGCACCAGCTGTTCCAGCGAGTGCGCCATGTTGTCGCGCAGGTAGTCGAAGCCGAACTCGTTGTTGGTGCCGTAGGTGACG